>DATKWQ010000027.1:0-14079 GCA_035529455.1 Thermoplasmata archaeon
CGCGGAGCCGATTCATGCCGGGGGCGGCTGCGTCGCCCCGAGGGACGGATACCTGAAGAAGCTCAGGAAGCTGACGAAGGAGCTCGGGATACTGCTGATCTTCGATGAGGTGCTCACAGGCTTCAGAGTAGCGTGGGGCGGCGCACAGGAGAGATACGGCGTCAAGCCGGACCTCACGTGCATCGCGAAGGTCGCGGGCGGAGGCTACCAGCTGGGAGGCTTCGGCGGCAGGAAGGAACTGATGGAGGCGATTCTTCCGTGCGATGAGGGCTTCGTCTACCACGGCGGCACTTACAACGCGCACGCTGTGTCCGTCGCTGCAGGCTACGCGACTCTCAAGGAGCTCTCGAAGTCAGGCACATACTCAAAGCTCGAGCGCAACGGGAATATGCTGTTCAACGGACTCAGAGACCATGCGAAGGACCGCGGCGTTGACACCTGGGTAGAGAACATAGGATCACTGGGAGAGGTGTTCTTCACGGACAAGGAGGTGCGGACCTGGAGGGACGAGCTCGGGGTTGATGGGGCCAAGTGGGAGCGATGGTTCCTCTCCGCCATTTCAGAAGGGGTCTTCTTCGGCGTCCCGCATCCGGATGGACATGCGTTCACATCGTTGGCCCACACCGACGATGTCATCGAGAAATCGCTAGAGATACTGGACGGAGCGTTCAAAACTGTGGCCGAATAGGCCTGCATAGTGGAGATTGTCTGAACCTCAATGCAACGATAGCACCATCTATGCGTAGGTGTGAGGGCAGATGGATTTGAACCTCTGCCGAGCCAGTATGTCGCGAGTCCGCGGAAATCAAGCAGGATTTCGTACCGGGGTCAAACCCTTTCATTTCACTCTTATGGGCTTTTTCGGGCGATGCTCAAACGCCTTCTCGTTTCTTCCTGTTCAGACAAACCAGAGCCGTCACATGTGCTCCCTGAGAGACGATGGCCGCCACGAGGATCCACCAGCCAATCATCGGTGCTGTCTCGACTGAAACGGTGCGATTGAGTAGCGTATATCCTGAGAAGTGGTCCAGATGGCCCGCCTCAATGACGCCAGCATAGAAGATGAACACCGATGCCAACAAGAGCTCCGCAGACACAACGCTGGCAATCTTACCCGACTCTGTTCTGCCAAGCAAGGGCAAGATAGTAGCATTGACAGAAGCTATCAAGGATAGTACCAGCACAAAGGTCAACCCCGCCATCAGGTAGCTCAAGTCCACGTACGCTGAGGCCCTCTCAAATCCGAGAGAGTACTCCGATCGATAGTCGAACTCTCCGTTCCGAAAGTAATCTATGCCGTACCAAGGGACAAGGAATGTTGCCGCAATCAGAACACAAGCGAACCCGCCTATTAGAACAACAAACAATTGCTTTTTCTCTCTCAATATCACATGGACAGAATCGCTTCTTACAGGTCTTTAAGCTTCGTCTTTCGTTGACTTCCAGGACAACAAGAAATCTTCTGTATACCTCCATTCCATAGGGTCGTCCCCCACGTGAGGTCGGAGGAATTAGATCCTCTACTGAGATAGCGTCTCCGAAGCCCGAGAAGCTCAATATCTCTGAGCGTGAGTGAGAAATGTGGGGGCAGAGGGATTTGAACCCCCATCGACGGGTTTCCACCACGCGGAGAGCGACTCCGCGCGTTCAGACATGGGTCATCGCTCCAGTTACTCATCACTGGTCAGCAAACCCAACGGAAATCATTCCCATAACTGGAGCCCGTTAGGATACCAGACTACCCCATACCCCCGGTTTTGCACCTTCGCAAGGAAGCCTCTACTTCTTCCGGAGCCTCTGAGCTCTCTTGCGCCTTCTCATCTTCTTCTTGCGCCACTTCCAGCGCTGCTTTCCACGCTTCTTCCACGCTCGAGAACTTCTTTTCATGAGTCAGACTCCCTTTGCGACTATTTGGGCGTACATCGCTTCCTTTTTATATGCCTTTTGATGGGGCGCAGCGGGCCGGTCGGGAATTTCGGGCGCCTCTGCGCCTTTCGAACCCGAGACCACTGGCTGTCCTCGGTTCAACATGTGAACCCTAGAAGGCCAGTGCTATATCCGGACTAAGCCACCGGCCCACCTGGCCGGATGACAGATAAGTCCCCCTCGTATAAAACCTTGGTTCGACGGGTCATCCGTGGGCGAGCGTGGTCCGGGGACCGTCTCCGGTCATGCGAACGCTTTAAGGACATTATTCTTCATACCTTCCTCCGTTCAAGATGGAAGAGATCGAGATTGTCGAACTCAAGAAGATGGATCTTAGGGATGCGGTCATTATCGACGGTTTTCCGAGTGTCGGGCTCGTCAGTTCCATAGTCGCGAACTACCTCATAGCGCTTCTTAAGATGGAGTACATCGCCGTGATGGACTCGAACCTGTTCCCGACGGTGTCGCTCATCCGCGACTCTGAGCCGCTCGGTCCAGCGAGGGTGTACGCGAGGCCCAACCTCAAACCTGGCGAGCAGCAGGTAGTCGTCTTCTCTACGGAGCTGCAGCCTTCCGCGAGCCTGTTGAGACCTCTCGGCAAGGCGATAATCGACTTCGCGGAACAGCAGAAATGCAGTTTGATAATATCCGCGGGAGGATTGATAGTGGAGGGGGATGAGGCCGATGATGAGGTTCCCGAGGTACGCGAGGTCTTGGTCTACGGCGTAGCTAGCACGGATAGTGCAGAGAAGATGCTGAAGACGGCCGATTACGAACCCTTCACCGAAGGAGTGATATCCGGCACAGCTGGCGTTCTGCTCAACGAGGGCAGGAGGCGCGGAGTGGATGTAATAACCTTGCTTGCCGAGGCAAGGCCTAATATGGCCGATGCGAGGGCAGCTGCGTTGATACTCACCGCCATCGACCAGATGATAATGCACCTGAGTCTGAACGTGGAACCTCTGTGCAAAGAGGCAGAGAGGCTCGAGGCCCAGCTGAAGATTCTGCACAAGGACGCGGAGAAGAAGAGCCGGGACTCCTCCAATACGGTAGCGGGGTACTACTGATCGATGAGCCGACCAGCGTTTGAGGAACATTATTATAGCCGTCGCCGATTGTAACACCGTCGGACAGAAAAGCATAGCCATCCGGGGATCCGACAGGCTGGGAGAGGAGGTAAGCCACTGGGCAGGTGTTCCGATTGATAGACCTATTCTTCACCGGGATACTCACCTCGGTCATCCTCATATGGGTGCTGGGAGTACGTTGCCACTACATCGGACGATTGGCGATGCTGTTCAGGCGATACATGCTCGCAGTCTCTGCAGTCTTCTGGGTGGGGCTGATCGTCTTCGCTGTTGTCTTCGTAGTCAATTTCGACTACTTCGATAGAATCCACGACATAGACGAGGCCGTGCAGGCAGCGGTCAGTAGCTATCCGAATGGGATAAACCCGTACGAGGAATTCGTCGTTCCGCGCTTCCAGGGCAAGTACGCTCCCAACGTCCTGTGGACTATGGGCCCTTACAACTACCTTCCTTTGGATCTGTTCGTCTACGTGGGATTCCATGAGGCACTTGGCTGGATCGGTTCGCCGATATGGTTCGTGCTGACGAACCTGGTCCTGTCTGGAGTCGCCTTCGTGATCCTCAGAGACATGTTGAAGGCTGATTGGATAATCTATGCCCCGATAGCCGGGATCGTCATGTTGTTCTACTCGTTTGACAACGCCTCACTCACGCTCCTGTTGATGGTCATTTCGATGTTCGTGTACGGACGAACCCAGTGGCATCCAGGAGCACTGGCTATTCTCATCATGGCTCTTGCCACTATGACCAAGGTCTTTGCAGGAATCCCGCTGGTGGTGCTGATACTTTTCGAGCTCCAGCTCGGATTGAAGAAGCGAGACTGGAGGCGGCTGGGTGATGCGGTCGTCGCGACTGCGTGTGGCGCCGGGATCGCACTTCTCCTGATGCTGCCTTTCGGCATATCCACGGTGCTCGACGCGGCGGTCTTCTTCCATGCCAGCGATGTGTTGCGCGAAGGCACATCGGTCGGTGGCACGGTCCTGAGCGAGATAATGCTCGAGAGTGAATACTACTCCATGGTCAGCGCGGCGATAGTCTTCGCCGTCTTGATCATAAGCATGCGTCTTAGAAGCCTCAACGACAGGGTCCTACTTACGATCACAGCGTTTCTTATGGTCGCGGTGAAGAGCAGCCTTGCACCTCTGGTCGTGGCCGGGCTGTTCCTCGTGCTGCGGCTCAAGGAATCCACTGATGCAAAGACCCTCGAACGGATCAGGTCCGAGATAAGATCAGCAGAGCCCGATCCCGACCGTCAGCCTCGAGATGTCGATATGGTCACGCCCGCGCGATAGGTGTCTTTGGGACTGCTCGTGCGCGTGCGATTGAGAGCTCATATTTCCGTCTGTTGCTAAACAAATATCTATGAATTCAACCATCCACGAAAGGACACCATATAAATTGCACAGGTTTCGAGGGGTGCGTATGTCGACAAAATATGCTTCAATTAAGACGTCAGAGATCCCAGGCCCCAAATCCGCGGAGCTGGGAGAGATGAGAGAACGGCTGATTGCGAAGGGTGTGGGAATCGTCGCGCCAGTATACATCGAAAAGGCCGAGGGGTCGCTCCTTTCGGATATCGACGGCAATGTCTTCATCGACATGGGCAGCGGCATCGGCGTCACCAACGTTGGCCACCGACCCGCCGCGGTCGAGGCGGCTATAAAGGCCCAGGCGGAGAAGTTCATCCACACTTGCTTCCAGGTGACCCCTTATGAGAGCTACCTTCGCGTTGCGGAGAAGATCGCCGAGGTCGCTCCCGGATCCGGCCTGACCAAGTCTGTTCTGTTCAATGCGGGCGCGGAGGCGGTCGAGAACTCGGTCAAGATATCGAGGCACTACAACAAGAAGACGGCGGCCTTTTCGTTCAACCACGGATTCCACGGGAGGACTATGATGGCTCTGGCGCTGACGGCCAAAGAGATGCCTTACAAGGCCGGCTATGGTCCGCTCCCGGAGACTTACAAGGTAGAGTTCGCATATTGTTACCGATGCCCGTTCAACATGACTTATCCATCCTGTGGAGTCGCCTGTGCAGACAAGATAGATGAGACCTGGTCGTCGCCGCAGTTCGAGGGGAAGGTCTCGTCGCTGATAGGTGAACCGATCGCTGGGGAGGGCGGTTTCATCGTCCCACCCAAGGAGTTCTACCCCAAAGTCTCGAAGATATGCAAGAAGCACGGCGTCGTCTACATAGACGACGAGATACAGACTGGCGCTGGACGAACTGGCAAGATGTGGTGTGTGGAGCACTGGCCCGGCACGGAGCCAGACATACTCGTGAGTGGCAAGGGCATAGGCGGGGGCTTCCCGCTCTCGGCCACCACCGGTAGGCCGGAGATAATGGACGCGCCTCAGGTAGGCGGGCTCGGCGGCACATTCGGAGGCAATCCGATCGCCTGCTCTGCCGCGATTGCTCAGATGGATATCATCGAGAAGAGCATGGGCAACGTCACCAATATCAACTCATACCTGGTGAAACGACTCACAGAGCTGCAGCAGAGATTCCCTATCATCGGAGAGGTCAGGGGAATGGGGGCCATGATGGCGTTGGAGCTCGTCAGCGACCCGGAGACGAAGGAGCCAGCAGCGAAGGAGACAGGCGCAATAAAGAACGCGGCGTTGAAGAAGGGGCTGCTGATACTGACGTGCGGGACGTACAACAACGTAATCCGCATGCATCCGTCGATAATCATGCCACAGGATATCCTCGAGGAATCGATGGATCTGCTGGAGCAGAGCTTCGACGATGTCTCGAAGGCTTGAACCCGTCAACCCCGACAGCTTACGATAAATGATCGGACTGTCAGAGTCCATCCTGACGAGCTATCGAATCGGCCACGGCCAGGTCTGTCTCGTCGTTTATGTTCAAGGCGAGCGAGGGGTCGTCGAACTCGACGGTCATGGTCTCTGGGTTCGGAGTGACTATATTGAGTCCGATCCAGACCGTTCGTCCTGTCTCGTCGCTCTTAGCCAGTGACTCTGGGCTGGTTCGAGGGCCGTCAGAAGGTATAGTCAGAACCGCAGCGAGGCTTCCTCCATCGAACGCCTCCAGAAGAGCGCTCACATGCTCCCTTCGAACGAAGGGGATGTCGACGTTCAGCGTTAGGAAGAGGCGGTGGTCCTCGAGCAGTTCCAGAACATCCTGATGATATCCTGCGCCTGAGGTCTCTATCACGTCAACTCCCAATTCTCCAGCCTTCAGCGCCGTCCTAGGCGTATGCGGTGAGGTAGCCACAAACACGCGGTCAATCTCCCCGGTCTTCAGGGCATTCAGCGATCTCTCGAGGAGCGTCATGTCCCCGACCTTCAACAACCCTTTCTCCACTGGCTGGCAGAACCGGGTCGCCTTGCCGCCGGCCATTACTATCGCTATCAGATTACCAACACCCAGAGCAGTAGTGCGGAGAGTCTGCCTATCTCATTAGCAGCTCCGAAGACATCTCCTGAGACGCCGCCGAGATGTTTTCGGGCGACAAGAGTCACTGCCGCTCCTCCGGCCATGCCGACCAACAGTATGACCGTCGCGAAGCCGACTGTCAGAAGGCAGACCACGGCGGCTAACGCAACAGCAACCGCGAACTTGCGGGCCGACGCGTTCTGTACGAACACCGAGCCCATTCCCTGATGAGCGCTAGGGCCAATCAGCATAGAGGTGTTCATGGCAAGCTTGCCGCTCACCTCTGATAAGACAAATCCCAATGCGAAAGGGACATGCCATGTGGTCAGGAGGACGGACACCGAGTCGTCTGCCCTCGCGGACATTTCCACAGCGAGAGCGAAGAAGAGCAGCAGATAGACGACCACCGCGATTACGGCGGCCACGCCTGCGCGCGAATCCTTCATTATCTCGTGTTTTCTTTCGCGAGACCCTGAGGCCATGACGCCGTCGGCGAGGTCTGCGAGTCCTTCCGTGTGGATTATCCCCGTGACGGCAAAGATCGCCACGAGCAAGAGCCCCCCTAGGACAAGGGGCTCTCCACCTCCGAAGGCAGTGTTCAGGGAGATGCAGATGAGAGCTGCAATCAGGCCCACAAGCAGGCCGATGAGCGGGAACAGGTATTGTTGTCTTGCCGCAGACTCCAAATCCACACGCGGGCCAGGCAGCCTGATGCGGGTGAGCAGTCCAAGCAGCGCTCTCGTCATGTCGATCACTCGAAGACTCGTGTCATGGACGCCGCCACGAGGGCGCCAACTGCATCATCCATGAAAGGGGGCAGGTCACCAATGATACCTGGCTTCTCACGGTCGTACCTGATGTAGTTGAACAGCCCCTTCTTGCCCGCAATGTACTCAGCGATTGACATGCCAATCAGCTCGTCTGCGACCAGATAAGCTGGATCTTCAGACAGCGACAAAGCCTCGCGACCTCCGGATGATGATATCATCTCATCGAGGTACGACGCTGCCGCGACCATGAGCCACACGTTTGGATCCTCAAGGTATGTTGACAGCAATTCCCTCAATCGGTTTCTGGCGGCTGCGATGTCGTCGTTCTGCGTGTCGCTCACGTATAGTCTGAAGCCTGCTTCGACCAGGTCGTCAATCTCTATTCCATGCTTGGCAAGGATGGTTTTCGCGTCTTCCATCGGTCCGTTCGCCCCCGTGGCGGCGAAAGAGTAAAATACACTTTCAATATTTCAAGTTTGCTTTAAGGTGACCGTATGAGGCCGATTGAGGACTATATCTCGAGGATCCGGGGAGCCGACGTCGAAGCGGCAGAGACCGCGAGGCGCATTCAGGACACGCTCACGAAGCCGCCAGGGAGCCTCGGCAAGCTCGAAGAACTCTCAGTGCGGCTCGCTGGTGCCTACGGCAACCCTCGCCCGTCAATCGGTGCGAAGACAGTGTTCACGATGGCGGCAGACCATGGAGTGACTGCTGAAGGCGTGAGCGCATATCCTTCTGAGGTCACACGCCAGATGGTGTTGAACTTCGCGTCGGGCGGAGCAGCGATCAACGTGCTCTCGCGTCATGTGAGAGCCGATGTCAGTGTCGTAGACATGGGTGTTGCATCCGACGAAGACTGGCCAGGGCACATAGTGAACCGCAAGGTCGCGATGGGGACGAAGAACATGGCTCGTGGCCCTGCCATGTCCGTAGATGAGGCAAGGAAGTGCCTTGAGATAGGTGCGGAACTGGCGGTCCAGGCTGTTGAGGGCGGCGTCTCCGCGATAGCCATAGGGGACATGGGCATTGGCAACACGACTGCTGCTAGCGCAATAACTTCAGTGATCACAGGGAAGACGCCGGCAGAGGTGACGGGAAGGGGCACCGGAATTGACGACACCCGTCTGAGGACGAAGGTGTCAGTCATAGATATGGCAATCACGACCAACTCGCCGGACCCATCAAACGGCATCGACACGCTTTCCAAGGTCGGTGGCTTCGAGATAGGTGGTATGGCGGGAGCAGTGCTCGGCGCCGCCTCGTCTGGGGTGCCGGTATTCCTGGATGGCTTCGTATCTGGCTCTGCGGCCTTGATTGCCGCAGTCATCTGTCCTAAATCAGTGGATTTCATGATCGCATCCCATCTATCGGTGGAACCAGGGCACGGATATGTCCTTGATCATCTTGGACTGGTGCCAGTGCTGGACCTTGGAATGAGGCTTGGCGAGGGCACCGGAGCGGTTCTGGCGTTCAGCGTCGCAGAAGCGTCGTGCAAGATACTCGCCGAGATGGCGACGTTCGACAGTGCAGGCGTTTCAGGGGAATGCGAGGAAGATCGGGCACAGGCACGTTGAGGTGAATGAGAAATGAAGGAGATGCTAGCGAGGAAGGAGTTCGCTGTGTGGATAACATTGGCGGTTGTAGTGTCATCGGTGCTGGCGTTCACCGGTGGCTACATGGCCGGCGCAGTGATGAACGAGGACGAGACGGGTGTACTCCTTGTGGACGACTATGGCAGGACCATCAAGCTCGATAGTGTGCCGGAGAGAATAGTGTCGATAGCTCCAACCCCGACTGAGCTGCTTTTCGCAGTTGGTGCGGGAGATCTCGTCGTTGGCGTGGATACGTACAGCGACTATCCCGCGGAGGCGGCTGACATAACGAAGGTGGGGAATATGACCTTGCTCGTCGAGGTCATCGTGGCGTTGGAACCAGACATAATCGTGTGTGGAGACCTCCTCCCGACTGCTCAGTTGGAGCTGTTGGAGGCTCAGGGTATCCCCTACATGGTGCTGGCAACGAGGACTATCGACGATGTCCTCAAGGACATCAGGCTCGTTGGGATTCTGACAGGACACGTCGACGAGGCCAACGCACTTGCAGAGTCTCTTGCGGGAAGGATTGAGGCAATAACGGACACAATACAGTCCGCCAATGTGACGAAGCCACGGGTCTACCTCGAGTTCTACCCATACTTCACATACGGTCCAGGATCGTTCGGAAACGATCTCATCGCATTGGCTGGAGGGATCAACATCGCTGAGAACACTACAAGCGAGTACCCGATGGTCTCGAGCGAGTTCGTCATAGCACAGGATCCAGAGGTCATCGTTTACACGGTCGGGGTGATGTGCACGACGACGGCTGAGGAGATCGCCTCCAGGCCGGCTTGGGATGGCATCACCGCCGTGACGGAAGACAGAATATACACGCTTGATGACAACCTCATAAGCAGGTACGGTCCGCGCATTGTGGATGGTCTGGAGGAGATTGCGGCAATATTGCATCCTGACCTGTTCGAATAGGAGAGGCGGTAAAGCTGGTGACACAGGAGGCCGACGAGGCCAGCATGCGAGGAAGGCGTCCGTCATTCTTCAGGAGGAATCCTGTCCTCTTCATCTTCCTCCTGGGAATCCTCCTGCTGGCATCGTCATTCGTCGCCGTCCTTGTCGGTACACTTGGACCGATTGGTCCGGGCTTCCCGGAGAGGATTTCGTTCTCGGACGCGTTAGACGCGATCCTCGGCCGCGAGGGCGACGCCCCTGATTACTATGTGTCCGTGTTTCGCGAGCTGAGGATGCCGCGGGTGATACTAGCCGGCCTTGTCGGGGCCTCGTTGGCCTGTGCGGGCACGGCGATGCAGGCGGTGTTCCGAAATCCCATGGCGGACCCATTCATCATTGGCGTGTCTTCGGGTGCCGCAGTGGGCGCAGCCTCTGCAGGTCTGCTCGGCCTCACAGTGGCGTTGGGTGCCGTTGCGGCGCCCGCCCTCGCCTTCGTATGCGCCCTCGTGACGGTGATGATAGTCTACAGGATGGGAACTGTCAAAGGACGCGTGTATGTTGATACGCTGTTGTTGTCCGGCGTGGCGATGGCGGCTTTCCTCGGCGCAGTGGTCTCCTTCCTGATATATTTCGCAAGGGAGGATTATCATCAGTTGATACCGTGGTTGTTGGGATCGTTGGCCATGGCCAGATGGAGCTACGTTCTCGTTATCTCGGTCCCTGCGACAGTGGGCATACTGGCTGTGTTCCTGTTCGGGCGCGAGCTCAACGCCCTGCTCCTGGGCGAAGAAACGGCCCACAACCTTGGCGCCAATCCGGAGTTCCTTAAGAAGATAATGCTGATAACAGCCGCTCTGATGACCGCGGGGGCCGTGGCGTTCTGCGGCATCATTGGGTTTGTGGGGCTAATAGTCCCGCACATGATGCGCATCGTCGTTGGTGCAGACCACAGGAAGTTGGTACCGGCAGCGACTCTATTTGGCGCCAGTTTCCTTATCTGGGCCGATGCCCTTTCGAGAACCGTGATTCAGGGTGAGGAGCTCCCGGTGGGGATAATCACCGCACTCTGTGGTGGGCCGTTCTTCCTCTACCTTCTTCGTCGAAGCCGTGGGATGGGGGCGATGTCTTGAAGCTCAGCATATCGGACCTGTCCTACGCCTTCGGCGGCTGTAATGTGCTGAAGAACGTGTCATTCGAAGTCGGAGAGGGGGAATTCCTCGGGCTCATGGGTCCGAACGGCTCAGGCAAGACAACCCTATTGCGATGCATGACCAGATACCTCCCTGCCGCCGCGCGGGCAGTGCTGGTGGACATGAAACCCATTCATACCATGACCGACCGTGAGCTGGCGGGCACATTCGCTGTTGTGCCACAGAGCTCGTCGACCGATTTCCCGTTCACTGTGAGGGACGTCGTCATGATGGGCCGGATCCCTCATGTACGGAACAGGCTCGCCTCGACTAGTCGGAAAGATGTGGAGGCGGTGGCGGCCGCGATGGAGGTATCGGGATGCGCGGCCTTCGCAGACAGACCTTTCAGCGAGCTCAGCGGCGGCGAGCGGCAGAGGGCAGTCATCGCGAGAGCCCTGGCGCAGGCCCCGAGGGCACTCCTCCTGGACGAGCCGACCGTATATCTCGACATAAGTGGGCAGCTCGAGATGATGGACCTCGTGACCAAGCTGAACAAGGAACAGTCGCTGACCGTGGTCGCGGTTCTCCACGACATCAACCTGGCAGCAAGATACTGTGACAGGATAGCATTGCTGAACCATGGCCTACTCGAAGCGATTGGCGCACCCGACGAAGTGATCAACTCCGAGACGATATTGAGCGTGTACGGTGTCGATGTCGCCGTTAGAAAGGATCCGTTCACTCATAACGTCTATGTGATGCCTCGGTCTGCCCGGTCCAAGGCGAGGAAGGATGGAGCGAGGGTCCATGTCCTCTGCGGTGGTGGGTCTGGTGGCCCAATAATGAGGGCGCTGGTCGACAGCGGCTATTCGGTTACCGTCGGCGTGTTGAACGTACTGGACTCAGACCACGAGTGCGCAACGGACCTCCATATTCCCATTGTGGCGGAGGTGCCCTTCGCTCAGATTAGCGACGAAATGCATGCGGAGAACCTCAGTCGGATAGACGAAACGCCAGTGGTTGTGGTCTCTCCGTTCCCTGTGGGACCTGGCAACTTCAAGAACCTCGAGGCTGCGATGTACGCTCTGAAGGCGGGCAAACAAGTCGTTATGGTGTTCGGAGACGACGGCCCGAACATAGACTTCACAGGTGGGAAAGCAGATGCGTTCCTGAAATCGCTTATAGATGCCGGCGCGATACTGGTGGGTGATGTTGACGAGATGCTTCGCCTGACGGCGAAGGGGGGGTTGAGAACTCAATGACTGAGCCCTTGCGCGACCTCAAGAAGAACACAGAGCTTCTGATACTGGTCCGGCTATTGGAGGATCCCGCGGTCAAGTTGCGCGATGTGTCAGGAGATCTGGGCATCACCGTGCAGGCCGTCAGTCAGTACCTCTCTGGCATGAGACGGGCTGGTCTGGTGAAAGAACAGAAGGGGAAACTCAGGCCCACACGGAAGGGAATGCAGATACTCCAGGAGCACTTCAACGAATTGAAGAATGAAGTGGACTCGGTCCTGAGACGCATAATGGTCGTCGACACATGCTCTGCCATCGCTGGCAAGGAAGTGCAGAAGGGGGACAAGCTGGGGTTAGTCATGGAGGATGGAATGTTGATGGCGTACCCTGGCGAGAAATCCGCTTCCAAGGGAGTCGCGATGGAATCTGCTTCCATAGGGGATGACGTCCTAGTAGGACGTCTGGAGGGCATCGTAGACATGAAGCTCGGCAGTCTGCTCATCGTCGAGACGCCATCTGAGGTCGACGGCGGGTCTAAGAAAGCCGATGTGGACCGCACCCGACAGAAGATAGAGTCTCTATCTCCAGGGCTCCTCGTGGCGGGAGATGTCGTCGGATCGGCTCTTCTCGCGAAGGTGACTCCCGAGTACTTCTCCATCCATGCACCAGTGGAGTCTACTATGAGCGCTTTGACGAGGGGCGTTGACGTGGTCTTCTGCGGAACGCACGAGTCCATGGATCATATACTCCACGCTGTCGCGGGGCTCAAGAAGGAGACTGGCTACTCCATTCGATGGACATCGATCAAAGTGTGATGCTGAACACACACTCACCAAGGCTTATAGGAGCTGTCATCGTTATTCGATGCGGTGTGGTCATGGAAGTGGCAGAAGCCATAAGGCGAAGGAGGGCGCTCCGCGCCCTGGACTCCAGATCGATAGACAGTGAGAGTGTGTCCGCGCTTGTCAACGCGGTCGTGCTTTCAGCGTCATGCTTCAACAACCAACCATGGAATCTCGTGATATGCAGCGGCGGAGAGTCGCTTGATGGTGTCAGAGCAGCACTGCCAAGGGGGAACGCATGGGCCTCACGCGCGCCGCTGATTGTGGTCGTCGCCTCCAGGGAGGAAGACGACTGTCAGCTGAGCGATCGACGCGACTATCACCTTTTCGACTGTGGCCTGGCCATAGGGCAGATGCTGCTGCAGGCGACTGAGCTCGGACTCGTTGCGCATCCTATTGCGGGCTACGATCCCGCCAAAGTGAGAGCGGCCCTCGGGATTCCGGACGACCATGTCATAATCACGCTCGTCGTCTGTGGGTTCCACGGGCAGGACGATGCGCTTCTTTCAGACAAACAACGAGCGGCTGAAAGCGAGCGTCCGAGCAGGAAAGCCATAGGCGACAACATCCACATGGATCGGTGGGGTGCGCCGTTCGGGTGACGGCGCCCTCGAACGAACTACTGACGTTACTGCCTGCCGAGAAGACATATATCCCGCATCCGACAATCGGGAAGCCATCGCGTGGGACTAGCATGATCAGATACTATGCCTCGGAGAACGGCGTCTTGAAGGAGGTCGACAAGAGCCAGCTTGAGCAGACCATCTGGATCGACCTAGTCGCGCCCGACCCCAGCGAAGCGGAGTTCATGAGCAAGGAGTTCGACATAGATCTCCAGGACATCGCAGACTGTCTCGACCCGAACGAGCGCTCCAGGGTGGAGACGGCGGACGAGTACGACCTCGTGGTCCTTAGGAGCCTGCTCCCGAATGCGGCTGACGAGGATAGGATCGACACAATGCCTGTGGGCATCATACTGACCTCGCAGAACGTGATAACCATCCGGATAGGGGCCACTTTCCTCGGGAGGGAGGTCACGGCCGACCTCAAGCGCCGTCCTCCGCTCCACACGAAGGAGGACGTCTTCGTTGGTGTGATTCAGAGGATCATCCGCGACATCGAGCACAGGATACGTCCGGTCGAACGGCGCATAGCATACATCCAGGAGACGATCCTCTCGGCCA
>DATKWQ010000028.1:0-11169 GCA_035529455.1 Thermoplasmata archaeon
AGCATGTATTATGAGTATCCTATCGAAACGCCCATGCTTGAGCAGCCCGCTCGGTCCGAACGCGGGGAGCTCGTCATCGATTATCTCCTTCCTCACCCTGCGCCTGTTCGCCTTGGACCTGAGATGCTCCACCCTTTCGTCTAGAGGGAGCTCCGCGAGATACTGCGGAAGGGCGCCGCTCAGTTCAGGTGCGAGGTCGGTGTGGACATCGTTGTCGATGGTGACATCCAGCCCCCGCTCCCTCGCCTCGCTTACCAGGCCAAGCGTCTCCGAGGTCCTGCCGCATGCCCCCCATTTGGGACAGTTGTGCGATATCTGCACGCGGACGCCGGCCCGCTCCCCTATCAGTATCGCCTCTTTGATCGCCTCTGCTATGGTCTCTCTCTCGCCTCTGATGTGCGACGCGTACATGCCGCCGTACCTCGCCACGACCTTGCACAGCTCGACTATCTCGTCCGTGTCTGCGAAGCATCCTGGAGGATAGACGAGCCCTGTCGACATCCCGAAGGCACCCGCTTCCATCGATTCCTTCACGAGGCCCTTCATCTGCCTCAGTTCGGGCTTCGAGGGGGCGTCCCTCCTGGCGCCGAGGACTGCCGTCCTGACTGCGCCGTGGCCCAGAAGCGTGGCGATGTTGTGCCCGAGCCCACCTTTTGCCAGGACCCGCAAGTACTCCTCGAAGGTCCTCCAGTTCGTCTTCCCGAGCTTGCCGGCCCATTCGCCCCAGTAGGTCTTCGCGAGCTCGATGTTCGGCTCCCTGAGCGGGGCGATCCCCTGCCCGCAGTTACCCGTCAGATGGGTCGTCACACCTTGCCTCAGGGTGCTATCGCATCCCCTGAACATGATGGCCGTCACATCCGAATGAGTGTGGATGTCGATGAACCCGGGGCAGACATAGTGGCCCTTCGCCTCGATGGCCCGGTCGCAGTCCCTGCGGTCTATCCTCCCTATCTTGACGATCTTCTTGCCAGAGATGCCGACGTCCGCCCTGTACCACGGGTTGCCCGTTCCGTCGACAACGAATCCATGTAGTATGCCCAAATCGATTCGCATAAGTGTCACCTACGAGTCACCGTAATGCGCATCCGCGTATTTACGGTTCGCCGGAGGCTTGCTCGCCGAAGAGATACAGCAGCGTTCCCGACCATATCTTGGGGTAGAAGTAGGTCGATTTGTGCGGCATCTTCAGCCCTTCCTTGGCGACTTCCATGACCTGTTCCGCCGTGGGAGCCTTCACGAGGAAGCATAACGCCTGCTCGTGCGACGACAGCTTCGAATGCGCGGTCTCGAGCTCCTTGACGTAGTCGATGTTGACCTTCTTGTCCAGCATCTCGGTCGTGAACCCCAGCATCGCCTTCATGACCTTCTCCTGCAGGACGAACACCGACAGCCCGCCGAGCGGTCCTGGGAGGTCGTCGCGTTTCTGATCCGCGAGTGCGACGATGCCCGCATCGGGGCACCAGATGCCGAACGCCGTGCTCGGCGCGTCGGCAAGGGCGGCGAGCAGCTCCTCCGCGGAGTTGAAATCGCGCAGGCTGAAGTCTTCGCTGAGGCGGCCTCGCAGCGTCTTCAGCAAGTCATCGTCGATGTGTTTGACCATGCGATGTGTGGGGTTGATCATCAGGCCAGGGTTCCTGAAACTCACGAGCGTCGCCAGGACGAAGTCCGCCGGCCCGTCGCCTTCCGAGGAGTTGGCCTTCCTCGCATTGTCGCGGAACTCCAGCGCCGTCTCGTATCTGTGGTGCCCGTCGGCGATCAACATCCTCTGGGACTCCAGGATCCGGGTGATTCTGGCGACCGTTTCGTCATCCGCTATCCGGACGATCCTGTGATGAACGCCACCGGCATCTATGAATCTCAGTATCTCGGCCGATTTTCTGCACGAGTCTATGGTCTCCTCGACCTCTCCCGTCGCGTCGTCGTACAACATGAAGATCTGCTCGGAGTCTCCTCCGAGTGCCGACATGAGGGCCATGCGATCCGCCTTGTGTCTGGGGATCGTGTTCTCGTGCGGGAGTATGACGCCGCTGGCGAACTCCTCGAGTCTCACGGTGGCCACGATTCCCGTCCTGACGCGGACGACCCCGTCTGCGCCCTGAAAAGTCTGCTCGTAGAGATAGAATGACTTGTCAGTGTCGCGGACGAGCACTCCGTCGTTGAGCCATCTCCTCAGGCGCTTCGCGGCCGTCGCGTACTTGTCACCCTCATTGCCGAGCGTGAGGTGTGTGATGTTCAGCCTGTCCTCTTTCAGTCGTTTCTCCTGGCCTCGGTCTATGACATCGTACGGAGGAGCAACGAACCTGCTGACCTCGTTTCCGAACCTGAGGTTGTTGTAATATACCGCGTTGAAAGGGGCTATCTTGACCAAAGACGGATCCCTGCCGTGAAGCCTTCATCCCGTAACCGCATATAAATCATTAGGTCCAATGGCTGGCTTCGGATGGGGTCATCTTCCGCCCAGGCTATCCTTCTAGTATCGGGACGTAACCGTACCAATCGCCGCCGTCCTGAAGGTGCAGCAGGTTCTCCCTCAGAAGTTCGAGATGAGTCCTCTCCATCTTCTCCAGCTTCGTGAATATCTCCTTGAGTTCCCCGCCAGAATCCTGGGCGTGGCCTGAATAGAAATCTATCGAACGCTGCTCGGTTTCGATCCCGAGTTTGATGGCCGAGATGGCATCCTTCGTCTCTATCGAGTCCTTCAGCGTCTTGTGGGAGAAGATGCGCTCCATGCCCTCGTCGAGGACCTCTGCAGATGTCTGGCCGACCGTTCCGCCGCGCGCCTCAAGCTCCTTCGTCAGTATCTCCGCGTGCTCTTCCTCGTCATGCGCCAGCCCTTTCATCAGGGCCTTCGCCTTCGTGTCGCCCACAAGGTCGTGGAACCTCATGTAGTACTCCTTGCCAAAACGTTCGAACTCGATCGCCGTTGCCAAGATGTGATTGATCTCAACCATGCTCTTTCACCCACGTCACGATAGACCGAAGGATGACAGAGATAATAAACTGTTATGCCGAACCGGACCTCCATCCGGCTTTGTCGATTATTGTACCTCCCTGAAATTATCATATTATAGCTGTATAGTGTAATACCTGCGGCAAGAATCAGAAAGGCCGATTCGGCGTTTGCTTGCGACTGACGCCTCGGTCCGAACTTGCAAAGGTAGGTCGTGTGAAAAAAAATCGTGCTGGTGGAGACACTGACGACAATCGCTCCATCTTGATGGACGAGAAGACGTGCGCTGAGTTCTCGACCCTGATGAAAGGCATGAGCCGGGGACTGAGCCTGCGATTGTCCGTCATCGATATCCTCGAGTCCGTTCGTCGACTCAGTCGCGCCGAGGACGTCCGGTTGCGGGTGCATTCCAGGGAAGTCGACCGGCTTCTGTCAGACCCCGATTCCGACGAAGCCGTCGAGGCGGACGCCAGCCACCCGCGAATCATTTCGTCATCGCAAGATGGAGATGACGCCGCCCGTGTCGCGGGCGGGGAGATCGCACCTGGGTGCAGTTTCACTCGCCCTGACGCCTGGCTTGGCCACTCGTCGGCAGAACCCGGTCAGGGCGGATGGCAGCCAGGCGACAGGTTCTGGTTCCACCTGGTCGATTCGACCGACGGCAGGCTGGCTGATATCGAGGTCGACAGGACGACCGACGGGTCGTTGCTGGACCACTCTGAGGTCGCGAGGATCCGGGCTTTGGCGGACCTGGCGGAGATGGCCATAAGCAAGGCCAAGGAGTCCACGCATTACGAGAGGCTCTCCAGCAGGATGAGACAGAGGACAGACCTTCTCGAGGATCTGCTGACCATATCCTCATCCATAGTATCCGAGAGAAACCCTGACGTTCTCTCCAAGATGATACTCACCTCTCTCTCGACCCTTTTCGGTTTCCAGCGTGTTAGCCTGATAGTCTTCGACGAGACGATTGGGGAGTTCAGATGGAAGGCGGCTCATGGCTACCCCATCGACGCCGAAGAGCTTGCGCTGACAAGGACGATACCTGCGGACGTCGTGCTCGACGAGTTCGCACAGGGGAAGAAGATCTCCAGATCCGCCTATCACGTTCCGTTCGAGAACATTTCTGAGAAGTCTCGGCGTTATTACATATCGAACGAGACCGTCAAGATCGCGTCCGTGCCCTCTCCTCGCGGAGGTGGCGAGTTGCGCGAAGGAGACACTCTGGCATTCGTCCTTCGCGACTCCACTGGTCGTACCGTCGGAGCGGTCTACGTCTCATTGCCTTTGGACGGGCGGATGCCGGACAAGGAGACACTGGAGACGATCGAGATCTTCACATCACTCGCTGAGGTGATGATGGAGGACGCACGTCTATCTGCAGACAGGGAGGCAGCTCTGCGCGTGAGCAGCCAACGGACCGAGCAGCTCTCACGCATCTTCGACCTCACCTCGGAGCTGATGTATGTCAGAGACCTCGATCACTTGCTTAGCGACGTCCTGAAATCGCTCGCCCAGCTCCTAGGACTCCGGCGGATGGTGATTGGCATCAGAAACGACGAGCGAAAGGCTTTCACCGTCCAGGCGGTCTACGGCTATCCGAAGGAGAATATCGAAGGCATCAAGTCGATCGAGTACCCGATCGAGATGGTCTCACATATCATCGACCCGGAATCCTCAACCTACAAGGACTCGCCGGTGAAGTGGCGTAAGAAGGTGGGTCACACGACATATTACATCCCCGCCGAGAGCGTCGAACGCCGACCGGAGGACGTCGTCTACTACCCCGACCCCGACCTCATCAGTCATCCAAGACGAGGCAAGGAACATTGGCACGAGCTTGACTACATGGACACATTCATATTCGACAGGGACGGCGTGGTCATAGCCTACATAGAGCTGCTGCGTCCTAGGGACGACCGCGTGCCGAACGCGGAGACGATAGAGGTCATCGAGATCTTCGCCGGGCTCGTGGGCATCGCCATCGAGAACTCGAGGCTCTTCCAGAATCAGATCGAGAGCAGGCGGTCCGCGGAGTTCTACACCGACCTCCTGTCTCACGACATCAAGAACTTCAACCAGGCGATTTTGGGCTACCTGGACATCCTGAGGGTCTATCTGACAGCGCCCGAACAGGGCACGCAGATAGACAAGATCGCCGTCCAGGTGATGAACGTAAACAGGCTCGCGAACGATGTCCGGACGATGTCTCGGTTGACTTGGGGCAGCGTGAACCTGACCCGGGTCGACATCGGCTCAGTCCTGATAGAGAGCGTCCACAACGTCAAGATGTATTATCTGACGAGGACTATCGAGGTGGAGCTTCATGTTGAGGCGGAGCAGTATTTCGTTGACGCTGACGAGTTGCTCAGGGAATTGTTCGTGAACATACTCACCAATGCGGTGAAGTATGATTCGCATGAGGTCGTGAAGATTGACATAGCGGCCGACAAGGAGTCGGAGGGCGGCCATCACTATGTCACTGTTGCTATCTCCGACAGGGGCTGCGGCGTACCGGATGACATGAAAGAGATCATCTTCGAGAGGTTCGCCAAAGGCATCAAGCATAGGGGCTCCTCTGGCCTCGGCCTCCACATCGTCAGCATGTTGGCGAGACGTTATAACGGCAAGGTCTGGGCTGAGGACCGCGTGCCAGGTCGCTCCGAGGAGGGCTCGGTCTTCAAGGTGCGCCTGCCAGAGCACTGATTTCTGCTCGAATCAGAAGCTGGCGACGCCTCTCATGACCTCGACGACGGCACCGCCAACCCTGACCGATTTTATCGTGCCGTCGGTGTCCGTCCCCACCTCGATGCTTATCATGCTCGGCCTGTTGACGGCGTGTCCCTGCTCGTTGACGATCCTCGTCTTTCTCTTGACGTCGACGAGGCGCCTTCCCACGAGGTAGGCTCCCAAGCACCCGCTCGCGCTGCCCGTCGCCGGGTCTTCGATAATGCTCCCTGAGGAGAGGAAGAACGCCCGCGAGTGGGTGGTCGCTCTTCTGTCTATGGGATCGAGCGACGTGACGTAGACGTCCACGACGTTCTTGGGCAGTCTCCCAACGACCTTCTCGAACGCTGCCGTGTTGACGGTGATGTCCTCGATAGCCTTTCGACTTCTCAGTGGCACCATCAACCAAGGGAGCCCAGTTGACACGAGTTGTGGAGGTGCGCGACGCAAGTCGAAGTCCTTTCTATCGACGGAGAGGGCATCCGCGAGCAGCCCGATGTCCTCGAACTCATCACCGAACTCGGGCTTCCTCTGAACGGTCACGACCTTCTTCACAACTCCTCCAGAGCTGTGTATTTCGACAGGTAGTATGCCTGCTCCCGCCTCCATCTTGGCAACGGTCACGCCGTCGCGCAAGCGGATCTTGCCTTCGTTGGCCAGCACGTAAAAGGTGCCGATCGTCGGATGGCCCGCGTACGGTATCTCCATGTCCGGAGTGAAGATGCGCACCTTGGCGTCTGCACCCGACCCTCTGCTCGCGGGGAGCACGAATGTCGTCTCGGACAGGTTCATCTCCTTCGCGAGGAGCTGCATGTCCCTCGTAGTGAGGCCTCTGGCATCTGTGAACACGGCGAGCGGGTTCCCGCCGAACGGTTTCTTGGCGAACACGTCCACCCTGACGTATGCGCACTGCTTCTTCGCCATCAACCCGGGATTTCACTCTCTGCATTTAACAACATTGCACAGATCACTGTGGGCCGCGCCCTGTCCAAGCTTGAATGCCTTGAGGTTGACGTCGACGGCCTTCTTCGGTACACTCTCCTTGATCGCCTCGATGAGCGCTCCTTCGGGAATCCAGAAATCCTCGATGGTGCTGAGTGCGCCCAACATCACAATGTTCTCTGTCAGCGGGTTCCCAACGCTCCTGGCGATATCGAGGGCGTCTATCGCAGATATCTTGTCCGTGACTTTGGAGAGCCGGTCCTTGACGTCGGCGACCGAGAAGTATCTCGCCTTCTTGTCCTTTATATGGGCCGCCGTTTCCCCAACAGGATGCTGTATGCGCGTGTTCATGAGGACGATCCCACCGTCACGCAAGTATTCGACGTATCGGAGTGCCTCCAGCGCCTCAAGTGCGAGCAGGACGCTCGCACCGCCGATGGGTATCAACGGTGATCGGACTCCGTCGCCTATCCGCATGTGGATGTTTATCGACCCGCTTCTCTGTGAAAGGCCGTGTTGCTCCCCTGTAAGCGCCCTTATGCCCGCCCGGGCGCACGCCGAGCCAATCGCGTTGGAGAGGAGGACCAGCCCCTGCCCGCCAACGCCGCACATGTATATGCTGAACTCCCTGGCAGCCATCAGTTCCCACCCCCATTCGCCTGGTGGATGGAGCCGAACGGACATATCCTCCCGCAGACGCCGCAGCCGTCGCACAGTTCTTCGGAGATACGGGTCTTCCTGCTGTCGTCGTCGATGTATATCGCGGGGCAGTTGAATTCGCGTACACAGGCATACGGCATCTTGCATGAGTCCTTGTCGACAGCGCTGTGGATGATGGATTCTCCCCTCCGTCTCTTGTTCCTGTCCGAGTACAGGGCGCATGCTCTGCGCGAGATGATGACGTTCGGACCCTTCCGGGACAGCGCCTCTTTCATCCGAGCGGTCGCGTCCTCGATGTCGTATGGGTCGACTACTGTGAGGTCATCTACCCCGAACCCGTTCAACACATTCTCGAGCACCATGGGCTTCGCCGGCTTCTGTCCCGCCGTCGTGTCGGAGCCAGGATTGGGCTGCTGCCCCGTCATGGCTGTCACTTCGTTGTCCAATATGATCAGTGTGATGTCGTCCCCGTGGTGGATCGCGTTGACCAATCCTGGGAGTCCAGCGTGGTAGAATGTGGAATCTCCGATCATGGCTATGACCTTCTCATTGATCGCGTACTGGAGCCCCGCCGCGACGCCCATGCATGCGCCCATGCTCAGGAGCGAGTCCCCGTATTCGACTGGTGGTAGGAAGCTCATCGAGTAGCATCCTATGTCGGTCGCGAGCACGTGCTTCCGACCTTTCATCGCCTGTCGCAGAGCGTGGAGTGTTGCCCGATGAGGGCAGCCGGAACAGAATGTCGGCCACCTGTCCGGCAAGCCGCGCTTGAGCTCCTTCGCCCTGCGGGTTATCTTCTCGTAATCTACTGGCAGTTTGAGGCCGAGTATCTTGGCGAAGGCAACGGCCACGATGTTCGGGTTGTACTCCAAGGACTCGCTGAGATGGCCCGACGCCTTGCCGAATATCTTGAGCTTCGGGTTCGCGTCCTTGGCGATCGCCGTGATATGAGTCTCCAAGTACGGGGAAAGCTCTTCGACCACCACGAGCGTCGAGAGGTCCGATACGAAATCCGCGATCAACTTCTTCGGCATGGGGTAGGTGGTCCCGAGCTTGAGCAGAGCTGGTCGGATGCCTAGTATGTCAATCGCGTCGAAAGCGTAGTTGTAGCCCGCCCCTGATGCTACAACGCCCATGTCCGAGTCCGTGTCCGTAACGAGGTTGAACTCCGACGTTTCGAAATCCCCCTCCATCCTCTTGGTCCTCTCCAACATCTCCGCCTTGAACTTCCTCGCTGAATCAGCGATGGTAACGAATCGTCCTGGTGGGTGGTCCCAATTCAGCTTCCTGAACGGTGTCCTCGTGAGCCTGCCCGTCTGCACCATGCCACTCTGGTGATTCACCCGCGTCGATGTGTGGAGCAGGACAGGCACACCGTACTTCTCGGACATGGCAAACGCGGCCTTGGTCATCCTGTACGCCTCGTCGGGGTCGGATGGCGAGAGCATCGGGACGTATGCGTTGGAGGCATACGGTCTCCCGTCCTGCTCGGTCTGTGATGAGTGGGCTTGCGGGTCATCGGCCACGACCATCACCATGCCCCCCTTGACGCCAGTGTACGAGAGCGAGAAGAAGGAGTCCGAGGCGACGTTGAGCCCTACGCTCTTCATGCTCGTGATGGATCTCATCCCGGCCATGGAGGCCCCGGCGCAAGTCTCCAGGGCGACCTTCTCGTTCGAGGATATCTCCATCCTGCAATCGAAATGTGTCGCAATCGATGAGAACGAGTCCAATATCTCGCTCGTGGGTGAACCCGGATATGCGGCGATCACCTTGACGTCCGCTTCGACCGCTCCGCGCACTATCGCTTCGTTGCAGAGCATGAACACTTTCGACGGACCGTCCTTTGTTAAATCGAGGATTCCCACTTTTTCACTTCCCCCAAGGCAATCGGTAGATGTGTCGGCGTGGTAATCGTTTTTGCGGTCGTCACACTGCAGTCTCGGACTTTGGCTGCGTTGCATGTTTGTCAAGCGCTTTGGTGCAGGTTGAAGCCATATGTGACGTGCGCGCACCGGCGCGCGTGTGGTGCCAAAATGCCAAATCATTTTTATATCTGCCAGGTAGCTAGTGGCACGCGTGATGGACCGCCCACCTCCCCCGGGCGCCCGCAATCAAGACTATGATATGAGGCGATTTTAAATGGACGAGAGTAAGCACCGCTTGAGGAGTTTCGTGTCTCTAGCTGTAGCATTGACTTTTCTTGCAGGAATGATGACCGCCCTGCCCGCCAAAGCAGCCTTGGACTTGCCGAGCGATGCTTGGATCAAGGGTAACGTCTCAGACGGCGTGGACCCAATCCCCAACTCCTATGTCAAGATCATGATGTTCACCGCTGGTGGCGTCGACGTGAACTGGACGTACTCGGATGAATTGGGCGATTATGAGATCGGCGTGCCAGGCGGATTCGACTACATGATATTGGCCGCAAATGGCAGCTACATGATGGGCATGAATCAAGTATCGGTTCTCGCAGGCGAGACAAGATGGGTCAACTTCTCGCTCGAATCGATATCTCCTGCCGTGGCAGATGTGACTATCAAAGGCTACGTGAAGGACAGCATGGGCGTACCGAGAGATGACGGTCATGTACTGGGAATAGTGTACGATCCAATGGGGGATGACATGCCGGAATACGCGAACGTGACCGTTCCTGAAGCCGACGGTTACTTCGAGGTAAATGTGATTCCAGGCACAGCGGGTGGCGGCGCTGTAGCGATGGATTTCGATGGCTACTCGATGATTGAGAATAGCAGCGACGACCCCCTGGTCGGCGGTGAAACGTATTGGTTCAACATCACCCTCGAGACACAGTCTTACAACGATAATGCGATGCTTCATGGCCAAGTGACAGTCAGTGGCAGCGGACTACCACTGGAGAACGCGCTCGTGGCGGTGGAGGTATGGAGCGAGGAGCTCGAGGATGGCTACTCCAACTACACATTCACCGATGTGGATGGTTACTACGAGATGAACGTGTCGAACGGTTCCGCCCGCCTGATGATTTCGAAGGGCGGCTACTCGATGGCTATGTTCGAGGTCGAGATACCGTTCGGTGCTGTGATCCAGCAGGATGCGGAGCTGACAGAGACCAATTGCTTCATTAGGGGGAACGTCACAGATTCGAAATCCTCGGATCCGATACAATCCGTGACAGTCTTCCTGTGGTACGGCGGCAGCGAACTGTCCATCGCTAACACGAACGAGACTGGCTTCTACGAATTGAGGTGCGTCGACGGCGAGAACATGTACATGTCAGTCGAACTGGATGGCTACTCTCGGGCAACCGCGGAGGTGGATCTTGCACCGGGCGACGAGAAATGGCAGGATTTCGGTCTGTGGCCGGTGACAGCATGGATTGAAGGATTCGTGACGGACTTCTTCAGCGACGACCCTATCGGGAACGCGAGGGTAGAGGCCTCCTCCTATGACTATTACTACGAAGAGAACTACACCGATGCCTGGGGTTACTATAACGTGTCCGTGCCCCAGGGCACCTATGATGTCAGAATTGAAGCGCCTGGTTACAGGGAGAACGTGACTGAGGTCGAAGTGATTGACGAGACGCCTACAAAACACGATGTCAGGCTGCTACCTTGGGATATCACAGACTCGTGCAGGATCCACGGCTGGGTTAACGATACCGATTCCGGACTCGGCATCTATGATGCGCGTGTCTACGTCGAACTCCCTGATGGGAGTTACTGGAACGATACTAGAACCGACACCGAAGGCTCCTACGAGATATTCATCCCTGCAGTCGAAATCGAGTACAGGGTGACTGCTTATCAGCACTATCCTGCCTATGGCGTGCTCGACGCTGAAGCGCTCGTCGACCAGAGAATGGACTTCTCCCTGGATGCAGACATGTATCAGCCCAACCTGACCTA
>DATKWQ010000029.1:0-2839 GCA_035529455.1 Thermoplasmata archaeon
GCATGGGGCGGCCTGAACTCATAACCTCCTGGTCATCATCTGTCATGCTCTTGGCAATCTCTGGGGAGTAAATGTCAAAGACCGTTTTCCCGAGGAGATCATCCTCAGGCATCTTCAGCAACTCGGCGAAGGTCTTGTTGACCCGCATGAACCTTCCTTCCATGTCCTTGTAGAATATGATGATCGGCGCTGAATCAAGAATGAATGAGAAGTCACGCCGTTTCTTCTCTCGCTCCGCCTCGGCGTCCTTCCGATCAGCGATGTCCAACCAGTGGCCAACCATTTGTATTGGCGTTCCTTCCTCATTCTTGACGAGTCTTACCTCATCGTGAATCCATGTGTAAGTGCCATCTTTCCTCTTCCATCGATATTCGTGGACATGATATCCTTTCTCGGATATCTCCTGCAATTCCCTGAGAACCCTCTCCGAATCGTCTGGATGTATCATGCTAGCCCAGAATCTGGGGTTCTTGGTGAAATTCTCCGGCTCGTAACCGTACAACCTCTTGACGTTCGGGCTGACGTACGTTGCGTCGAACGGATCTTCAGCGTTGCATGAATATGTCACCGCGGAACTCTCTGATAACAGATGTTCCAACTGTTCTTTGACCCTCGACATATCCTCCTCCGCCATCTTGAGCTCGGTGATGTCCTGCGCGATGGTGATCACGCCTGCCACTTCGCCAGCATCGTTCATATACGGTATCTTGTCCATTCTGGCCCATCTATTGCCCTGTTTCGCCTGAAATTGGGCGATGGCACCCATCAGCGGCCTTCGGGCCTCGATGACCTGACAGTCCCGCAACGAGAACGCATCGCTGCACCCTGGCAAAACATCCTCAACCATTCGGCCACGCAAGACTTCCTCGTCAACCCCCGTTGCCTCTGTGAAGGGCCTGTTGACTCTCAAGATCTTCCCCTCGACGTCTTGGTATATTATCATCGCGGGGACAGAGTCGATTATGGTCCGAAGTTCTTCTTGATGAGCGCGCAGCAGCGTCTCAGCACGCTTCTCCTCCGTGACATCCCGAAGTATTGTCTGGATCGCCTTCCTCCCGGCGAATGCGATCGGGATTGAGTTGATCACCATGTCGAGCGTCCTTCCGCTCTTCGTGTAGACCTTCACGGGCCGGGGAGCAGCGGGAACGGCCTCATCGTGCATCTTCCTGGTGCGGGCAGCCGTCTCTGGGGCGAACTCAGGAGGCATAAGATCGAATATCCTCTTCCCGAGAAGGTCATTCTCGTCATCGCCGCCATACAACCTGACCGCTGCGGGGTTGGCGTATATTATCGTATCTGTTGCGTAAACAACGACAGCGTTGGGCGATGACTCCACAAGAGCCTTGTAGCGCTCCTCGCTCTCAACCAGCTGAACAGCGGTAGCTTTCGTGGCAGTGATGTCTCGAGCGAAGACGAGCAACCCCTCCACGCTGGGGTGAACTCTGACTTCGAACGTCCTATCGCCGTCCGCGGAAGGCAGATCGGCCACTGCCGACTTCATGTTCCGGCTGCTCGCCGCGGCCCTGAGAGCGTCCTCGACCGAAGTGCCATTGACCAGCGGGATGAGTTCGAAAGCCGTCATGCCAATCGCTTCCGCCGACTTGATCCCCAGCGCATCCTCTGCTGCCTTGTTCCAGAACGTCACCCGAAAATCGTCGTCCAAACCGATCATCAGGTCCGACATACTGTCGGCCAACCTTTTGAATCGACTTTGGCTCTCCAACAGATTAACGGAGGCACGCCGGCTCTCCGCCGCATTGGAGATCATACTCGCCAGCTCGTGGAACTGTGAGTGGACATCCCCCCCTTTCTGGAGATAGTTGCTGGCGCCCCGGTTAAGCGCCTCGATAGCGACATCCTCCCTGCCCTTGCCGGTGAACAAGATGAACGGAGTCTCCGAGCCTTGTGAATTGAGGATCTTCAAGAACCCAATGCCGTCGGTCTCAGGCATCTGATAGTCCGAAACGATGACCTCGTACTGCTTCTCTGACATCAGGGTCAGCGCCTCCTGCACAGACCGAGCTGTGCTGATGTCGAAAGCGCCCATCTTCATCAGGAAACGGGATGATATTTCAAGGAAGGACTCCTCGTCGTCTACGAGGAGTATCGATATATTCTCCAATCACCCACCTTGATGGAATATTGTGACCCGACGTATATAGGCCGAACGCCTATTTCAGAACAGAAAGAGGCACTAGTGGCCAAAATGCTGGTCGGCGACCTGACAGAGCAACCGCTGGCCGTCAATGGGCGCTATGGACGTGTTTGTGTTCGGGCTCGAAGTTGACCGGCTTCAAGTGGCTCAGCGCGGACGCCAGTGCCTCTGTGAGCGTCGGGTGTATGATCTGCGCGTGGGCGAGCGGGTAGTATGTCCGGTCTCCGGAGCTCATCATGTTGACAAACTGCTGCACGAGCGTCGCTGCCTGCGGGCCAACGACGGTGGCCCCGAGTATGCGCCTCGTGGGGTGCTCCACTATGACCTTCACGAAGGCGTCCGTATCTCCGTATGCGTACCCCATCGCTGTGTCATGGTACTTCGCGAGACCCACCATGACCTTGGTCTGCGATTTTGCCTCCTCTTCGGTCATGCCCACCTGACCCACCTGGGGGTCGGTGAACACCGCATGAGGAACGGCGTGTAGGTCCATCGAGCGTTTCTCCTTCTCCCAGAGATTGTGCTCGACTATGCCCGCCTGGTAGTTCGCGGTGTGTCTGAACATGTTGCGTCCCAGGGCGTCGCCTAGGGCGAATATTCCTGGCTTGGAGGTCTCCAGGAACGGATTCGTCAGTATCCATCCCCTGTCGTCGGTCTTGACGCCGGTGTTCTCCGGTTTGAGCC
>DATKWQ010000030.1:0-17239 GCA_035529455.1 Thermoplasmata archaeon
ATCGTGGGGGACCCTACAGCCTTGAAGTCGGTCAGCTCAGGAGTCAAGGCCAAGGTGTCGTTGGAGAGATAGAGCCGATCACTGGCAGGTGTATCCACCATCGACCGAGACCGCCGTTCCGGTTATGAAGCTTGAATCATCCGATGCCAGGAAGAGCACTGTGTTGGCCACTTCCTGAGGTCTTCCCAGCCGACCGATCGGGTGATACCCGCAGATGTCCTTCCTGTGCTCGTCAGGTGATATGCCTCTTGTCGCCGCCTCCTGGAGAAACATCGGTGTTTCTATCTCTCCGGGGCACACGCAGTTGACGCGTATGTTCTTCAACGCGTAATCGAGTGCGAGGCACTTGGTCATCAGCACAACAGCTCCTTTGGAGGTGTTGTAGGCTATCGCCCCTCTGTCGCCGACGAGCCCGCTGCAAGAGGCGTTGTTCACTATCGTGCCCTTCCCCTGCTTGAGCATCAGGGGCACGACCTCCTTGGTCATCAGGAACACGCCTTTGACATTGACGGCCATGATCCGGTCCCAATCCTCCTCGGTCACCTCTTCGACGGTGCCTTCCACAAGGATGCCTGCGTTGTTGAACAGCACATCGACGCGCTCGAAATGGTCGATTATGTCGCTGACCATCCTCTTCACATCCGCAGACTTCGTCACATCGCCGACGGCGAGAATCGCGTCGTATCCTTTGTCCTTGAGCTCTGAAACGACCTTCTTACCTGCCTTCTCGGAGACGTCAACAATGGCCACTCTTGCGCCTTCCTCCAAGAACCTTTCAGCTGTTGCTCTGCCTATCCCCGAAGCCCCACCAGTCACGATGGCAACCTTGCCATCCAATTTCTTCTCCGACACTGGATCAACCGGGGAGGGTATCCCGGAGCTGTGAGTTTAAGGTTGCGGGACGGCAGCCAGTAAGCTACATATAACCCTACCAGCGTTCTCTTGGATAGTGGCTGAGGGAGCGCTGTCATAGATGAGCATCAAGGTGTTGGGGATATTGGGAAGTCCACGACTCGAGGGGAACACGGCCGACCTGCTCGAGGCCGTGCTCGATGGAGCACGCGAGGCAGGCGCCGAGGTGGAGCGTCTAGACTTGACGAGGATGAGGATCAACCCCTGCATCGAATGTCGGAGATGTGATGCCAAGGCAGAATGCGCTGTGAAGACAGATGATATGAAGGAGATATACTCGAGGGTTAGGAACGTCGATGCCATAGTGCTCGCGTCCCCGATATTCTTCATGGGAGTCACCGCTCAGACGAAGGCTATGATAGACCGATGTCAGAGCTACTGGATCGAGCGCTTCGTCCTTGGAAAAAGAGTGTACGAGGGCGGGCAGAGACCAAAGGGTGTGTTCGTGGCATGCGCGGGCTCTCCGAGGGAGATAGTCTTCGACCCGGCGCGACACATCGTTCGGGCGTTCTTCGCAGCCATCGACTACGAATATGCTGGCGAGGTGCTGCTTGGTCACACCGACGACCCCGACCTCGCTCCTCGGAAGGCCGCTGCGCTTAAGACTGCCCGCGCTTTGGGCACCGTGCTGGCAAGTCGATGACCGAACAGGAAACGGATTGGGTTCAGACAAGCTTGCCTTTGACCATTACTGACTTCGTGCCGCCACGCTTGTTCTCGATGTCCACATTCACACCCGGGGAAGTGACGAAATCCCAGTGCATGATCGACTCTGATTTGCCACCATAGCTGTTGTTCGACCCAAACGCGAGGTGCACGGTCCCTCCGACCTTTTCGTCGGTCAGGATGTAGCCGATGGCCTTCCTTATCTTCGGGTTGAACCCTATGCCCAGTTCCGCAATGTGTCTTGTGCGCACGGGGTCGTACTGTTTCTGATCTATCTTCTCGCACTCCTCGAAGCTCGCTACCATCTGTTCGCGGTTCTCGCCAGCCTCCACTTCGTCCAGCAACAGCTTCCCGTTCTTGAACTTCAGATGGACGTCCTTCACCAGTTTCCCTGACATCCTGTCTTGAGTGACCGGACAGTACAGAGTGCCATCTCCTTCGGTTTCCTTCGGAGCGAAGAACAATTCTCCGGCAGGGAGGTTCGCGCCTCTGTCTCCAATGTCGAAGTCCTCCTTGCTGATGAACGCGTCGTCGATGTTCGCCCTCCTTCCAGCGATATTGACTCGGAAATCCGTGCCTTTGTTGTCCCACACATGTATCCAGGAGGCTTTTGCGAACTTCTTCGCCATCTTGTTGCCGATTGCCATAAGCTCTTTTGGCGGGACTGAGATGCCACCTATGATGATCTTCTCCAGGAGGTCGTAGGATATGCCATATCTTCTGGCAGCGGCCTCTGTTGGCCAGCCAGCGTAGAGCCACTTCTTCCCGCGTGTCGGATGATGGATGATGTCAACGATTGGCAACATCGATTTCTGCCTAGCAGCGAGTTTGTCTCGGGGAAACCCCTCTGCCACAGTGGGGTCGTCGAACTCCTCTATGGCTATCAGCGTGTCAGCACCTTTCACCATCCCCACAAAATGCTTCGGAACCCTGGAAAGGGTCTTTGGGGAAATCTCCTTGAAAACTGCTTCGGAGTATCTGTCCGATGACACTGTGATCACGGGCAACGCGCCTCTCCTGTAGCATTCCAGGGCAACCTCCTCGAGGAGTTGCTGGTTGTGTGCGCCACCCTTGACCACGACGCATTCTCCAGCGCTCAGATTGCATGTCTCAACCATGTTCTTTGCGCAAGTGCGCATTTTGTTCTTGCCAGCTGCCATGACCCCTGCTCCTTTTGGCATCGACCGTTGTGTGCTTAGATAAGCATTGTGTTTCGAGGTCGAGCAGCTCGCTCAAAGACTCCTGACAACAATTCTGGGGAAGCATGAGATATTGTACTGGCTACATTTCAAGCATCCCCTGAATGTGGGGCCTGGGGATTCCTCCGGAGAGCTGATGGAGAATCCGATGGTGAGAAAGAAGTCGGGTGCCCTTGCCAACGCCCACAGTCTGCGTGCACCGCTCCTCTTCGCCTCGGCTGCCACAGCGTCCACAAGCGACTGACCAAGGCCTTTTCTCCTGTGCTCCTCCTTGACTGCCAACCATTCCACTGAATGGGTGCCGTCCACGAGCTTCATGGCAGCGCAGCCCACGAGCTCGTCATCGATGAATTGGCCGAAGGCGCTTACGATGTTGTCGAACTTGCCGTCTTCGAGGCCGGATTCGAGAGCCAGCTTCCTGATCGCCTCAAAATCATCAGTCTTCTTGAGAGTCATTTGAATGGAATCGTCGTCAGCCATGAAGATGCGAACCTGGGCGGTGCCTAATATGCCTTTTGCCGCGAGGCATGCTGGTCAGCGTCCTTTCGCCTTGGGGAGCGCGACCTCGAAAGATGTACCCTGTGTGTGATCTCCTTCTACTCGGTCCTTGAGACTCACTATCCCGTTGTAGCGCTTCACTAGAAGGCTTACAATCGACAGTCCGAGGCCAGAGCCGCCATAGTTACCTGGTCTCGCGGAGAATCGCGAGAACACGAGTTCCTTCCGGTCGTCAGGTATGCCTACGCCATGGTCGTCTATCCTTACGACCCATGCGCTATGCCCGTACGACATCGTTACCTCTATCTCCGCCTTATTGCTGTGGGTGTGCTTCGCAGCGTTCCCCAAGAGGTTGGAGAACAGGTCTGTGATGAGGTCGTCTGCAACAACCGTGCATTTCTCGTATGGGCAGTCGAGGTCGACGATGATGTCCTTCTCTGGGTGGTCTATCCTTACGGACGATATGCATTTCACAAGGACTTGTTTGAGGTCGAGCTCCGTCTTCGTGGATGATACCCCTGAGCGCACCTCCGCCATCCTTCGCACGTTGTGCACTAGGCTCTTCGCATCGTTGACCAATGTGACGGCCTTGTCAAGCTTGGCGCCCTCAGCCTCAGACAGCGCTGAATCGTCTTTCAACGAATTCAGATAGAACAGGACGGGTTCGATGAGGTTCCCGATGTCGTGGGCGATGAGGTCAAGGTACCCCTGAGACTCGTTCACCGCTTCGATGGCATCGCTATACATACGCGAGTTCTCAACGGCGATCGCCGCCAGGTTCGTCATCATCTGGATCCTGCCAAGGGTATCCGGTGTGAGTGTCTGGCGATCCTGAGGCTCGTCTATCTCGATCCAGCCTGTCATGTTCCCGAGTCGGTCTCTCATCAGGAAGTCTATGTAGTCGAGGTCGTGCCATTCCTCTCCTGGCCCCCTTGTCCCGTCGAGTTCAGAGGCGTCATGGATGTAGTCGACATCGTCATTGTACAGGCAGGTCAACTCTTCGGCTCTAATGTAGTAGCAGTCCTTGTTGATCTTGAACTTGTCCTGAAGCTCGTCTCTCTTCCTGTCGAAAGTGTATGCGTGCCTGCATATGGCCCGGGCCTGGTCATCGGTGAAGCCTTTGACTGTCACAGGTTTGAAGTATCCCGTCTCGTCGTCCAACAGGCAGATCGTTAAGGACTTGATTGCGAATCGGTCCCTGATAGTGGTTGCGATGCGATCAAGTAGAATGTCTATAGGTTCGACTCGGGCGATCAATCCGAGGATGTCGACCATGTCGGACAACGGAGTCATGTTTGATCCGTTGCCAGTTACCACTGTAGGTTCCCCGTCGTTGAGTGTCTTCTGCATGACAATCTCTCGAGTGCTATCCCGTCCGTTGGTATTCGCGCAAGCTTATAAAAACATGTCGCTGAGCTCGCCGCGGCGCGTGGCCATGTAGGTGAATCTCCGCCATCGGCTGAAATGTTATCATATATGCCGACTCCCATGACGCCTTCGCATAGGTGACTTGCTTGTCCGTGAGGAAGATGACGCTGGAAGACTTGGATTTCGCGCTGAGCCTCATCCGTAAAGAGGGCTGGGGGCACACGCGAATCGATTTGGAGCGCATGTTGTCATTGACTCCTGATGGCAGCTATGTCTGGGAGAGCGATGGGGTCTCACGCGGATTCATCACGAGTTTGAGGTACAAGAACACGGCGATGATCGGCCATCTGATAGTCTCGGGCGGTAGTAGGGGACGTCAAGTGGGCAAGGGGCTAGTCAATGCGCTCCTCGAAGACGTCGATTCAGCGGGTATCGCATCGGTGATGCTGTATGCCACCGCCGATGGTGACCGACTCTACAGTCAGTTCGGATTCGCAGACAGTGATCATGACCTCGTCGCAGTGGGCCTGCTCATCGGGCAGGAGGAGCGACGCGCTTTGAAGTCACAGTGTGAGATGGTTCATGAATGTGACCTCGCCGAGATCATATCCCAGGACCGCAAGACGTTCGGCGATGACCGGTCTGGTCTGATCACGAGGCTGTATCGTGAATTCCCAGAGCATTGCTTCAAAGTCGACAGGTCCGGGGACCTAGTCGGATTCATCTTCGGGAGGAGGACCCCAATCGGATTCGATATCGGCCCCTGGCTCTGCACTCCCGACAACAAGGAGGACGCGGAGGCTCTGTTGCATTCAGTCATCCATTCGTTCCCTTGTGGCGGACGAATGGACATCTCACCTTTCCTGGAAAATAGTGATGTTCGCAGCATCATCGACAAGTTCCATCATTACAGGAAGGCCCTCAGCGTGAAGCTGATGGTACGCGGAGCCCCGAGATACGCGGAGAACCGAGACCATGTTTTCGGAGTTGCGGGATTCGAGGTCGGTTGAATTCCGTTTCAGACGTCGTCCGCGTCTCTCTTCGCGTAGTAGACTATCTCGTCCTCGCGCTTGTAGCCCTTCGAAGTGAACAGCAGCTCAGATGTGTTGTTGCCTTCCTCGATGAGGGTGCATAGGATCTGTCTCCCTCGCTCCCTGAGGGCCGCTTCGCAGCGTTCGAGCAGATAGCTAGCAACGCCGCATCGTCTTTTGTCAGGGACGACTGCCAACCTGTTCACCCATCCCTTTCTCCCATCATCGCTCCCGATGACCACACCGATCATCCTTTCCTTATCGAACGCTCCTATGAACAGGTCAGGGCACTCGGATATCTGTTTGCGCAGATTCTCGACGGTGTCTCTTCCTCCAGGCTTTGTCGGAAGGCCCGCTTCCTTCCAAAGCGATATCATCCGCTCGATGTCTTCCGCTGATATCAACCGTATGTCGAAGTCATTCATGCCAGACGCCTGCATAGCCAACACCCTCGATGTCGATCTCCATCGATGCTAATCAGGCTCAGAGTTCTCCACTTCCGCCGGCAGAATTCGACACCATTCTCATGACTTCGAAAACGGTGAATGCGTCGACCATGTCCTTCGCCTGATATGCGACGGACTTGTTTCCCGTCCGCTCGACGAGCGGTATCTGCGCCGCGCATTGAGCCATGATCGTCCGGGTGAAGACTGCCTCCATTTTCACAGGGCTGTCCAATTTGAATGGGCTGATCTTTCCAACCCTGGCCATCGCTTCCTTGGCCCCTTTCCGTATTTCGTCACAAGCTCGTTTGGGAGTGAGCGTTCTTACGCCGTAGACTCCGACACCTTCCTTGGTGGGGACTCCGACCACATTTTCAATCAGAGCCTGTGCCTCCTTGACCGCGTGCAGGTCTCCCGAGACGAGGACCACAGGGATTCCGAAATGTCCGGCGATTGCCGCGCTGAGACCGGATTCTCCGACTTTGACGCCGTTGAGATGCAGCTCCGCGAAAGTGTAGGTGTATGTGTGGGCTATGGCTCCTGCATGTGTGTCTCGCATTGCATGATATCCTATCTGGAAGGACGCATCGAAGCCTTCCGATATGCCGGCCATCATGCCAAGGTCGTACGCTGATCCCTGGATTACCACGACATCCTCGTCGAGATTCTCGAGTATGAGGTTTCTGCCGGTGTCGTGCGCGTCGCAGATGACTATCTCCTTCGCCCCGCCCTCCTTCGCGCCCTCCACAGCCGCCTGCACCTCGTTCGTGAGAAGTTCCCTCATCCTTGGGAAGTCGAGGCCCTTCATATCTGCCTGGTCCTCGTGTGCAATCCCCGCCATGCCTTCCATGTCTACTGTGAAATGGACTCTCATAGTATCGCCTCTGTATCATTGCCACTGAGTAAAAAGCTTCTCCGTTCCTCAGCGTCCGCAGAACCCTTTTTATCACCCTTCCAGCATCCAGATAGCGGATAGTCGATGACGTTTGAGGAGGATATCGAGCAGATCAAGCGGAGATCGGGCATCATCGGAAGGGACGCTGACCTCGAGATGGGGATTGCCGCCGTCAGTGCGAACAGGCATCTGATGATCGAGGGGCCCGTAGGCGTCGGAAAGACCGTGCTCGCAAATGCGATAGCGGCGCACATGGGCCGCCCCGTGCACCGGATCGACGGTGACGAGCGATACACCGAGCAGAAGCTCTCCGGCTGGTTCGATCCGCCTATGGTACTCGACAAGGGATATGTCGAGGACGCGTTCATGCCGGGTCCGTTGACTGAGGCTATGAAGGACGGTGGAGTCCTGTTCGTGAACGAGATGAACAGGATGCCTGAGGGCGTTCAGAACATACTCCTTCCTGCCATGGATGAGGGTCAGATATACGTCCCCAAAGTGGGACGAATCGACGCCCGAGATGGCTTCGTCATAATCGCGACTCAGAATCCGCGGGAGTTCGTCGCAACAACAGCTTTGTCCGAGGCCTTGTCGGACAGGTTCGAACTGTTGAGGATCGACTATCAGCCGGCCGACGAGGAGTTCATGATCCTCAAGGGGCAGTATCCGGATGCCACGGACGATGCTCTTGGCTGTTCGCTTTGGATAACGCGGCGGACGAGAGACCACCCAAACATAAGGCGGGGCGCCAGCATCAGAGCGGCGATGAGCATGATGATGCTCTCCCGGACATTGTCCTCCGACATGAGCGGCGGGATGCGCAGAGCCGCTCACATGGCCCTCCCGACCAGGATAGAGATGCGGGAGGAGTCACGGGCGACCGCCTCTGAGGTCATTGACCAGATAGTGGACGAATGCTTCTCGGACGAGATGCATTCTCGACGACCCGATACCGGCGACTCACCGAAGGAGTTGAAAGGTCCACGGTCTGCGGACGCTGAACCCGCAAAAAGGATGGTCGATGTTGGAGACATCGCCATGCTGCTGGAGACGCATCACGAGGACGAGCTCCTCGGACGCGACGATATAGGCTGGAGGATTGCCCAGAATTACACGAGGTTGCGGCTCGTTCTGTCCGACCCTGCGGCAATGGAGCTCGCAAGGAGGATAGCTATAACCGCAACTATCCGGAGGGTGCTGCAGCTTCTTGGCCCTGTGAGTCTTCCCACCCGCATCACGCGCGAACCATATTCGGTCGGGGAATCGGGGGATGTCGATCTCGAGTCGACGCTCGAGGCCATGATCGACGCTGGCAGGACGCGCCCATCCGAATTGATATTGGAGCGGAGGAAGCCGAAGGACTTGTCGGTCGCCCTGATGCTCGATGCGAGCCTGTCTATGAGCGGAGATAAACTGGCCATTGCGACCGCAGCGATAGCAGTTCTTGCGTTCAGGCTTAAGATGGTTGAGTTCACCATAATGACTTTCAACGACAGACCAAAGACCATAAAGGAATTCGACCAATCGCCCAACCTCGACGAACTTGTCGTCAGTCTTTTGGAGTTCAACGCTAGCGGGTACACGAACATCGAGGAGGCACTCCGTGGCGGGAGCGCCGCTCTTTCGAGAGCGACGACAAAGAACAGGGTGGGCGTTTTGATTACGGACGGTAACTACACCGTCGGCGCTGACCCCGCCGACGCTTCTGCGTCGTTTAGGCATCTGTTTGTGGTGATGACGGAGAGCCATGATTGTCAGCCACAGGTGTGTGAGGCGATGGCAAGGAACGGTCGTGGACGAGTCTATACCGTGTCTGGATTCGACGAGGTGCCGAGGGTATTGTACCACGTTCTGAGGACCGTGGCTCAGGGATCACCTATATGATCGCCCATATGGTACATCCACCTTGAACTGGCGTTAAACGCACGTCAATGAACAATAAACAGCCTCTCTTGAATGGGTTGTATTTTAACTTTCCTCTGTCTCGAGGGGCGCCCGAATTGCCTGACAGAAAAGCCTTTAAACCTCCAGAAGTCGAAATAGTACCACAACTTCCTCCCCCCTCTCTTCTTTTTCTTTTTCTGTTTCATGTCTTAGTGGAACGCCTGCCGCTAACATGTCGCACAAGCTCTCTCCGTTTGCAGGCCATCCCACCGACAGAGCATCAGAACGCGCCTTGGCCAGAGAGGAGAGTTTCCCCCAGCAATGTTAATATCGATTGTCGCCGGTAACCCCCGCTGTGGGCCATCATCCAGACCTATTTGGCCCACGTCGAGTGATAGTCATGGATTTGAGTCTACCAGAATGGGTTGAGGATTGGGCGAGACACGCTCCAGATCTCAAGGTGGCCCCTCCAGGGCCGAAAAGCAGAGCAATCATTGAGAAGGACAGGAAGTATGTCTCGCACGCGTACGATAGGCTCTTCCAGTTCACGATGAAGAAGGCGTCTGGTTCGGCTATCATGGATGCGGACGGAAATGTATATCTGGATTTCTCGTCTGGCATTTCGGTCATGAACGCGGGATGGTCAAACCCCAAGGTCACGCAGGCCATCAAGGACCAGGCTGAAGATCTCACACATTCGCTTGCCAATGATGCCTACTTCGAGAAGGAGGCGGATTTCGCAGAGCTGCTGGCGAAGATATCTCCGGGAGGCGCTCTGGAATCTACGTTTTTCGGGAATAGCGGAGCGGAGGGAGTTGAGGCGGCAGTCAAGCTGTCGCGCTACTACACGAAGTGTTCGGAGCACATCACATTCATGGGTTCTTACCACGGACGTGTGGGCAACGCCCTCGCGATGGCGAGCCGTGTGAAGTACAAGTATGGCCATGGCCCATATGCACCGGGCGTGTTCTTTGCCCCCTATCCGTACTGCTATCGCTGTTGGTTCAATCAGGAATACCCTTCCTGCAGCTTATTGTGTCTGGACTACCTCGAGAAGGGCATTCTGGAGTTCGGAGGACCGAGCGGGAGCCTCGCGTCAGTGTTCGTGGAGCCCCTGCAGGGTGAGGGCGGATACATCGTTCCTCCCAAGGAGTTCATGCCGCGGTTGAGGAAGCTGTGCGACGACCGGGATATGCTTCTCGTCGCGGACGAGGTGCAGTGTGGCCTTGGTAGGACTGGCGAGGTCTGGGAATGCAATTCGACGAGTACGGTCCCCGACATACTCATTACCGGAAAGGCGTTAGGCGGGGGCATACCACTGGGTGCGATCGTGGCCAAGCCCGAGATCATGAAAGTCTGGAGGCCTGGGTCACATTCGTCCACATTCGGAGGCAACGGCATCAGCATGGCGGCCGGGCTAGCCAACGTCAGGGAAATCATCGATGAGAGACTGCCCGAACGGTCGCGCGTGCTTGGCGACCATGTGATGAAGAGGCTCAGCGAGATGAAGGATGATCACGAGATTATTGGGGACGTCCGCGGGAAGGGGTTGATGATTGGTGTGGAACTGGTCAAAAGCAAGGATGGCAAGGAACCTCTTCTCGTTCCTGAGATACAGGGACGGACATGGAAGAAAGGCCTGATGATGATCACCTCGGGCATGTACGGGAACGTGTTCCGCATAGCTCCGCCGATTATTATCTCAAAGGAACAGCTCGACATTGGCCTGGACATCTTCGAGAGCACGGTCGCGGAGACGGAAGAAAGGATGTCTGCTCCGCGATGAAGGGTGATGCATACGGATCCATCCAGAATACGTGGCATGAGCGTTCAGAACGTGATGGTACGCGATGTTGTAACCGTGAACGCGAAGGCTAAGGTCCGCTTAGCGTGGATGAACCTGATGGAGAAGAACATATCGGGTGCACCGGTTGTTGACGATGAAGGCACTCTGATCGGCATCATCAGCATGAAAGATATCTACCACTCAATCATTGAAAGATGCAAGAAGGCAAAAGCGCTCCACGAGACGACGGCTCCACAGATGACGGATAAAGCGGAGATCGAGAAGGAAGAGACGAGGGAGTTGACCATCGCTATGAGGGCAGTGATGGAGAGCACTGTCTCAAGCCTGCTGCCGATGAGCCAGACCGTCATGCACCTGGGGCCATTGGACTCCCTCGACAGGGCTATAAAACTCATGGCTGAGCACAACATCAACCGGCTACCAATCGTCAAGGAAGGCAAGGTCGTGGGCATAGTGACAAGGCAGGATGTCATCATGGTGCTGTCCGGCCGCTCGAGACTGTAATCACCGCAAGGGCGCCCTTGTAGTGATTGACCACAGCGTCCCACGTGCGAGCATATTTCTACCATTGCAGTCGATGCGGCGACTGAGATCAGGTGGATGGTATAACCATGGCGAGCATCGACAAGAACCGAGTGCGTGAGCTGATGGAGCGGGAGGTTGCACGATTCGTTTCTACACATGCAAGGTCGAAAGCGCTCTTTGACACGGCGAAGAAGTCTCTCCTGGCTGGCGTGCCTATGAACTGGATGGTTCGTTGGGCCGGCCCATATCCGATTTTCGCGAAGGCGGCAAAGGGCTCGACAATATGGGACGTTGACGGCAATAAGTACATTGACCTGTGTCTTGGGGACACAGGCGCGATGTTCGGGCACTCGCCCGACGCCGTGGTCGAGCGGCTCGTAAGGCAGGTCGGTGAGGGTATCACAATGATGTTGCCGACTGAGGACTCGATATGGGTGTCCGAAGAGCTAGCGAGACGCTTCGGCCTCCCTTACTGGCAGATTGCCATGACTGCGACGGACGCTAACAGATTCTCGATTAGGCTTGCGCGTGAAGTCACGGGCAGAAGCCGCATATTGGTCGTGCATGGCTGCTATCATGGCACGGTCGATGAAACGCTCGTGGATCTCAAGGCAGGGAAGGTTGTTCCTAGAGGCGGAAACATCGGGCCACCGATCGATCCATCGGTCACTACATGCGCGGTCGAATTCAACGACATTCCCGCCCTCGAGGCTGCATTGGACAGTTCTGACATAGCCTGTGTCCTCTGCGAACCCGCCATGACGAACCGCGGAATCGTACTGCCTGGTCCTGGATATCATGACGCGCTTAGAGAGGCGACGAGGAGGACCGGCACGATACTCATAATCGACGAAACTCACACAATATGCTGTGGTCCGGGGGGATACACCCGAGCGCATGGTCTCGCTCCCGATATGGTGACCATCGGCAAGCCGGTTGGCAGCGGGGTTCCTGCAGCTGCATTTGGCATGAGCCAGGATGTCGCCGACTCGGTGATGAACAGAATCCTTGCAGACGGCACGGACGAGAGCGGTCTCGGAGGAACACTGTCCGGGAACGCCTTGTCCGTCGCTGCCATGAGAGCGACGCTCGAGAATGTGATTACTGACAAGGCGTTCGAGCAGATGCAGCCGTTGGCAGAGCGATTCGAGAAAGGTGTTGCGGATGCGATTGCAGAAATGGACGTCCCCTGGCATGTCACGAGGTTGGGCGTGCGCGTAGAGTATCATTTCTGTCGGATCGCGCCTAGGAACGGTACTGAAGCGGAGGATGCGAAGGACGCTGAGCTCGAAAAGCTGCTTCATCTTATGATGTTGAACCGTGGGATTCTGTTGACGCCGTTCCACAACATGGCGCTCATGTCGCCCAACACGACTGAGGGCGAAGTCGACCATCACACAGATGTATTCAGAGAATGCCTGCGGGACATTCTGGCACAAGGATAGCTTAATCTTGACGAAAGCCATCGAGGAAATTGATGGAAACCACTGGAGGTATCGTACTATGACGGATTTCAGAAACGCATTCGAAACACTGGAAGAGTTCTACATAACGAAGATGGCGGCCGACAGCGTTCCCGGAATGACGTTTGTGATAACAGACGGAAAGCAGACGCTTCGTAGGCTGTCGTTGGGATACTCCGATCTCGCATCGAAATCCAAGGTGACGGACGACACGCTCTTCCAGATAGGCTCGATCAGCAAATCCTTCACTGACATCGCGTTGCTTCAGCTTGTCGAACGTGGCAAGCTCGATCTCCATGCGCCAGTGACGGAATATCTGCCTTGGTTCGAGGTGAAGTCGAAATATCCTCCGATTACGCTTCATCATCTGATGACTCACACAGCAGGCATAATGATGGGCACGGAATCGACTGGCGCTGCCGGGAGCGAGGTGTGGGCACTCAGGGAGACTGAGGTCGGCGCGCCTCCAGGTGAGTTCTTCCACTACTCCAACACTGGCTACAAGGCCCTTGGTCTGGTCCTGGAGGCCGTGACGGGAATGACCTGTTCCGAGGCGGTTATGAAGATGATCGTTGAACCTCTCGGCATGACGCATACATACACCACCATAACGAATGATCTGAGAAGCACGACCGCCGTTGGTTACACATGGTTGCATGACGATAGGCCCGCAGGGAGAAATGCCGAATTGGCCGCCGCCGTATGGTCTGAGAGCGCGAGCGCCGATGGGTCGATATCTTCTGTATCGGAGGATATGGCTGCATACATCCGAATGATCCTGAATCGAGGAGCGGGCCCAAATGGGCGAATCATCACAGAGAAGAGCTTCGAGCTCTTGACCAGCAGGTACATCACACCTTCGGACGGATACCACGGGGAGTCGTACGGCTACGGACTAAACATAGAAGACAACGAAGGCCATCGGTTCGTATGGCATACTGGAGGCATGGTTGGCTACACATCGTCCATGTTGATGGACCTCGATCTCGACATCGGAATAATCATCTTGACGAACTCCTTGTCAGGACCGGAAGACATGGCAAGGCACTCGATTCAGGTAATGCGTGCCGCTGCCGAAGGCAAGACCATGCCAGAGGCGATCGTGAATCCGCACGCGCACATGACGGAGAATCCGGGGAAGTACGCGGGGACATACGATGGAGACTGTGGTGCGGTCACCATCTCTGTGAAAGGCGGGCTGCTCGTTGCAGATATCGAAGGGCAGACGGTCGTGCTCGAGGGTCTGAGAGACAACGAGTATTTGTTGGATATCCCAGAATTCAGGCTTTTTCCGCTCAAATTCATAATCAAGGGAGATCAGATTGTCGGATTCGGGCACGGTTCAGATTCCTATTGGCTCGAACCTTGCGCAGTTTCGCCAGCTGCTCATGAATATCCTGAAGTGTGGAAAGCGTTTGTAGGTCACTATAGGTCACACAATTCGTGGATGTCGAACATCCGTGTGGTGCTAAGAGACGGGGAGCTTTCGTACGTGGACCCTTCGGCTGGCGAGGAGCCCATGGTACCGCTTCCGGACGGCTCGTTCAGGATTGGCAAGGATCCTCGCTCGCCTGAGAGAATCAGATTCGACATGATCATCGGCGGCAAAGCATTCAGAGCCTGTATTCTAGGCGGTGGATGCCTTCACAGGAGTTTCGTTGAATAGGTCCATAAACACATCTCGTCAATCCTCAGCTGGCTTGGGGATCACACATATCATGCGCATGATCGCGTCACTGTCGTTGACGAACTGATGTTGCTCGTTGGGCATGACGAATACCGCGTCCCCTTCCGACAGCGGCTCGTCTCTGTCTCCCAGCACTATCTTGCCGGTGCCCTTCACGACATACACCTCATGTTCCCAGGCGTGAGTGTGACTCGGCGTGTTCCCTCCTGGAGCCACATCGAACAATCGCATGTAGAAATTGGGGGCCATAACATTCTTCGCGAGCAGCTGTTTGAACGCGACCCCTTTTGTGCCCTCTGGCGAAGCCCCTTCTATTTCCTCCTGGTTGACCTTCTTCATAGTGAAGTCATCGTCATTGGGACAGAATAAACCTTCCGAGGCTTCCGGGAGGCCGTCTCTTCAAGAACGTATCCGTTCACACAAAGGATATATCAACTGAATCCCGATTCACGGCTTCGTGAAAGGTGAGACGGAGCACGAGGGCAGGCGCATCGGCCATGTGGTCGCAGCATTCTTCATGATCTTCTTTCTAGCGGTCTGTCTGATTGAGCTGGACCACGACGTGTTCCCATTCATAAACGTAGACGACCCAACGGGAGATATACAGAAGTTCCTCGTCGCCGCTATGGTGACAACTGTAACTTGGGTGTCCCTGTACTACCTCGGGATACTCTTCGACAAGATCACAGCCCCCAAAGTGGGCAGCCATGCACAGTCACGGTCCATGTGGAAGCTCATAACATACGCCATATGGATATTCGTCCTGAGCATCGTTGCGTTCAGCCTCATGGGTGAGACTGGCAGTCTGGTACTGTACATCGGCCTTATCGGCGCCGCCCTGACGTTCGTGCTGCAGCAGCCCTTGCTCAACGTCTTGGGCTGGGCGTTGATTTCCTATAGGCGCATGTACCGGATCGGTGACCGCATCGCTGTCAGCGGCGCCAAGGGGTATGTGCTCGACATCACGACGATGTACTCGGAACTGAGGGAGTTCGGGGAGTGGATGCAGGGGGATACATTCACCGGTAGGATAGTCACCATTCCGAATAGTGTCGTTTTCACCCAGCCCGTCTACAACTATACGAAGGACTTCCCGTTCGTCTGGGATGAGATAGTGAACCTGGTCACTTACGAGAGCGATATCGAGATAGCGAAAGGTTACATGCTCGATGCCGCGAAGAGCGTTGTGGGTCAGCTTATGGAGCAGAACTACGAACGCTACAAGCGGAAGATAGAGATCCGTGACCTGCACCAGTTGCTTCTCAAGGGGCCTGAGTTGCGGATGGAGCTCTCCGACTCGGGCGTGAACGTATATGTCCTGTACTTCTGCCCCGTCGAACAAAGGCGCAAGATAAAGTCGGAGATTACCGAGCTGATATGGAGTAAGTTCATGGCTGATCCAAGAGTCGGGATAGCCTATCCTCACATGCACTTGATCGGCGATATGCCGAAGTGATGTTGTCTGGCCCAGAGGGACGGCTGTGCGGGTATTCCTCAGGCCATTGCGCAATTCCGTGCATTTCAGAACAGTCGATGCATGATGGGCTGCGCAGATTTCTTATACGAATCTCGACATTCCGAGCTTGGTCAGTACGCTGCTCATCGAGTGCGTTGCTGTCTTGGAAAGGGGGGGACTACAGACATGACTCGGACGAAGGATTCGTACAGGAAGACAACAGTGCGCATCGCAACTGCAATCATGATCATAAGCATGACCGTCTCGGGCCTCGCTTCGACAGCGATGGCGCAAGAGCAGGCGTCCGACGAGGAAAGAACCTACACGGTTTTCGCGGTGGGTGATATCGGCCTTGACCAGCTCCCGCGGCCAAATGTGAACCGGTATCAGTACGACAAGGTAGCCAACCTCATACTTGAGAACGACCCAGACGCGTTCCTGATGCTCGGCGACGGACAGCACAACAATGGACTTCTGGAGGATTATCTCAGCTACTACGATACTGCGTTCCGCCCGCTGGGAGGCATAACGTATCCTGTAACAGGGAATCATGACTACTATGTCCTAGATGACGCGGAGGGCTACTTTGATTATTTCGGAGACCCGGATAACTGTGCGAACTGGGAACTCGTGCTTCAGAACGACTTCACCGATGGGATGCACCTCGGCTACTATTCGTTCGATATCGGGACCTGGCACATCGTCGCTTTGAATTCACACTTGTCTCATCTCGACTTCGAGGAGGGACAGATTCACCCCGCAGAAGGAACCCCGTCCTATCAGCAATGGAAGTGGCTCGAGGATGACCTCGCGTCTCACAGTGAGGGATACACAGGGACCATAGCCACGATGCACCACCCGTTGTTCGATTGGGAGCTTTATTACCGCTGTGAATGGATATCATGGTTCGACCTGTCCACTCAGATCCACCTCTGGGAGGTCTTCGAGGAATTCGACGTGGACATGGTGTTGTCTGGTCACAACCACAACTATCAGCGTTGGGCACCACAGACTCCGTATGGCGTGTACGACCCCGATGGCATCCGCGAGTTCGTTGTTGGCACAGGAGGCGCCTACCTTTCAGGCCTGCCCACTTCGACGACATCGATGGATAGCGCGGGCGATTATCCTTACGGGATACCTCTGTCGACACTGGAGAATCTCGAATATGCAGAGGATGAGTACTTCGGCGCACTCAAGCTGACGCTCGACGATACGGGATGTGAATACGCTTTCATATCGGTCGACGGCGACGTGATCGACGAGGGCTCTATCATCTGCGATTGAAGACTCTCCTGCGAGCGTGATGGGACTATTTCGGTGTCCATGTTGGGTAGCGCAGGCGTTCGCAGCAACAGCTGTGGACCGGCCTGGATTGCGTTTGTCTCAAGTCTTTTAAGTGGCG
>DATKWQ010000031.1:0-18961 GCA_035529455.1 Thermoplasmata archaeon
GCGCGCGTCCACCGACAGCCCCGAGATATTGTTCGCGTACCTCGATTTGGCTCAGATCCGGGAAGCTCGCTCATTCTTCGGGTTCTTGGACACACGTCAGCCACGTTCATACGGAGACTTGACGAAGGGGAGAGGGTGATCATTTGGAGTCGACGGACGACGACAAGGAATCCAAGCGGACACCCGCCAAGGATGGGTTCTCCATGCCTGCGGAATGGGAGCTACACGCAGGGTGCTTCATATCTTGGCCTTGTCGGAGGGAAACCTGGCAGGGCCATATAGAGGACGCGAAGAGGGCATATTCCGCTGTCATCGAAGCGATAGACCGCTTCGACCCCGTGACTGTCGTCTCGGACCCGGCCGTCTCTGCCGAGGCCCGTGAGAGACTCGGCCCAGACGCGAGTATCTTCGAGGCCGCGCTCGACGATTCGTGGGCGAGGGACAACGGGCCGATATTCGTCCGCGATCAAGACCACAGGCTCGCGCTCGTCGATTTCAAGTTCAATGCTTGGGGCAACAAGGGACCTTGGGAACGTGACGAGAGACTGCCAGCTCTGATCGCTGAGCGGATGGGGATACGACGTTACGATGCGCCGATGATACTCGAGGGCGGTGCGATAAGCGTCGACGGCGAGGGAACACTCCTGACGACCGAGCAGTGCCTGCTAAACGCAAATCGTAATCCTAGCATGTCGCGGGAAGATATCGAGCAAGCCCTCACCAGCTATCTGGGCGTACGAAAGGTGGTATGGCTTCCCATCGGCCTCGAGGACGACATGACCGACGGGCATGTCGATGGGGTCGCGGGGTTCGTGAAACCGCATCTCGTGCTGGCGGCGCATACGAAGGATGAGTCTGACCCGAACTACGAGCGTCTGGAGGCGAACATGGCGCGACTCGAATCCGCGACTGACTCGAAGGGGAGGTCGCTGGAGGTTGTGAGAACCGTGCAGCCAAAACCGACCATGGTTGGCGAGATATCCGTCACTCCCGCCTACGCCAACCTCTACTTCGCCAACGGTGCGGTAGTATTCCCCACGTACGGTATAAGAGAGGATGAAGTCGCCCGTGATATCCTAGCATCGTTGTTCCCGGAACGCGAGGTCGTCGGTGTCAGATGCGAGTATATCGGCATCGGTGGAGGGGACATACACTGTATCACGCAGCAGCTTCCAAGGGGAGAACCCATCTTCCCTTAGACTCGGTGAAGACACCGATGTGAAAATGATACGATCGCCCGACAACTCTGGTCTATTGGTTTGAGTTCACTTGGGCGGTTTGATGTCCTTGATGAATGTGTGCCATCGCCGGGCATCATCGATCCTAGACATGGCGTCCTTCTTGCCGATGTCCGCATCATCTTCGGATTCTGCCGAGCGCAGTTGGTCGATCGCCTTGAACAGGCCGCTGATCTCCGCCATGAGCGCCTTACCTGCCTGTACTGTCATGGGGTCGTGCGAGAGTGTATGCTCGAGGTCGTGTTCTTTCTTCTTCAAGGAGGTTATCAGCGCTTCCATCTTCGCCTTGTCCTCATCGGTCAGATGTTCCTTCGTCACGAGCCGATAGACGATATCCCTCAGCTCGACTTTGTGGTTCTCTAGCATCTCATACTCAGGGACGAGCACGCCGACCCAGTATACCATCGAGTGTATCGTGGAGATCAGCTTCTGTCTCTCCTCATCTGTAAGCAGATGACTCATGTCGGTTGTCATCTCCTCATCTCCCGAAACGTGATCAATGTGCTCAGCGGGAAGACTAAGGACCGACGCAATAGATTTCTCTTGCGGCGATGCGGGTCCCGGCCAATATACTGGCTTCGAACCCAAAGGAATATGCTTGTCGGTGCAGTTTCCGGACGTGAATAAGCGTCATTTTGGGGGGAGAAGAATACGCCTTCACATAAGAAGCATTTAACAGTGGTCTCGGTAGCTATCGTCGTGTGTCTGGTACTGCTGGCATTCCAGCCGTTGCTGAACGACTTGAACGAGAAGGGCGTGAGTTCAAAGCAGATTCCGCACGAGATACCGGCTGCGTTCAGGGACCTCAGCAGGTTCGTCGGAGATCTGATGAACAACACGGACGACACGAACCACTCAGACAGCGACGGCCTGCCGGACTCCGTTGAGCTGGTCATCGGGACCGACCCTTTCAACCCTGACAGCGACTTCGATACGCTCAGCGACTACGACGAGGCGTTCATGGGAATGGACCCTCTCAAGGCAGATTCGAACGACGACCGCTTCTCGGACTACCTCGAGGTGACCGGGCACCCGCTCGACCTTGATGGAGATGGTCTGCCTAACGCCTGGGACCCCGACAATGACGATGACGGCGTCCCCGACTATCTCGACACTTCGCCGTTCGCGAAGACCCTTATTGACAGCGGGTTCCAGATTGATATCCTGACATCCGGAGAGCCTACCTATGTTTCGTTCCAGCTCAGGACGAACGACCCGGACCACATGAGGCTCATACAACAAACTTGGGACTGGCCGGACGACTCGAAGGGGTCGTTCCGAGACCTCGATGGCTCTGTCGACGACGTCGTCATCGTGCCGATGCTGAGACTCAACTGCACGAACCTCCCTGACCAGGGGGATGTGGAGGACTATGGTATTATCACAGATGGGTCATCCGCCTATGTTCCGCTTTTCCCCGTGTGGGAGTACGGCAACATGGTCGCTCTGAAAGGCAGGATGTTCTTCCCTCAGACGACATCAGAGCTGAGCGCGTCCCTCGACCTTAGCCTCATGTGGAGGGTCAGTGGTCTCAACGACAATGAGATCAGGGCGTTCGCCGCTGAAAGCGGCGACTACCTGAGCGTTCAGTCTGATGGTTCCATCATTGCCAACGGAGACGACACGGGGGCAAATGAGACATTCGTGTGGATATCCCTGGGCTCCGACAGGGGAGCCCTCATGGCCACGAACGGGCTCTATATGGCTCTCGACCCTGACGGGTCGATATCCGCATCATCGGACGGCGTCACGCCCGAGGCGGAGTTCGTGTTTGACAGGGAAGACGACGGCACTGTCGTGATCGTTGCTTCGAACGGATTTAACCTGACCGCAGCGGCTGACGGCACGCTGAGTGCTGCAGACGACGCTGAAGGCGGCATCGTGTTCACAGAGGTCGACCTCGGGATCATGTCGTCACCTATGGTCCTGGCTACCTACTACGAGGACTTCATGCTGACAGGGCTGGAGGTGACCGAGAACTTCGGCTCCAGCATCGGCGTATTCAATGGAACGGACCTCAACGAACTCATCGCCGCGAACCTGCTGCTGGCGTACCGGTATCTTAGGAATTCGTCAACCAGTCTGTCGGATGTTCCCACGCTTCTAAGCGACTACAACTTCTCAGCGATAGCCTCCGACATCAGGGACTTCCCGCATCAAGACAAGGCATTGCAGGAGGCCATGTCAACGATGATCCCATCGGCGGTGGACTCGATAGCACATAATGAGACGATGCCTGTCATCGTCGGCGTAGAGGACGCAGCAGCTTCCGTCGAGTTGGGACAGCTCTCCGGAGAGTACATCGTGGATGGTCCGATAGCCTTCGATCTGAGCGACGAGCCGTTGGTGGTGTCCAAGGTCCTTCGCTCCAGCTGGTACACGGGAGGGGACGATATCCCTCTCGAGCTGTACCAGGTCATCGACGAGATCAGAGGGTGGGACCTGAACGACAGCGCTCTGACGTCCATGGTCAGCTTTGTGTCCGCGTGGTACTGCGGCGAGTTCGCGATCGCGTCAGTCGGTGGCGTCTCGGTGGAGCACGACTACCCCGAAGTCGTCATCCTGGACGAGACGGTCGAGACCATCATAACGTCAACCCTGATGGCGATAGACATGTTCCTGACGGCCTTCGAGATACTCGACACGGCATACGCGTTCTGTGAGACCTTCGTCAGGCTCGGGACCATCGTCAAGACCGCCGGCCAGAGCACGTGGGACCTGTTCAAGACGACATTCAACTCCATCAAACAGACGCTGACGAGCTCGACGACTCTTATGGAGCGCATCAGCACCGCGATGAATGTCATAGGCGTGATTATCGCCGTTGGGATATCGCTTTACGCGCTGTTTGCGATTGGTGAAGAGTTGGGCTGGGGCGCGGTTGGCACGGGAATCGCAGTCACTTACTCTGTGGTCATGCTCGCTTACTCCCTCGCCCTCATAGCCTTGGCAGCCTTCGGCGGCCCCGTGGGCATTATCATCGCTTTGGTGATCGCCATTGTGGACACGATTCTGCAGATCTTCGGTATCGATTTCATCGGCCTCTTCATCGAATGGCTCATCGACTGCTTCACCGACACGAGGACCAGGAGCAACGTGGACCTTGAGTACGTCGACTCTGACATGTCGTTCGTGGACGTGGACGGCAACGGCATCGATGTGGGCGACAACATATCCTACAGCAGCAGACTGTACGGCAACGTCACTATCACCGGCGACGGCAGCTACTCCGACCTCGTGGACAGCTACATCATCCCCCACCAGGTCATCTCGACGCCATGGGGCTCCAGATCCACAGGCGGCAGCAGGACGGTGGCGAACTCCACCGTGTACACATCGACGTCCAAGTCGGTGTTGTACGAGACAGAGGCATGGGTCAGGCCTGGCATCGGTATGGTCAATTTCCCTGCGGCGATAGGTCTGTACTCAGACTACAGGATATACTACGACGATTGCTGGTGGTTCTTCGGATGGTGGTGTGACAGGGAGTCACAGACGAACGACGCGGCAAACACTCAGGTCTCCCACTGGACCACGATATACTTCGACGTCATGCCGGGCAGCATAGACGAGTTCGGCGACTGGCGTGGGATGGTTTCCAGTGACTCCGATGGCGATGGCCTCAACAAATCCGAGGAGGTGGCGGAGGGCACGGACCCGTGGAAGTGGGACACCGACGGCGACGGCCTCGGTGATGCATACGAGGCGATGATTGGATCAGATCCGTCTCGTTACTCCGGACGTGACACCGACGGGGATGGACTGGACGACAGGTTCGAGCATACGAGAGGATACAACTTCACCAACGAGGACTCCGACGGTGATGGCCTCACGGACTTCTTCGAGTACCGCGGCTGGGCGGTCAACCTGACGTATCGGAACAACACTTACTATTGGCTGGTCAACTCGGACCCTCATCTGAACGACACTGATGGGGACGGGATCAACGACTTCGAGGAGTATTACTGCCTTCTCAACCCGCGGAGCGTCGACACCGACGGGGACGGCACTCAGGACGAGATCACGGACTACTACCTCACACGTATCGATTTCAGCTCCGCCTTTGTTGCAGAGGGCGTAGGCTATGCCCCGTTCTGCGTCTCTTTGGATGAGGATGGATTGGTGTATACCGACAACGGCAACAGCATAGTGATATTCGACCAGAATGGGACCGAGATCGGAGGGTTCCCCACACCGGCCGGAATCTCGAACATTGATTTGATGTCGGCGAACGTGTCAGGCGAGCGCCAATCCCTCCTGTTCGTAAACACGGGTTCTTCTCTGCTTGTCTATGCAACGAACGGAACGCTCATGGGCGAGGTGCCTGGTAGCGTTCTCGTAGGAATCGACGTCGGAATGAACGGAATGACATTGGACCCAGACGGTCCGGACCCCGGCACGTACTATCTCTACATCCTAGACTCCTACGATTTCGTTCACAAATTCGTGATGAACGGAACTGAAATGGTATTGGAGGAGATTTCTTGGGGAGGATATGGAACAGGACCCGGCGAGTTCGATCTGGGATGGGCACCAGATATGGATCTCGATGAGGATGGGTATGTCTACATCTCCGACGCGGGCAACGACAGGATCCAGAAGTTCGAATCAGATGGCACGTTCGTGACGATGTGGGGCGAGACAGGCACTCAGGACGGGTTTCTTAGCAGAGTCAGGGGCATGGTTGTCGACGCCAACGGCGATATACTCACGCTCGACAGTGGCGGGGATTTCGCAGACCGCATACAGAAATGGACGACGAACGGCAGATGGATGTGCAGTGTCGAGGAGGACTACATCGCGGCCAACGGCATCGCGGTGGATGGTGAGAACCGGATTTACCTCGCGAGCTGGCAGAACGTGACCGTATGCTCTCACTACATGGAGTTGATCCAAGCCGAACCCGACTATGTCTTCCTCGACGCCGACAGCGACGGCCTGACTGATGTCCAAGAGGATAGCGGATGGTCTATTACCGTTGCGACGGAGGAGTCCACATCCTCGTTCACGGTCAGCAGCGAGCCGACGGCACCGGATACTGACACCGATGGCATTCCCGACCCTGACGAGTTTGCCTTGCTCTCCAACCCGCGCTCGATCGATTCCGACGAGGACGGCCTGCAGGATTTGGAGGAATGGGAGCTTGGCACCAACCTGACTCACTGGGACACCGACGGCGACGGCCTCGGGGACGGAGCCGAGGTGGAGTTCGGCAGCGACCCCAAGCTTCAGGACACCGACGGGGAAGGTCTATCCGACTATGAGGAATTCGTCATGGACCTTAACCCGAATGCCCCGGACACCGACCAGGATGATCTGGACGATTTCAGCGAAATTGGCTTTGGCTCCGATCCCAAGAACCCAGACACGGACGGAGACTTCATGTTCGATGGGCAGGAATACGAGTTGGGGACGAACCCGAATTCCGGGGACTCCGACTCTGACGGTGTTGATGACGGCTACGAGGTTCTCTACGACACTGATGCGACATCTGGGGATTCTGACGGTGATGGACTCTCCGATGGCTTCGAGATATCTTCTCTTATGAGCCCCTTGTCCAACGACACAGATGGTGACGGCGTGGACGACTCGAGGGAGCTCGAGCTCGGACTCAACCCGAAGAGCACGGATTCAGACGGCGATGGCATACCCGACTCCCTGGACCTTGACTACCTCCTCGAGCTCGAAGGAGATATCGTGCTCGCGTACGACGACCTCGGCGATTGTGCGGGGTTCGTATTCAACCTGTCCGAGCATGCGACGGTCAGGGTGATTGACGTCGACACGCTGCAGTCAGACCACGCGGGTGAAAGGTACATCGTCCTCGTCGGAAGCCCTGACCCGGAAGCCGGAGGCGTGGGCGGCTTAATAAGCGACCTGCTCGCCGATAGCGGCGATGTCCTTGACAGGATGAGAACGTCGGAGTACGAACGGATGGCCGTCAGATATGGGCTGTGGAACGAGACGCAGACGGTGGTGATGCTGTCGCATGTCTACGACAGCGATTGGATCCGGGTTCTCGGGATCCTCAAGAGCATGCGCATGACGGTCTCCGACAGAGGCGTCTTGGTGGATTACCTCAACCCGAGATCTTGCTTCCTGCTAGACCAGGCCGATATCCTGAGGACGACTGACACCACCATATGGACGAAGCTCAGCAACATGACGACGTTCAGCGTCGAAGTGCAGAAGCTGCACGACGACGAGGTCGACAAGAGCCTATCGGGCTCTGACGCGCTGTCGTCCGACGAGGTCATAATGGACAAGTACATCCGCATCGAGTTCGAATCGCACGACCCCAACATGTCGGATATCGTCTCGGGGTCGCTCATAAAGATGTACTACACGGCGGCAGACCTGGACATGAACGGTGACGGCGACGCGGATGACGCCGAAGACCTCAACGAAAGCTCGCTCCGGCTGTACTTGTTGTCGTCAGACGGGTCATGGGTCCGGCTTTCCGATATCGTCGACACGACCGGCGTGAACACGACCGATGTGGAGCTCTTCGGGATCATGTACGAAGGCTACCTATGGGCCAACGTCTCCGGCCTCTCGTTGTTCGGCATCGCGGGCCTGCAAGACGAGCCCGCCAGCCAGGGGATACCCTGGCTGTTGCTGTTGGTCGCTGTCACGGCTGCGGTGCTGCTGATAGCGGCCGCTATAGCAGTCCGTAGAAGGAGGCATGGGGGAAATGAACCCGAGCCACCTGCTCCTGCTGTCAGCGAGTAGTCTATGCGCCCATCGTCTCGAGCTTCGCACGGCTCGCCGGATGTATCTGCACAACAACATTCATCTATCGTGTTCATGTTTCGTGGCGAGAGGATATTGTCATGAACAAGAAGAGCTCGGCGCTTTTAGAGAACCTCTGCAACAGCTTCGGTCCGTCGGGGTTCGAGGGTGAGTCCACCAGGCTTCTGAGGGATTATGTTGCTAAGTACTGCGATGATATGTCCGCGGACAACCTCGGCTCATTGTTGTTCACGAAGAAGGGGACGTCCGACGACCCGGTCGTGCTCCTGCCTGCCCATATAGATGAGGTAGGGTTCATCGTGTCTTCGATCAACGAGCTCGGCTACCTGACTTTCAACCCTCTGGGCGACTGGTTCGACCAGGTGCTTCTCGGGCAGCGCGTGAATGTGAAGACATCGAAGGGCATCGTCCGGGGTATCATCGCAGCCAAGCCACCTCACCTGCTTCCGCCGGCTGAGAGGTCGAAGCTGGTCTCTCAGGACAAGATGTTCATCGACGTGGGCGCGTCGAACGAGGACGAGGCCAAGGCCATGGGGATACGGGTCGGCAGCCCTGTCGTTCCCGACTCATCGTATTCTACGATTGGGAAGAAGGTATTCCGCAAAGGCAAGAGACAAGGGTCGGACATGATCGCCATCGGCAAGGCGTTCGACAACCGGTCAGGGGCGTTCATCGTCGCCGAGACCGTGAGGATGTTGAAGGAGGGCAAGATTCGCCATCCCAATACCGTCGTGGGCGCAGCGACGACGCAGGAAGAGGTCGGCCTCAGGGGCGCGCGTACATCGGCCTACATCGTGAAGCCAGATGTCTGCTTGACTATCGATGTCGACCTCGCGGGCGATGTCCCCGGGATCGATGCCAAGGACGCGCCCACGAAGATGGGGCTCGGGCCGTCGATAACCACCTACGACTCGTCGATGATACCGAACCAGGGACTGTTGGAGTTCGTCTTGGGGGTCGCCGATGATGCCAAGATACCCTATCAGCTATCGCAGACCGGCGGAGACGGCGGGGCAACTGACGCCGCGATAATCCACATCTCCAACGCCGGCTGTCCCACGCTCGTGATAGGTGTGCCGACAAGGCACATACACGCTCATGCCGGGATGATGAGCCTGAAGGATGTGGAGAACACAACCCGGCTTCTCGTCGAGGTCACGAAGAGACTGGACCGGAAGACGGTCAAGACCTTCACGGCGATTTAGACTGGCACTCCGTTAGTCTTCGGTATGCGCTGTCAGTGATGTCGTTCGTTGCGCAAGGATAATGTAACTAGCAGGCATTCCGGGGGATGGGGGAGTCAGTCATGAATATCATTAGGAGTGGATTGGTCGGGGCAGTAGCCGCTGTAATGGTTTTATCTGGCATTCTGATATCGGTATCGACATCTGAGGGCGAACAGACCGATAAGGTCGCTTACGAGTACTATCTCACAGGCGACCCCGCCGATGTGGTCACTCCCACATCGCAGGGCCTGCTGCTAGCCGGCGGAAGCAACGACATCGCGGACGCCATGAGATGGATGATAGACAAGTCAGGTGGCGGCGACTTCGTCGTGATACGGTGTTCCGGCTCTGACGGTTACAACCCGTGGATATACAACAGGCTCGGAGGCGTCGACTCCATAGAGTCGATAGTCTTCCTGTCGCAGAAAGCGTGCCACGACAAATTCATCCTGGACACCATCCGCAACGCCGAGGCGTTGTTCATCGCTGGTGGCGACCAGTGGGATTATGTCGACATGTGGAAGGGAACGCCCGTCGAAGACGCCATACACTTCGTAGCCTCCAAGCCTGCGCCGGTCGGAGGCACCAGTGCGGGCCTCGCCATACTGGGGGAGTTCGCGTTCTCCGCCAGGTACGACACGATCGATTCGCCGGAAGCACTTATCGACCCTTACAACCGCAGCGTCGCCCTTGAACGTGACTTCCTCAGCATGGAGTACATGGAGGACAAGATCACCGACAGCCATTTCGTCGCCAGGGACCGCATGGGCCGGCTCGTGACCTTCCTCGCGCGCATAGTCGAGGACGGATGGTCCGATGTGGCGATGGGCATAGGCATCGATGAGAAGACCGCCCTCGGGGTCGACGAGAACGGCGATGTGACGGTGTTCAGCCTCCCGGGGTGCACGACCGGCTCAGCGTACATGTTGCGCACGCCTGGTCCGCCAGAAGTGTGCGATCCCGACACACCGCTCACATACATGGACATCTCCGTGTACCGGATATCAGCTGGCGCATCGTTCAATATGGCAACTTGGACGGGCTATGGAGGCACCGCGTACTCCCTTTCGGCAATTGACGGTATATTGGTCTCTGACCAGCTCGACGGAAGCATATACTGAGCCGAAACGGGGACAGGACCCACCTAAATCGCCCTGTGAAGCATCAGATTCAGCCATCGCGGCATGGGATTTCGAACGGCTGGCTCAGTTGGATATCAGAGGATTAGCCCCGCGCCGAGTTCGATGTTCATATTTGAACAGCTTAGCCGTTTTCATAGGTATCCCTTTTAAAGGGTTACTTAAATACCGGCAGGCCGGTGGAGATTCAATGGCAGTGATAAAGATAGAGAATGTCGTCGCCTCAGCATCCCTTGGGGCGGAGCTAGACCTTCCAGCGATCGCACTCGCGCTCGATGGGGCGGAATATGAGCCTGAGCAGTTCCCTGGCCTGATATACAGGCTCAAGGAACCGAAGACAGCGACGCTGCTTTTCAGGAGCGGTAAGGTCGTTTGCACAGGTGCGAAGAGCCTGGAACAGGTCAAGACCGCCGTCGGCAAGGTGGTCAAGCAGATAGAGGCTGCGGGCGTCGTTGTGAAGAAGGACCCGGAGATAGTGGTGCAGAACATCGTCGCCACGAGCAACCTCGGGGCGAAGATCAACCTCAACGCGACGGCCATCACCCTTGGCCTTGAGAGGGTAGAGTACGAGCCTGAGCAGTTTCCAGGGCTCGTGTACCGTCTCGAATCGCCGAAGGTGGTCATGCTGCTGTTCGGCAGTGGCAAGCTCGTTTGCACTGGTGCCCGAAAGCCTGAGGATGCCGAGACGGCCGTCGACAAGATAACGGAAGAGCTGAAGGCTGCCGGCCTGCTTGCGTAGAACTGGAAGCAAGCACGCGCGAGCCCCTGCTCCAAACGGACCGTCTCTGTGGTCACTATCCGAACATGGAGCGTTTCACCCAGTGTCCACAGTACGGGCAGACATTGCTTTCCTCTTTCAGAGTGCGACCGCAGGCAGTGCAATGTCTTCCCTGCTCATCCTCAGCTCCTTTGGAGGCTGCGGTCATTTCTTTGCCGCAGTCACTGCAGAATTTCTTACCCTCTGGATTCTCAGCCCCACAACTCGCACACTTCATCGTCAATTCTCCGCCCAGGAATCTATCTTGATGGTTTAAGAACTTCTGCATGTCCTTCCCCAAATGTAGCCCCGGACGACAATCGCGTGGAAAAGGTGACTATGCCCGTCCTTGTCGGACGGGCAAAATGGTTTGAACGCTTTCAGTTGTGGTCGACCAGAAAGCCGTACCCGTCCATGTCGATGGCCGAGATCATCGCGGTGGTGGCGGCTCTCAGGTCGGCTCGACAGCCAGTGCCTGGACATTGTGGGCCTCAGGGGTGGGGAGATTCCGTTCTTCGGCAAGTCCTCACTTGAGTCTGCGGGCCCTCTTCGCAATCAGCTTCTGCAGCTTCTCGTAGGACGGCGGCGGGCCGGTCCTCACGACCTTGTCATCGATGTATAAGCCGTCTGATATGCCCCATTCGAGAAAGGTGCTTCTCTCAGAAGTGTCGATGCTGTTGAACACCACTTTGTCGCCCAGTCGAGCAGCGGCTCGCTTCGCTCTTTCATGGACGAGATTCTGGGCGGGGCACCATCCGTTGATGAACGCAGTCACCGTCACCATTCCTGAGACCGCCTGCGGTTTCTTCTTCTGCTTGATCCATCGCGGTGGCTTGGCATCTGCAGTGAAAGGTTTCCAGAGAAGTACGGCCACGCTGTCCTTGTCAGCCCTCTGATACCCATGCTTCTTGAACCACGAGGCTCTCATCCACACGGGCAGGCTCACACCCCATGCGGCAATCCCCTTCGCCCCGAGGCTTCTTGTGTCCTCTTCCGCTGCCTTGAGCAGAGCCTTGCCCATCCCCTTCTTGCGGAAATCGCCTCTCCCCTCCTTGTACCCGTGTACCCAGACACAATTGATGAAGTAGAGGCCTTCACCGTGAGCTTGTGAGAGTTCTATCGGGATGTACTGTATCATCCCGCCCACGACGCCGTTGTCATCGACCGCGAGCTTGACCCTGAGGCCCTTCTCCTTCATCCTCCTATACCATCGTTCCTTGTGGTCGCCTGCCTCCTTCATCTCGTCTGACCAATCCTCGAGACAGACGAAATAGAGTCCCTCGTCCTTTGCATTCATGTCCGTAATCTGCACGCTGTCATCTCCTCGGCGACATTGCTCGGGGCGCATCATAGCCGTACGCGTGACATTGATGATAAACAATTCCGCGGGAGGCCTTCTCCGATTTGTCCATCTGGAATCCCATATCTCAAGTACTCAAATCAAATCAACTAAAAGCCAGATAGACTTTACGGGGATAGATGCCGATGGAGATCACGTGGACGAGGAAGGCGCTCAGGTTGCCTGAAGAGGTCAGAGAGGAGATCTCGCGGAGGTTGGACACGCTGCAGCCGCACTTCCCTGAGATGAGACCTCAGGTGAGAGTAGGTCTTACGCGCCTTTTCGAAGGCTTCGTCTTTCAGTCGAACAGCGGGTTCACCAGGCTGAACCTGGAGGTGCGGAAGGGGAAGGGAGGCGCGGTGCGATATCCGACGTATTGGACGATCGCTCACGAGATGATGCATCTGGCTCAGTTCAATTCCCATGGTATACCCGGAGACGAGAGCGCCTGTGACATATTTGCCCTTGCGCGATTACCGCCTATGTTCATTGACGAATCGCCAACATATCTGTTCGTTCCTCAAGAGGCGAGAGCGGTCTGGAGGGAGAGGGACGCTGAGCTCGCTCACGAACTAGCAAAGACTGCAATCAACAGGCTTGAGAACGGCGATGAGTCATATGTCTGTTACTGGGAGGACGAATTCGAGCGCAGATATAGTGTGCCACATGACTCCAGCGTTGTGAGCGGTTCACTGGTTGAATGAATCACCCGCATCGGCAAAAGAGATAAGAGGACCGATATTCATGCAGTCGTGTAGGTGGTTCAAGTGGCGGTATACGTGGTGTTGTCGAGGTTGACCGATGAAGGGCGAAAGACCATCAAGGCCAAGCCAGAACGGTTGAAGGAAGTGAACGAGGAGATATCGAAGATGGGTGCGAAAGTCCTGCATCAGTTCGCACTCCTCGGCGAGTACGATTTCCTCAACATCTTGGAGGCAGAGGACAACGCCACGATCTCGAAGATCATGGTGGACCTTGGCTCCCGCGGAACACTCGAGACTAACACGCTGTCGGCGATCCCAATAAATGACTTCCTGGCCGGGCTCAAGCCGTAGGCTCTTCTGAGAGTCTGCCTGCCTATCCCATCCCTTCGTGCAGGCATCGCCTTTCCTCGTGAGACAAGAGGTTCAGATTGTCCGACGTGCAGACTCGATTGGCTTGGTCAACTCAATATTGAAGACATTGGCACCGAGATAGACTCCTTCTCGTGCTCGTCTTCCTGTCAGGGTGTTGACCTCGAGTCGCATTTGATTAGTCGGCTGAAAATATGTCTGGTGGATCATCTGCTCATGCTACGGCATGGTACGAGTATGATCTGGCGTCACTAGAATCCGCGAAGAATGGATAACTTCTCGAATCGACCGCGAGAAGCGAGTCGTTGTTCAGATGTAGAGTCCGCCGTTGACGTCAATTACCTGCCCGGTGATGTAGCCAGCCTCTGGGGACACCAGATATGTGACTGCAGATGCGATCTCTTCAGGTTTCCCCAGCCTGCCCATTGGTATCTGTGCCAGGATCTTCTCCATGATATTGTCAGGAACAGATTTCAGCATGTCGGTCCCGATGAATCCTGGGGCCACGGCATTCACGGTGATGCCCTTTTGCGCGAATTCCTTGGCCAGTGTCTGAGTCAACCCTATTATCCCTGCCTTCGAGGCTGCGTAGTTAGCCTGGCCACGATTGCCCATCCGGCCGATCACCGAAGATATGTTCACTATCCGGCCGTATTGTCGCTCAAGCATTCCGTCAATGACGGCTTTGGTGCAGTTGAAAGTCCCCGTGAGGTTGATGGATATCACGTCGTCCCACATCTCGGAAGTCATCTTGACGAACGACTTGTCTTTGACTATCCCGGCGTTGTTGACCAAGATATCGATCTTGCCGAACTCAGCAACCGCCTTGTCTCGCATCTTGTTCACTTCGTCCATCTTTCCGACGTTGGCTTGGCATAAGATAGCGCGTCTCCCCATCGACTCTATCATCTCTCTGACTTCTTTTGCCTGGTCGGCGGTGTCCATGATGTCGATCTTCTTGATTATCTCGTCAAGATCGTCTAATCGGTCCGTCTTGTTTATGAAGTCGATGACGTCCGCAGCCTGATCCCTGCGGCTCTGATAGTTGACGGCGACATCAGCTCCCTGTTCTGCGAGCTTTATGGCAATCGCCTGACCTATGCCTCTGGAGCCGCCTGTTACAATGGCCGCTTTTCCGTCTAGGACACCTGTTCTCTTCAAGCCTTTCACCTCTTATCCTCGCGTGAGCCTAGACTACAAGCCCACCATCGACCATCAATACGCACCCGTTCACGTACTTCGCCTCGTCCGACGCCAGATATAGGTTGGCATAGGCAACATCTATCGGGTCGCCTAGCATATTCAGAGGAGTCTTCTCCGCCATTCGGTCGAGTATCTTCTGAGGCACTGATGCAGTCATTGGGGTCCTTATGAACCCAGGAGCGACGGCATTGACTCTTATCCCCTTCTTTCCCAGTTCCTTGGACAATGTCTTGGTGATCCCGATCAAGCCGGCTTTGGCGGCCGAGTAGTTGACCTGGCCAACATTGCCGTATACGCCTGAGACTGAGGACACATTGACGATCGAGCCGCCTCCTCTCTGCAGCATGTGATCAGCGACTGCTTGAATGCAGTTGAACGCGCCCGTGAGATCAACACGTATCACATCGTCCCATTGCTCTTCTGTCATCTTCTGTAGCAAAGCGTCCTTGATTATGCCTGCGTTGTTGATGAGGATGTCGATTCTCCCGAATCTCTCGAGTGTTGCTTCGACTGCTTTTCTCACATCTTCCCTTTTTGTGATATCTGCCGTCAAGCATAAGGTGTTCTTGATCTCCGTCTCTTTGGCGAATCCCATGTCACGACAGGCCTTCTCGACATCTCCGGTGAAGATGTCGAAGATGGCGACCTTTGCCCCCTCATTCAAGAAGAGTTTCGCAGTTTCCTTTCCGATTCCGCTCCCGCCACCTGTGATCACAGCAATCTTGTTCTCTAATCTCATCTCTGATTCCTCCTCTTCTCCGTGTTCGGTCATCTTACTCGTTCCTGCATCAGCTACTCACTTTCCCAGATCGTTTCCTCAGCCAGGACGAGACCTTCGGGCAGACATCCCTTTGTGACTTGCCACCGACGAACATTCCAATATGCCCCGTCGGAAAGACCATAGTCTCTTTGTCCGTGCTCGCAACTGCATCGTTGAGCGGCTTGCTGGCAGCGATGGGAACTAGGTGATCGTACTCCCCCATCACGTTGAGCAGAGGCATTGTGATATTCTTGAGATCGACCCTCTTCCCGTCCAACATCATCTCGTTCTTTATCAGCAGGTTCTTCTGATAGCAGTCCTTGATGAACTGCCGATACATCTCCCCTGCCTGGTTGGGACTGTCGAAGATCCATTTCTCCATCCGCAAGAAGTTCTTCACGGCTTCCTCATTCCTTCGTCCGCCGTCTTCATCATCTCCGTTGTTCTCGATCTTCTCAATGAATCCGACGTACTTGTCTATCAAGACCCTGAAAGGGTCTGTGAGTAGGAAACCCGTGTTAAGTAGGGTTCCTGGTACCATGCCGTATGCATCCACTATCCTGTCGGCATCTAGGCTCTTTGCCCACACGTGGAGGAGTCCGTCATCTGTGTCGAAGTCGACGGGTGTCACCATCGTCGCGAGGTTCTGTATCTTCTCCGGATGCAGCGATGAATACATCACCGAGAAGGTACCACCCTGGCAAACACCGAACAGGGATACTTTGTCAGCCCCGGACAACTCCCTTATCTTCTCGACGGCGTTGTCCATGTACTCGTTCACATAGTCATCGATGGTGAGATACCTGTCTATTCCTGACGGATACCCCCAGTCGATGATGTATACATCGAGCCCGTCATCGAGCAGTCTCTTGACGACGCTCTTGTCGGGCTGGAGATCCAGTATGTAGTATCGATTGACAAGGGCATAGACGATCAGCACGGGCACGGGATACGGGTTCTTCACTACTGGAGTGTAGTGAAGCAACCTCATGTCATCCTGAGTGTAGACGACCTCTGAAGGGGTCATCCCGACCGATATCTCTGGTGCCTTGAGGAGTAGGTCGAACATCCTCATTGCCTTCCTATTATTCTCTATCAGTTCATCGAATTCCATAGTTGTCACTATCCGAAACGATACTCAGGTAGCGTCCGTCACTTCCTCTCTGCGCTTCTTCCCCTGTCTCGAACCAGCTCTCTCACTTGCTTCTTGAGCAGGTAGACCTCCTTGTTGAGGTCATCCATCTCTGTCCGTGTGGGGAGGTTGGCGGGTTTAAGGATATTCTCCTCGATCAGTATCCTTGAGGATTTCTGAAAATCCATCGAATTGGATGTCAGTCTTGCCAGGTCCGAGGCGAAGAAGCGCGATTTCAGAAACTCCTTGAATGTCTCACTGTATGTCTCCATCCAGAGGTCGTAGTAGCCCTTGTAGGAGGAAGGCGAGACGCCTTCTGCGATCCGCTTCTTGACTTCCTCCTGGGTTTTCTGGGTGGCCTCCATGAAGGCACTCTGATAATTCGCGATGGACTGCGCCCATGCAGCATGCATGTTGATCGCGGCCTCGAAGTTCTCTCTCAGCCTTTCCGCGTCCTCGCGAGATGGACCCATGATGGGCATATCTATGATCTTGCCGTACGTGGCTTCATAATTCTTCCGCCAGTGCGCGAAGAACTCATGAGATGCCTGTAGATCCGAGCTCTCCATGATCACGTCGCTCTCGTCTGGCCGAACTTCGCGTCCATCCACATCTTGGTTGCATTCGCGTAGGTGTCCGCCTGAGCTCGTGCTGCCTTCTTGAGCGGATCTATCAGGATCTTCATTGGCTCGACCGCGGGCATGAGCTCAAAGAAGTCCTTGTATGCCTTCTCATATGTATCGAACCATTGCCCGTAGAACTCCCTGTAAGACTCCGCCTCAGTTGCATTCGCGAGCAGGTCCTTCATCTTCTCGGTCGTCTTTTCCAACGCCATCAACCAGGAATTGTACAGTTCCGTACTGTTGTTCATTCCCTGGAGCATGTCCTCGACCATTTCCTTCGACGGCTTCGTCATGTCGGTCGTGAACATCTTGGCGTAAGTCTCTTTGTATGTCTTCATCCACTGGTCGTAGAACTCTCTGTACTTCTCCGGACTCGCGTCGCCCTTTGACAGCTCGGAGAATTTCTCTGAGAGCTCGAAAGTCAGCTCCGCCCAGGGGGTGTACATGTCCTTGTAGGATGCTCTCCACATCCTTGCCGCCTCGGCAAGGTTCGTGAGATACATGTTCGGCATGCCCGTGTACGCCTCGAAGACATCCTTCGTGTCCTTCGATGTCATCATGCCAAGGAACTCATCGAACATCTTCTCGTAGGACTTGATCCACATCTCGTAGGAGTCCTTGTAGTCCTCTGGACTTGCACCGCTCAAGAGTATCTTCTGAGTCCTCTTGGAATTCTCCTCAAGCTCGGCGCTCCACGCCTTGATCAGATCCATTGACACCTGTGCACTCGCGACGAGCTTGTCCAAAGTCTTACCGTCCGTCATTGCCTTCTGCATAGGATAGAGTCTGCCGAGTGTGTCCTGCTGTGTCTTAACCAGTTCCTCGTAGAACTCTTTGTACTTCTCTGGCGATGTCTGCCCTGAGAGCTCCTTAGCCTTGTCAAAGAGCTTGCCTGTAGATTCGATCCAGGGATTGTACAGGTCCGTGTAGGATTCCTGCCAGACTTTCGACATTGCGCTATAGCTCTCGGTCCACATTCTGAACGGGTCTTTCCGCTCCTCTGTCGACCCAGTTCGGGTCCGCTTGTTCGTCTCTGCCTTGCTGCTCTTAGCTGTCTTTGTTTTGTTCTTTGTCATACTGGCTCGCCCCCACAAAACTCACAGACGATTATTTAAACCGGGCGAATCCATGCAACCAAAAAAGTTGCGAAGTTCATAACGACGATTCAAAACGCATCCTGCTGAATTTCCGCGATTTCCAATTCATTCAACACCGCCGCCGCTTATAGTCTTTGGCATTGTACCGAGCGTTCATCTCGGAAATGCACTGGTACGTCTATTCATGAATACGGAGAATATCAGAGCCAGGCAGCAATGTGCACAGATATGAGCATGCGCTCCGATTCGGTAGCATGCCCCCGAAGATACTCTTGAGGCACAATCACTCGTTCGGACAGTCAGACGTGTTGCCTCTCCGTACAACATACATAGTATCTTCTAACGCGACGGGCAGGGTGTGGACCCGGATACACAGCTGATTCAACAGGGAGAATCCCTGTTGAGAGGGCTCGTCAGCGCAACTTCTCAACTAGAGCGAGAAGTGCCGTTGCGAATTCTTTGGGTCGGTCAACGTAACCTACATGTCCGCTCGGAAGCATGTGCAGGTCGGTTCTCAGCTGCGTCGCGAGCCATTTGGAGGCACAGAACAAGTGCATAGCAGTCTCTTCACCCGCCGCCACAAGGATGGGGACTTTGGACTCTCTGAGCGCCTCCGCGTTG
>DATKWQ010000032.1:0-16150 GCA_035529455.1 Thermoplasmata archaeon
GAAGAACAAGGACGCAGTCCTTGACCGGTTGAGGGACGAGATGATGGGCGTGGAATGCGACGAGCTGCTCACGCTCGACGGTTACAGGCTCCAGTTCGAGGACGGCTGGACGCTCGTCAGACCGTCCGGGACGGAGCCCAAGATACGAGTCCTCGCAGAGGCGAGGAGCGCCGACAGGGCGAAGGAGCTGATGACGATCATGAGCGACAAGGTGAAGGGGTGTCTGAAGTGAAAGGGTTCATACTGACGGCTGGCGAGGGCGTGCGCATGCGACCGCTGACGTCGAACATACCGAAGCCGTTGCTGCCTGTCGCTGGAAAGCCGTTCCTCGAGCACAACATCGAGGCGCTCAAGGCCGCGGGGATAAAGGACATAATGCTCCTCGTCGGCTGGAAGGCGAACCGCGTCAGGGAGCACTTCCAGGACGGCAAGCCGTTCGGCGTGCGGATAGAGTATGTCGAGCAGAAGGAACGCCTCGGCACAGCCCACGCGATAAGCATGATACGCGAGAAGGTCGCGGAGCCGTTCATCTGCCTCTACGGCGATGTCGTGCTGACGAAGCAGTCGGTGAAGGATCTTGTGGAGCATCACAGGAAGGTCAACGGGTCAGTCATCGCGCTGACGTCCGTCGATGATCCGAAGCGCTACGGCTGCGTCGAGGTGGAGGACGGCGTCGTCAAGAACATCGTCGAGAAGCCTGAGGACCCGTTGGGCAACTTGGTCAACGCAGGGGCGTACGTGCTCGACCCTGAGATATTCGAGGCGATAGACGAGACGAAGAAGTCCCCCCGGGGAGAGTACGAGGTCACGGATTCGTTCAAGATACTCATCGATAGGAAGCACATGTTCGCCCACAGGCTGGAGGGCGAGTGGATAGATGTGGCTAGGCCGTGGGACCTGCTGGAGGCGAACCGGATACTGATGGCCGATATGGAGCCCAGGATGGATGGCGAAGTGTCGGAAAAGGCCATCATCGAAGGGCCCGTGCAGGTGGGTGAAGGGTCCAGGGTCATGGCTGGCAGCTACATCACCGGCCCTGCCATAATAGGCAGCGATTCCGTTGTGGGACCCAACGCTTACATCCGCCCGAGCACATACATCGGCAACGGCTGCAAGATAGGCAACGCAGTGGAGATCAAGAACTCGATAATCATGAACGACACCAAAGTGCCTCATCTGAGCTATGTTGGCGACAGCGTCATCGGCGAGAGGTGCAACCTCGGCGCCGGGACGAAGATAGCCAATCTCCGCCTCGACGAGAGGGAGGTGAGCGTCATCATAGACGGCAAGAGGGCCGGCTCTGGCAGGCGTAAGCTGGGGGCCATCATGGGCGACGATGTCAAGACTGGCATCAACGCCACGATCGATGTGGGCACCATCATAGGTGAGGGGTCGTTCATAGGCATGGGGGCACTCGCGAAGGGCACGATCGCCCCTCGGAGCAAGGTGTTCTGATAAGCAGTGGACTCGTCGGGACTGTCCCGCTATGACACTCAGTCGACGACCTTCAGGTCGATCATCTCGCCACGACCGCTGTAGGCGTTCCAACAATCCATCTCGTACGGCGCGCGCGTTATCATGTGCACCCATCCGTATTTCCTGAACAGCTCGAGGTCCGCATCTGAAGGCAAGCTCACAGGCGACGGGTGCGAATGGACCGTGCCGACGATGGTGAAGTCGACGGGCAGCATGCTCATCCTGAATATGGCGTGTGAGCCCCCTGAAACGGTCCCCGGGAGGAGCACGAGCTCCCTGATCACGCCTTCCTCCGCCCGCAGGAACGCCGCGAACTCGCTCGGGTACGAGGACTTCGAGGCCTCCATGATCATCTTAAGCGTGCGCTTGCGTATGCGGTCGACCTTGGCCCGCGGGTCATTCGAGAAGTCGAAGAGAGGCATGTGTCAGACCTCACAGCGCTTGATCTTGGATGACAGCAGCTCGATCGTCTCCTCCGCGTCCACGACGCTGAACACTATCTCGTGGACGCGAGGCCTCCACGTCCTTGTCCGGATCTCCTCGCTCAGCTTGAGCGAGACGATGTTATCGAAGGAAGACATCACGAACACGGTCCCGGTCTTGTCTTTGTACCGAACGCCGATGCCCACGCTGAGCATGCCCCTTCTTATCTCCGCTGGCGAGACCTCGCGGACGATCGAGTATGGCACGTCGAGCTTCATGATGAATCCCATATGGAGCCTAAACGACCGCTCGCCGGCTATGTGATAGGTGAACAAACACGGCAGCGGGAACAGCACCAACAAAGCGGTGATGGACCACGCCACCGCAATCCATAATATCACGGTGAAGTCCTCCATGGCGGTGTATGCGAGTGACAGCGCGAGGACGACCGTTGCGGCGCATGCCACGCTCCCGACGATGAACCATCGTTTGGCGTATCCGACCCTGACCGTCGCCAACTTCATCGATTGCATGGCCAACACGTCCGCCCAGATCAATGGCGGTGCACTGCGTGCGGAGTGAACGCCATCAGCTTCTCCTGGAGGTCTTTGTAGAAATCGTCCTCGAAGCTGACGAACTTCGCCTTCTTCTCCGACGCCGTGAACTCTATCCTCTCGTTGCCGCCCATCTCGAGCTCCTCCTGGCCGTCGATGACCATCGTACACTCCTTCGGCTCCGCGATGGTGATGCTTATCTTGCTCTTAGCGGGGACGACGAACGGCCTCGCCGCGAGCCTGAAAGGCGCTATAGGGGCGATGACCAGCGCCTCCACCCGCGGGTCGACGATCGACGAGCCGACGCTCATCGCGTAGCATGTGGACCCCGTCGGGGTCGCGACGATGACGCCGTCCGCTCGGAGCTCGGTCGCCGGCTGTCCGTCGACGGACACCGAGAACTGCCGCATCTTGGCGATGTGAGCCGTGTGTATGACCGCCTCGTTGACCCCGTCCTGAAGCCGCCGGCCGTCCATAACGGTCTTGAGCTTGATCCTCTCATCGAGGTGATAGTCCCCCCTCAGCAGCCGTTCGATGGATGACGGTATCTCGTTGGGCTTGACCTCCGTCAGAAATCCCAGGACGCCTGCGTTGACGCCCAGAATCGGCAGGTCGGTGTATCTCAGGGTCCTGAGGACGGTCCCGTCGCCGCCGATGGATATCACGATATCGACATCCATGCTCGATAGGGAAACGCCCTTCTTGCCGAGCGCGGCGGCGGTCTCCTCCTCGAGCACGTACTCGTGTCCGTCGAGTGCCTTGATAACGCCCTCGGCGACAGGCTTGAACCTGCTCAGATCCGGCGTGCCGACTATGCCTAGCTTCGTAGGACCAACTCCTTCACAACTGGGTCGCCATAGGCGAGGAAGTTCTTCCTGTCGTCTAGTGAGAGGCTAACGTCATACTTGTTACCTTCGAGGTCGCATAGTTCACCGCCCGCCTCGCGCAGTATGAGCGCGCTCGCGGCGATGTCGATTATGCGTATCATCCGCTGTGGGTTCGAGCAGTTCATGTAGTGCCCGTCGACCGCTCCCTGCGCGACGAGGCACATCTCGAGCGACGCGCATCCCATGGTCCTTATCCTGCTCGGCAGGTTCCTCACAGTCTGAGTCTCCTCGCCGGCGTCCTTGCCGTCGTAGACGATGAATATGGACTCGTCGGTCTTGTACCTCGAGACGCCTATCCTGTGGTCATTGAGTGTCGCGCCCCCGCCTCTGCGGGCGTAGTACGTGTCGCCCGAGTACAGGTTCTTGACCAGCGCGTGGTCGCAGTCGCTCATACTATCAGTGCATATCGCCAACGAGACGGAGAAAAACGGTATTCCATGGGTGCAGTTCAGCGTCCCGTCTATGGGATCGAGCACGAGCGTCTTCTTGGCGCCCATGTCGATGTATCCTATCTCCTCGCTGAGTATGTTGAGGTCGATGCCCTCGTGCTTCACATGCTCGATGACCGCGTCCTCTGCGAACTTGTCTATCTTGGAAGTCTCGGAGCCGCTCGCACCCTTGCCGACCTTCACGTGCCCCGCGAAGTCCATCGGCAGCTCGTGGTACTTGCGCATGACCTCGTCCGCTATCTTGTTCAGTTCGGCCTTCACGGGCGATGTATCGGACGCTATCGCTATATTAGTTTCCGGTCTTGCTATCGTTTGTCGACCGCCAGCTCATCAGAGTCTCCTTGTTCATGACGGCCTTCACGGCGGTCTCGATGAACTTGGAATCCTCCTCGTACTTGGTCGAGAGCCTGTGGGCGAGTTCCTCAGGCATGCCGCTCGCCGTCATCACTGTCTCCATCGTGCGCGCACACTTGCGCACACGCCTCTTCATCGTGAGGTACGTGAAGCCCAGTTTCAGCACCAACGGCGGGGCCTGAACGATTACGCTTGCGACCATCTTCGGGACGTCCACCGAGGAGGAGTCCTCGCGCTCCTCAGTCATCGTCTTCCATTTCCTTCTTGATCTTGTCCTTGATCACATTGCCGATGTCGGAGCCCTTGGCACCGCCGATGGCCTGTCCTATGATGCCGCCTATGCTCGTGCTCATCATGAACTTCTCCGCCAGGTCGGCCGCCTTCTGCGGGGGCATGCCGGCATCGACCAGCTGCTTGTAGAACAGAGCGACTGACTTGCCCATGTTCTCGGCGTTCTGCGTGTCGTAGATCAGCTTCGAGATGCTGTCCAGCAGCTTCGGTATCTCGACTGAGACCACTTCCAGTATCTCCTTGACCTCGGCAGCGTCGGTTCTGTGCTTTCCCTTCTCTTCATCACATGACATTTCTTCTCACCTCGTCGAGAGGAGCTTCGGTATCTCCACCGAGACCACCTGGAGTATCTCTCTGACTGCGTTGACATCTGTCCTGTGTCTCCTCTTCTCGTAGTCATCCTTCATGTCTTATCACCTCGTGGATGGTGGTTTTCGCTCCATCTCGTTGTGATAATCATGCCCAGTCCCACTACATAAGCCGAGCGAGCAGAAGTGACCACTTGACGGTCAATCCCTATCGCTGACGCCGAGTCCGATGAGGTCGGTCCACTTCCGCACATACTCTTCAGACAGCCAGAACTCCTTCGACTTGGGCGAGCCCTTCTCGTTCACCACTCCGAGCTCCTTCAGCGTCTTGAGCTTCTCCCGGACCGTCCTGCGGGAGGCCGTTCCACGTCGGTCCTTGAGCCGATCGGTTATCTGTGATATGTTCTGCCCGTCACGCTCGAAGAGTATCTTCACGATCTCCCGTGAGATGGCGTCCTTGACCCCTGGCATGAGCAGGTCGGGGGATATCTCGCCGTATCTCTGGTAGAGGTCTATGAGCCTGAAGTAGCTGGAGGATATCTTCTGGAACTTCTCGAGGTACTCCAGGAGCTGCGAGTACGGCGTGACGACCATGCGCATCGACTCCTCGAGGCTACCCATCTTCTCGGAGAGCGACTTGATCTGCTCCTGGATGTCCTCCTCGACCATCGGAATGTCAATGATTTGCCGTGTATAACTCTTTTATTGGTGGAAGTCTTCGACCAGCTGATGAACGACGGTACACCGGGCGCGGATGGCGCCGCATATCCGCCCAACGTGGTGCGGCGCGGAGACGCACTGTTCACAGTCAATGCCGTCCCTGGGGCCACGGTTTACGGCGAGCGCCTCGTCGACATCGACGGTGTGGAGCATAGGCAGTGGAACCCTATGCGGTCCAAGCTCGCAGCGCTGCTCCTGCTGGGCTGTAAGGAGCTGCAGCTGAAACGGGACAGCAGTGTGCTCTACCTCGGAGCCGCCTCCGGCACGACCGCTTCACACGTATCGGACATATGCTCCGACGGTATCGTGTACTGCGTGGAAGTGTCCCAGCGGTCGTTCAGGGACCTCGTAGGCCTGTGCGAGGCCCGCTCGAACATGATACCGATAATGGCCGACGCCTCGCTCCCGGAGGGCTTCGACTCCATGATTGACAAGGCCGACTTCGTCTACCAGGACATCGCCCAGCGTGCGCAGACGGAGATATTCCTGACGAACATGCGGCATTTCGAGGCGCCATCTGGCATACTGATGCTCAAGTCACGCAGCGTGGACGTCAACTGTGACCCCAGGAAGGTCTTCGCCGAGGTCAAGGGAAAGCTGTCCGCCGGAGGACTGTGTGTGATGGATGCCGTGGCGCTCGAGCGCTACTCCAAGGACCACGCGGCGTTCGTGGTGGAGGTCTGACAATGGTCCATCGGTTCGTGTATGCAGTCGCTTTCGACGGTGACGGCTTCGTCATGGTGCGGCATCGGAGGCGTGGCTGGGAGATGCCCGGAGGGCGTGTCGAGGAGGACGAGGATCCCCGCGACGCCGCCGTCAGGGAGTTCATGGAGGAGACCGGCATGAGCATCGACATCGTGGGGCAGATAGACCTCGGCGAGGGGACGGTGTTCGCAGGCGTTGTCCGCCGTGACGGGCGCCCGTCGCCTCTGCCCGAGGAGATAGCCGAGGTCAAGACCCTCCACGAGCTGCCCGAGGACCTGTCCTTTCCGCTGGTCGAGTACGAGCGTGTGCTGGCCATGGCCCTGGAGGCAGTAGAAAGCTTTAAAAGAAGGAAGGGTATAAGCGCTTCTGCTTCGCCACTTATGAAACCACTTTCATCGGAGTAGGTATACAATGTCGAGGATGCATGCCAGCCGGCGCGGACGCTCGGGCTCGAAGAGGCCTTTGACTGACAAGGCCCCTGAATGGGTTCAGCAGTCGCCAGATGATGTGAAGGACATGGTGGCGAAGATGGCCGGAGAGGGCGTCTCCATGGCCAAGATAGGGCTTATACTGCGTGACCAACACGCCATCCCCAGCGTTAGACTCGTGACGGGGATGAGCATGAAGGAGATCTGCGCGGAGAAGGGTGTCAAATTCGAGTTGCCAGAGGACCTTTCCGACCTTATGCGAAGGGCGGTCAAGCTCAGCGGTCATATCAAGACCAACAAGAAGGACAACCACAACATCCGCGGAATGCATCTGATCGAGTCGAAAATCCGCAGGCTGGTGAAGTACTACACGCGAGAGGGTGTCCTACCGGAAGGATGGAAATACTCGCTGTCTACCGCCGCCCTGCAAGTAGAGTGATGACCTCATGAGCGGGAGCGTGACACTCCCGGTAGAATTCTCAGAAGCGCTCGGCCACGTGGCGAAAGCCATACGCTCGAACGGCCAGCTCAGGATAGTGACGCACTACGACGCCGACGGCATCGCTGCAGGGGCGGTGCTCGCGGGGGCGTTGGCCCGGGAGTCCCGGCTGTTCCATCTGACGATGGCGAAGGGCTTCGACGATGAGCTCATGGAGCGGCTGACCAAGGAGGGCAACGACATGGTCGTGTTCCTCGACATGGGCTCCGGCCAGATAGACAAGCTGGAGACGCTCGAGGGTGTCACCATAGCGCTGGACCACCACAAGCCGGTGCGCAAGTCCCGGAAGGTGCTCCAGGTCAACCCGCATTTCCACGACATCAACGGCATGACCGAGGCATGCGCGTCCACCCTCAGCCTTCTTCTCGCAGTCACCCTCGACCCGCGCAACTGGATACTCTCACCTATCGCCCTCGCGGGCGCCGTGGGTGACCGACAGCACATGGGCGGTATGAAGGGCCTCAACCAGCAGATACTCGACCAGGCGGCCGAGAAGGAGTACGTCACGATCCAGAAGAGCCTCAACCTGAAAGGCACGACGATATTCAGGGCCATTGTGGATTCGGTCGACCCGTACTTCGTCGGGCTGTCGGGCAGAGGGGAGAACGTCACCGCCTTCCTGGACTCCATGAAGATCAACCCCGACACCGCCCTTGGCTCGCTGGACGACTTCTTCAGGCGCAAGCTAACATCGATGCTGTCGCTCCGCCTCATGGGCCAGGGATGCCGCCCGGAGACCGTCGAGGAGCTGGTGACAGATGTCATGTGGATACCCGCGATGGAGCTGAGCGTGGCGGACGTCGCAGACCTGCTGAACGCCTGTGGCAGGCTCGGCCATGAGTCGCTCGGGCTGGCGTTGTGCCTGGGCGACAAGGGCGCCAGGGACGAGGCGGACTCCCTCAGGAGCGAGTACAACGCGCGTCTGCGGGACAGGCTGATGCTGATCGAGACCGACGGCGTCGAGCAGATGGACCACATACAGTACTTCGAAGCGCCAGCGGCGTCGATGGCCGGCGCCGAGTGCGGGCTCGCGATGCAGTACATCCTCGACCAGGCGAAGCCCACATTGGCGCTGACGACGGTGGGTGCCAAGGTCAAGGTCTCGAGCCGCGGGACGAAATACCTGTTATCGAAGGGGCTCGACCTCGCCGCAGCCCTCAAGAAGGCGGCTGAGGGCGTCGGTGGTGTCGGCGGAGGACACGCGGTTGCTTCCGGCGCGACGGTTCCGCTGCAAAAGAAGGACGATTTTGTGAGTGCGACGGACAAGATAGTGGGGAAACAGCTGGGCTGACGCGTCCCCATCGACGGCATACGCCTGGCCTCATAGGAAATATTATACTAAGTCAGACAACAATGACTTTATCAGCCCGGTGGTCAGCAAGGGCATCATGTTCGACATGTCCGTCCCTGTGGGCATGTTCAGGAACAGGGGGCAGAAGGAATGAAGTGCGTTCATTGCGGGTCTGAGAGTCCAGAGGGGATGAAGTTCTGCGGATTGTGCGGGGGATCGATGGAGGCCGTGCCCGTGGTCTCGTCTGGTGAGGTGAGGAGCAGGCAATGTGTCGGCTGTGGACGGGTCATATCATGGGATGCCCTTGTGTGTCAGTATTGCGGCCATGACTTCAGGGGGAAGCCGGTCGAGGCGAAGAAGCCCAACGATGCTGACGCGCTGCTGGTCGGCGCCATATTGTCCGTGCTGGCGGGGATAGTGTCGATGCTGCTCGTCGCGGTCATCAACATGGACGGCGCGGGCCCGTCAACCGAGGAGATGGTCGTGTCCTCCATGGTATACGTCTTCGCGGTGCTTGGCGTGATCGGCGGGCTGTCCAGCCTGTCGCGCTACTCCTATCCGATATCGGTCCTCGGAGCGGCATGCTGCATATTCGGCCCTGGATTCTTCTTCGGCATACCTGCGCTCGTGCTGACGGCGCGCTCTTCGAGCGCGTTCGACCAGGAGAAGACACAGCGAGCGTGAAAAGGAGAAAGGGTTTGCAGTGGTTTGAGCGGGCAGCTCAGAACCTGTAGGTCCCGCCGAACACCAGCCACGCGAGGGTGGACTTCGCCGTGAGGCTGAGGATGATGTACACCTTCTCGCCGTACAGGTAATCCGCCCATCTGCCCTTGCCGCGGTACTGCAGCACCATGTTGATGGCGAACACGTTGAAGAACGCCGCGAGCATGAAGTATATCGCGTAGACGAACAGCGGCACGCTCTCCGGGTCCTGCAGTATGGCGCCGAAGAAGTATATGCCGAGGACCACCCACGGCACGAACCCGGCGAAGCAGCCCATGATGTAGGCTGTCCAATCGGTCTTCTCCGTCGTCTGGTTGTGCAGCTCCATCATCAGGCCGAACAGGTTCATCGTGGCGTTCAGCGCGAATATCAGTATCAGGCTGGCGAGCTCGAATATGCCGACCAGCATGGCGATGAGCACGATCATGATGGACGAGCTGATGGCGTACTCGAACCATCTGGCGTAGTTGACCCCCCTCCTCAGGTTCGCCACGTACCACTCGTAGGCGTATGTGGCCAGAGACAGGTGAGCTATCGCCGACACGAACAGGAACGATGCTACGAGCGGTCCCAGAGGCACCGAGGCGATGACATCTTGGACAGAGACTATCTGGTTGCCCTGCATGTCCAGGAATGTGGTCCATATCTGCCCCTTCCCAGGCGGCGCGAGCCAGAGCATAAGTGCGCCTTGGAACAGATGCAGAATGCCCATGACGAGGTTGAAATTCTTCAGTTTGACGAACTTGGTCTCATCAGAAGATACTATGCCAATCCCTCCTCAGCATGAGAGCGCCATAGCTGGATAAAATCATTTTCCATGAATTGTCCGGTACCCGTGTCATTCGGGGAAGGCATCAGGTCATCCAGGGAAGGTCGACCTCGTCCGTCCTGAACCGCTGCCTGACGGCACTGTCTTTGATGTCAGTGCGCAGACCTGCAGCATGCATGACGATGCCCGTCCACGCTATCATCGCGCCGTTGTCGACGCAGAGCGGTCCCGGGGGAACATACATCTTCGCCCCGCGCTCCTCAGACATGATTCTGACCATCTCCTGGAGGCGCTTGTTCTGGACGACGCCCCCGCCGAGCAGGACCTGGTCCTTCTCCACATGGGCCATCGCCCTCTCGGTGACCTCGACGAGCATGGCGAAGCAGGTCTCCTGTATCGAGAAGCATAGGTCCTCGAGTCGCTCACCGTTACGGTGAAGCTGCAGAGCAGCGGTCAGTATTCCGGAGAACGCGACGTCCATCCCCTTGACGCTATACGGCAGCTCGAGCAGCTTCTCGCCCTCCTTGGCGCGTCTCTCGAGGTGAGGCCCTGCAGGGAACGGCATACCGACGGACCGTCCGAACTTGTCTATCATGTTGCCTATGCCGACATCCATCGTCTCGCCGAACACGCGATACCTCCCGCCGGAGTACGCTATCACCTGCGTGTTGCCACCGGAGGCGTACAACAGGGTGGGGTCCTCGCAGCCAGTGACCTTCCGGCCTATCTCGAGATGGGCGACGCAGTGGTTCACGCCTATAAGGTCAACGCCTATGGATAATGACAAGGCTCTCGCGGCGGTCGCCGCCGTCCTGAGACACGGTCCCAACCCCGGTCCCTGGGAGAACGCGACGAGGCCTATGTCGCTGTATGATAGTCCCGCTTCCTCCATGGCGCGATGTATGAGGGGGACGACGTTCTCCGCGTGGTGGTTCGCCGCCTCGCGAGGGTGTATGCCGCCCTTCGCCCCGTCTATCATCTTGGTGAGGTTGGCGAGGACGGTGCAGTCCTGGTCCACGATCCCGACACCTATGGTGTGGGCCGTGCCCTCTATGCCGAGGCAGATCATCGGCAGTTAATCGACTGAGGGGTAAAAAGGATATGGTTCGCCATTCGGCGGCGATGTCGCGCTGGGGCTCCCTGCCATCAGACTATCTGGACGAAACGCCCCACTCCCTGGGCCGAGGCCGTGTCATAGACTATCTTCGCCGTTAGGCAGTCCTGGACCGCCAAACCGGTCGAGCAGAACACGGTGACCTCTGACTCGTTACGCCTGCCGACCTTCATGCCGGCGACCACCTCGCCTATCTCACCGTCTATCTCGTTCCTGGTGATCTCGCCCTTCGACAGCGGCACGTTGATCTCGCCTGAATGGCTCGCCTGCTCCCAGTCGTCGATGATGACATTGGCGCGCTTGAGTATCGCGGGGTCGAGCTCCTGCTTGCCAGGGGCGTCAGCGCCTATGCAGTTGATGTGCGCGCCGTCCTTGACCCAGTCGTTCATAACTATAGGCGTCCGGGACGAAGTCGCCGTGACGATGATGTCCGCCCCGGTGACGGCGTCCTTGGGCGAGGTCGTGGCACGGACCTTGCCTATCTGGTCCTTGTACAACCTCCTGAAGTGTCTGGCAGTGGCCTTGGTCTTCCCGGCGTCGATGTCGAACAGCCGCACCTCGTCGAAGTGTCCGTACTGCGTTATCAGCGCCAGCATCTGCGTCCTCGACTGGTTGCCGGCGCCTATGATCGCGAGCGTCTTCGGGTCCTTGTTGGCCAGGAACTTCGACGCCACCGCCGATGCGGCGCCTGTCCGCATGTCGGTTATGTGCGTTGCGTCCATGATGGCCATCGGGGCGCCAGTGTGTGGGCTCACGAGCACGAGCAGCCCCATGACGGTCCTCATGCCGTGTTCCTTTGCGTTCCTTGGGTGGACGTTGACGATCTTGACGGCTGAGACATCCATGTCCTCGACGTAGGAGGGCATCGTACGGAGGTCGCCGTCGAACTTGTCATAGAACAGGTACACCTTGGGCGGCATCTGGACCTTCGACAGCCCCTTGTGCCTAAACGCGTCCTCCACGGCTCCGATGACGTCCTTCATAATCAGGATCTTCTTCACCTGCCTTCCGGTGAGCAGAAGGGTCTTCACAGAAGCGTGCTGTGCTGGCATCGCAATACACCACTCCGATGTGCTGTACTAACAGTTGATGGAATATAAGCATATGCGACCTAAAGGATTATTTCGTCATTACAGTGTTGAAACCGCCCGTTGTGGTCTCTCGGCCGCCCTCTTCGGCCATGGCCCGCTTTTTGGTCGAAATCATGAGCAAACCGATTTATTCGAGTACGGTCTACTATGTCCGCATCATCCGCTTCTGGAGGAACGAGGATCTGAGATGTCTGATAAAGCCCATGGCGAAGATGACGATATGCGTGCCCGCCTGATAGACCTCATCAGGTCCAGGGCTGACGACATCGTCGAGCTCTGGACAGCCGAGGTGACATCCGCACCGTACACGCGCATCGCCGACTTTACTTTCCCGAAGGAGGCACGAGCTGCCAGGCTGAGGTCTTGCCTTTCATCGCTTCTTAAACTCGCCGAGCATCCAGGTGACGCCGATGCCCGCGAGGCGCTTCGCGTGACCATCAGGAGCGAGCACCTCCGCAGCATCGGTCTGGTGAAGATGGTCTCTGACCATCACATACTCCGCCGAATCCTCCGCAAGTCCCTTCGTGACGAGCTCACAGCCGACGAGGCGGTCCACGCCGAGTCGCTGATCGAGGAGATGGTCGACGTCTGCGTGGAGGAGACGGTCGTCATTGTCGAGCAGTATCTGGAAGCCCAGCGCGTCCTGACCCGATGTGCCTGGGATTCCGAGGGGACGATACCTGACCCTGACCAGACCTACGCCGCGTTCTGCAGGATCACGATGGAGTACTTCGATGCTGACATGGTCGCACTCTTCAGGCTGAACACCGAGACCAGGGAGGCAGTATGTATCTCGTGCTTCTCCAAGGGGTTGAGCCTTTCGCGAAACGCGAGGGTCAGCTACAACTCAGTGCCGCTCCTGGCAGCAGCGTCATCCGAGCGCAGGCCCTTGTCCATTCTCGACTTGCGAATCGGCCGTGGTCAAGGGGTCAAGCTGGCGAAGAACATGACCTTCGAACATGCGATGGCGATACCACTTCTCAAGGATGGCGATGCGATGGCTATCATGTTCGTAGGTGACAACACCCGTCGCTCCCCTTACGCCCCAGAGGAAGTGGGCATCGCGGACGAGCTGTCACGGCTGGTAGTGAGCGTCCTTGACAGCGCCGAGACGATGATGAAGCTCTCGTTCCGCTCCAGGGCTCAGAAGGCGCTGATAAGCGCCGCGGCTAACATGCAGAAGGAGATAGAGTCGAAGGAGATATACAGGATACTGGCGGACAAGCTGATCGACCTCATCCCCAGCGACGAGATCGTGTTCTACGTCTTCGATTGGACGAGGAACATCTGCAATCCCGTCTACGCGACAGGCCCGTACGCCGCCGAGACGATGGCCGACAGGGACTTCCCCGCCAACATCGGCGTCGTCGGTGCCGTCGCCAGGACGAAGCGGGCGGAGATAATAGCCGATATGGAGAATGACCCGAGAGGGGAGCAGATACCCGATACGCCCGCCATCCACACGGCGCTGCTCGCCGTGCCGATCCTTGGGAGGAAGGAGGTGTTGGGCGTGTGGGAGCTCATGCGACACCTGCCGTCCAGCTTCTCGCGGGAGGAGCTGGAGATCGCCGTCATGTTCGGGAACCACGCAGCAGTGGCGTTGGAGAACGCCGCGTTGTTGAGCGAGGTCACCAAGGTCAGGGACGAGGTCGAGCTGCACATGGACCTACTCACACACGACATCGCGAACTACAGCACTCCGTTGCTAGGCTACCTCGAGTCGTTGAAGGAGACGAAGTCGCACGACCCCGCCACCATCGAGAAGGCCAGGGTGCAGGTAGAGAACATCTCCATGATAATCGCGATGGTGCGCACATTGGCGAAGCTGCGCGGGATACGGCACGGGGATCTGAGACGGGCGGACCTCAAGCCGTCCATCGAGGCGGCCGCCGCCACTGTCGGCAGATACCGTGCGACGGAGATGTCGTCGCTCTCGTTGGACCTGCCCGACTGCCCGATGCCGGTCATGGCGGACGAGCTGTTGCCAGAGCTCTTCACCAACCTGTTCCTCACGGCCATAAGGACGGGAAGGCACGGTCCTGTCAGAATCATGGTCTATGCATCGCACGATGCTGATGACGGGACATCGTGGCTCGTCAAGGTGATGCACCCCGACAGGAGCATACCGGACAATATGAAACATAGGCTGATGCATGTCACGAAGACATCGAAGTCGGAGCTCACGGGCGGCTTCGGCATCGGCTTGGCATCTGCGAGGGGCATCGTCGAGAGGTATTCGGGCAAGATGTGGATATCCGATGTCGACCGCGGGGATCCGTCCAAGGGATGCGTCTTCAACATCAAGATACCAAAGGCGGAGTAGCTCGATAGGTTCTCCCCGGGGTTTATGTACAGCGCAATCGTTCGTCATGCCGGGGCATGACGGAATGCCGAGGCGTAAATACGGCAGGATGGTCAAGGCGGTACCACCCGTCCCGGAGGAGAAGTGCAGGTACCGCAGACTTGGTATGAACTGCCCCGTCCATAAGAAGAGGGTGTAGCCTCTCCGCGAGCCCCCTCATCTCGTCACTCCTCATCAGCGCGGCGGAAGGTTAATCGCCCGTCCATGTCAATCCGTGTGTTGTGGTGTCGGATATGAAGGAGTATGGGTTGATCGTCGTCGGCTCCGGCGCGGGTATGAACGTGGTCGGATCCGCCCTGGAGAGGGGCATGAAGGTGGCAGTCGTCGAGGAGGGCCCTCTCGGAGGCACATGCCTGAACAGGGGCTGCATCCCTTCCAAGGTCTTGATACACGCCGCCGACGCGATACGCGAGGCTGAGGCCGCCTCTGAGTCAGGCATAAGCCTCTCGCTTGTCAAGGTGGACTTCCCGCGGCTCAAGAAGCGTATGTGGGACATCGTGCTCAACGGAAGGCACGAGATGGAGCGTGGGGTCAAGGGTGCGAAGGACCTCGACCTGTACGAATCGATTGGCTCCTTCGTGTCCGATCACACCCTGCGCGTCGGGAAGGACGATATCACGGCCCCGCGCATAGTGATCGCGTCAGGTGCCAGAGCACAGGTTCCAAGGATACCCGGTCTCGACGGCGTGGAATATCACACATACAGGACGATATTCGACGTCGACGAGCAGCCTGAGAGCATCGCCATACTTGGGGGAGGGTACATCGGATGTGAGTTCGCCCACTTCTTCTCCGCCATCGGCACCAAGGTCGCCCTCATCGGGCGCAACCCCCTTCTGTTGCCTAGGGAGGAGCCGGAGACGAGCGCCCTCGTCAAGAAGAGACTCTCGGCTCACGCGGAGGTGCACACGGGTGCGGATATACTGCGTGTGGAGCAAGGCACTGGCGGTATCGCCCTGATGATAGCTGATGCGAAGAGCAAGGAGGAGCAGGTCGTTGAGGCGAAGCTCTTGTTCGTCGCTACAGGCGTCAGATCGAACGCCGATTGGCTCAAACCGGAGAACACCGGCGTCAAGACCGACGACAGGGGATGGATACTGACGAATCCGTTCCTGGAGACCTCCAAGCCAGGAATATTCGCCCTAGGCGACGCCCTGGGACGCAACATGTTCAGGCATACCGCGAACTACCAGGCGGGCATAGTCGAACACAATCTCTGGGAGAAGGAGAAACGCTTGATGGACCTACACGCCGTTCCTCATGCGGTGTTCACCGACCCCCAGGTGGGTCAGGTGGGCATGACGGAGGAGGAGGCGAAGTCGCAGACGAAGGTCATGGTAGGTCTTGCGAAGTACCATGACACGGCGATGGGGTACGCATACGGTGATACTGACGCCTTCGTGAAGGTCATAGTGGAGCACCCTACGAGGCGCATACTCGGTGCCACCGTCGTTGGCCCGCAGGCAGCGACGCTCGTACAGCAGTTTGTCAACATGATGAGCTCCGGAGACCGGACATACTACCCGCTCGCCCACGCGCAGATCATACACCCGACGCTCACAGAGGCACTGGCGTCCGCGCTGGGCCACTTGAAGCCGGTCAACTTCGAGCCCGAACACAAACACGTCCATAGCGCCCATTGACGGCCAGCGGTTGCTCTGTCAGGTCGCCGACCAGCATTTTGGCCACTAGTGCCTCTTTCTGTT
>DATKWQ010000033.1:0-23651 GCA_035529455.1 Thermoplasmata archaeon
TGTAGCAGGGTGGGGCAACCCTCGTTCCACCAGAGGGATGAAGCGCAATCTTCTTATAGAAGTGCTGACATATTTGAGGTTCGGGTGCAAGCGCCCAGAAATGGAACGAAGCGATGGAGGTTTGAGAGACATGATAAGGAGAAGAGACAGGCGAGACGATCTCGCTCCCAGGAGCGACTGGGGACCGCTTTGGTCCGACCCCATGACCATATTGAACGACATGGACAGGATATTTGACGATTTCAGGACGGACTGGGAGACCTTGTTCGTGGCGCCAAAGACCGGCCAGGGGACACTGATCAGGCAGCCCCTCGTAGACATCACTGACGACGGGAAGTCGTATGTGGTCAAAGCGGAGGTCCCGGGGATCAAGAAGGACGAGCTCAGCATAGAGGTCACGGAGAACGCGATCGAGATATCGGGCGAGGCGAGTTCAGAGAGGGAAGAGGAGGACAAAGAGACTGGGTTCGTCAGGAGGGAGCGGCACTACGCTCGTTTCCAGAGGTCCCTTCCATTCCCCGAGAAGATAGTCCCTGACAAGGTCGACGCGCAGCTGAATGACGGCGTCCTCACGGTGAGGGTCCCGAAGGCGGCCCCGCCCGAGAAGAGGGGCAAGAAAGTCGAGGTCAAGTAGGTGCTACGACAGGCTTCGCAGACCTGCTCGGAGTGCGTTGAGACCTTTCAGAGAACAACACATCGGCCCTGCCGGTTGTCTGGCAGGGCCTAAATCATATAGAAATCGGTGCTTCAAATGTCAAAGAAGGACAAGATCCTCAGGGTCGTCCAAGCAAAATCCGCGGACGACGGCAAGGGCGTGGCCAGGATAGACCCCGCTCTGATGAAGATACTCGAGCTCACCCAGGGAGACATAATCCTGGTAGAGGGGACCAAGAACACAGCCGTCACGGTCTTCGAGGGATACCCAGAGGACGAGAACCGCGGGACGATACGGATAGACGGAACGATACGCAAGAACGCCGGTGCAGGCTTGGATGACAAGGTGGGTATCAGGAAGATAACACCGAAGCCGGCGACGAAGGTGACTCTGGCGCCCACGCAGCAAGTGAAGATACTCGGAGGGGAGGAGTACCTCATCCAGATACTCGAGGGGAGGCCTGTCGTAAAGGGAGACCTCCTCGAGGTCAACATCATGGGCAGGAAGTTCGACCTCGTTGTGCAGGGCCATCAGCCCAGCGCCGAAGCTGTGGTCATCCAGAATTTCACGAAGATCAAGCTCAGCGAGAAGCCCGCCAAGGAGGAGCTGGCCAGGGGGCCCAAGGTCGCCTATGAGGACATCGGTGGCCTCTCTGGCGAGGTGGACAAGGTGAGGGAGATGATAGAGCTCCCTCTCAGACACCCGGAGCTGTTCGAGAAGCTCGGCGTCGACGCGCCCAAGGGCGTGCTTCTACATGGACCACCGGGCACTGGCAAGACTCTGCTCGCCAAGGCGGTCGCGTCCGAGACGAGCGCCAATTTCCAGTCGATAGGCGGGCCGGAGATAATGAGCAAGTTCTACGGCGAGAGTGAGGAGCGCCTGCGGGAGATATTCAAGGAGGCGGAGGAGAACGCCCCCAGCATCATATTCATCGACGAGATAGACTCGATCGCGCCCAAGCGTGACGAGGTCACGGGAGAGACGGAGAGGAGAATCGTCGCTCAGCTCCTGGCGACAATGGACGGCCTCGAGGGACGGGGGAAGGTCATCGTGATCGGTGCGACGAACAGGCCGAACGCACTCGACCCCGCTCTGAGGAGGCCTGGCAGGTTCGACAGGGAGATAGAGATAGGCATACCGGACAGGGAGGGGCGTTTCGAGATACTGCAGATCCACACGCGCGGCATGCCCCTTGCGGACGATGTCGACCTCCCGCAGATAGCTGCTATGACCCACGGTTACGTCGGCGCCGACCTAGCATCCCTTGCCAGAGAGGGCGCGATGCGTGCTTTGAGGGTGATATTGCCCACGATCGACCTGGAGGAGGAGACGATACCAGCGGAGGTCTTGAACAGCCTCCAGGTGACGATGGGCAACCTGATGGACGCCTACAGGGAAATGCAGCCTTCGACCCTGAGGGAGGTACTGCTGGAGAGCCCGAACGTCAAGTGGGAGGACATCGGTGGCCTGGAAGGGCCCAAGCAGGAGCTCATGGAGACGGTCGAATGGCCGCTCAAGTACGCCGGACTCTATAGACACATGAACGCGATTCCGCCGAAGGGCGTGTTGCTCTACGGCCCTCCGGGGACAGGCAAGACGCTCCTGGCGAAGGCCGTCGCGACCGAGAGCCAGGCGAATTTCATAAGCGTCAAAGGACCCGAGTTCCTGTCCAAGTGGGTGGGCGAGTCGGAGAAGGCCGTGAGGGAGACCTTCAGGAAGGCTCGGCAGGCGGCTCCATGCGTGATATTCCTGGACGAGATAGACGCGATCGCGCCCGTCAGGGGCACATCATCCGATTCCGGCGTGACGGAGAGGGTCATCAGCCAGCTGTTGACCGAGATGGACGGGTTGGAGGCGCTGCACAACGTTGTGGTCATAGCCGCGACGAACCGCCCCGACATCATCGATCCTGCACTGCTGCGTCCAGGGCGTTTCGACCGGCTCGTGTTCATCGCACCACCGGACCTCGAAGCGAGGAAGGAGATACTCAGGATACACACGAGGGACAAGCCGCTCGCGGACGATGTCGACCTCGACAAGCTCGCTACTTCGATGACGAACTTCACGGGGGCGGAGATAGGCGCCGTGGCAAACGAAGCGGTCATGCTCGCCATACGCGACTTCGTCCTTGGTGGAGGAGACGCTGACGGCGAGGGCATAGACGAAGTCAAAGTCGAAATGAAATACTTTGAGAAAGCTATGGAGAACGTGCAGCCGATGAACGAGAGCGAACTGAGGAAGTACGAGCGACTCGGCCCCGACTCGATGTACAGATAACGGGATGGGACTCGGACTGATTGACGATCATGCAGAAAACAGGGACTAGGAAACGGGCTGTCACGGCGACCAGGGAGCAGCTTATCCTGAGGGTCAGGGACGACCTGGCGAAATGTGGGTTCTTCCTGACGCAGCCGCACAACATACGGAGCGTGAGCTTCGACGTCATCGCCAGAAGGGACAGCCAGCTCATCGTTCTCAAGATATTGTCCAACATAGACTCGCTCTCGCAGGGCGATGCGGACGACCTACGGGTGCTCGCTTCCGCGCTCGGCGCCAGCCCGATCATCGTCGGCCTACACTCGAGCGCGGCGGAGCTGGACGACGGGATACTCTACACGCGCTTCGGGCTGCCGATACTCTCCGAGCATTCGTTCGAGACCCTCATGATGGAGGGAGTGCCGCCGCTGGTCTACGCTGCCCCTGGCGGACTGTACGTGCGCATCGATGGCGAGACCCTCCGCAGTGTCCGCGAGGCGAAGAGCATATCGCTGGGGACGCTCGCAGAGGCCGCGGGCGTCTCGCGGAAGGCCATCCAGATGTACGAGACCGGCATGGGTGCGATGGTCGAGATCGCCTCCCGGATGGAGGAGTTCCTGGACGAGCCCATCGTTATCCCGCTCGACCCGTTCGAGTTCACGAAGGAGATGGCCGCGAACATCAGGGAGCTGGAGGTCATCAGCGACGCCAACAAGGAGATTTTCGACATGCTCCGCGAGATAGGGTACATGGTCATGCCCACGAGGCGTTGTCCGTTCGATGCGTTCGCCCGTGAGGAGGAGCTGCTCCTTACTGGCATAGGGGGCGACGACCACATGGTGGAGAGGAAGGCGCGGGTCGTGGGCAACCTATCGAGGGTCACTGAGAAGAAATCGGTCATCATAGTCCAGCGGGACATACGCGTGAAGGCCATAGAGGGCACGCCGCTAGTGTCGAAGGACGAGCTGAGGAGGGTGGACCACTCCGAGGACCTCATGAAGCTCATAGTCCGGCGTGAGAGGAGGCCGAAGACGTGAGAGAGATGGACGTTATCTCGAACCATGGTTCGAGCATCCACATGCTGCCCGTGATCAAGGGCCTGGTGTCAGAGATTGACCAGGTCAAGGAGGCGTTCTCGCAGGCAAAGCCCGACACGGTCGCGATATCGCTCTCCAAGGAGGAGATCGAGGGTATACGGAACCTCCCAGAGGATTACGAGCCTGAGCTATCGCGATACGACGAGATATACATCATCGGGCTCAGCAAGTTCGGAGAGGTCGCTGCGCCACCGCCATGTTATGTCGCGGCGATAGAGATAGCGGACTCCGAAGAGATTCCTGTGATCCCTATAGACATAGACGAAGCCAGCTACACCGAGCTGTACTGCGCCTCGGTGTCCGGAACCACACTGTTCAGGAACTCCACCAGGACTTGGTATCTCCGAAGGCGGCAGTTCACGGCCGATACTCCGGAGGAGTATGTGCTGAGGGTCGACCGCGCGTTCAACAACATGCGGGGCTTCAGGCGTATCGAGGATGAGCGGGCCGTGTGGATGGCCAAACAGCTGCTCTGCGCGTCCGAAGGGGCAGAGCGGCTCCTTGCGATAGTCGAATACGAGAGGGAGCGCGATGTCGTGACCCGGCTGGAGACTGCCCTGTCAGAGAAGCGTCCTGCTGACGAGAAGTAAACAGCTGGAAGGGTTTTATCGGGTTTCAGCCTTGGCTCCGCAGGCAATGCACGCGTTAAAAAGTAGAGAGATTATCGACTGACAACCAAGTCATGCCGCCTCTCACATCTGATATCGTGTAGTCACCTGCGATGTCCTTGACGACGTAGTACAGCCAATCGCACTCATCGCTGCCCCACATGTTGATGTAGAGCGCAACCTGCGACGTCACATCCACCGCGATCGTGGTGTTCACCACGATTATATCGGAGAAGCCGTCACCGTTCACATCCTCGACCCAGAACAGCCTGGGAGAGGAATCCGTAAGTATGTCCTTTATTGGATTCTCATCAGACGCCATTGAGCTGTGCAGGTCTATCTTTGTGTTCCCGCGGGCGAAGAACGTATTGCTGCTGTCAGTCCAGCCTGAGATGGGATCCCAGTCCTCAGGAGTCGTCGAAACCCGTTCGTATGCCGCCCATACGCCCTTCGTACTAGGCGTCGTCCCGGTCGCGTCCTTTGCCAGGATGACCTCCATGCCCAGGTCATCTCCGCCGTTGAGATTGCCCAAGCGCACGCAATCATACCCCTGAGTGTAGACCTCCACGCTGTTCGCTCCAGGCTCGAACTCACCGAACGTGTCTGTGATGACCGCGAGGTAGTCAATGTGGAGTTTCTCTATGACTGACGCGCTAGCAGCCGTGTTAATCGTGTCCGTTATCCTGATTTCCAATGCACTTCCAGCGACTGACGGTGGCAGCGGTGCGGTGTAGTACTCGTACGTCGTCTGTGTCGGTGGCACGTACAACAACGGAGTGAAATACGTGTCATCACTCGAGTACCAGATGTAGAATCCCTCCGAAGCCGTTCCACTCACTGTGCTCACCTTGACTCTCAACTTCAGCAGTTGGTAGTCGTCGTCCGTGAGCGTATCTGTCATCAAGTCAATCCTGAGGCGCCCCTCGTCGGGGGACACATTGTCCTCTATCAGCACAAGTTCATCCCCGTCCTCGAAGTCGTGCGTGTCGCCGGTCACTCCGACATATGTACCATATGTGACATCCGGTTCTTGGACCGCCGGCACCAACCGCTCAACTGGGAACTCGTTCTCCACGTAGTACCATATGTATACGCCTCTGTAGGTCGACGTGGAGGTCAGGTCCGTCGTGGCTATGTCGAGGTAGCCATCGTAGTTGACATCGGCAATGTCGAAGTCCAGAATGTTGGAATTCGTGGCGTCAGATGGGTCTGGCAGCACCGCAATAGGGCTATTGACGTCCCAATCCAGTAGGTTATAGACGTACACGCGGCCGCCTGTCAGCACTATCAACTCCGCCCGGTCATCGCCTGTCAAATCCTCCAAGGCGATCTTCCGTACATCGCTGCTGTAGTCGTTCCACAGTACACCCTGCGTGCCGTATGTGTTGTTGTATATCACGACGGTCTGACCGCCGCCGACGTTATGAGTGCTGTAGGCGAAGTCTATGTCCCCATCACCGTTGATGTCGCCCGTCGAAATCCAGTTGATGTCTGCGTTCACGGCGTCGCTGCTCGGCCTGGTTATCTCGGACGCCGTCTGCCAGGCCCCGAACGTGTTCAGGCTGTTCTCTATGAAGTACAGGTTGTGGCTGTTGTACTGCGCCATGAGGGCGTCCTTGTCACCGTCGCCGTCGATATCTCCCAGGGCGAACGCACTCGTCGCGTAGTTGTCAGCGGCACTCGGCGCATTGGAGTAATCATACATTGTGCGCTTAGTGAAGAAATTGTTGTTCTGTATGTAGTACAGATACGCCGGATTCACGAAATTCGATGTGCCCGTCATGTAACCAGCGGCCCCGACGAAGAAGTCGGCCCTCGCAGTGCTGGCCCGGATATACACCTTGGACGAGAGTGAGTAGACACCTTCGTTGGCGTCAGAGAACCGCGACACCTTGAGGGTGTACGCATTTGTCCCACTGATCCATTGGTCCCCATTGTTCACCCTCAGGTCGACCTCGAACCCATATGTCTGATTGTTAGACGGAAGGGTATTGGCTTCCCAGGCGGTGAGCATCGATCCTGAAGGGGGTGTTCCGTGGAGCTGGGTGTCTCCACGCATGTCGGTTATTCGAATATCCTCCACAACGGGGCTAGGCGAAGCAGCGGCATCCTGGACCTCGACCAACGCGTAGATCTTGCTCTCTGTGGATGTCGTCACATCGAAAGGCGTCGTCTTCGAACCCCAGTCAACCAGAGTGTCGTCAACCATTGTGTAGAGCCAGATCCTTGGCATGAAGCTGATCGGGGAGCCGACCTGCTCCAGATACATGGGTCCGTTGTCCTTGAACGTCGAGGCAGAAGCCCCAGAACCCTGCAACACGAACGATACATCGTAGGCGCTAGGTGGCAGGCTGAGAGTCTTGAACTGGCATTCGTATATCGTCGCACCGGCCAAAGCCGTGTAGACGTAGAACGGGTCCGCGGCCGTGCTGGATCCATTGAATTCCGGCACGTAGACCGTATTGGTACGAGTGTCCCTTATGACCAGGTCGTTGAGGCCCATCAGGTCGTGTACCCTGGTACTGGCCGCCCTTATGAAGACAACCGGATCTTCGTCTTTGTCGAACGTGTTGTCCGGTTGGGTCACATTCGCAGACCCGGATGTGAGGTTCTGATGGTACATACCCCATCCCTGGCCATCGCTCTTGTATGTGATCCACCGGGGGATGCCGCCTTCAACATCGTAGAGTGAATCTTGATACAAGATGTCGCTCGGCAGGATCGTGACCGAGAGAACGTAGCTGGAAATCGTTCCGTGACCGGCATAGTCCCACGCATAGATCTTGATTATATGGCCGTCGTCCGCAACGGTGATTTCCCCGAAGTCGAATTTGAACCATCCGTCGGACGTCAAACTATCATAAGGGTGGAAGGTTGAGCCGCCTGACAGACCTTCCGAGTCGAGGCGCACGCCACCTATGTCAGTCGTATTCAGGTCGTTGTCAAGGTCGATTACCTTGACGAAGAACGAGAACGTATCGTCGCGCTTGACCGGGTCAGCCGTGGGAGAGGCCGGATTGGAGTCCGCATACCTCTGGAGTATTATCGGTGGGCTACCGCCCGACCCGCCACTCACCTGGCTGGTCCACACGGCGGATGACTTGTCAAGATCGAGCACCGTGACGATTATCTCCACCGACTCTGAGGAAACCGAGAAGCTTTTGGACCAGTCCGACCCCGTCGACCATTTCGAGTAGGGGAAGTCCGTGTCATCTGAGAGTTTGTAGTAATACGTGGTTGTCCCCGCCTGGATGAACACCGCCGTCTGCGCTGCCTCCAGCACCACGCCGCCTGCATGTGTGACCGTCAGAGTCGCTGTCGTAGTGCCAGCGGTCTCAAAGGACACGGTCGCTGCGAAATCCGCCTTCGTGCTCGTCTCTGGGACGGGTATCGTACCGACGTAGGCCACGATGGTGCTGAAGAGTACCACCGTGATCATAAGTATCAAAATGTTGCCGATGATTTCCGAAACACCGCGCCTATCCGACCTGAGACCTTTCTTGCATCGCTCGAAGTTCATTGAGTTCATCCTCCGGGGAGATGGATAACTCTGCTATCGCCCGAAACATCGGTCTGGTGCGTATTTAAACGTGTTGCGGTCATTACCAGCTACCAGCAAGCGGCCAGGGGCTGCCGTCAGACCATATGCTGGCACCGTTGAAAACCAGCATGGTTATATAACGACACGGGCATTCCGCGAAATGATGCCGGGCCAGCTGAGTGTCAACGACCGGGTGTTGCTCCATCTTTCTAGATTCGCCACGGACACGCCTCCTGAGGAGTATCCCGCGGAGAGCACTCAAGTGGGCATCGCAGTGGGAGTGGGGATATCGAGGACCCATGTTCCCCGGGCCGTGAAGACCCTTATGCGCGAAGGACTTGTCGAGGAGTTCAGGGGTAGAGTGGCCGAAAGGGACCGCAGGATGAGCGTCTACGCAGTCACGTCTGAGGGATTCCGAAGGGCTGAGACGATATGGAAAGAGGCGCGCGAGTCGACTATAGCCGTCATCCGGGAGGGGCGACGGAGCGAGATGAAGGGGTCAGCGCTCGAGGACGCCGTCGGAAAGCGCCGCGCCATCGGCCTCCTCTTGCAGATGAAGGACGGTGCCGTCGAGCTATCGGACAGGAAACGTCCTCCTGTGAGGATGTTGGAGCGCGCGCCCGCGCCGGACGATTTCTTCGGACGAACAGGGGAGATGGAGTCGCTCGAGAAGTTCCTCGAGTCGGGCGCGCGGGTCATGGTTGTTCTGAGCGGCAAGGGTCTTGGTGCCACGAGCCTCGTTCGAGAGTTCGTGGAATCGTGTGACACTCTGGACGTCCTGTGGCAGACCGTGGGCGACCGCGCCGACGCTGACGAGCTCGGAGCGGCGATCATCTCGTTCGCGAACGAGACGGGGCATGAGGGCTCTGACCTGGAATCCGCGCTTTCGCTGCCCGGCATGCTGCTAGTGTTCGACGACTACCATTCGGTCGGGGAGGGCATCGTGGAATTCTTCTCCGATGTTGTCGCCTCCCTCGGAGACGGCAAGATAATCGTCATTGCGCGCGAGGATATCCCAGCCTACAGCTGGTTCTACCAGAAGAGACAAGTGGAGTCTGGGGTCGTCCAGGAGCTGCGCATGAGAGGAATAGACGAGGCGAGCGCGAAGAGACTCCTCGGGAATCCGGACATAGAGCCCGATGCTTTCCGGAGGGTGTATCTGATGAGCAGGGGCCAGCCGAAACTGCTGCGGCTCCTCAGGGACGGCGACATCGAGGGGCTCAAGCGGGCATCGGTGTTCACCACGGAGGAGATCAGGTACCTCCTGTTCCTGAAGGACAAGACTGCGTGACGAGCTCACCATTCGACGCCTTTTCTGCCGCCGACACCCTTCTCGAACGGGTGCTTGATCGTGTCTATGAAAGACACGTAATCGGCGTATTGGACGAACTCGTCGGGGGCGTTTCGACCTGTCAGGACGACCTCGACGCCCTCTGACCGGGCCTCCAGAAGGTCTATCACTTCCTTGGCGGTGATGAGCCCGAAGAAGACGGCGACGTTCACCTCGTCCAGGATCAACATGTCGCACTTGCCCTTCGTGGCCTGACCGAGAGCGTGTTTCAGGGCCTTCTTGGCGCTTCTCCTGTCCTCGTCGGTCACAGAGTTGCCACCCACGAAGCTCCCCGTGCCGAACTGTGCTACGCGGACCTTCTTCAGCTGCTCCGCGGCGATGACCTCACCAGTGCTCCCACCTGTCTTCATGAACTGCACGATGCAGACCTTAAGGCCGTGTCCCGCTGCGCGCATAGCCAGACCGAAAGCCGCGGTGGTCTTCCCCTTGCCCGGGCCAGTAATCACATGGACGCGCCCCAGCGGTGAGTCGTCAGGCATACGAGCGCATAAGCGACAAGCTAATAGAAAAAGTAGAGCACGGAGTGGCCGGCCTCACCTGAACCTGATACGCCTGGCGTTCTCGTCGGGAAGCGTGAACTCCCGCTCGAGGTAGCCCAGCTGCTGAGTCTCCAGCGTCCTCGGGTCGACCGGGACCAGGAGGAATGCGCCGTTCATGGCGACCTCCTCGTTCGTCAGCTGTATGGCTTTCATCACAGGTGAGAAGCCGTTCTCGGTTATCAGGTACTCCAGCCCGTCGAGGAGCACCACGGAGCCCTTCGTCGCCTTGATGAAATCCGAGATGGTGCTGTGTATCTTCATCAGGCGGGTCGGTTCAAGGCTCATGACGCCGCTCGATGCTTTGGTGCTCTTCGCGATCCACATGATTGGGCAGTCCAAAGCGTGTGCCTGCTGCACCCTGCTCGGGTGTGTCCGCGTGATTATCAGTCCTCTCCTGCTTTCCGCGAGGAGGGTCCTGAACTCGCTGAACGCCCTGGTCACACCATCGTCCGTGAAGAGGTAGGAAGTCCCCTCCGTGAGGGCGGGGGTCTCGCCGCCGGTCATGTTCCTTCTTACCTCAGACCGGCCTGGACCGCCAGCCCCTCATCGGTGATGTCGATAAGCTGCCTGCCGGTGGTGTGCTTCGTCCCTCTCATCTTGAGCACCTCGAGGAACTTGCGCCTGACCTTCTCCTCCTCCGGGTACGAGAGTACGATCACGCCGTCCACCATGTACGACTCCTGACTGCGCGAGATGTCATCGTACGACATCTCCGCGGTGATTATGACGAGGCTGTTGAACGCCTTCAGGTACGCGAAGAGTTCGTGCATGAACTCCCTCGTCTCGCCCCTCCACTGGAGCAGGTCCGTCATTGGTGTGATCGGGTCGATGACTATCCTGTCGGGCTGATACTGCTCTATCTTCTTCTTGATTATCTCGAGCATCTCGCTCGGGTTCTTGGCGATGCTGGGCCCGAGGTCGATGAAGTTGATCTTGCCCTTCTCGACGAGCTGCTGGTCGTAGAACGAGAACGACGACAGGAACTTCTGAACCAGCCACTGCGGCTCGGAGATCGCCGTGATGTACAGGCCCTTCTCGTTCTCGCGCGCGCCGTGGAACAGGCTCTGGACCGCGAGTGTGGTCTTGCCCGTGCCGGGCTCGCCAGCGACCAGTATCGCCGACGGGAAGGGGAAACCGTTCTGCAACATGCTGTCCAGGCCGGGGATGCCCGTGGTCTTCCGAGTCAACTCACAACACCTCCGTGTCAATTACGAAGACGCACTTCTCGTCTCCCTTGGAGAGGCACTTCCGCTCGTGGCAGTATACGTCCTTGCCCGTCCTCTCCTCGAACACCTTCGCGAGTATGCCTCTCAATACATGACAGCCAGGGGCGTCGGAGCTCGAGGACTCTATCGAGCCCGAGACAGTGACGACATCGCCGTCGAAATCGATGTCCATCACCCATCCTTCGCTTATCAGAGCCTCACGGACACGGGTGAAATCCGAGCCTGCCGCCTTGACTATCCTGTCGCCCATGATCCTGCCGCTCCTATAGAACATGCCATGGGAGGCGAATGTCATCACGGTCTCATAGAGGCCTTTGATCTCCACGAGTTCGTCCTTTCGAATCTTTATTGCGCGCTCTGGTTGCTCCATGAGTACCACCTATCAACCGGATTGCCGTCAATCTTCAAGTCGGGACTTATATCTTTTGGTGCCCGCGGACGGCCGCAATTGCCAGGCATCTTAATCTACTTGGATTGGCTAGAGGTCAGTCGTGCTCGAGGTCGAGGTCAAGTTCAGGTCACCAGGCAACGACCTTGTCATTGAAGCCCTCAAGAGGCTGGGAGCCGAGAGACTGACTGAAGAATCCATCGAGGACGTCTACTACGGGCATCCGAGCAGGGATTTCGGCAGCTCTGACGAAGCTGTCAGACTGAGGAGACGTCCGGACTCGGCGGAACTCACCTACAAAGGACCGCGGATGACATCCTCCTCGGCAAAGGCCAGGGAGGAGCTGTCAATGGTTGTCAGCGACGCGCTCTCAGCGGGCAGGATACTCGAGAGGCTGGGGTTCTCCGAGCTGATATCGGTGAGGAAGCGGAGGACGACTTACCTCATGGACACTTTGAAGGTAGATGTCGACGAGGTCGAGGGGCTCGGCCAGTTCGTGGAGCTCGAACTGATGACCGAGGATGTCGCGAAGGCCGAGAAGCTGCTCGGGTCAGCGCGGAGCGAGCTGCCGCTAGGGGATGAAGTGAAGGAGACCTACCTCGAGATGCTTCTCAATCGCCGCAGCTAGTCGTTCAGACTGAGTAGATAAGTCCCAGAATCACAGCCTAGCTATCCTCTCGGTGATGAAACTCTTTATGTCTGGGTCGTCGGGGATCGTTATCGACTTCTTGTACTTCTCGCTGCCGTCAGGGAGATAGTAACCACGGGAGACGGAGATGAACTCGCTTACTCCCTCTTCGGTGATGGCCTTCTTCCTTGCGACCTCCAAGAAGTTGTTCTTGCCAAAGGGTATTTTCTCGGAACTCAGTGTTTCAAAGCGTACTTTTGCATCCTGTGGATCGTCCATATCGAGACCTCCGTGCAAGGGTCACCGTTAATAATGGTTTGTCAATATAAAAGTTCGTAAAACGTTCAAATGTGTGGAATCCAGCGGTTCACGCCGTTTATGGCATCTGCCCCAGGCCGCCCAAAGGGAAGACATGGGCGATAGCGCGGTCTTTCGAAGATGTTGCGAACGGTCATGAGATTTGCGCGTCGATACTCTTCGTCGACGCACAAGGGATAACGTAATATACGCCACAATCGGTAGTCCGTCGCCGTGCATCCACCGGACATCTCTGGACCGGACGAACTGCGAGACGAGATGTGCTCACGCTGCGGCGCGTGGATACCTGCGCGCGGGTCGTACTGCCCTATGTGCGGGGCGCTCAGGCCATCGCTGGCTGAGAAGCAGCCTCAGCAGTGGCCACCACAGATACCATACCATCAGCCGTACGGTCAGGGGCACTACATCCGCCCCGCCAAACAGCCGATGCAGTGGCGCACAATCACACGCACCATATCGGCAGGGCTCATGCTCACGTTCACCGCCTATCTCGCGCTCTGCCTCATAGTGCTCGTCTACGGAGTCGGTATAGTAGGTCCTGAGATAGGTGGTCATTCGTACACGCTCTACATCGCGTTGCTCGGACTCGTGTCGTTGGTTACTATCTCGGGCAGCCTCCTGCACGCATGGTACCTGTTCCTGGTCGGAGCGATCCTCATATCGGCCGTGTGGCTCCTGTTGAAGAGCTATCGAAGATTCTTCAAAGAGATCACCTTCAAAGGCAAAGCGAGGGATCACAGCCCGCTCTTCGATCTGTGCGCCCTCATGTTCGCCGTGTTGTTCATCAACACATTCATAGTCGTCTTCCTGACGGCGACCGGGAACGCGCCGACCAGCCCTGTGGAAGATATGGAGGATTGGGAGCTGCTGTTCATCCTGGCGAACGCGTCCGTGTGGGAGGAGATCGTCGCGCGTGTGCTCCTCATCGGGCTGCCTCTGATAGCCGTCGATCTGTTTCGGCGGCGTGGTCTCCAGCCGGTCCACAAATACGTGCTCGGCGGGGGAGTGCCGATCGCGTGGACACAGGCGACGTTGGTGATCATCTCCGCCGCCGTGTTCGGCTTCGCGCACTTCGAAGGCTGGGGCTCGTGGAAGGTGTTCCCAGCGGGCGTTGCGGGTGTGGCGTTCGGGTACATGTTCCTGAAGCATGGCCTCGCCTCCGCGATCATGCTCCACTTCTCGTTCGACTATCTCTCGATGCCGCTGACGTTGTTCGAAGACTCTCTCTCATTGCAGCTGATGGTCATGCTGGGCGTGCTCCTCTGGCTCGGCCTGGGTCTGGGGTTCACGATATACTTCACAATCAGGATTGTGGAGTTCTTCACAAAGCAGAAGTATTTGGATGAGGAGGCGCCGATTCCGTCTGGGGCGCCTGGCGCTCAGCCTCCTTTCACTGGGCAGGCCTACGGGCAGCCTCCAGCACAAACACCGTGGCACCCGACCGCCGGCGTGGGACTTGGATTCTTCGTCTGTCCGACCTGCGGCTCCGGCGAGGCGCGTTGGCACGACGGTGGACTACAGTGTCTACGATGTGGAAGGCGGTTCCAGTAACCTGGTGAGCCGGTCCTTGCTGCCTACGGCGCTCAACATGTCCGTCGATTCGATGATGTAGTTGCCGCCATAGCCGCTGTGCTCTATCGTCCGCACCACCGCCGCGAAGTCTGCCGTGCCATCATCGATTGCGTGGTGCTGGTCCCACGTGCCGTCGTTGTTGTGGAGATGCACGTTTCGGAAACGCTTCACGTGCTTCAAGAGATTGTCCACCTGCCCTGCGGTGTTGGCGTGGCCCATGTCGAAACACACGCCCGATTCCGACTCTGCTATCACTTCGAGCAACTCCTCCGCAGTGGTGCACGTGGCGTTGATTCCAACCGGCATGTTCTCAACCGCCAGATCAACGGAGTTGTTGGCAGCCACAGGGGCCAGCTCCGCCAGCGACCGCTTGGTCTGGTCTACGACCTTGCCCTTGGCCAGAAAGGCGATTCCCGTTACAAACCCTGGGTGCACCGTGATGAGGGAGATGCCAATCTCGCGACATGCGTCTATCGCACCGGCTATCTCTTTCACCGCTACCGCCCTCATCGGTTCGTAGATGCTCCCGATGTTCACATCGCTCATCGGCGCGTGAACCTGAAAACGCATGTCGTACGAATCAACCGCGTGCCGCATCGCATCCTTGGCGATGCCCAGCCGGTGTTCGCCTTCGATAAGGATCTCCCAGAGGCCGAAGTGCTTCGATATCGCTTCGAGCGATTCCTCGAAGGGCGAGAAACAGAATATCGGGGAGGCGACGCCGATCACGAGCCGTCCTCCTTGAGCGATGGTGCCATCGTGGCCATCAGCCCCTGTAGGTCATCTGAGCGTATGGTGACACGAATATCGCCGAGGGGATGGTCCTCTTCAGAGAACGACACCTTGCCCACAGCGGCGACCTGCTTGTTCAGCCTGAAACTTGCCGTCTCGCCTTCGATGCCCCTCAGGAGCACCTTCCTAGCAGCCGCGCGTATCCTCTGTTTCGCGAGTTGATCAGAGAATGTCTCCACGCTGTTGGAACGACCGACGAGGCGGTCTTCGCCCTCGATGACCACGTCGGGGAACAGTCGGGTGATCGCGGCGACGACCTTGGCCCTGTCCTCCGTCGGGAACACATCGGCGACGAGCTGGATGTCGCACATTAGCCAGCCATGTCTGAAAAGATATTTAAACTCGCCCGCGATAGATTCGGCGAAGATGAAGAAGAGTATCCTGAGCATGTTTGGCGAGAAGGGCATCCTGCTCGACCCGAAGGCCATCGATGCCCTGATGGGATTGAGTGACGCTGAGGGGTGCGCCGAGAGGATAATCAACGACTCGAAGAACAGGCCGCTGGTCCTCACGGAGGAAGATGTCGCGAAATACGCAGGTGCAAACCCTGATGCGGCCGTGAAGCCGGCGCGGATGCCGTCGGCTCACACCGGGCTGCGCACTCCGTCCACAACCCCTGTCAAGCAGCCCGCGCCGCCACACGGTGTCAAGGTCCTCAAGGACATCACTGGCAACTCGACCTGCGTCGGCAATGTGATCGACTTCGCCAAGCTATTCAATGACCGTTACACCACGCTTAGGAAGATGCTCTCCAAGAGGAGGGAGCTGGCTGGGCTGATGCCCATCGCAAGGGCGCGCAAGCTCGAGCGCGACCTCAGGTTCGCTGGCATCGTCAACGACTCGCGGTCCACGAAGAACGGGCACACGATCATCGAGATGGAGGATGAGACCGACAAGGTGCAGGTCCTCGTCCTCAAAGGATCCATCCGAGACAACGAGGCATTCTTCAAGGACGAGGTCCTCGGGATCATAGGGGCGGCTAGCAAGGACGGCGAGATAGTCATCGCCAAGGACATTATCCGGCCTGACGTGCCACTCACCAGCGGCATGGTCCCAAATGGGTCGGATTCTGTCGTTGCGTTCGTATCCGACATCCACATAGGCAGCAACACCTTCCTCGACAAGGAGTGGGCGAGGTTCGTCGCGTGGCTCAGGAAGGATCCGGTCGCGAAGGACATAAGGTACATGATCATGCCCGGAGACCTCGTCGACGGCATAGGTATCTATCCTGGACAGGAGGACGAGCTCCGGATAGACGACGTATATGCGCAATATGCAGCCCTCGCAGAGATCGTCAAGGATTTCCCTGACTGGATACAGGTCGTGATGATGCCTGGGAACCACGATGCGGTCCGCCTCGCGGAGCCTCAGCCCGCGCTGTCGAAAGACATCACGGACCTGTTCGATCCCGCCGTCAAGTTCGTAGGTAACCCCTGCTACATGGAGATCGAAGGGCGCACTATCCTCGCGTATCACGGCAAGAGCATCGACGACTTCAACTCGGGTGCGCGACACCTCAACTACACGAACCCTCAGGAGGCGATGAAGGAGATGCTCAAGCGGAGGCACCTCGCCCCCGTCTACGGAGAGAAGACGCCGCTGGCCCCAGAGCAGAAGGACTATCTCGTCATCGACATCGTCCCTGACATCTTCGTGACTGGGCATGTCCATGTGTGCAAGCTCGACGAGTACAGGGGCATCAAACTCATCAACGCCTCCGCGTGGCAGTCGCAGACGCCGTTCCAGCGCATGCACAACCAGATGCCGGACCCGGCCAAGGTGCCCATGGTGCACCTCGGGACGGGCGAGTGCTGGGTGGAGTCGTTCTCGTCGTGACCCGTCAGCCGAGGATGTCCTGGATGATGTAGTAGAACCCTATCCCCATGAGCACGACGCTCGACCAGAACGCTATCCACACTATCCAGAGGAGCTTAGAACGATCCCGGAGCAGTTCCTCGAGCGGCACAGGGTCACGCCTCTGCCTTGCTCGCGGCCTTCTTCTTCTTGATCTTCTTCAGCCGGAAGATGTTGTCCCGCTCCATCTCCTCCAGACGGAATCGGATGAACCGCTCTATCTCCTCGAGCTCCGGCAACATCTTGAACTCCAGCGCGTTGACCCTGCGCTTGGTCCGCTCGATCTCGTCGAGTAGTTTCTTCATGGTAGTCTCGAGCTCGGCCGCCTTCACGACCGTCTCCACCAACCGCTCGTACGCGTCCGCAGCCTCGTCTATCCTCGGGGAGGTGCCGATGACGCCGTAGCCCCGCTCGTCGAGCGGCGCGATGATTCTGGACGACGTTATCTCCGGGACGACCACGCCCATCAGGTTGCGTATCTTGAGCGTTATCTCCGGATGGATGGTGAGGGCATATGCCGCTGAGCGCACGGCGATGGCGCCGTCCACCGCGTTCGCCACCGCTATCTTCTCAGAAGCGTCCCTGTATTGCCTGGCGATCTCGGTCCTCAGGTCCTTCGCCCTGTCGAGTATCTCGAAGAACTCGAGGATCAGGCCGTCCCTCTTCAGTTTCAGGATCTTGTGACCGTTCTTGGTCAACCTGATCTTCCTGGTGACCTCGAGCAGCTCTGAGCGGGTCGGCTGGACTTCTCTTATCGTCATCCTACCTCACTTCTTGGTCGATGGATGGTACTTCTCTATCAACTTACGGTCTATCTTCGTGAGCGAGTCGATCGGCAACGTCGACAGGAGCTCCCATGCGAGGTCCAGTGTCTGGTCGATCGTCCTGTCCTCGTTCATGTCCTGCCTCACGAACCTGCCCTCGAAGGAGTCGGCGAAATCGAGGAACTTCCTGTCCCTCTCGGAGAGGGCCTCCTTGCCGACGATCGCGACGAGCCCTCGTAAGTCTCTGCCCTCGGCATAGGCGGCGTACAGTTGGTCGGACACCGCGCGATGGTCCTCCCTGGTGTGGCCCTCGCCGATACCCTGGCCCATCAGCCTGGAGAGCGACCGCTCGACCGCCACGGGCGGGAATATGCCCTTCCTGTGCAGCTCCCTCGACGCTACGATCTGCCCCTCCGTGATATAGCCCGTCAGGTCCGGTATCGGGTGTGTGATGTCATCCCCAGGCATGGAGAGTATCGGGAACTGTGTGATCGATCCGCGCTTGTTCTTGATCCTGCCAGCACGCTCGTACATGTTCGCCAGGTCGGTGTACATGTATCCTGGATACCCGCGCCGCGCCGGGACCTCCTCCCTCGCTGCGCCTATCTGCCTGAGCGCCTCGCAGTAGTTGGTGAGGTCCGTAAGGATGACGAGCACGTGCATGTCGAGGTCGAATGCGAGGTACTCGGCCGTCGTGAGCGCCAACTTCGGCGTCAGCAGCCTCTCGATGGCAGGGTCGTCCGCGAGGTTGAGGAACACGACGGCCCGCTTCAGCGCGCCCGTCCTCTCGAAGTCCTTCATGAAGTACTGCGCCTCCTCGCTCGTTATGCCCATGGCGCCGAATACGACCGCGAAGTCCTCCTTCTCGCCGAGCACCTTCGCCTGTCGGGCTATCTGAAGCGCGATATCGTTGTGCGGCAGGCCCGAGCCGGAGAATATCGGGAGCTTCTGTCCCCTGACGAGCGTGTTCATCCCATCGATCGACGATATGCCCGTCTGGATGAACTCCCTCGGGTTGTCTCGGGCGTACGGGTTGATCGCCGCACCGATGATCTCCAGACGCTTCTCTGGTATTATCGGCGGGCCCTTGTCGAGCGGGTCGCCCGAGCCGGAGAGAATCCTGCCGAGCATGTCCTTCGACACCGGCATCTTCAACGTCTCGCCCAGGAACTTCACGCCCGAGGCCTTGTCGATGCCCCCGGTGCCCTCGAACACCTGCACGACGACCAGTTCCTCAGATGTGTCGAGCACCTGCCCCCTCTTCGTGGAGCCGTCAGGAAGCGCTATCGTCACCAGCTCGCCGTACGCCACGGGCTCGGTCTTCTCGACGAACACGAGCGGCCCGGCGATCTGACATATCGTGTGATACTCCTTCGTCATGCGTCACACCCCCAGCCCGGAGAACTCGGTCTCCATCTGGGCGGCGATGTCTTTCAGCCCCTTGTCGATGTCCTCCTCGAACTTCAGTTTGCCCAGGTCCGTCCTGCACTGCAGCGTCTGTATCTTCTCCAACGACACCTCGAGCGCCACCGCCTTCTTGGCGAGCTCGGAATACTTCCGGATTGCGTTCATGAACTCGTACTGCCGCTTGAGCGGGCTGTATGTGTCGACCGGGTGGTACGCGCTCTGCTGGAGGAAGAACTCGCGGATCATCCTCGCGACATCGAGCGTGAGCCTCTGCTCCTCTGGCAGCGCGTCCGCGCCGACCAGTTGGACGATCTCCTGCAGCTCTGACTCCTGCTGCAGCGTCTCCATCGCCCACAGTCTCAGGGCGCCCCAGTCCTCCGCGACGTTCTTGCGGTACCATTCCTCGAGGATGGGGCTGTACAACGAATAGGATGTGAGCCAGTTGATCGCAGGGAAGTGCCTCCTCTCCCTTAGCTTCGAGTCGAGTGCCCAGAACACCTTGACTATCCTGAGCGTGTTCTGAGTTACTGGCTCGCTGAAGTCTCCTCCGGACGGGGAGACCGCACCGATGACGGATATGGACCCCGTCGGTCCTGCGAGTGTCTTCACCCTGCCGCACCGCTCGTAGAACTCCGAAAGACGTGACGCCAGATACGCGGGATAACCTTCTTCGCCAGGCATCTCCTCCAGACGGGACGATATCTCCCTCATCGCCTCTGCCCATCTCGATGTCGAGTCTGCCATGAGCGACACGTCGTATCCCATGTCCCTGTAGTACTCCGCTATCGCGATGCCGGTGTATACCGACGCCTCTCGCGCCGCCACGGGCATGTTCGACGTGTTGGCTATCAGCGTCGTCCGGCCCATCAACGGCTTGCCCGTCTTCGGGTCCTCGAGCTCGGGGAACGATGTGAGCACCTCAGTCATCTCGTTGCCGCGCTCGCCGCAGCCCACATAGATGACGATGTGCGCATCGCTCCACTTGGAGAGCTGCTGGGAGGTGACCGTCTTGCCGGTCCCGAACCCGCCTGGGATTGCGGCCGTGCCGCCCTTCGCCAACGGGAAGAGCGTGTCCAGCACCCTCTGGCCAGTGACCAGCGGGATGTCGGGCAGCAGCTTCTCAGCGTACGGCCTCGCCGTCCTCACGGGCCACTTCTGCATCATCCTCAGCTTGTGGCCGGAATCCAGCTCACCGATGACTTCCTCGACCGTGAATTCGCCAGCGGATATCGACTTCACCTTTCCGCGGACCTTCGGAGGCAGCATGACCTTGTGCATCAGGTTGCCCTCGGGCACCTCGCCGATGACCATGCCGCCCTGTAGCTCGTCGCCCTGCTTGACGGTCGGCTTGAACTTCCACTTCTTCTCGCGGTCTAGCCCTGGGGCGGTGACGCCTCTCGACACGAAATCACCCTGCTTCTCCATCAGGACGGGCAGCGGCCTCTGCACACCGTCGTAGATGCTGGAGAGCAGCCCCGGCCCGAGCTCCACCTGCAGCGGCTCGCCCGTGTTGCTCACCGGCTCCCCGGGCCTAATGCCCGACGTGTCCTCGTAGACCTGTATGATGGACCTGTCGCCCACGAGCTTGATGACCTCGCCCATCAGGTTGAGGTCACCGACGAGGACGACGTCGTACATCCTCGGGGCTATGCCCTCCGCGGTGACGACTGGTCCGGCTACCCTTACGATCCTTCCCTTGCCCTGTTCCACCATATGGATCCGCTCCTCCTACATCACTTGCTCTTGTAAAGGTCGATTCCCATCGCCCTTCTCACCTTCGCCCGCATATCCCCCTCGTCCACGCCGACGGGGATGACGACTGGGTCGACGCTGCTCATCATCCTGTCCATCAGTTGCTGCGGCAGTCCCGGGAGGTCCTCCGAGTTGACCGCCAATATGCCCACGTCCTTCTGCTCCATCAGCTCGGATATCGTATCCTGCAGCCGATCGGGCGGCACGCCGTAGACCTTCTTGATGCCGGCGAGCCTGAACCCGACGACGAACTCCTCAGACCCGACGACAGCTATCTCCATATCACATCACCAACAGCTGTTCTATCACTTCGTTCGACAAGCCCGTCGCCTTGCAGCGGGCGATGATCCTGATGTTGTCCACCTCGATCTTCTTGCGTATCATGTAATCGAGTATGGGTAGCACGGAGAGCGGGTAGAACCTGCCGAACTTCTCCGCGGTCCGCACCAGCGCCTTGTCTATGGCTATGGTGAGACCCGACAGCTTCCTGTCCTCCTTGAACTGCTCCATGCTCGTCTTTATGGCGTCGTACATCGACGACTTCTCCAGCGCCTCGAATATCTGGTCGACGCCCTCGGCCTGCGCCAGTGAGCGCAACTTGTCCAGGCCGAACTCCATCCCTCCCGGGATGAGGTACTTCTGTATCTTCTCCTCGGCCAGGTCCTCCACCTTCAGTTTCAGCAGCACCTTGAGGTTCGTGACGTCGATCTCCCTGCGCACGAAGTCCCTCAGCAACGCGGTGGCGTTGTTCGTCGGGTCTATGACATCGAGGAGGTCGTAGTACAGCATCATGTCGAGGTGGTCCTCGAATGGCGCGAGCTTGCCCGATTCGACGACTTCTCTCTCGACCTCAGGGGTGATCCTCAGAGAGGGGTGCTTCGATAGCTCCTCCATTACGGCCCTCACGGACTCCATGCCGATGAGCGACCGAAGATATGTCTCGGAGAAGGCGCCCGCAGGCACTAGCGTATCGATGATCTCGTCCTCGGGCGCGTCGGAGAACTTCCCTCTGAGTATCGTCTTGACGTTGAAGGTGTCCCACCTGCGGAGGTAGTTGCCGACCATCTCCCTCAGATTGCCTGTCGTGAAGCCGAGGATGTCCGAGTATGTGGTGGCGAGGTTTCTCGTAACGGCGACCTCTACGAGGTCGGCGCCCGAGTGACCGGAGGCGTAATGGGTCATCTCCTCCCGGTACTGAGTCTCCCCGAGGAACCTGCCTATCTCGTGCACGTCCATGACCAAGAGCCTCGAGTAGACATCCCTGGACAGTAGGAACTGCTTGCGCGCCTTGACCCGCGCGCAAGCATATGCGTAGTTGCCCCTCCGTCCGAACAGACTCATGCGATACCTCACCCGAAGAGCTGAGAGAATATCTCGTTCATCCTTTTGTTCCAGACTTCCTCCAGCAACGTCTCGAACCGGTAGTCCAACCGCACGCTGCGGTCATTGCTCTCGAACACGAGGCCGCCGCTGCAGTCCATCACGCCGGCCTTCGTGATCCCAGATGGCGGCTTGAGCGTGGGCTCGTCGGCCTTGTTGGAGTAGACGTAGCAGTCCCCGAGTATCTCCTTCGCGTTCGCGAAGAGCTTCGCGTAGAGAGCGCGGCGCTTGTCGTCAGGATAATCGCTCAGCTCGACCAGGATGCGTTCCCTGAGGTCCTCGAGTACCTCCCTCTGCGCGGCGAGCAGCATCTTGCGCGACTCCAGCTCAGCGCTGGACAGCTCATGCTGCTCCATCTGAGCTATCTGCGCTTCGAGACGCTTCTCCGCCAGCACGCGCTTATCGGAGATGTCCTTGTCGGCCGACTTGATGCGTTCGTCCCTCTCGGCCTCGCCTTGGCTGATGATCTCCTTCGCACGCTCGTCCCCCTTTCGGAGGATGTCTTCTACCAACTTCTCCAAGCCCATGGCTGTTCACTCCGTCAGTCGTCCGGATCGTGTATTGCCTTCACTCCAGTTCACGCGTTCATTATCAAGAAGGCGACGACGAACCCCAGGATGACTATGGTCTCGGGCAGGACCATAAGGATCATGCCCTTGCCGAACATCTTCGGGTCCTCTGCGGTCGCGCCGACCGCCGCCGCACCTACCTGTCCCTGCGCGACACCTGTGCCCAGCCCTGCGACGCCAATCGCGATGCCTGCACCGATCATCGCCAGTCCCATTTGTGTCGGATCCATTCTCTCTACCTCCTCATTTTGTTGTCACCGAATGCTTCCTCAGGTAATGGAGGGGGTTGAAGTCCGTACCTCCTCCTTCGAAGAACTTGAGGAAGAACTCAACGTAATTCAATCTGATGGCCTGTATCCCCGCGGACAGCGCCCCGAGGAAGAACACGAAGAACATCTGTGTGACGAAAAGCGCGAGCGCGCCCAGGATGATGAACGCCACGTTGCTGCTGTCGAACACCAATGGCAGCAGCATAGAGTTGAACGCCAGTGCCATCGCGCCCTTGCCTACCGCCAACGCGGCCAACCTCGTGTAGGACACGAGGTTCGTGAACAACCCCACGACCTCGGACAGCGCCATCGCGCCCTCGGTGAACGGCAGCGCCACGACACCTACTAGGATGAACACCACGGCGGGGACGGACACGGTTATTCCGGCGATGGCCGTGGTGATGTCCGGAAGCGGGGCGAGCACCGTCGAGTTGACCATCTCGCTCGTCCACGCGGCATTGCCGGCGATGAGCATCATCTCGGCGAACATGCCGAACAGGATGAGCAGCCACGCGACCTTCGCGAACGCGTGCTTGTTGTTGTGACCGAAGTGGTTGATGAATCCGAGCACGAACCCCACCGTCAGATGGAGCCATCCTGCGAGGATCGAAATCGCCAGCATCTCCTTGATGTCGTGCATCTTGTCCAGCATCGGATGGAGGGGGATGTTGGCAACGGACTCCCA
>DATKWQ010000034.1:0-4058 GCA_035529455.1 Thermoplasmata archaeon
ATTCAGAGGTGGTTTACGAACTACTGAGGTTATATCTATAGGACGCTCAATCCTTACTCCGATTGCAGCGAGGGTCAGAGATGTTAGCGGATGCATATTGGCACGCAATCGGTATCGACGATGTGGAGAAGACCCTTACTACCGATGTCGACAACGGCCTGTCTCGGACTGAGGCTCAAGCTAGGCTCGAGAGGTATGGCCCTAATTCATTGGTGGCGGAGAAGAAGGTTTCACAGCTGCGATTGCTACTCAGGCAGTTTGCGAATATCTTGATTCTGATCCTCCTTGCTGCGACCGCCCTTTCCGCCATGATGGGTGAATTGATCGACGCTATTGTCATACTGACCATAATCGTGTTCGTTGTAGTGCTCGGCTTTCTCCAGGAATACAGGGCCGAGAAGACTATTGACGCGCTGAAGAGGATGATCAATCCGGCATGCACAGTAAGGAGGGACGGAAGGGATTCTGAACTATCTGTCGACGAGCTTGTCCCTGGCGACCTCGTGGCCCTGAAAGCAGGCGACAAAGTGGCTGCCGATATGAGAGTCATAATGGCAGTCAACCTGCGCGTAGATGAAGCCTCCTTGACGGGCGAATCGCTTCCCGCTGCAAAGACCCTCGACGTTCTTTCGAGGGACACGCAGGTGGCGGACAGGACAAACATCGCCTTCACCGGAACCACGATCGTGTATGGTAGAGGCATGGCATTGGTGATCGCAACTGGGATGAACACTGAATTCGGCAAGATAGCTGAAGCGCTCAAGAACGTCGCCCGTAAGAAGACGCCTCTCGAACGGAGGATGAGCGAGATCGGGAGGACCATCAGCCTGTTAGTTCTTGCAATCATCGTGATAGTCGTGTCTGTCGAGCTCGTGGAGGAGTATATCAGATACGGTCACATCGACCCCGCGCTCATCGTGAAGGTTCTGCTATTCGGCATTGCATTGGCGGTCGCCGCGGTCCCCGAGGCGCTCCCAGCGGTAGTGACAGCCAACCTCGCCATAGGGATGCGCATAATGGCGAAGAACAACGCCCTCATCAGGAAGATGCATGCAGTAGAGACCCTCGGTTGCACGCAGATCATCTGCTCGGACAAGACTGGCACATTGACGAAAGGGGAGATGACCATCAGGCGAGGGTATCTCGATGGGAGTTACTTCGACGTTTCAGGCGTAGGGTACGAGTTACGTGGAGAAGTGTCCATCGATGGGATGCCGCTGGATGATGACGGTCGCCTCTCGTGTGTGAGATTGGCAATCGCAGCCGCGAGATGCAACGATGCTCGCCTCGAGGAGGTGAATGACCAGGTGGTGGTGAGAGGCAATCCGACCGAGGGCGCGCTGATAGTGTTCGCCGAGAAGCTCGGACTTCAGCGGAACGAGATGAACGATGCGTATCAGCGCATCTCAGAGGTTCCGTTCAGCTCAGAGCGGAAGCTCATGACTGTCATCGATTCGACTCCTGATGGCACCCTCTTGGTGAGCATGAAAGGCGCTCCGGAAATGGTTATCAGATGCTGCACGCGGACATACGCAAACGGGTCCGAAATCGAGCTTTCCGAGACCGAAGCGAAGCGGATAATGCAGGCCAACGACGAAATGGCCTCCCGCGGGCTCCGAGTCCTTGCCGTCGCAAACAGGCAATTGCCACAGACAACGTCCCTAGTCAACATGGGATCTTTCGAGAAGGATCTCACGTTCCTCGGCCTGGTAGGGATGATAGACCCTCCGAGACCCGAGGTCATGGAAGCCGTTCGGGTGGTTCACAGCATTGGCATGAAGACAATCATGATCACCGGTGACCACAGGCTGACGGCGATGGCGATTGCGAAGGAGCTGGGAATACACAGCCCGGACGACATGGTCCTCACAGGGGAGGAACTGGAACGCATTGGCGAGAGGGAATTCGAGAGTATCGTTGAGAAGGTCACCGTCTACGCCCGTGTGTCCCCCTCTCACAAGCTAAGGATTGTCAACGCCTGGCAGAGGAAGGGGTGCGTTGTCGCGATGACTGGCGACGGGGTGAACGACGCGCCTGCATTGAAGAGCGCCGACATCGGCATCGCGATGGGTATCACAGGTACCGATGTCACCAAGGAAGCCTCGGACATGATTCTGGCGGACGACAATTTCGCGACGATCGTGAAGGCGGTTGAGAAAGGTCGGTGGATCTATGACAACATCAAGAAGTATCTCTCGTTCCTCCTCCAGGCGAACATTGTCGAGATCGCGGTCCTCACCATATGCGCGCTCTTCGTGTTGCGTCTCGCTGGTTTCGAGGGCGATGAAATCCTCCCATTGCTCCCAGTGCATATCCTTTACATCAATCTGGCCACAGATGGTCTTCCAGCCATCGCTCTGAGCTTCAGCCCGCCCGACCCCGACATCATGCAGCGTCCTCCGCGCAAGAAGAACGAATCAGTCTTCACGATGGACGTGAAGTTGTTTATGGTCTGGGCACTGCTCATCGAGACGCCGATCCTCATCTTCGCGTTCGTCAGCGCGCTGCCTGATGGCATCGACTCAGCGAGGACGAGGCTGTTCCTCACATTCGTCTTTGTCGAACTGGCCATCGCCCTCAATTGCCGGTCGCTCAGGTTCACGTTGACCAAGGCAAGACCCCACAAATGGCTGCTGTTGGCAGTTGCTTGGGAGGTGTTGCTGATAGTGATCATAATGGCAATCGCTCCTGCGAGGGATGCTCTCCACCTGACTATCCCGACCCTTGGCGACGTCGCATGGATAATCGGAGGGATGTCGGCCACATTCATCGTGATCGAGGTGATGAAGCGCTACATCGTCTTCGACAACGGGACGTCGGGCAGCTGCAGAGGGAATCGCATACGTGATTCGTAGGATGCGGCACTCGTTCCCTCGACAGAACTCTCGATGCCGAGCCCGGGCACCACATCCAGAAGGCGATGGTTTCGCTGGAGGCGCCCGACCGATCAAGGACCATGCAATCCTCCTGGATGACTGCAACTGCATATCGTTCGGACAGAACCCGCGGTCAAAGGCTGGATAAACGGCCCGAATCCAGAGGAGGCCCCCTCGCTAGCCAGTGCTCGTTCGCCGTGTATACGGCCCGTGTATTACCCCGTGTATAGACGGGGCTCGTTCTGCACGGCGCTCCCTCCCGAAGGGTTTGATGAAATCGGAGCTTGTTGACGCTGCGAATCCCGTTTTCCCTCTCCGTTCACGAGCCGTCTTGAGCGCCCAGTCGTACGGAGGTACCGGCCTCGTGTCGTGTGTATCGTGTTCGTGCATCGTGTCTATGTGCGGTGCCTGTGCATCGGTGTTCGCACGTGTTCCTCGCGCACCCCGTGAGAAAAGGCCATAGGGGCGGAAGGATCCTTATGCTGCATAAAGGCGAAAGATTTATGATGAAACATCAGGTTTGCAGAGAGAAGGGCCTGAAGAGGTATTACATTGAAACTCAATTCATTTGAGAACATTCCAAGGTTCCTTGGAGCGACTTTTCTGATTGTTATCGTTACCACCGTGGTTTCATCACTGTTTACATCCGTGGGCGGAACCGGTAGCATTTCCGACGTTCTGGTGAACATCTCAAATGATGTTCCCCTTGCTCGCCTCGGCATAATAGGCGGTATGGCGAACAGCACTGTCATCGTTGTCTTGGCAGTGCTTCTGTATGTCGTGTTATCCGGACAGAACAAGACGATGGCGACCGTGGCCCTGGGATTATGGTTAATAGAAGCGACCTTCTATGCCATTATGCAGCTAGGTGCTCTGGCACTCATTCCGTTGAGCCAGGACTTTGTAGCTTCGGGATCTCCAACCAACTCATTCTATCAATCGATGGGCGGATTTCTCTACAACGATGTCTACCAAACGGGGATGACGATTCACATGTGGTTCTACTGCATGGGCGGAGTTCTATGGTACTACATGTTCTTCACATCGAGATTCGTTCCTCGCGCGATTTCTGTCTTTGGTGTATTGGCGGTAATTGTCGGAATCATTGGGTTATTGATTCAACTCTCTGGCTCCGAAGTTACGATGCTGTTCTTTCTTCTGGTTCTGCCATTCGAAATAGCA
>DATKWQ010000035.1:0-2626 GCA_035529455.1 Thermoplasmata archaeon
TGCCGGCCAGGTATTGGGACATGTTATCCAGGGAGGGGGACCTTTGAAGGCTCGGAGGGCCGACGGAGCCGTAAATCTGAACCCCGTCGCGAAGATCCTGATATTGGTCACCGCGTCGGTTCTGGTGATACTGATCAGCTCCCCCGTTATCATGGTCGGGCTGACCATCGTCGTGCTGGCAGCGAAGCAACACTTCCGAACGAGGGGGATATTCACCAAGGGAGTCATTGGGTTCGCCTTTGCGATATTCATCGCCCAGATAATCTTCAACCACGCGGGAGAGGAGATCTGGTCCGTCGCGGTCTTCAGCGTGACCGTCGGCGGGATCTCGACGGGGATCACAATAGCAGGCAAGTTCCTCTGCCTGATAATGATGTCATGGATGCTGATCGCCACCACGAAGCCCTCTGACCTGTCGTCGTCGTTGATGTCTGTGGGCATGCCCTACCGCTACGCCTATCTGCCTGCGTTGGCCATGAGGTTCGTGCCGATATTCCAATTTGAGCTGAACTCCGTCCGGGAGGCACAGGCGATCAGAGGGCTGAAACTCGATAAGAGCGTCAGAGGGCTCATACGGTCAGCCAGGTACACGGTTCTGCCGATGTTCTTCTCAGCTATGTTCAAGGTCAACTCGTTGGCAGCCTCGATGGCAGGTAGGGGGTTTGGCAACTATCCCGATCGCACTTTGTTGCACCCCCGCAAGCCGTCCCTATCCGACGGTGCGGCAGTTCTCGCGATGGTTGCATTGGCAACCATGGTCTTCCAACTGGACAGATGGCTCTCCATCGACCTCCCTCTGATCTCATGAAAACAAGCCGTCACTCTCGATCACGGCAGCTCTGGCCGCCAACTCTCCACCGTCGATTCTGAATGAAGCATAGTGTCTGAGAGCCTTCGCTGTCGCCGTGCTCAAGTCGGCGTCTCTCTCGGCACCCGTGAGCACAAAGTATCGCTCGGAGAGTCGTCTGCAGAAGGCGAACTTGTCAACCGTGAACATCGGATGCATGCTAATGATGCTCGAGCACATCTCGCCGAGGTCGCGAATCACATCCTCCTCGGATGCCTCCTCGAAGTCGATGCCCACGATCCTGTTGCCGCTCACGAGGAAGTTCTTCATGATGGCGTCGCCTCTCGTCAGTCCGAACTCGAACAGAGCATGGTAGCTAGCTAGCCACTCGCCGAGGCCATCAGCGATATTCCGCAGCGTAGCCTCCTCGTCGGCGGAGATTGGTCTTTCATTCAACCATACAGAATCGAGCGCTTCCGCCACCGTCCCGCCAGGCAAGCACTCCATGATTATCGCGCGGGTGTGAATCGATAACGGTCGAGGGACCGGAAGAGATCTAGCGGAACATCTCGTCAGAATGGAAAACTCCTTCGATGCCGCCTCGCTATCCGAGAACTCCTTCACGACGACGGTCCCACCTTGATCCGTAGTCCTGAACACCTTGTTCTTCCGGCTCTCGAATTCGGTCCCGAGCATATTGCTCCTGAGTTCCTCGAGCTTCTGACTGGGCCTGACCATCGCCATCACGAATCCGCGGAGGCGTTATGGCGGTGAGGGTATTTTATCGCCTGCTAGGTCGAATCGACCCCGAACAACCGACCGGCCCTTCGAGTCGGTCGGATTCCGCCAAAAGCGTTAAGTCAGGAACTCGTGTTCTCCCATAGAAGACCCTCAGCGGTGATATGCTTGAAGGCGAATGGACCGAAACGACTGGCTCTGAGACTCGCTCCGATCGTAGCATCCGTGATTCTACTGTCAACCTTGATTGTTGGAACGGGAAGCACGGCCCAGACGGAATTTGTGCAGATACTGTCAATCGACGATTACTCCAAGGAAGTCACCGCGGGATCGAACGCCACCTACAACTGGACAATAATGAATGCCGATTCCGGAGCGAACCTCACAGTCATTGTGACAGCTAGCATATCCGGTCGCGGCTGGACCTGCGAGGTCGACGAGGCCCCTATCACGCTGCCTCCAGACGGTTTCGATACCGTCAACGTCACGGTCACTGCTCCGCTCGAGAGCGGGTCCCAGGAGGCGAATCTGACGGTCACCCTCAATGTATACGAGGGGGCGCATCTCGTGCAGGTATCCTCCGTAGGAGCTGACACCATCATCGTCGGAGCGTTTGCCAGCGCCAACAAGGTACTGGGTTATTTCGACAACCCGTTGCCGTCTCCGCTGGACAACGAATGGGGCGTGTTCCTCCTGGATGTGATCATCTGGCTTGCGATAGCATTCTCCGCTGCCTACATCATGGACGGCGTTGCTTGGGCGTTTACTAGAAAGACGGCCTCGATGCTCGATGACATCATTCTCGGCATACTCAGGACTCCCGTCCTGCTACTCGTGTTTTTGTACGGCGTGGTCAACTCGATGGACGCGCTCCATATGCACATACCAGTAGATCTCAGGGACACGGTCATGGCGATATACGGAGTGATAGTCGTCCTCGTCGTGTTCTATCTCGCATACAAACTTTTCAAGAAGATAATCGTGTACTACGGCAAGATCGTCGCGAAGAAGACCGCTAGCAAAGTCGATGATGTTCTGATACCCGTCATCGAGAAGCTTGGTGTGGTGGTGATAGACTTCGCGGCACTCGGATACGCCCTT
>DATKWQ010000036.1:0-3763 GCA_035529455.1 Thermoplasmata archaeon
GGCATGCTGATGGCATGCGGCAGGATGAACGTACCTTCGATAATGCTGACTGCCGGGCCGATGATGCCTGGCGAATACAAGGACCGCAGGCTGGATGTCATATCGATATTCGAGGCGGTGGGCGAGCTGTCCGCGGGCAGCATCACCGAGGAGGACTTCGCCGAGATAGAGAGGCGGGCATGCCCCGGCCCGGGCTCGTGCGCAGGCCTGTTCACGGCGAACACCATGTCGTGTCTCACAGAGGCGCTTGGACTGAGCGTCACCGGCTGTGGCACTGCGCATGCGATCTCCGAACGCAAGACGAAAATGGCCTACGAGACGGGGCGGCTCTCTGTCAAGCTGGCACTGGAGAAGACCGCGCCGAGGAGCATAGTGACGAAGAAGAGCTTCGAGAACGCATTGAAAGTGGACAACGCGATAGGTGGTTCCACGAACACTTGCCTTCATCTGTTGGCCATAGCGAAGGAGTTCGGTGTGAAACTCCATCTGGACGAGTTCGACACGATCTCCCGGAAGACGAAGCATGTGGTCGCACTGAGGCCAGGAGGGCAGCACTTCATGATCGACCTCGAAGACGCGGGCGGCATACCAGGCGTGATGTCAGTCTTGGCACCCGACCTGCACGATGAGAAGACCGTGACAGGCAGGACCATAGGGGAGATCGCCCGCGAGGCGAAGGTGAAGAACGGCGATGTCATCAGAAGTCAGGACAGAGCATATCACGATGAGGGCGGCATAGCCATACTCCATGGCAACCTGGCAGAGGAGGGTTGCGTCGTCAAACAATCCGCAGTGGTCGCGTCCATGCGACACTTCGAGGGACCTGCCCACGTCTTCGATTCCGAGGACAGAGCGACGAAGTCGATGCTTGGCGGCAAGGTCAAGAAGGGCGATGCGGTGATAATCCGCTACCAGGGCCCGAAGGGCGCACCGGGCATGCCAGAGATGCTCGGGCCGACATCCATACTTGCGGGCCTGGGACTGGGCGAGCATGTCGCGCTCGTGACGGATGGAAGGTTCTCAGGTGGTACGAGAGGTCTCTGTATCGGGCACGTGTCGCCAGAGGCTTTCTCAGGGGGGGCCTTAGCGGCTGTTAGGGACGGAGACATCATCAGGATCAACCTCGACGAGCGGGAGATCGAGGTCCTCATCTCGCAGAAGGAGATGAAGACTCGGCTGAAGCAGGCCAAAGCCCCAAAGCAGGAGCTGCGCGGCTACCTGCTCAGGTACAGAGAGCAAGTATCGTCCGCCAGCGAAGGGGCAGTCCTCTGATCTGAGCGCTCCTGAGACGGATCCCACTCAGAAAAGTACTTGCGCCGAAGACCCGTTCCATGCCAGGAAGGTTCGGAAGCTGACGGTGGCCACATGGCGGATATCGATTACATATTGGGCGAGTTGTTGCCCCGGATCGTGGGCCTTGCGCTAGTCGCATTGTCCATATTCATGGTCTACCGCGTGCGAAGGGAGTTCTTCATCGTCGTGCGTGGATGGATAGTGATCTCTTTCGTGCTGATCGTCGCCCTGTTCTGGCTCTATGAGGTCACGATGTCTTTGAGCACAACAACCGATTGGAACAACCACCCTCTCGTCGGGATAGTGTTCGTTGTTGCCGCGTCATGGTTGTCGATGTTCGTTGTCAGCGTCACGACGCTCCACCGGAGAAACACGGAGGTGGACGCATTTCGGACCTGGTTGAAGAACAACCCCATCAACCTGATCACGGTCTGGGGAGCATTCGGCCTGGTCGTGCTGGCCATCAGCTTCGCGATAGGGCCGAGGAGCGAGGAAGGCCTGAGAGGCGAATCGTGGCTCCTCGTTCTCGTATTCGCCTACCTGTTACTCTCTATACTGGTCGACGTAGCCATGCCGTTGTCGATGAGGGCACGCGGAGAACTCAGGAGGCTCCCAAGTGATTACAGGAGGAGCATTGCGCTGATAGCCACATCATGGGTGGGCATGCCGACGCTGGAGTTCGTCTTCGACCTTCTCCTCAGATCCAGGGATATCGACGCTTTCGACCCGTTATACCCATGGGCCATGGTGCTCATGTTCGTGATGCTCGCCAGATCCGTGACGAGCAACAGGTTCGTCTCGCTGGTCGTCCACGCGGAAGTCGAGATGGGTGAGCGGGGCGGCTTCAGATCGTACGACATAGCAAGAGGCACATACCTAATCGAGGACGAGACGAACGCAAGCTCCATGGAGCTGTTCACCGAGCTGGTGTCGCTTCCGCTCAGGCCGGATGTGATGATCCCGGATGGTTCGGAATCCGCCTCGGACACGGTGTCGTTCCTGATACCGAAAGGCCTCGTCGTGACCAGAGTGTTCCCCGAACGGATACGCGAGACCTATCACCTGCAAGTCACGCCGATAATCTGGCTAACCGAATCCACGGGTGACAAGATGATCCCTCCAACAAGCGTCGCGCTGCTGACAGACACGATGATAAGGTTCATGGAGTCCAACCCGAACAGCATCGTGTTCATGGACGGCGTGGAGTATCTCCTGACATTCAACGACTTCAACAGGGTCCTGAAATCCCTGGACTCGCTCAACGAGACAGTCTGGATCACGAGGTCGAGGCTGCTGATATCGCTGAACCCGATGGCCCTCGACCGCAAGCAGCTCGCCATGATCGAACGCGACAGAACCGTGGTTAGAGGCAAGGAGGAATTGGAGGAGCTCAAGCGGAGCTCTGAGCGCATCGCCCATACGAGTGCTCGACCGGACCATGTCAAGAAGAGTTGAGAAATCAATGAGACAATAGGCAACGTCCTTCGTGCGAACGAAGAGCTCACGCAGCAGAAGTACATCTAGAAACCGTCAAGCCAGTGAAGACACGGAGGTAGTGACAAAGATATGGAACGCAGTCGCCAAAACATTTCAGACTCATTGACACAAGTTTTCTCCTGTGCGCGACTCAAGCTGCCTCCTTAATATTCCTGCGTTGGCGCGCCCGTAATCCAACAGAAAATACATATAGCATCGTTTAGAGTCAGTTCCATAACCCCAGGGTGGGTCGTGGGTCGTGGGAGGAGTAGTTCATGAGTGAGTCGTTTGACAGAATGGCCTGGTCTCCTGGCCGAAAGAGTGCTATCTCGTCTGTTGCCATCGTGATCATGCTTGTGCTGGTGTCTGCAGCCGCAATGATTGTCTCGTCAGAAGGACTTCTGCCTGAGCGGACAGGCGTCGCCCAGGGAGGTGCGGACGCGCAGCTGACGATTCTCAGTGTTTCGGCGAGCCCTACAGAGGCATATGTCGACCAGTTTGTAGAGTGGACTGTGGTAGTCGAACTTCAGGGCCAGAGCCATCGTGGAAAGGGTCTCCTGTTCACATGGGACTGGGACGACGGCACGTACAATGTCAACCATCTCAAGTCAGTGAACAGCAGCGACATCGCAATCGACGTCGAGACGCATGCTTGGGCTGAACCAGGCATCTATGATGTCGAGGTCTCCGTTTGGGACGGTTACGGAAATGAGAATAGCAGGTTGCACAACGTGTCCTCCACTGTTCCGTTTATCGTCAGCGAGGAAGTGACTAGCCGGTCCGTTGACTACTGCTGGTATGGGATGTTCTCCCACCCGCTCGGACCATGGTATGAATATCGAGAGGCGTACTACGGAGACGAGTACGTGGTTACCGATTCATATCCATATTTGTATGTGCGGGAAAGAGAGCCGATTGGCAACACGCAGATCTACACGTTTATGCGATTGACTGCCAACGCTACCGACATTCCGGAGGTGAACATGAACGAGAA
>DATKWQ010000037.1:0-30808 GCA_035529455.1 Thermoplasmata archaeon
CCCTGCTACAGTAATAACCATCGAGCGCTATACGCTCGTCCGATGTCAGGTTTCCTTGAGGGAGACGAGGTCACCATATCCGATCAGGCCGAGGCAAGCCAGATCCACAACAAGGGATACTTCGGCGTGCCTCAGACCGGGGGCGGCCTGAAGCTCAGCCTCATGGAGGCCACGTACCTGGTGGACAGCGGAAGGCTGGAGGTGGCATCGAAGCGCGGGACGTTGACGGCGGGGGACCTGCTGCGTATCGCGCACAAGACCACGGAAGGCTTCGAGATACGGTATCTCGTGTACCGCGAGCTGAGGCAGCGTGGCTACATAGTCAAAATGGGCCAGCCACCGCTCGATTTCAGGGTGTTCCCCAGAGGGGGCGCGCCGAACAAGACGGCGAGCAAGTGGTGGGTCGCGGCGATATCGGAGCGGTCAACATTCGACCTCGGGGACCTCCTCGACAACATAGATCGTGCGAGCCAGATACGGAAGAGGCTCCTGCTAGCAGTCGTTGATGAGGAGAGCGATGTCACCTACTACGAGGTCCGCAGACAATCGCCTGCTGGTAGGCTCAGGAAGGTGGCACTCGACCGCGAAGCCCAGGGCGTCGTGATGGCTGACAGGGTCATCATCACCGACAAGGAGGACACCGACGCCCTCCGTCACGACCACTGCTTCGGCAAGATGATCGGCAACCTGCTCCAGCTGTCCCTCATAGAGGCCGTGTTCCTCGTGGAGCTCGGCGCGCTCAAGGTCAGGGACGGCAAGACCAACAGGGCGGTGCCCCTCGAGACAATGAAGAGGAGGGCGAGGAAGTTGCAGCCCGATTTCGGCCTGCGACTGAAGGCGTTCAAGGACCTCAAGGGCAAGGGGCTGATAGTCAAAACGGGCTTCAAGTACGGCTCTCATTTCAGAGCCTACGAGGGTGACCCTGACAGGAACCACGCGAAGTACCTGGTTCACGCTGTTCCAGAACACTACAAGGCCATGTGGCCCGAGGTCAGCCGCGCGGTGCGGCTCGCCCACGGCGTGAGGAAGGATATACTGCTCGGCCGCGTATCTTCAGACGACGTGGAATATGTGAGTCTCACGCGCCACAGGCCGTAAGGTCACGATATCCTCGACTCCCCACCGGGTTTGTACAGCTCCTTTCTCCATTCGACGACCTTGTAGTTCTCACAATACTCGTCTATCGTGTCTCTGTACTTCATCGGTGGGAGTATCCCCTTGCAGCGCGTCCCGAAATGATCGCAATCGTAACATGACACCATGACGTGTGACTACGTCCCCCTGGGTAATAATCGTTGCTCTGGGAGTCCTGGACCGCGCCGCTCAGAGGAGTTTCGGCGCCAACTCCACCAGCCGATTGGCGTAACCCCACTCGTTGTCGTACCACGAGAGTATCTTCGCGAAGTTGCCTTTCCCGCCTATGACCATGGTCAGGGGCGAGTCGACCACGCTCGAATGAGTGTTGCCAATGATGTCCGACGAGACGATGGGGTCTGTGCTGTATTCCATGATGCCCTTCATCGGGCCGTCCGCGGCCTTCTTGATGGCCTTGTTGATGTCCTCGGCTGTCACCTCGCTCCTGCTGATGAAGCTGAGGTCCGTGATAGATCCCACAGGTGTCGGCACCCTGAGCGCAAATCCGTTCAACTTACCCTTGAGCGCGGGCACCACCTCGCCTATGGCCTTGGCCGCGCCAGTGGATGTGGGTATGATCGACAGCGCAGCCGCTCTCGCTCGCCTGGCGTCCTTGTGGGGCGTGTCGATCAGTCTCTGGTCGCTGGTGTAGGCGTGGATCGTGGTCATCATGCCCTTCTCGATGCCGAAAGTGTCGTTGATGACCTTCGCCGGCGGCGCAAGGCTCCCAGTCGTGCATGAGGCCATGGAGATGACATCGTGGTTCGCCTTGTCGTACGTGTCGAAGTTCACCCCGAGGACAACGGTGACGTCCGCCCCCTTGGCCGGTGCGGATATAACGACCTTCCTCGCGCCCGCGACCAGGTGCTTTGCTGCCAGGTCCCTCTCGGTGAACAGGCCTGTGGACTCTATGACGACGTCTACCCCGAGCTTCCTCCACGGTATCTCTGCGAGGTCCTTGCACTGTGTGGCTTCGAACCTGTGCTTTCCCACCCCGACGCCCGTCCCATCGACCTTGCATTCCACGTCCAACTTGCCGTAGACGGAGTCGTACTTGAGCAGGTATGCGAGCGATTCGACCGGGACGATGTCGTTGACGGCGACGATCTCGAAATCCTTGCCCATCTGCTTGCTACCAAGCGCCGCCCTGTAGACGTTCCGTCCGATCCTTCCGAAGCCGTTGATGCCTATCTTGATCAAGATCCTTCCCCAATCGCAAAATGCTCGGTCTGCTTAAAAAACCTGTCCTATGGACGCGCAACGGAGAGGTTGAGAAAGGTTTGGGTTAAGGGGTTTGTGATGAGCCGGTGCCACATCAGAGCTGTACTTCGATGCCCAGCTTCTCCGTGAGCTCCTTGTAGCGGTTCCTGATCGTGACCTCTGTCACGCCAGCGACGTCCGCCACCTCCCTCTGCGTCCTCCGCTCGTTGCAGAGTATCGACGATATGTATATCGCCGCTGCAGCAACGCCGGTCGGCCCCCTGCCGGAGGTCAGCTCCTTCTTGGCGGCGTCCTTCAGTATATCCATCGCCTTGGACTGGACCTCGCCCGACAGCTTCAGCTCGGAGCAGAAACGCGAGACGTAGTCCTGAGGCTTGGTCGGCATCAGCTTCAGCTTGAGCTCCCTGGTCATGAATCTGTATGTCCTGCCGATCTCCTTCCTTCCCACTCGGGAGGAGTTCGCGACCTCGTCCAGGGTCCTCGGGACGTTGCACTGCCTGCACGCTGCGTAAAGCGACGCGGCGACGACGCCCTCGATGCTCCTGCCTCTGATGAGGTTCTTGTTGACAGCCTTACGGTAAGTCATCGCGGCGGTCTCCCGCACGTTGCGCGGGAGTCCCATCGAAGAGGCCATGCGGTCGAGCTCGCTCAGCGCGAACGCGAGGTTGCGCTCGGTCGCGTTCGACACCCTGATCCTGCGCTGCCACTTCCTGAGCCTGTAGAGCTGTGCTCTGTTACGTGTCGGTATGCTCTTTCCATAGGAGTCCTTGTTCTTCCAGGATATCTCCGTGGACAGACCCTTGTCGTGGATGGTATACGTCATCGGAGCGCCGGTACGTGCCCTCTTCTCTCCCTGCTCGACGTCGAAAGCCCTCCATTCCGGGCCCTGGTCGATGAGCTGTTCGTCGAGGACTATGCCACAATCCTCGCACACGAGTTCTCCGCGTTCGTAGTCTCTGACAAGATGGGCGCTGTTGCATTCAGGACATCTCTCGATCTGCTCGGTCTCTTCTCTTACCTTTGGCATGGTCCCCCTCTTCTAGCACATAGACTTCCTTGCCTAGGATGGCAATTGTCTTCATGTCTCTACCGGGTTGAATGGCGACATAAGGCGAGCGGACGGGGCCGAAAACCCTCGTAACCCTCCCCATTGTCACCTTCAGGTTGTCGCGCACAATTGCACCGTTCTTCGGCGCGAATCTCGCCTTCACAATGAGCTTTCCGTCGTGTGAAATATCCTGCACGACTCCTAGAAGCTTCAACTCGCTCACCGAATCATATTTATATTTTGTGCTAACCGCCCTATGTGCGATGTTATATATAAGGTTTTTCTCAATCTATTTAAGTGTTGGGCATCAATCTCCCCCTCACGTAAACATAGGCCGCACGCAGGCGTGGCCATCGTGACAGTGGTCGTCATGGCAGATGTTTCCAAGACTCACCCGCGGCGCGAATCACTCGAACTGCGCGAGCGACTAGTGGGCGGCTTCTCGGACGGCATCGTCGCCCCTCAGGGGCTGATAGCTCACGGGAGAGGGGAGATGTTCTACTACCTGCTAGGCGAACGCACGGTCAAGGAGGCACGAGTCGCGGCGAGAGCTGCCGCGGCGACCCTAGTCAAGGCCACGCGGCCGGTCATATCGGTGAACGGGAACGTCGCGGCTCTGTGTCCGCGAGCCGTCGTGGAGCTTTCGAAGGCGGTCCCCGCGAGGATCGAGATAGGGCTGTTCCACAGGTCTGATGAGCGTCTGTCGGCGATACAGGGCGCATTGGAGCGCGAGGGCGCGTCTCAAGTGCTCGGTTTCCTCCCGGACGGGAAGATACTCGGGCTGGAGGGCGCGAGGGGTCTTTGCGCTCGGGACGGCATCTTCTCTGCCGATGTAGTTCTCGTGGCACTCGAGGACGGCGACCGCGCTGAAGCACTCACGCGCATGGGGAAGAAGGTCATCGCCGTCGACCTGAACCCGCTCTCGAGGACCGCGCGGTCGGCGACGGTGACAGTCGTGGACGAGGTCACGAAGGCGTTGCCCTTGATCGCCGGCTGCGTCGAGGAGCTCAAGGACGACACGGCCGAGGTGGAACGAGCACTGGAGAGGTACGACAGGGATGAGAACCTCAGCGCTGTCATGCGGGTGATGGCCTCCAACCTGGGCCTTCTCGGGCAGGAACCCGACGCGAAGTAGCCATGCAACACCTTTTTCTTGGCGCAATGTACTCCATTGCTCAGGTACGATGCCGACGAACGAGTTGCTCGATAAGGGCGTGAAGAGGATAGAATGGGCGAGGACGCACATGCCAGTCCTCGCCAAGATTAGGGAACGCATGGTCAAGGAGCAGACCTTCGAGGGGCTGAAGGTCGGCATGGCACTGCACACCGAGGCCAAGACTGCGGTTCTCGCGCTGACGATCCAGGAGGCCGGCGCCGAGGTGCTGCTCACGGGGTGCAACCCATTGTCGACCGACGATTCGGTGGCGCTGGCGCTCAACAAGAGGTACGGGCTGGAGACGTATGCCAAGAGAGGACAGTCGCAGAAGGACTACTACGCCTCGCTGAACAAAGTGCTGGACATGAAGCCGGACTACGTCATAGACGACGGCGCGGACCTCATATTCCTACTGCACACGAAACGGAAGGAACTCCTCAGCACCGTCAAGGGGGCGAACGAGGAGACGACCACCGGCGTCATGAGGATAAGGGCGATGGCCCAGGAAGGCTCCCTCAAATTCCCCGTGATGTCCGTGAACGACGCGTACATGAAGTACATGTTCGACAACAGGTACGGGACTGGCCAGTCGACGATGGATGGTATAATGACAGCGACGAACCTCGTCATCGCGGGCAAGAACTTCGTGGTCGCTGGCTACGGATGGTGCGGGAAGGGCATTGCCATGCGCGCCAAGGGCATGGGGGCCGATGTGACCGTATGCGAGGTGGACCCTATACGCGCAATCGAGGCGCGGCTGGACGGCTTCGCCGTGAAGCCGATCGCCGAGGCCCTGAAGGAGGCGGACATGGTCGTCTCAGCCACTGGCTGCAAGGACGTCGTCACCGCGAAGCATCTGCGCAACGTCAAGGACGGCTGCGTCCTGGCCAACTCGGGCCACTTCGACAACGAGATATCGAAGGCGGGGCTCAGAGAGTTGACCAAGAAGCGCAGGAAGGTCAGGGATTCCGTGCATGAGTACGAGTTCAAGAACGGCAGGAAGGTCTACCTCCTGGCAGATGGCCGGCTGGTGAACCTCGCCGCTGGTCAGGGGCACCCGGCGGAGATCATGGACATGAGCTTCGCCATACAGGCGCTTTGTCTCGAATACTTGGCGTTCAGCGCCCATTCGCTGGAACCCGATGTCTACGATGTGCCAGACCACATCGATGAGAAGGTGGCCAGGATCAAGCTGGAGACACTGGGCGTCGAGATAGACCGACTCTCAGACTCGCAGAAGAAGTACCTGAGGGATTGGCGAGAGGGCACGTGATGGACGCAACGCGGCTCCCACCTCGAATCACGCCGCGTTATTAAGCCAGTACATCTCCGAATCGCCGGTCGCCGCTGGACAGATTTTTCAAGTACAGCGGAAGCGATACGGGTTTACGGATGTGAGGTGCATGCGCAAGAGCAATTTCCTGGGGGTCTACGGTCATGCGGCGATCGACATCATCTACTCCTCCGAGAGTTTCCCTCAGCCCAACACATGTGTGGAACTGGTCGACCGCCAGGAATTCTTCGGGGGCACTGGGGCGAACCTCGCGAGGATGGCCGCTGCACTCGATGTGAAGACCGCTCTCGCGAGCCACGTGGGGGACGACTTCCCGAACAAGTTCAAGGATGCCCTGAACTGTGTCGGCGTCGACACGACGGACGTCATCAAAGTCCGTGGCCAGCGGACGTCGTACATAATAATGATATCCGACGCTGAGCACAACCAGATCGGCTTCGTCGACCAGGGGGCGGTGCGCTTCCAGGACACGCAGCCGCTCAGGACGCACACGGTCGACTCGTCCAAGTTCGTGCACATCGGGACCGGCCGGCCGGCCTACATGCTGAAGGTGGCGAAACGGGCGAGATGGCGGAAGAAGACAGTATGCTTCGACCCCGCCCAGGAGATCCACTATGTCTACGACGCTGAGACGCTGAAACAGATGCTGGAGTATGCCCAGGTACTGTTTATGAACACGTCCGAGCTGGAGCGGGCGAAGTCCTACCTGAACCTGGAGGACGACCGTGAGCTACTGTCGTACGTGGGCATGGTAGTCAACACTCTTGGCAGCGACGGCAGCAGGATCATCACAGACGACGACGAGGTCATAGTCGGCGCGATCACCCCCGACATGGTCGTCGACACGACGGGAGCAGGGGACGGTTTCAGGGCAGGATTCTACGCGGGGCTCAGCCGCGGACTACCGGTCGAGGAATGCGCCTGGGTAGGCGCCTCCGTGGCATCGTTCGTCGTGGAGAGCGTCGGGGCGCAGAGCGCGCTTCCCACATGGGAGATGGTGCAGAGGCGCGCCGCCCGGCGGAAGAACGTATGAACGCGCGCAAGGCATGCGAACCGGCATACGGGTTGCGTGAGCATGTCGTCCAGAAAGCCAGACCCGAAAGCTTTATGACAGGACATCCCATTATTGGGGATTGGTGAGACCAGATGGCCGTTGGTTTTATACTAATAAGCACTGCGCCGGCAAAAGAGCATGAGGTCTACAACGAGCTCCTCAAGGTCAAGGAAGTGGTGGAGCTCCATCCGTTGTTCGGAGAATACGACCTGATCGCGAAGATCGAGGCAGAGGACTTCAACCTGCTTGGACAGGTAGTCGTGGACAAGGTCCGCTCGATTGCCGGAGTGATCGACACTAAGACGCTGACAGGTATAAAGTTCTGAGTCGTTGGTCTTGGATGGTGGTTCCGATGGAGTTTCTAGAGTTCATGACTGTGATTATCCTGGTGTTCGCCCTCTTCATGCTTCTCGCAGGCGTGTTCACGGCGTACTTCGGGAGCGGTAAGAGCAGGATGATTGGCATGATCCTTGTCGTTATCGGGCTCGTCGTCGGCTTGCTGTGGGTCGTGATGGGACTGGATTCCGTCAATGTCATAGACATTAACCTCAGCAAGGTGATATGGGACGCGTTCCTGTACATCCTCGCCGGCGTCATAGGCGCCATTGCGGCGATCGGGGTTTTCCTCCTCGCCATAATGAAGTCGTGAGCGCAAACCTTTTTCTACAAACTTCACCTCTCACCTTTTCGATGAGTATCCAGATAGTCCTAGGCAGCAAGAGCGACCTCAAGGTGGCTGAGAAGGCCACCGCGGTGTTGAAGGAGCTCGGTGTGAAGTACAAGGTGAGCATCGCCAGCGCTCACAGGACCCCGGAGCTGGTCGATAAGCTCGTTTCCGAGGCGGATGCCGAAGTGTTCATCGCCATCGCCGGCCTTTCCGCCGCTCTTCCCGGCATAATCGCGGCCCGTACCAACCGACCCGTGATAGGCGTGCCGGTCAGCGGGGCATTGAACCTCGACGCGATACTCTCGGTCGTGCAGATGCCACCGGGCATACCTGTCGCGGCGGTCGGGCTCGACCGAGGGGAGAACGCCGCCCTGCTGGCGGCGCAGATACTCTCGCTCAAGGACGGGCGTATCCTGGAAGCCCTCGAGGAGTACCGGCGTAAGCTGAAGGACAAGGTGGTCAAGGACTCCATGGAAGTTGATGCGTAGATGTTCGATCCACAGAGGTTCATCGATGATCAGATAGTGAAGCTGCGCGAGACGGTCAAGCGCAAGGCGATAATCGCCGCGTCGGGGGGCGTGGACAGCACGGTCTGCGCCGCCATCGTCAGCAAGGCTATCGGAGACCGACTGTTGGCCGTGTATGTCGACACGGGCTTCATGAGGAAGGGCGAGACCGAAGCCATCGACGGTATGCTGAAACGGCTGGGGGTGAACCACATCACGGTCGATGCCAGCGATGAGTACTTCGAGGCGCTGAAGGGCGTGACAGACCCCGAGAGGAAGCGGAAGATAATCGGCGAGAAGTTCATACGCGTCTTCGAGAGAGAGGCGAGCAAGTCCGGCGCCGAGTATCTCATCCAAGGGACGATCGCACCCGACTGGATAGAGAGCGGAGGCGGCCTCAGAGACGTCATCAAGTCACATCACAACGTGGGCGGTCTCCCGGCCGACATGAACATGAAGCTCGTCGAGCCACTTCGGGACCTGTACAAGGACGAGGTGCGCAAGGTCGCCCGCGCGCTCAAGATCGAGGTCGCTGAGAGGCAGCCGTTCCCAGGCCCTGCGCTCGCCATAAGGGTCATGGGCGAGCCCACCCGCGAGTCGGTCGCAATCGTGAGGGAAGCCTGCGCGATAGTCGAGGAGGAGATAGAGACTGCCGCTGCCGCCGGCAAGATGGACATTCCCTGGCAGTACTTCGCCGTGCTCCTGCCGGTCAAGAGCGTCGGCGTGCAGGGTGATGTCCGAGCCTATGGTTATACGATCGCGGTGAGGGCCGTCCAGTCGTTGGACGCGATGTCCGCCGCGTACATGAAGATACCCCACGACGTGCTGGAGACGATATCCCTCAGGATAACGAACCGCATGAAGGACACGGTCAACAGGGTCGTCTACGACATAACGGACAAACCTCCGGCCACGATCGAGTGGGAGTAGACCTCCCTCAGCAGAGGCTTTATACTCCTGCAATGTTCCCTGTTCCATGCGAGTTCTGGTCGTTGACAACGGTGGCCAATGGACCCACAGGGAGTGGCGCGTTCTGCGCGACCTTGGGGCTGAGACGGAGATAGTCCCGAACAGGACACCGGTGGACGCGATAGTCGCTGATGGCATCTTGCTCTCCGGAGGGTCTCCGAGGGTCGGATTGGACGGTGAGGCCATGGGCATGTGCGGGGAGTACCTGGACAAGCTGGATATGCCGATCCTCGGAATATGTGCCGGGCATCAGTACATGGCCCTGCATCTGGGAGGCAAGGCCGGGCCGTCCGCCACGCCGGAGTTCGGCAAGACGCTCGTGACCGTCGTCGACGAAGACGACCTGTTCAAAGGCCTACCCGGATTATTCATTGCATGGGAGTCGCACAACGACGAGGTGACCGACCTCCCACCAGGATTCAAGTTGCTCGCGAACTCCGATACGTGCCCAGTCCAGGCGATGCGGCACGAGTCGCGACCGCTGTTCGGCCTCCAGTTTCATCCAGAGGTCGAGCACACGGACAACGGCTACGAGATACTCCAGGCTTTCCTGGATGTCTGTGAGGCGTACAAGAAGGGTTGAGTGATGGACCAGGCGATCAAGGAAGTCCTGATCGAGGCTGCGAGGACACGGCAGCGCAAAGAGCCCGTCGAGAGGGCCGTCGGCCGCGCGGTCAGGCGCAGAGGAATGGATTATCAGTCGTACATCGCTGCGATATCGGAGCTGAGGGATTTGGCGGCCTCGGAGGAGATCGAGGTGGACGAAGCCCTCAAGAAGCTAGCGGAGTGCGAGTAACGCCAGTGCCAGCACAAGCATCACGATCCCCACTGCAACGGCCAGCATGACGTACGCGATCCTCGCGTTGGAGCCGAAGACGATCGGGACAGGGCCTATGAGGACGATTCCACCGTACTTCGACCTCTTCTCGCCCGTTCCATCGCCCGCGTCGCCCCAGGAGGAATCGCCTGGGCCAGGTGCTGGACTATGTGTGGTCGCGGCGATGAACATGAAGCCAGACAGAATGCCAGTCACGACCAGCGCGACGCCGATCAGGAACAAGGGGCCAGAGCCGGAGATGACCGGGAATGCCACAACCAGCGACACATCGGCCTCGCCGTTGGCCACGGAGACGACGACAAGCGACAGGCCGGCTGCGAGAAGGCATATCGGGACAAACGATATCGGTCGCATCTCAAGCACATCCGTTGGATCCTGTTAATATCCTGGTAAGCTGTGCTATCGCTCCGTTGAGGCTAATTAGTTTGCCCATCATTTCGCCATGTCTCAATAGCCTTTTATCACGGCCCGACAATCACTGTCGAAGGTACTGGGATGACCACTCTAAAGGACCACCTCGTCCAGATACTCGAATCCAAGCAGTTCGAGGTGGAGGAGAGGGACGGATATCTGTACGGCCAGCGCGAGGACGTCTCAGTGGTCATCATGGCAGCCAGCGACTTGATCGCCGACGATATCGATGACTTCATCAGGAACGTGAAGGGCTTCTCTGGAAGGAAGGTCGTCGCCTCGCTCTCAAAAATGGACGACCGCATACAGACGCGCCTCCAGGACCGGGGCATACACTATTGGGGCAGGGAGGAGATGGAGCACGAGATCGGCACGCTGCACCTGCGCAGCGTATCGTCCGAGGACGGCGACAGCCTATTGGACGAGGTGATATCGGACGAGATGCCGCAGGTGCCTACGGAACCATCGGAGCAGGCCGTGCCGGTGATCATCGAGAGCACCGAGGCGCATTCCGAGCAGATCGTGAAACCGACGATATCTCTCGAGGATGTCAAGTACATCGCCCGCCACGAGGTGCAGGGGTACAGGTTCGACCTCGAACTGATCCCACATTATCTGTTCCACTATGTGCTGAATATAGACGAGAAGCAGCAGCGCGCCGGCATCGTGGCGGTGAACGCCATGACCGAGCATGTCGAGACCTGGCGATGGGGTTTCGAGCTCGTGGACACCATCGACGCGCCCAGCTCGAAGAGGGAGCCGACCATCGAAGAGGACCGGGCGTTGGAGATGGCACGCGAAGTCGTGTCGAAGGAGTACCGGTCTTACGTCGAGACAGTCCGAGACTACGGGCACTCCGAGGTCATCGAGAGGACTCGATCACGTGATGACGCGATAGTCATCGAGCAGAAGGGGCTGGTCTACCTGCCCGTCTGGTGCGTCGAAGGCAAGGGGGGCGCTCTGCTCATCAACTCATCGAGCGGCAAGATAATGAGCGAACATCTGCACGGCCCCGAGTCTAAGCGAGGTTGAGCTTCTTGAACCTCTCAAGGATCCCGAGCCAATGCGAGCCCCTCCAGTAGATCTTGCCACAGGCCTCGCATTTCCAGAACTTCTCGTTGCTCGCCAACGCCCCTTCGGGCACCTGCCCCACCACATCGCCTTTCGCAAAGTCCACCAGGCCTCCGTTGCATGCCGAACACCTTATCGCCCCCTCGTTGAAGGACAGGCCGTGCTTGGTGTTGACCAGTTCAAGCTGTGAATCCAGGTCGTCAGGCTCGATGTAAGTGGCACCAGGGCGGTTCGCCAGCTCCTTGTCTCTGGTGAGGATGTGTCGATTCTCCGTGGACGCCAGCTGTATTATCTCATCGTCATCCAGATGTTTTCTGTACACCGTGTCGTAGCCGAGCATACGAAGCCATCTCGCGAGCGATCCGAGCATGCCGTCCGCCACGAATCGAGGACGGTCGTCACCGGCCGTCATTTGACCACCTCGTACTCGACCAGGACGCCGTCTCCGACGACTTCTGCGTTGCGCAGCCGCAACTCAACGACATCATCCATCGCTGATGCGCCGTCTCCACCGGCGGGGGTTGGCGACGAATCGCCTCCGATGACCATGCTGCCTATGAATATCAGCAGCTCATCCGCCAAGCGCGCCTTCAGGAACGACCATATGACTTCCGCGCCCCCTTCGACGAGCATCGAATGGATTCCCATCTCCTCTAGCAACGGCAGCAGACGCTCGATGTCCACGCGACCAGTACCGCATCGAATGGTTTCTGCGTTCGGGAACTCTCTGGTGCATTCCTCGGATGTGACGATCACGGTCTTCGACTCCCCGTTCAGCACCATCGCGTGCGGCGGCGTGCGCCCTTTCGAGTCAAGCACTACACGGACGGGCCTCCTTGGATCGGGGAAGTACTTCTCCTTGACCGTCAGCTTCGGGTCGTCCGTCAGCACCGTGCCTATCCCGACTAGTATCGCGTCGACGGAGTTCCTCAGCTCATGAACGCGCTTCTTGTCGACCTCGTTCGAGATGTCGGTCTGTTTGCGGCTGTTCAGGGCGATTTTCCCATCGGCTGACATGGCGCAGTTGATTGTAACCTTCAAGTTTACCATTCCCAGCATGACGATAGCCGCTAAGAAGCTTTCCGATACGCCGCATGTCAGTCCGCAAGTCGCAGTTACCCAGGACTGGGTCGCGGACCGTTTTTCGCCCTTCTGCCAAGACTTATATGTCGTCTACCACATTCGGGCAATTCATGGACGACTCGGACATCAGCATCTATGAGCTGAAGCGTGTGGACCTCAAGGGTGCCACTATAATCGATGGCTTCCCGAGCGTAGGTCTGGTCAGCTCGATCGCCGCCAATTACCTGATCAAGGTGCTGAACCTCGAACACATCGGAATCATGGATTCCGAGTACTTCCCGACCGTGTCCCTCATACGCGATTCCAAACCCCTCAGCCCCGTGCGTATCTACGCCGGTGAGAAGGGCCGGAGAGGGGATCAGATCGTGGCTTTCATCTCGGAGTTTCAGCCGCCGGCCTCTCTGATACGCCCGATAGCACACTCGCTTGTGAAATGGGCGATGGACCAGCGATGCAAGATGATAGTGTCGCCGGAGGGCTTGGTGGTGGACCCTGAGCTCAGGGATACTGCGGACATCAGCGATGTGGTGTTCGGCATCGCCAGCACACCCGGCGCGCGCGAGCTGTTGAAGGAGAACAACATCCGCACCTTCGAGGAGGGCGTCATATCCGGCGTCGCGGGCGTGCTGCTCAACGAAGGTCGAAAGCACGACTTCAACGTGATCACCCTTCTCGCGGAGGCCCATCCTGATTTCCCCGACGCGAAGGCGGCTGCGTTGGTCCTGGAAGCGATCGACCGTATACTGCTCGGGATAGAGTTCGATGCCAAGCCGCTTTTCGAGGAGTCACAGCGGATCGAGGACCACATCAGGGAGATACAGAAGCAGGCGGTCGTCAGGAAGGACTCGAAGGACGCGCCTCGTCCTGCGATGTACGGCTAGTCGATCGTCACTTCGACCGGACCGTCGCCGTTCTCTGCTACAGCGAATCGACGGCTCACGAATCTTTCGATCACTGCGATGTTGGTTTCGGCGTGGCCCGTCATCTCCTCAGCGACGACCACTGACGGTCCGTGTGCAAGGGCCATGTATGGAAGAGTCTGATCGAGCATGTATCGGTCGACCGTTGCTGCCGAAGAGACGGACTCCAGCAGGTCCGACGCGCACGACTCGCCAAGGGTCTCCGCTCTGACCCCTCTCTGACCAAGGGCCGATTGGCCGATTAGTGTCTCCCCGCAGTCGGCCATCAGGAAAATGCCCGCTCCGGTGCTGTGCCCCTCCCTGACATCGGATTCTATCTCGACGCCGCCGATCGACACAAGCTTCTCCATGGCTGCGTGGCGCATACGGTCGACAATGTGTTCTGGGAGGTTCTGGGAATACGCTACCCCCTCGACGCGGGTCACGGCGCTCCGTTCCTTAAGGCTCACACCTCTGAGTCCACCAGAGGGGCTCACCTCCATGCGAACTTCACCTCCCCCTTCGGGGTAGAACCCTCTCGAGACGAGATCAGCTGAGCATCTGAGTCCGAACTTCTCCGCGATCGGTGCATGGACTCTCATGAAATGATCTATGGGCGGGGCCCATCTCACGTCCGTACCGCCGGTTATGGTCATATCCACTCTTCCGCTGGACAACGCCGCGGGCAGCAGACAGCTCAGCATGACCAACGGGATGCTTCCTGCCGTTCCAATATCGAACCTGAACGAGCCACCCGAAAGAGCCCCTGGACGGAACTCAATCTCCCGAGCGCCTACGCGAAGCCCGTCCACCGTGGCGTCGGAGAGCGCGGCGACCGCCTCGATGCTCGTCACATGCTGAGGTGATAGGCCGGGATTCGTCCTGCCTGCACGTATCCTCACTATTCGAACGGGCTGCTGGGTCACCGCGGAGAGCGCGATGGCTGTCCGGAGCACCTGCCCCCCACCTTCTCCCAATGCCCCATCTATCTCAATCATCGTCCGCACATCCGCGGCTTCCGATCCATTTCCTCATTATGCCCGATAGGAAGAACGCGATCATCAACGCGACTGCGAGGAATATCAACACTGCGGCGAAATACAGCAGCCATGTAGGGGCCGACTCGTCTCCGCTGATGACGATGATCGCGAGACCCGTACCCTCGGCGATGAACGCGCCGAACCCCAACGCGAAGGAATACAGCCCCATCGTAGCGCCATAGCAGTCCTCGCTCGAGGAGTCAGCCATCAGCGCAAGGGCAGCCGGCACGAACGCTCCCACGCCCACTCCCAATATGGCGAGAGGTATCAGCCCGACGATGTGAAACTCGATCTCGCCATCCACCTCGGTGTATATCGAATCGGCGAAAAAGAGCGCCATGATTATGATGCCGAGTATGCAGAAAACGCCGTACGCCATGACCGGGATCCTGCCGACTATGTCGGAGACCTTCCCCCAGAAGGGCTGGAATAGCCCGAGGGCCACACCCGCCGCCCCGAACATCAGGCCTATCGTGCTGCCGCTGATGTCCTGGCTGAGCATTATCCTGGGAAGATAGGTGATTGCCAGGCCTAGGAGCGTGGCGATTATGAGCCATATCGGGAACATGAGCCTCACCTCGCGGACCTTGAACACCTTCTTCAGGTTGTGCCAGGCCATCAGGCTCTCGGACTTGACCCTGACCTTCTCCTTCTTGACGAAGAGCTGGAGCATCAGCGCGGATATGACCAAGAGTCCGGCTATCAATACGAACCCGGTCTTCGCTCCTACGAGGTCTATCAGGAATCCGCCAGTGACGGCGCCGATGATGTACCCGAGGAATGTGGCGTAGTCGAACCACCCCATCTGTCGCCCGCGATCGCACGGTTCGGCGTGGTCCGCGATCATCGCGATGGCCGGGGCGACCGTCGCCGCTGCGCCTATGCCGTGTATGCCATGCATCCCTGCAAGGTACCATACGTTGTCCGACAGGGTGTACAGAAGGATAATCGAGGCAGCGAGGGTTGTGCCGAGTACGATGATGGGCTTTCTGCCCATCCGGTCGCTGAGTATGCCGAAGTAGTTCGCGGTCAACATCTCAGCCAATGGGTAAGGCACTGCGATTATCGCGATGTTGAGGAGCCCCTCATAATCCGTCTCGCACGGGACGTACTTCGCCAATAGAAGCAGGAGAGCACCGAAAGCAACCCTGAGGAAGAATGTGGAGAGGTACAGCACCCTCAGATGCCCTGGTGTTCTGATACCTCTACCTTTGAGGAAGCGGAACATCGTTGGTCTGGCAGATGCTCGGATTACTTAATTGTTGTGGGCTCCACCGAACCCGAATGGCTGCTGGGCAAGTCCTTGCTGGCAGTCCTCAGATGGCTTTATATATCGACCTATCATAGACGAGTGTCGGCTCCGACATGGCTATCGAAGCAATCAGCATCGTGACGTTGATATCCGCGCTGCTGGTGATACTGATCAGCTGCGAGATCTTCACCAACGGCATCGAGTGGCTGGGCTGCAGACTCGGACTGGCCGAGTCGGCGACCGGAAGTATCCTCGCCGCTGTGGGCACAGCGCTGCCAGAGACGATAGTCCCCATAATCGCCATATTCTACGGGAGCGAGGCGGAGGGCCACGAGATCGGCGAGGGGGCAATCCTAGGCGCTCCATTCATGCTCGGCACACTGGCAATGTTCATAGGCGGAATCGCCGTGTTGATAGCGTACAGGCGGGGCAAGAGGACGAGCACCAGGCTGCATCTGGACCCAGTTCACGCACTTCGCGACCTGAAATACTTCATGATGGCATACACGCTCGCCCTTGTCGCGGGACTCTGGGGCATGCAGTCTGAGATAGACCTCAGAGCGGGCAACTACGCAATCGCCGTCATACTCGTCGTGGCGTACTTGATGTACGTCCGCCGGACCCTGAGGGACAAGACCATCATAATGGAAAGCAGCTGCCCGACGCTGCACCTGACGAGACTCACGGGAATATCCACATCGGGAAAGCGCGGCACGGCGCTCATAGTATTGCAGGTGGTCGCATCACTCATCGGCATCATCGTCGGCGCGAAGTTCTTCGTCGACGAGATCGAGACGGTCTCGTATTCGATCGGCGTCCCTGCGATGATCCTGGCGTTCTTGGTAGCTCCTATCGCCACGGAGCTACCCGAGAAGTTCAACAGCTTCATCTGGTATTGGCGGTCAAAAGACATCCTCGCGCTGGGCAACATAACGGGCGCCATGGTGTTCCAAAGCAGCATACCGGTGACCATCGGCCTGTTGTTCACGGATTGGACCCTCGCACCGATCAACATCGCGAGCATCGTGGTTGCACTCGGAGCCTCCGCATGGATATTCTACTGCGTGAAGTACAAGGGATACGTGAGTTACAAGACGATGCTAGCGTCGGGTTCCCTGTATCTAACGTACATAGTGCTCCTCGTCCTTTTCGGCCACTCGTGAGCAGAGCAGCTACGCTGCTCTACGAGAATGCTGGCTGTCCGGCCGACTGAAAAAGGTATAAGTACGGACGATTGCCATTAACGCCGCGGATGGGATGACGCCGATTCTCCTAGCAAGTAGGTGACATCCTCTTCCTCAAGACGGGATGGGATAGACGACATGGTCACGGAAGCCGAACTGCTGTTCCAGCTCGGGGCAATCCTCCTGCTAGCGTTTTTAGCGGCGACCATGGCAGGCCGGGCCAACCAATCCGTCATGGTCGGCTACATCGTGCTCGGCATATTCATCGGCCCCAAGATGAGCCTGGAGCTCTTCGGTGTGGAGTACCACGGCCTGATCAGCGACACCAGCCTCGTCGAGGTGCTGTCGTTCATGGGGCTCATCATGCTGATGTTCTTCGTCGGGCTCGAGTTCTCCTTCTCCAAGCTGAAGAAGACAAAGACGCCCGCGATCATCCTGGCCATAATAGACACCAGCATCGGCCTGTTCGTAGGTTTCCTGTTCGCGTCATACCTCGGCTGGCCCCTGATAGATTCGATATTCCTCGCGGGTGTCATAGCGATGAGCAGCACGAGCGTCGCGATGAAGATACTGTTCGACCTGAAGAAGATGTCGAGCCCAGAGGTCGAGTTCCTGATAGGGCTCGTAGTCGTCGAGACGTTCATCGCCATGCTCATACTCGCCGTCGCGAGCGGCATGATAATCGAGCCGGAGACGGACGCTGTCGCCTATGGTAAGCTGTTGCTTGGAATGGCGGCGTTCTACGGGTTCTTCGTCTGGGTGGCCATGTGGGCGATTCCGAGGGTAGTGGCCTTCTTCAACAGGATAGACAACGATGAACTGTTCATATTGTTCGCCCTGGGGATAGTCTTCCTCACAGCTGGTGTCGCGTCATTGATGAACGTCCCTCCGATCATAGGGGCATTCTTCATAGGCATGATCCTGGCGGAGAGCAAGGTTTCGACAAGGATACAATCGAAACTCGAGTCGTTCAAGGACGCGTTCGTGGCGATATTCTTCACGTCATTCGGCATGATGATCGACCCGGCTATGTTCGACACGGTCATCTGGATGGTCCTGCTAGCTATGCCGATCATAGTCTTCTACGAGACGATTGTCATCTCCGCCGTATCCTACTTCATCGGTTTCTCGGCGAAGGCCGCATCCACCATAGGCACTAGCATGTGTGGCAGAGGGGTAGAGTCCATACTCTACGCCAGCGTGGGGAGTGAGGTCAGAGGGACGACGATGGGGGCACAGCTTAACCCGTTCGCGGGGGCTCTCTGTTTCGGCATGAGCGCCGTTGCTCCGTTCATGGTGAAGAACTCGATCAAATTCGCCAACTTGATGTCGCGCATTGTGCCGAGGCATATGCAGTTCTCGGGGGCCGTGGTGTCTCGGACGCTCGGCAAGGTGGTGATGCCATCGTCCCTGAAGATGTTCAAAGGCACCAAGATGACAGGGATCCTGCTGTTCGTCTTCGTGCTGGTCTCAGCAGCGATGTTGATGACCGATTCGATGCTTCACATCATCTTTCTGGCCGCAGATGCTATGATCGCCGGCGCACTGTACTTCGTGATACGATACGAGGTGGCGGAGATAGTGCGCCATGTCAACTACAACAACATCGGCGTGGGCGTCAAGGACCGGGCGCCCATCGTCAACCTGATCACGAGGATGATATTCGGGGCACTCGTGTCCGTCATGCTGATAGTCTCGACATGGAACTATGTCTGGCAGCTGAGCGTCTTCGTCGCCATCGGCTACGGCATCTTCGCAGCCGGACTGACGAACTGGGCCTACAACAAGCTGTACATCGAGGGGTTCGAGATCCCCACAAGGGTGTACTCATTCTCAAGGCTGGATGACGAGCCAGCGACGAACGTGGGCGATGACCTGCCGGACGTCCCGAAACCAGTCTACGGGGTGCTGAAGACGCTCTCCGGGGATTCGCGCCTGTAGGGCGCAATCGCTTTATGCATAGGAACGAAATAGCGTCATCCGTGGCACTCGCCCTCAGGGATAGGATCACCTTCGCATGCGCCCCAATTGGATGCATCGCCTTCGTCGCACTGTACATCATCGCGGCGTTCGAGGACCCAGACTACGTGCTCTTCGAGAGCTACCTCAGCGACCTCGGCGTGGGCCCGGGCGCCTGGGCGTTCAATTCCGGCGTTGTCTTGTCTGGAAGCTTGCTCGCGGCGTTCGCAGCCGGGGGCTTCTCATCTTACCTCGGCGCCAACAACCTGATGAAGGTCGGAGACGCGCTCTTGGCGGTTTCAGGCATGTTCCTAGCGGGGGTCGGCATATTCACAGAGGACGCAGGTGACGCCCATCTGCTCGTCTCGTACGCATTCTTCGTGGCCGCCTTCATGTCGTTCGGCCTGTTCACCGCCGCACGGTTCCTGGCAAAACGGTCGTTGGCGGACGCGTTCCTCCTCGTCAACGCATTTTCATTCGCGATAGGGCTGATGATCGTAGTCCTCTTCGGGCCTGACCCGATGGCGGAGACGATAGCCGTCTTCAGCCTGCTGGCGTGGGGCGTCATCATCACTGTCCTGGTAATCGTTGATGAGGGACGTGCGGTCATCCGACCAACTGCTTAGAGCGTCCTGTAAAAGACTTTTAAAGGGCGGTGTTGTTTCAACAGCCCATATAGAGGGCACGGCGTTTGAACGCGCGGAGGCCGAGAACATGTCAGCGACGGAATACATCGAGATGGAGAGGAAATACGGGGCGCACAACTATCATCCGCTCCCGGTCGTGATATCAAAGGCGAATGGCGTATGGGTCTGGGATGTCGATGGCAAGAAGTACATCGACATGCTGAGCTCTTACTCGGCGATCAACCAAGGCCACCTTCACCCGAGGATAGTGAAGGCCGCCACGGAGCAGCTGGAGAGGGTATCCCTCACATCGAGGGCGTTCTCCAATGACAGGATGGGGCCGTTCCTGAAGAAGCTATGCGACCTCAGTGGAATGGAGATGGCCCTCCCGATGAACACAGGCGCGGAAGCGGTGGAGACCGCCATCAAGCTGGCAAGACGATGGGGCCATCAGAAGAAGGGCATTCCGGACGATGAGGGGGAGATCATCGTCTGCGAGAACAACTTCCACGGGAGGACGACGACGATCATCAGCTTCTCGTCTGACCAGGATTCCAGGAAGGGATTCGGGCCGTTCACACCGGGCTTCGTCACCATCCCGTACAACGACATCAAAGCGTTCGAGAAAGCGATAAACCCGTACACGATAGGCATACTCGTCGAACCGATCCAGGGAGAGGCCGGCATAAACGTCCCTTCCCCGGGCTACCTGAAGGAGTTGAGGCGCATATGCACCGAGAAGGGCATCCTGCTCATACTCGATGAGATCCAGACCGGGTTTGCGCGGACAGGGAAGATGTTCGCCTTCGAACACGATGGCATCCTACCAGACGTCCTATGCGTCGGCAAGGCACTGGGAGGAGGTTTGTATCCAGTATCAGCCGCTCTGTCCTCCAGAGAACTGTTCACGGTATTCACTCCGGGCTCGCACGGCAGCACGTTCGGCGGCAATCCGCTGGCATGCGCAATTGCGGATGCAGCTCTCGACGTGCTCGTGGAGGAGAAGCTGGCCGAGAGGTCGGCCAGGATGGGCGCTTACTTCGTCAGCAAGCTGAAGGAGATAGGATGCCCCGAGGTCAAGGAGATACGTGCCAAGGGCCTGCTGATAGGCGTGGAGTTCAAACTCGGCCCTGGCGAGACGGTCAGGCCCCTGTGTCAGAAACTGATGGAGGCGGGAGTCCTGGCCAAGGACACCCACGAGAAGACCATACGCTTCGCCCCCCCGCTGACAATCACGGAGGAAGAGATCGATTGGGCCATGGAGCGGATCAAGACGGTCTTCGACGGCCACCGTCCAAGATAGGATTCACAACCAGCGCCAGCACAAAGTCCACGCCCCCATCTGGCGTTGCGGCATCGGGGACAGACGTGCGAGTGGCAGGGAACAGTAGCACTATAGCCTCTCATGCAATGACCGGGCTCGGCAGCTCAGAACTCGAACGGCCGTTTCAGACTTTCAGCGGCCCTTGAGCGCAGTTGCCAGCGACGCGACTCTGTTGCCGAGATCGTTGCAGTACTTGACCTCGTCACCGTCGGGTGCCTCGACGGCAGCCGCTCCGTAATGCTTGTCATCGTGTCGGCCCTGGACGACCATTCCGTGGATCAGCATCGCCTGCAGCATTGCCAACAGGGCGGTCTCCGCACCACACGCAGTCCCTCCCGAACTCGTGAACGCTCCTCCGACCTTGCCCTTCAGCTTGCCATGGATGTTGAAGGATTTGTCTATCAGCTCCTTCACCTTGCCAGACATGTTGCCGTAGTACGTCGGAGAACCGAGGATTATCGCATCGGCAGCAAGCAGGTCGTCCAGCTTCGCCTTGTCGACATTCTTGATCTCCACGGTTGCACCCTCAACCCCACGGACCCCGTCCGCCACGGCATCTGCCATCTTCTCGGTGTTGCCCGTCCTCGAATCGTAGACTATCAGTACTTTCGTCATTCCTCTCAACTCCAAGTTTTCAGAAAAGGATCTTCTTGCTGAGGAGGACCTTCCCATCTCGGGTCGGCACACCCTCTCTCTCGACATGCCGTCTCCTTGCAGCCGCCGCAGTCTTCTCTCCGCCGAAGCCGCCATCTGATTTGACCACACGGTGACAAGGCACCACCGGATACAGAGGGTTCTTGTGTAGGGCATTCGCGACTGCTCTTTGCGCCCTCGGTCTCTTTATGGCCTTGGCGACCCTGCTGTACGTGCTGACATTTCCTTCGGGTATCTTGAAGGTGGCCAGGTAGACGTTCCTCTCGAACTCCGACCAGTCCTTGAGATACTCCCTCACGTCTTGCTCAGTCTTGACGTCCGATTTCCTCAGCTCAATCACCTCGTCTCGAGACTATATTGGGGAGTGTATGAGGACCATTCATAGAATTCTTTCTGCTGCGAGGTGAAAGTAGTGAGCTTATCGGCATTCAAGGGCGCGATACCTACATAGGCAGATGGTGACGCCGCCACACGGAACTATACATACTACATCGTTATTTATCAGGCATCCGTGGTGCAGACATGAAGAACGACCCGGCCAGATTGTCCGTTTCGCTTAGTGCCGCAACCACGTTCGTCCTCAGACGAGATGCAACTTGGAGGGTCTGAATGTCCATGGCTACAAGCGGTGCACTCCAGGCGAAGCCCGTGGATTCTGAGGCAGGTAGTGAGAAGCCCGTTGGACGAAGCGCATTCCATCTCTCTGCGAGAAATGTGACCGTACGTTTCGGGCAGGTCGTCGCACTTGATGGTTTCACCGCGGACATTCCTCGTGGAACAGTCGGCCTCCTGGGACCGAACGGAGCGGGTAAGAGCACCTTCATCAAAGCCGCTCTAGGCCTGCTCCAACCGGAGAGCGGATCCATACAGGTAGGTGGCCTGGACTCACAATCGCAGAGTCTTCAGATTAGAGACGACGTCGGCTATATGCCCGAACACGACTGCCTCCTGCCGTCCATGAACGCCGTGGAGCTCGTGTCTTATCTGGCTCAGATATCCGGAATGGGACCACGCGATGCGATGCAGAGGGGCCACGAGGTCCTGGATTTCGTTGGCATAAACGAAGAGCGGTACCGTCTGGTGAGGTCATACTCCACTGGAATGAAGCAGAAGGTCAAGCTCGCGCAGGCAATCGTGCACGACCCAGCACTGTTATTTCTGGACGAACCGACGAGCGGGATGGATCCTCAGGGACGCGAGGAGATGCTCGACCTTGTCCGGAAGATAGGATCCTCCGACAAGACCGTCATTGTGTCGTCTCACATACTGCAGGAGGTCGAGCGCGTATGCGATTTCGTCGTCATAATCAGCAACGGAAAGCTCGTTCGTTCCGGCGAGACGCGCGCCCTCGTCGCGGGCGAGGAGGGTGTGCAGGCCTTGACCGTGAGGGGCGACGACGCAGCCATCGCAGCCTATGTCAAGGCAATCGGCGAGATCTGCGAGATCATGCAGCGAGGCGAAGAAGGCCGGGGTCAGGCCTCGCTGCTCCTGCGCGGTTGCGGGAACGGAAAGGCGGTCTTCCGCCTGGCGCGCGATAGCGGCGTCCAGATCAGGAACTATCGGCCCGAGAGGCTTGACCTCGAGGAAGTGTTTCTGAGGGCGTTCAAGGGGGGTGCGAAGGATGGGAGTTAGCCCCATTCAGTATCGCCCATGGAATGGTGAGCGAACTGCTCAGAACATGCGCGTCTACGTTATACTCAGGAGCGTGTTCAGACACGGGTTGAAGTCGATCGGTGTCAAAGTCCTGTTGTTGCTCGGATTCTTCCTCATGTTCGCCTTCCAGATCATCACCGTTGTCTTATCGCCGCACGAGGGCCTTGAGGCAGATGAGATGAACGCGAATATGAACGCCTCGGTCCTCGCCATCTTTGCCATGTTGCTGGCCGCAGTCGTGACGTCCGACCTCATATCGGAGGACCTGTCCAACAACTCCTTCGTGCTGTACTTCAGCAGGGCGCTGAAGATCAGGGACTATCTCATAGGCAAGGCCAGCGGAGCCCTTCTGATAATGAGCATCCTATGCATCGTCCCACCCTTGCTCATAGCTGTCGTCGCGACTGCAACCCAGAGCGGCGACGACTACTGGAGTAGTCTGGGCGTCGTTGGCCGGACCATCGTCGCTGGAGCGCTTGCAACGATGTTCTTCGTGCCCTATGGCCTGATGATGTCCTCGTTCACTCGGAAGAAGAGCTATGCGGCGGTTGGGACGTTCATGTCGTTCTTTGTCCTGACTATTATCGCCGAGGTGTTCTCCGAATTCGCGACTGAGTGGATCGTGATCAGTCCGATTGAATCGTTCGTATACTCGTTCGACTGGATCTTCGGCCAAGCACTTCCGAGCTACATCGACAAAGGCACCCTCGCAGCCTTCCTTACGCTGTTCATAGTGCTGCCTGCGGCAGTTGTATACGTCAGAACCATGCGACAGGCGGTGGGCAAATGAACACGTCCGGGAGGACATCTGACTCGGTGATCGTCGCAGAATCGCTCGGCAAATGGTATGGCGAGGTCATCGGTCTGAACAACTTCAACCTCGAGATCAGGCACGGCATAACCGGTGTGGTCGGGCCGAACGGTTCAGGCAAGAGCACGCTGTTCAAGCTGGTCCTCGGCCTGATCAAACCGAACACCGGGAAGATAACCGTCTTCGGCCAGACGCCGTGGGGGAACTCCAAGCTCCACTCTGCCATTGGCTTCTGTCCCGACTACGAGTCCCTTCCACCTGACTCCACTGGAAGGGAGTTCCTGTCCCTTGTCGGGCATCTCCACGCGATGGAGGGCGCCACCCTGGCAAGCCGCATCGAGGAGCTCGCGTCGCTCGTCGAGATGGGCCATGCGCTTGATAGAAAGACAGGCGGCTACAGCAAGGGTATGAAACAGAGGATGAAGATCGCAGGAGCGTTGATTCATGACCCGGATTTGCTGATACTCGACGAGCCTCTGAGCGGTACTGACCCCATCGTCCGGAAGGAGCTCATAGACCTGACCAAGCGCTTGAACAAGGAGCACGGCCACGACGTCGTCGTCAGTTCGCACGTGCTGTTCGAGATAGAGCGGATGACACACGATGTCGCCCTGATGTACAAGGGGCGGACGGTTGCTTCGGGAGACATCTCCGAGATCAGGTCGCTTATCGACAAGCACCCTCACAATATCGTGATAGAGGGGGCTGAGGTCACGGCCCTGGCGAAGTCCCTCCTCGAAGAGGACTACACGGTATCGGTCGCGTTCAACGACGACAGGAAAGGCATCACCATCCAGGTGTCAAACCCTGAGGCGTTCTTCAACGGATTGCCTGCCATCATAGACGATACGGGCTGTGGCGTGACCAGCATGTACAGCCTGGATGACAACTTGGAGGCCATATTCAAGTATCTTGTGGGGCGGTGAGATCATGGATCTTGGAAAGGCACTCAACGGAATATCCGCGCTGACCATGCACTCCCTCAGAGGACTATTGCTCAGCAGGAAGGTGATCATAACCGCCCTTGTGGCACTCTTCGTAGCCTTCGTCATGGGCTATGCGGGCTCACAGGACGTAGACGCGCTATCCGACGGCGCGAACCTGTTGGATGTGCTGATACTGTTCTTCTTCATGCCCGTCATGGCCATGATATTCGGCTCGTCGCTGATACGCGACGAGATAGACAGCAAGAGCATCACGCATGTGGCCACAGCGCCGTTGGACCGCGCGTTCGCGTACATAGGCTACTACGTGCCGTTGGCGTTGGCTGTGTCGGCGTCCATGATACTGATCACGACCGCTGGGTTCCTGAGCTTCTTCATTCAGCAGGGCGTTGACAGGTCCGCGGCCGACATCTATCTGGCGTTCACAGCTCTCGTGGTGATCGGGTCCTTCGTCTACTCATCCCTGTTCTTGGCGACGAGTGTGCTGTTCAAGAAGCCCGTCTTCTTCGGCCTCTTCTACGCCTTCATATGGGAGGGGTTCATCGGGTCCATTCCAGGCGCTATTCAGAAGGCGTCCGTCAAGCACTATCTCAGAAGCGTCGGGTCCGAATGGGTGGACTACGGCGACATCAGCGGGTTCGACGCGTCGAGCATGGGCGCGTCAGCCGCCGTATTGCTGGGATTGACGTTGTTCTTCCTGGTGTTCGGGGCCTACCTGTTCAGGGAAAAGGAACTGAGCTGAACGCGCTGTCCAAAAGAGTATCATGGCATCGCAACAACGCTCTGTGCTTCAAGGCATCCGTTTGGCTCGGTTCCTCCGAAGGCTACATATAGATAATGTGTGTTATAGCTAACATAAAGTGGTGTGAGGCTAACAAAATGTTAGCACAAAACAACCAAAACAAGTGGCAGGAGTGATGATATGATTGACGAGAGGAAGAAGTTCCAACTGCTAATCGGAGTAGCGACGTCCGTAGTCGTGATTGGCATGCTGTTCGCTATCGGATTGACCGCCGATGACGAGCCCGACAACCTGTGGGCCATCTTGACGGCTGTGATAGTTGTCTCAATTGCAGTAACGGCGGCCTTGGTGGCAAGGAAGAGACGGAAAGAGATGAGACAGGGCATTCCGAGCGACGATGAGAGGTCGACGGCGCTTAAGATGCGTGCCGGATACCTTTCATTTTTCGTGAGCATGTATCTGTGCTTGGCGCTGGGATGGATATTCGGCGTGTTGCTCGAAGACACGACGGCGAAAGTCCCATCGACGGGGACAGTGATGTTCATCCTGTTCGCAGCGATGGGCGTCATCTATGCAATCGTCTGGACCGTGATGTCGAGAGGGACGGGCATGCCATGAGGACGCGGATCAAGGAGTTGAGGGCGCGGCACGACATGACTCAGGATGACTTGGCGAGGAGAATAAGAGTCAGGCGTGAGACGATACTGTTCATCGAGAACGGCAAGTACATCCCGTCCCTGAAGCTCGCTCACGACATAGCCAAAGTGCTGAATATCACAGTGGACGAGCTTTTCATCTTCGACGATGACTGAACATCGCCTCCCCAGATGCGGTAGCACCCGACAGACTTTCAATGCGGCTCTTATCGCCAGAGCACGAAGAGGACGGAGGTGATAGAGACGATGAACACGAAAGTGTACACGAACAGGAAATCGGATCGGTACTGTCTGCTAGAAAGCGGAATCTCGGACCTCGTCATGGTCCGCTCTATCTCTAGCCTCCTCGCGACCAACCAGAGGCCGATTATTGTCAGTAGGTTGGCCAAGCCAAGCGCTGCGAACTTCCACAGGACCGGCCGGTGTTGGCCGAAGACGATTATGCCCGCAATCACCCCCGTCATCACCGAAAGCACGATGATGACCATGGTGGCGGTGACGAAGCCGTTTTCCTGGATCCATTGCTGGACGTCGAGGGAGGCGGAGGATGTCGGCACCATCCACAGGTCCACCTCGAGCTGCTCAGATGGGGCCGTTATCACGACCTCAGTGTACTTCACGTCCAGCATGAAGTCTCCATATGGGTCAATCGTCTGAGCATCACTCGTGAAGAACTCCGAGAGTTCCTGCGAGACGTAGATGTAGTAGCGGTCATCGACGCTGTGCCTCACGGCAATGCCCAGCTTGCCGTAATCGAAGGCCGAGTCGTCAGGTTCCACATGGCCGAGTATCTGCAGCATCATCGGGACCACAGTCTCGCCATAGATGCTGGTCAATCTCAAAGGGTAGAATATCCTGTCCGTCGGGAACACGGAGTACAGTCCGAGCTCGTAGTAGTACGATTCTGTCGAGTGGTCGTATTGAAGGACGCCCTCGTCCCGGAACTGTTCCATGTCGGAGATCCATGAGATGATGAACGAGTAGTCCTGGCCGATGTACTCGGCGATCAAGGAGTCCGCGGCGTCATCCAGGTGGAGCTCACGATCTTCCAGATACGATTCGAGTGCGTCGGCTTGAGTGGTGGAGACAACCTCCGCCGTCAATCCGCTGGACTCCACGTGCTGGGTCACCTCGACGTCGCCACCCGTCGACAACAACCCCCGGTATCCGTCGGACAGTGCGAGCGGAGAGTCGACAGCCCCGAACAATGGGAGCATAAGTATCGGATACAACTGCGTGCCGTATCCGAGCAGAAGGTTCGAGCAGAGTTCCTTCCTTGCGAGGTCTGCGACGGTCTCGCCGTTCAGCTCCGTGACGGCGGGCATCAGGTCGATGTCTATCGTGTCCGAGTCCGCTGGTATGGCGAACATCCACACTGCGGCATCCGCGAGATCGAGACTCTCGCTGTCGACCCTGATCGTCAACATGAATCGCTCCTCGCCGTCCACGTAGTTGATCATGCCATACTGGGTCTCCTCAGCGGAGAGGTTCCAATCGTCGTACACGCTGCTGTAATAATGCATCATGCCGTCAGCAGATGCGAGCGGCATGGCCAATGGCAACGCGAACAGTGCCGCAACCACCACAATAGGCAGTCTGGTGACCACCGTGAGACCTCCGATTGAAGAAGCGAGGCAACACTATATGAACGCGCCGACCGCGTTGACTGCCTCGTCAACACAGAGGGGTTCGTGATAGGATTCGAGTCAGGATTCAGAGCCGTTGCCGCATCCTCCTCAGCCTCTTGCGACAGAAGAGATGACGGACAATCCTGGTCAAAATTGCGCAACTACTTTGAGTCGGACGCACATTCGGGTTGGAGGTCGAGACAATGCATCAGTCCAGGAGCGGCCAGGTACACATACTTCGACTCGACGATGGCGAGGACATCATCGACTCTATACTCAAGTCAGCCAAGGACTCCAGATCCACCATGATCATCTGCACGGGCCTAGGAATGATCACGGACTTCGAACTCGGATTTTTCGACAACGGGGAATACATCAGCAAGTCTTATTCCGAACCGCACGAACTCTTGTCGATTCAAGGGGTGATCTCCGGCTATGGCGAGCACAGGGTCCATATACATGTCGCTGTCGCAGACAGGGAGCACAGGATGTTCGGGGGCCATCTCCTGAGGGGGAAGGTCTGGATGACAAATGAGATCGGCATTCTGAGGCTGGACGGCGTGCGGTCAACTCGTGAGATCGACCCTGTCACGAAGGTGACGATGTTGAACCTCCAGTGAACCCCGTCTTCGCGAAGGCTTGGCGCGGTTGCCGGGGTTCGAACCCGGCAGTAGCCAGCAGTCCTCTTCAGATTTCAATCAAGTGGGAAATGGGCGCAATCTCTGCTCCGCCTCCTTCATCACAGGATCAGTCAACCGTCCGCCGAAGCCCTCTGATCAGCGCTCTGTAAGCCGCCATCGAAGAAACTACGAAAGCCATCACAGCACCATACGCGAGGAGATAGACGGGGAGATCAGTGCGTACGACCATTCCTTGTGTCTGCACCATTTCGAGTTCGTAGTTGACACAGTCGTCAGCTAGCTCGAAGGAAATGTACAAATGCCGTAATGAGACATCCAACACATAACGGACTTCACGGATATCCACTCGGTACTCGATCTCGCTTTCGAAAGAGGTACCGTTCTGAGGTGAAAGGATGATGCGATCCCCTTCCGTCACAATCCCCTCTCCACTGTGGTCGACCACTTCAGGAGCGATGCTAAGTTCACCTACATCCTTTGTTTCTAGGGTCGGCGGCGTCCATTCGTTGGATAAGTATTCATCGTAGCTCACGTCGAACGACCACTCGGCGGTTTCAGATCCATCCGATACGTCGAGCGTTGTCGTGCCCCAGTGCACGAAGGTCGCGGAGCCTCCTATCGAGATGACGATTCGGCCGTCAATGTACTCTACTGAACCAGCATCATCTACTCTACTACTGTGGTACAATATGGCTGACATGGACATTACTGTCACCAACAGTGCTGCCGTCCATTTCCTGTTCTTGCGCAAGGCACGCAGGACATCTAAAGGCGATGCCAATGGTGGCCCCGCCTTGCGATCGCATCCTTCAGGCGCCCGGCAGGCTGTCCACGTGCGACTCGGCCACCTTCTCTGAGACGCATCAAAACCAATCCCCCAGGGCGCAATCAGGCTGGAAGTCACTAATGCAGTGGATGCTATTGCAGCAAAGAAGCCAATCGAAAGCCCGAGGTCGTAACCGATCCACGGGTCCGTTCTGAGGTGCTCGACATAGAAAGACACAATGCCAATGGCTTGAACACTGCATGCCGCTGGAAATGCAAATGCCAGCACCGTGCCAGAGATGAATATGATTAGCGACACCGCGGACATGCTCTCCCACCAACCGCTGCGCCCGTCTTGCGGAGACAGCAGCGTGTCATACACTGAGCTGTCTATCTGCCAGTCTCCCTCGCCAATCCAGACCCAAGGCAAAAATAACGAGAATATGCCGATTGTAGCTCCGACGATGCAGAGCATGTTGACAGACACCGAGCAGGTCAAGTCCCCCTCGCCCGAAGGGCCACGCCCCCGCGTTCTTCCCCAAGGCCTCAACCTCATTGCTGTTTCCTCCAGTTGAAGATTCACGCGCTACCGCTATGTCCAAGTTACTTCGCGCCCACACGCATCAATTCAGGTCAGCTATCAAGACTATCCAATTCAGCCTCATTCTTCCGACATCGACTATGTGGTCATACATCTTGAATGAGTCGATGCCGTTGACCGATTAGTCAACACTGGCCAGGTATCGTGCGCCCTTCCGTCCCTATGGCCTTTCTCAGAAACCCTGGTGCGGCTGCCGGGATTCGAACCCGGGCTTAAAGCTTGGGAAGCTTCAGTCCTAACCGCTAGACTACAGCCGCTTCTGGGGGAATGAATGAGGCAACCCGATTTAAACATATTTGCCGGCTATATCAGCCCCGCATCACGTGTTCTGTTTCCAATGTGTCCATGTCAAGGAAGTGATAGCCATCCCTGAGATGGACGTGGCCACGCGAGAAGTCCACGGGTCTCGAGAAGATGGGACCATCTGTGACGAACGTGTGATACTCTCCCTCCTCCCCGGAAGCGTCAATTCCGGCGATCTTCATCTCCTCGATGATCTCGGCATCGAGAGTCTTCCCGAGGAACCCGCTGTCGAGCACGCCATTCTTCACAGATACAATGACCGCCTTGAACCCGGACGACTGCAACTCTGCGAGGAGGTCATCCCTGCTGGATTTCCACAGCGGCAGGAGCGCCTCCATGCCTTCCTTCGCACAGACCCTCTCGACCCATTCTCTGTGTTGCTCCAGATCGATGTCGCCAAAGATGCCAGCTGATATCCCTTCCTCTCGCAAGCGTCTCGCCGCGTTCAGGAAGTTCTTTTCGTAGTCGTCCCATGATGTGCAAACGGTGACGAGCCTCATTCCAAGCCTCTCCGCCTGCTCTTTCAGCAGTGAAACTGGTAATCCATGGGAGCGGGACCGCTCGCCAGTCTCCGTCAACATTGTCAGAAGAACCGTCGGCCTAAGTCCCGACCCAAGCGCTCGGAAGAGAGCCAGACAAGAATCCTTGCCGCCGCTCCAAGAACAGAAACAGAG
>DATKWQ010000038.1:0-15155 GCA_035529455.1 Thermoplasmata archaeon
CGAGAAACCGGAACTCCTGCCGTACCTGAGCGGATCTGACGGCGCAAGGGGTGGGACCGCCATTCTCGACTTGTACATGAACTACCCGACTATGGAGGAATGCTTTGGCAAACTGGGAACGCAAGTCCTTGACTACTACGATGGATGGATCACCGAACTCAATGGAACCGTAACGCTGGACAAGCAGGCGGCGAAATCGGTGCTGGGAATCACGGACAGTCAATTCGACACTTTCGCAACGTGGTGGAGCTCGAACCAGGGAACCATCGAGAGCGAATGGGAGGAGTGGCTTCAATACGAGGGTGGCAACGACAGATTGGCCATCTACAACGCCTACGAGTACTGGTACGACCCGCTCTACACATCCGTTGAGGCCGGGAAGACGGTTGACGACCTGATCGTGTTGACGATCGACTTCTACAGCTGGGGCGGAGAAGCGCTCATGTTCAGATGGTTGCACGAGTCGCTCATGCCGACCGAGTGGTACATGGAGGACATGAACCTCCACGCGACGATTGGCCCCGAGATGGCGGACGTAGATATTGACGCTGCAGTCGGATATGCGCTCACAGCTTCGGAGACCATCGAGGATGGCGCACCGTGTTGGGTCTGGCAGGCCATGTTGCAGGACTACATGGAATCCTCGCAATACTATCCCGTATCGGATTTCGACCCGTACGCTGACCAGGACTACCTCTTCCGATACCCTGGGAACGACTGGCATGGCGAGATGATGCCTTACGACTACACTCCGGGTGCGTGGAATCTCTCCGCTGGAGAGACACTTACCCTCCAGTGGCCTATGGGTGAACAGCTGTTCCTCGTCAACGACGCAACTGGTCTCGGTGTTGGAACAGTCGACGGAACACTTGACTGCTGGAGCGAGATGACTGTGAGCCACTCTGAGCCGATGCCTGACGATGCGCCTGGCAGCGTGGTTATTGACACGAACGGCCACATGATGACATTCATAGGACCGTTCGATATGTGGACCTGGTCGAGAGACCAGATCGCGCACTCGCATCTGTTTGACGAATGGGATAGGCTCGGCATCATGCCTTATGGCATGCCGTACATAGAGTTCAGGCCAACCGATGAGATCAATACCGTGCCTACTGCCCGCTTCACCGTCGACCCTCAATCTGGAACCATGGAGACGGTTTTCGAGTTCGATGCGTCTTCATGCTGGGATTTGGAGGACCCAGTCGAATCACTGGAGGTTCGCTGGGATTGGCACAGTGATGGCATATGGGACACAGGTTGGAGCACCACCGAGGCAACTCAGACCCGCGTGTTCTCTATCGCTGATACCTACGAGATAACGCTCCAGGTCAAAGACAGCGGGGGCCTCACCAGCGAGACATCCAGAACCCTCGTGGTTGAGGACCTTCCCTCAGGGCACATTCCACACGACCCGATCTACATCTATGGCAACGACGGATTCACTTCGGAGAACGGCGTCATCGGAGGAAGCGGAACGCCCAGCGACCCGTTCATAATCGAAGGTTGGGAGATAACCGCACCCATCTCGTCTGGAATCCACGTCGAGAATGTGGATGCATGGTTCGTGATACGCGATGTCTATGTCCACTCGGATAGCGGAAACCAATATGGAATTCTCCTGATCAGCAGCACCGGAGGCGCAATCATCGAGCGCTGTGTATGTGAAGGGTTCAGGACGGGGATCGCTGCAGCCGACTCTGCAAACCTCGTAGTCGCCGAGAACACCTGCTCAGGCAACAGCCATGCGGGCATATTCGTGGAATTGTGTCAAGACGATGTGGTCATATCGAACAACACCTGCTGCGGAAACGGATGGGGCGGAGGAATATACAACAATGACTCCATGGACACCCTGATCTCGGGAAATTATGTATACGACAACGTGGCAGGCATCTCTGTCGCGGTATTCTCTCAGAACGTGACGGTCGTGGAGAACACGGTCTTTTCGAACGACGTGGGCATGCGGGTTCTGTACGTTCCCACCGCATACACAGGAATGGATGACATATCGATCTACCACAACGATATTGTCGACAACGATCTGCAGGCATCCGATAACAGCCCTGAGGGCATCGTTTCTTGGGATAATGGATACCCCTCAGGCGGCAACTTCTGGTCCGACTACGAAGGAGAGGACCTGCTCAGCGGCCCATCGCAGGACATAGCGGGAAGTGATGGCATAGGAGACACAGCGTACGTCATCGATGCGGTCCACAGCGACAGATATCCCCTGTATGTCGTCCAGGAGCCGACACCTTCCGACGTGACCTACAGAATCTACGATTTGTTCGAGGAGCCTTGGGGACCCTGGTGGGACTATCGTGTCATGGCTCCGACCTGGGACTACGAGCGCCCGCTCACGACGGACGCGGGAGAGATGACCTATCTATACTCCACGCTTCACAACCCGCTGGGTAACCTGTACGACCAGGGATTGATATATGCTCCATACAGGTGGAACGTCACCGCCAGCGATATGCCGAACGTGAACATCCATGAGCCTGTGTTCATGCCGGTTCTGGGCGGCACACCGATGACGGGTGCTGAAGCGTCGGTCGAGATCGAGTTCCAATACGTGTACTCACAAAATGACGGCCCCGGCGGTTGGTGGGAAGATTACTGGATACCTGAATGGGGCGAGGCTTCCGATTGGGAAGGAGGGACCCTTTGGGAAACCGCGAACAGCCCGGGTGATTGGGAGAGCGACGGAGAGGAATGGTTGAATTACCAAGACGGATTCTTCATGGCCACGTACTACAGGGTCGTCATGAACCGCGCCGCAGCAGAGGAGTGGATAGGCATGCCCGAAACGGCCGACCCGAACACATGGTGGCCGGCCAACAAGATGGCGTATATCCTCGACTGGGAAGAGTGGATAGACCACCAAGGCAACGACGTGTACGACATCTACTGCGGCTACGAGTGGCCTTACGTGGCGCCAGGAACCATGATGAGGCTTGACGGCGACAGCGACGAGGTCACGCTGGAGATCGGCCACTTCTCGCAGGGATACGAGGCGCTGATGACGAGATGGCTGAACGCCGCGCAGATATCGGTGCACCAGCCGTGGTTTGAGGACTTCGAGATGGTCGTTGACTATCGCGAGAACAACATAGACGTGACCATGGATGCCGTCTGCCAGTGGAGCCTTCACTGTGTCAAGCAGAACGCGACGGACATCGGCGAGGGAACACCGTGTGCATGGGCGTGGGAGCCGATAGGCCTTGACTGCGTGGCAGCGTTCGCCGACCACCCGTCGGACTACACTCCGTACTACTATCTGGATTACGAGTCCTGGAACTGCGGGGACGTCAATCTGGGCAACATGGTGGCCTACGAGTGCACTCCTTGGGAGATGGATTTACTGAGCTGTGCCACACTGATAATCGAACTCCCCACAGGTGAAGTCCCGGGATACTACGCTGAGACCGTACCTTTCGACGCGATCGCCGCCGTCTGGGCCGGTGACACCTCCGACTACGACGCCATAAGATACTACGGCGCTATGACGCCGGGCTACATGGACATCGATGGCGCTTCCTATGAGTACTTCCCTGGCAACAATACTCTGATCATATATGGGCCAGCAGACTTCGAGAACGCGCGCGAAGGCGGGCTACTGTATCATGGTGCTCCCTGGCTTGAGTTCAATGTGATGTCTCTGCTCGGGGATGAGGCCGGTGATGGTGAAGGAGCATCCTTGGACTCGTCGCCGCCTCCTGCAACTCAAGGGCTCCTGTCATCGGCCACAACGTCGACAGCAGGCGAACTGTCATCCATGGCGGGTATGATGATCATCGTGACTGTCGCCGCGGTCGTGTTGTCCTTGGGACTCAGTAGGAAGAGAGGACGCTGCTGAGAAAGAATGTCTATCTAGAACCCGCCCGGACAGACAAACCCCTTTCTTTCATTCGCTCCTGCATGTCGGAGGCAGAGCTGCCACCCGACCGGAAGGAAGCCGACGGGAATCGCCTCTCACAGGGCATGCGTCTTGTTCTCGAGGCCATCGCTCCCAGTCCCAATCGATGTAGATTCCGGTCATTACCAGGGCCCTTCGCCGGTAGATGGCCGTCGGCAAGTGCCAATAACATTTCTGCGCCGCGAAGCGGAAGTGTAGGGACAGGCGAGCTGGCACCTCGTGCACATGACATGGGTCGCGGGCGTCAACTGAGGCTCGTACCGGTCGAGCACTTCCTGCAGGCGCTTCGGGACCGGCGGGCGGAGGTGCACTCCGACGAGACATCGCTCTGCGTCTACGACATAGGGTGTCAGAGCGTCAACCGGGCACGCCTCGATGCAGTTGGAGCAATCCTTGCACATGTCTTCTTCGAACGGATTGTCGGGCTCGAGGTCGGCGTTGGTGAGGAAGTAACTGAACCTGAGCCACGGCCCGTGCTCCGGCGTTATTATGAGCGAGTTCTTGCCAAATGCTCCAATACCCGCCATCTTCAAGACGCGCTTGTATGAGCCCGGTGAGGACGACTCATACGGGTAGACGACCCTGTAGCCCTCTTCCTCAAGCAGACGCGCGGTGTCACGGCGTATCCAGTTCAAAGGATGATATCCAGGATAATCAGGGTCTCCGTTTTCCGATACCACCGCCAGCTCATGGGAGTCATCGGTTGACGGTATGCCGAAGACGACGACACTCTTTGCATCGGGCATGGCCTCTGTGGGCTTCCTCGTCTCGTCGAGTTTGGTGTCATACAACCACTTCATCATCGGCCCTATCTCGACCCTTGGCAGCGAGTCCACTTCAGCTGCCGATGCGACTCCGAACACGACTGCTCCTTTCTTCAGGCAGAGTTGTCTAAGTCTATATTTCAAGTCTCCTTCGAGTTCTGGCATAGAACCTCATCAACGCACAATCCACGATGGCGCATTCCACGAGTTTTGCCATAACCATTGCAGCGACATAATGGCTTCTCCTGTGAATGGAGGACAGCAAGGCATTCAGTAGTTGAAATCAAGCCCATGCAATCGGAGTCCGTCCTTCCACCTCTTGGCTTTCATATCCATGAATAGCTCGACATGCCCGACGTTCATCATGCCGTTGATGTGAAAGAACCTGATCGCGGCTGTGTTCCTCGCGACGGGGCTGACGTTCAAGTATGATGCGTTCCGCGCTCTTGCCTCTCGGACTGCGAGGTTCATGAATCCTTCGCCGATGCCCCTCCCACGCCATTCGGAATCGACGATGAGCGGCTCTATGGTCAGCTCATCTCCCTCAACCTCGAGGCCCATCAATCCGACTACTTGGCCATTCATGTCTGCGACCCATATGTTATCGGCACCGACCTTCTGGAGGTGCGTGTCGAAGAAGGAGCCAGGGTCATCCCCGCCAATGCCAGGGTCATCGTATATCGTCCGATGGGCAGCTGTGAGCTGTGCCCAAAGCGAGCGGGCGGTTTCGATATCACTGTCTCTGTACTTCCGATACTTGACGGGGTCGGACTCATTCAAATATACACCTCCGAAGTCACGGCCGACGACAGCAACAGGCTGTGCGACGACTTGAATTTTTTGACGGAGTGCGCGATGCGGGCCGCTCCGCTCCACACGGCCGAGGGTGGCTATCTTCAAAGGCATGAGAACTTGGGCTGCGTCATGTCACCTTGGCGGTTCTGAATGCACGCCAGGCGAAGACGAATGTCAGCCCTGCGAATATCAGCAGGACGACGAACGACAGCGCGATATCTCCGCCCGTGTACTCGTAATGCGTGCCCATTGCAGTGAAGTCGTTCCCAAGAGCGAAGTACCTGATACCGTTAACAAGATATGTCAACGGGTTCACGGAAGATATCGTCTGGAGCCACAACGGGAATGAGCTCGTGGAGTACAGCGCGTTGCTCGAGAACATGAGTGGAAGCGTGAGCAGGGTCATCATCGCCTGGACGCTCTCCATGCTCTCGACCCGCATGGCCAGACCAGCGGACAGAAAGATGAAGCCGGCTGAGAAGACCATGATGAAAGCGAATATGCCCACAATCGCGACAACCGTCTCCAGAGCCGAGAAGCCCAGGAAGAACTTCACTCCCAGCACGAGCCCGAAGATCAATATCAGACCGACCTGGATGAACGATTTCGTGACGCCACCGAGGCCCACGCCGATCTGTATGTGGTACGACGGCATCGGGCTTGCCAGCATCTCCTTCATGATGCCCCAGTTCTTGTCGAACAGGAGGCCCATGCCTCCGAAGAGACAAGTGAACAGTGCGGTCATGGCCATCACCCCTGCTGCCATGAACGTCAGGTAATCCACGGCCATGACACCTGGAACAGTCGGCATTGAGAACGAGTTGTTGTCGAAATTGCTCGTCATCGCTATGCCGAACAACAGCAGCCAAAGAGCGGGCTGCACGAGCGCAGCAAAGAGCTGCCCTTTGAACCTGACGAATCGAATCATCTCCCGCCAGTACACCGTGAGGAATTCTCTGCCCATCGCTAATGCCTCCTTCTTCTGTGGAACGCGTTCTCGGCAGATTCGGCTCGCATCTCTCTTCCGGTGTAGTGAACGAAGACGTCGTCAAGGGAGGGTTTCTTCATCCTGACGCTGATGATGTCGACGCCCTCCTTCCCAATGGAGCGGAGTATCTTCGGCATCACCTTGCCCCCGTCAGAATTCAAAATGAGTTCAAGGCCTTTCGAAGTCTTCTTCACCTCTGTGACTTCGGACATCGCTTCGGCCAGCTTGAGGGCCTTTACATCGTCCCCCGTCTCAAGATATATCATGTCCTCTCCCAGGGTGTTCTTCAGTGACTCGGAGGTGCCCGTGGCGATTATCTTGCCGTAGTCGATGATCTCTATCCTGTCGCTCAGCGTGTCTGCCTCATCCATGTAATGGGTCGTCAGGAAGATCGTCGTCCCTTCCTCGTTGATGCCCTTGATGTAATCCCATATCTTGAGTCGTGTCTGTGGATCCAGGCCAATCGTTGGCTCGTCCAGGAACAGCACCCTTGGCCGTGTCATGAGCCCCCGCGCTATCTCAAGCCGTCTCTTCATCCCACCGCTCAGATGCTTGGTCCGCACGTTGAGCTTCTGTCCCAGCTCGACGAGTTCTATGAGCTCCTTCTCCCTCGCGAGCCTCTCGGGCTTCGGCATCGAGTAGATGCGGCCATGGAACTCCAGGGTCTCCCGGACGGTCATATCCCTGTCCAGAACCTCATCCTGGAACACCACGCCTATCGATTTCTTCACCGCTTGGCGGGCTGTCCGGACATCGAACCCACATACGCGCACTGTGCCCTTCTGACACGGCAACTGGGTCGTCAACACGTTAATGGTCGTGCTCTTACCTGCGCCGTTGGGGCCAAGGAACGAGAATATCTCGCCCTCCTCGACCGTGAAACTGACCTTGTCTACTGCCTTGACATCACCGAACGAATGTTCGAGATCGGCAACCTCAATTATCGCAGAGCTCATTTAATCACCATCGCCGTCCGTTTCACGGGTTCGCGGCTTCCCCTCTCTTGGGCCCCTCGAGGCCCGTCCAGTTCCCCAGTGAGGGGTCTCCCGTGAATGGCCCTCTCACAGCATGTTCGCCCAGCAAGAAGGCCAAACGTCGTCTCGACAGGATATCCTCCACCCTCATTGCTCTTTCCCCTGAACCACGGACGAAGGAAGGCCCGCGTTCGTCCCCATACCGAGAGGCATCATGATTGACCTCCTCAGCTCAAGAAGGTTCCGAGGGCGATGGGGGGCGAACTGCACTCCGCCGAATGTGATTGGCCATGCGTCCCGCGAGGGAGATGCTGGAACGACATCGAAGATAGGGTTTGGAAAGGGTTTGCTCGCGGGTTGGCTACTTCTTGCGCTTCTTTCGCAGAAGAGTGAAGACCACCAATGCCGTGACGATCACACCGGCGAGGATGATTGCCGCTGTCATCATCAGGTTCGTGCCTTCATTCGACTCGTAGGTCGTGACGGTACCCATGGCCAGGCCTGAGTCCCCCACGTTGATCATCATCTCCAAGGTGTTAATTCCGGAGCCGCTGAACGTCAATGTGTGCTCTCCGGGAGTGCACATGATAACGTAGTCTCCAAGGGCATTAGTCACCACCGAAGACCCGTTCTCCAAAGCGACCGTCATGCCGACCAGTCCATAACCGTCGGAGTCAATCACCTTCCCACTCACAGGGGCAGTTTCGATGTCTGCCTCGGCCGCCACTGACGTCGTCATCACCGCGAACAATACAGTGGTCAACAACACGGCTGTAATCATCGGCCTTGTCCTGCGCACACCCATTTCCTTGCTCTTGCAGCTTTCACATCCCAACATATTGCACCAGTTCCGCTCTGGACTGAATTCAGCCCAGACCGCATGAGAATCATCAAGATGCCACTCTATGAACTCTCTCATCCCACCAGGACTGTCAAAGGACGGGGCGGGTGAAAGCGGCATCCATGGGTAACACGGATAGCGGAGGAAGCCCGCTTGGTCCCCAAAGGATGAAATAACCCTTTGACAAGGCGACGGCTCCATCCCTTCGAAAGCTGCCCGCCAATGCTGTCGAATCGCACGACGGTCCAGCAGGAACACACGTCGACCCCATCAGCTTCGAATCGGCAATTCTAGACGATTTCTTTAGGGGTAGTTCCATCATCTTGAGGGTCATGTTCGACCGAGGGAAGGAGGCTTGCTCCCGCCGGCCGACAGATTTTGCCAGGTGATACGATGAAGAAGACGGAACGGCTACTGGCCGCTGTCCACCCAGCCTTCAGCCTTCCGGTACGACCCAAGCACCTTGACGAAAGCGCCGGACCTCAGCAGTCCGCCCACTGCGGCGTGGCGGTCAGGGTCATCCATGTTCCCGTCGAAATCTGCGTAGAACACATACACCCAGGCCTTGTTCTTTCGAGGCCTCGACTCCAGCTTCGACAGGTTGATCCCCCTCGATGCGAGCTCTCCCATCGCCCTGTACAATGCCCCGGGGACATTCTTGGTTGCGAACACAATGGAGGTCTTGTTGGCGCCCTCGATCGGTGACGGATTCTTCTCGAGGACGAAGAAGCGCGTGTAGTTCGCAATCTCGCTCTGGATGTCCTCCTTGAGTATCTTCAACCCATACACGCTGGCCGCCCTGCGGCTGGCGACAGCGGCTACATCGGTCCTTCCAGATTCAGACACCATCCTGGCGCTGCCAGCGGTGTCGTACGCCGGTATCTGCCGCCATTTGGGATAGTTCTGAAGGAACTTGCGGCACTGTCCGAGTGCCTGTGGATGGCTCGACACCTCGACGATGGCCTCGATGTCGGCGTCTGGGTGCACCATAAGACAATGCTTGACTGGAACAATGACCTCGCCGGTCACTGTGAGGTCGTGATCGAGAAGCAGGTCGTTGACCTGGGTGACGCTGCCCTCGATGGAGTTCTCGACCGGCACCACCGCGTGCGTCACATCATCTTGCTCGACCGACTCGAAAACCGATTTGAAGTCCGGGTACGGTTTCGTCTTCGACTCGTTGCCGAAGTACTTGAAACAGGCGTCCTCCGAGTAGGCTCCTCTCTCCCCCTGGAAGGCCACCAATCGCTCGTCGCTCAATGTAATCGTCCGCAGTACGCCCGCCATGGTATTTTACCCTTGTCAACCTGGAGCACACGCCCGATGCCCACCATGACGGTGTACACAAGTGTCCACCGGATTTCCGTTGAATATGATTATTCCCCCGCAAAGATTTATATTGGTACAGGCCATGTCCACAATTGGGTCATCCTGCATGGATGGACCGCACCGCATCGAGGAGTCTGGAATGACAAGAAAACTCGCAGGTCCGCTGCTTCTGCTGCCCTTGGGGCTGCTCATTCTAGCCTGAGTGCTGTGCATTGAAGAATTTTGGAGAGTGTTCCGATGTCGACACAACCTCCCAGTGAGAGTGCTGGACAACCGAGTGATGGCGGGTTCAAGATTCCCGATACAGGAGTCTTCGTCAGTGAATACAATAAGCAGATCTTCGAGGCGACGCGCATGCCCGAGAGGGTCAAGATACTCGACACGACCCTGCGGGACGGCGAGCAGACGCCCAACGTCGCCCTATCGTTAGAGGACAAGCTCAAGATAGCGCAGGCGCTGGACGAGCTCGGAGTCGACATCATCGAGGCGGGGTTCCCGATAAACTCCGAGGGCGAGGCGGAGGCCGTGAAGAAGATCGCGTCAGCGGGCCTCAAGAGCGAGATATGCGCGCTCTGCAGGGCAAGCACTGTCGATATCGACGCGGCGCTAGGCTGCGGTGTCGACTCGGTCCACATATTCCTCGCGACATCCAAGGTACATCTCGAGAAGAAGCTGAAGATCACCAAGCAGGAGGCGGTGGACAAGGCCGTCAAATCAGTTCAATACGCCAAGGACCACGGACTCATCACCGAGTTCAGCTGCGAGGACGCCACGAGGACCGATCTCGAGTTCCTGCACGAGGTACACAAGGCCATCGAGGATGTCGGCGTCCACAGGATAGACATTCCCGACACCGTCGGAGTCATGACGCCACCGGCGATGATGCAGTTCGTCTCCGAGATAAGGAAGAACACCAAGGTGCCGCTGGCGGTTCACTGCCACGACGACTTCGGGCTCTCGGTCGCCAACTCCCTGAGCGGGGTGAGAGGCGGGGCCGAGGAAGTGCATGTCACGATGAACGGCCTCGGGGAACGGGCGGGCAACGCCGCCCTCGAGGAGGTCGTCATGGCGCTCCAGGCGTTCTACGGCATCAAGACCGGCATCAACACGCGCAAGCTCGCGTTCGTGTCGCGGCTGGTGTCGCAGCTCACGGGCATAGCGGTTCAGCCCAACAAGGCGATAGTCGGGGAGAACGCGTTCTCCCACGAGGCGGGCATACACGTCCATGGCATACTGAGCGAGAGCTCCACATATGAGCCAATGCGGCCGGAGATAGTCGGCAAGGAGAGGAGCATCGTGATGGGCAAGCATTCAGGCCATCACGCGGTGGAGAGCAGGCTCAAGGAGTACGGGCTGTCCCTCGAGAAGGAGCAGATGAAGGAGCTCGTGAAGAGGGTCAAGAAGTACGCCGAGTCGGGCAAGAAGCTGGGCGACGCCGAGCTCTTCGCCGTGGCGTACGACATCATGGGCCAGGAGAGCGAGCCCGTCATCAAGCTCGAGGAGTTCACAGCGTTCACCGGATTGAACTTCACGCCTACGGCGACAGTCGTTCTGAACATCGATGGCGAGGTCCGTCGGGCTTCGGAGACCGGCGTCGGACCGATCGACGCGAGCCTGAGCGCGATGAGGAGCGCCGTCTCGAAGAACATCGTACTGAAGCAGTACAGACTCGAGGCTATCACGGGCGGCTCCAACGCGCTCTGTGAGGTGACGATCAAGCTCGGAGACAGCGAGAACCCGAGTCTCATATCGCTCGGCAAGAGCGTAGGCTCGGACATCGTTACTACGAGCGTGGACGCAACAGTTGAAGCTCTGAACAGGCTATGGGTCTGCAAGCTGAGCGCCAACGGCAAGAGCGACGCCAGGAAGGTATACTGAGCAGTCGTCGAGACGTGGCCTCGATTTGACGGGTGAGCCAACATGGGCAAGACGGTAGCCGAGAAGATACTCTCGGACAAGTCAGGGAAGAAAGTCGAAGCTGGAGAGATAGTGGAAGCGAGCGTGGACTATGTCATGGTCAACGACGTGACGGGGCCAGCCGCGTTCGACGAGTTCGAGTCGCTGCGCGTACCGCTGCTGCGCGACAAGGTCATCCTCATCCCGGACCACTACGTCCCCAACAAGGACGTCGCCTCTGCCAAGCAGGCCAAGAAGATGCGGGACTTCGCCCGCAAGCACGATGTGGCCAACTACTTTGAGGTGGGGGCCGGAGGCGTCTGCCACCAGCTGATGATAGAGGAGGGGTTCGCGGCTCCTGGGAGACTGATAGTCGGCGCGGACTCGCACACATGTTCATACGGCGCGCTCGGAGCGTTCTCCACCGGCATAGGCAGCACTGAGGCGGCGACGGTGTTCGCAAGGGGCGTGCTGTGGTTCAAGGTGCCAGAGTCCATGAGGTTCACCGTCGACGGTAAGCTGGGCGAGCACGTCATGGGCAAGGACATCATACTGACGATTATAGGAGACATAGGCGTCGAGGGCGCACTATACAGATCGATGGAGGTCGATGGAGACACCATCTCCTCGCTCTCACTCTCAGATAGGATCACAATAGCTAACATGGGCATCGAGGCCGGCGCGAAGACTTGCATCATCCCGCCTGACAAGAAGGTCGACGATTACCTCGCTGGAAGAGTCCGGGGAGAGTACGCTCCAATCTTCTCGGACGCTGATGCGGAATATGTGGACTCGAGGCGGTACGACGCCGCGGACATCGTCCCTGTCGTCGCGAAGCCGCACCTGCCGGACAATGTGGCACCGGCGAGCGAGGTGGGAGTCGACATAGACCAGGCGTACCTCGGCTCGTGCACCAACGGCAGGATAGAGGACTTCAGGGTCGCTGCTGCGATAATGAAAGGCCGGAAGGTGCATCGCGGAGTGAGGATGATCGTCGTCCCTGCAACCAAGAGAGTCATGGAGCAGGCCATCGAAGAAGGCCTCGTCAAGATATTCATGGACGCTGGAGCGTTCGTCTCAGGACCGACATGTGGCGCCTGCCTCGGCGGCTACATGGGGATCCTCGCGCCGGGCGAGAAGTGCGTCAGCAGCACGAACAGGAACTTCGTTGGGCGCATGGGCGACAAGGACTCCGAAGTCTATCTCGCGAGCCCGGCGGTCGTCGCTGCCAGCGCGGTCGCCGGCAGGATAGTGGACCCGTCGGAGGTGACCGGATGAATGACCAGCTGAAGGGACGCATATGGCGGTTCGGAGACAACGTCGACACCGACCAGATAATACCGGCTGAATACCTCGTCACCATGGACAGCGTGGAACTCGCGAAACATGTGTTCGCGAAGACGAGGCCAGGCATGTCCGAAAAGATAATGCAGGGCGACATCGTTGTCGCGGGTCGGAACTTCGGCTGCGGTTCCAGCCGGGAGCACGCCCCCAGGGCGCTGCTCGGTGCGGGAGTCACCTGCGTTGTCGCCGAGTCCTTCGCTCGCATATTCTTCCGGAATGCGATCAACATAGGGCTGCCGGTGATCGAGGCGTCCGTCGATGCGGCCGAGGGTGAGACCATAGCCGTCGACCTCAAAGCTGGCAGGATAGTCGCCGAGACGAGCGGGAAGCAGGCCAAGTTCAAGAGCTATCCACCATTCGTCATGATGCTCGTGGAGAAGGGCGGGTTGATGGCCTATACGAAGGAGTTGTTGCAGTGCCGAAGATCGCAGTGATACCCGGGGACGGCATAGGCCCTGAGGTGACCAGGGAGACCTTGCGCGTGCTGGACGTCATCTCGCAGAAGAACTCCATATCGCTCGACTTCGAGGAGTTCCCTCTAGGGGCAGCCCACTACCTGGAGACGGGCGAGGTCCTCTCCGATGAGACCATCGAGCGGCTGCAGGGAAAGGACGCCATCCTCCTCGGCGCGCTGGGCGACCCGCGTGTGAAGCCGGGGGTGCTCGAGAAGGGCGTGCTCCTGCGGCTGAGATTCCATTTCGACCAGTTCGTCAACCTCCGACCCGTCATGCTGTACGAGGGCATACCGTCCGCACTTGCGGGCGATGTCCGGGACATAAGCATGCGCTTCGTCAGGGAGAACACGGAGGATTTCTATGTCGGCCTGGGGGGCCGGGCGAGCCGGGGTGTCTCCAGGAGCGACCTCGTCCTCAAGAGGAAGGCGTACGAGGCGAAGTTCGACATCGGCGTGGACCTCAAGGGAGATGATGAGCTGGCGTACCAGATAGGGGTCATCACCCGGCATGGCGCGAAGCGCGTGCTGGACTATGCGTTCTCCCTCGCGAAATCAAAGGGCATAGGCCTCGTCACCTCGGTCGACAAGGCGAACGTCCTCACTGAGATGTACGGCCTCTGGAGAGAAGAGGTCGTGGAAGCATCGGCGCGGCACGGCGTGGCGAGCGAGTTCCAGTACGTCGACGCTGTGGCGCTACACATGATCAAGAACCCAAAACGTTTCAAGCTTCTCGTCACGCCGAACCTGTTCGGTGACATACTGACGGACCTCGGAGCCGCCCTCCAGGGCGGGCTCGGGTTCGCGCCCTCCGGCAACATCAACCCCGAGGGCGTCAGCATGTTCGAGCCAGTACACGGCTCCGCACCGGACATCGCGGGCCTGGGGCTTGCGAACCCGGTCGGGTCGATTCTGTCGTCGGCGCTGATGCTCGACACACTGGGGCACGGCGAGGCGGCAGCGTGGATAGAGGAGGCCGTGCAGGATGTGCTCAGGGACGGAAATCACAGGACGCCGGACATCGGCGGGACGACTTCCACATCACAGATGGGGGACGCTATCGTCGAGAGGTTGATGAGAGAATAGCCCTTGAAATTGGAGGAAGGAAATAGGAGAGTGGTGCAAAATGAAAGCGCTGGTTGTGGGAGCATCTGGACAGATTGGAGCTATGACAGTACGGGACCTCGTGGACCGCTACAAGGCGGACGTGGTCGCAGCGGACCTTAACCTTGACAAAGTGAAGGATGTCGCCAAGGCGACGAACCCGAACCTGGTGACGCCCATGCGGTTGGACGCCACGGACGCGAAGGCCATGTCCAAGGCGATGAAGGGCGTGGATGTCGTGTTGAACTCCGCATGGTACGAGCTGAACATGAAGATCATGACCGCCGCCATCGAGGCGGGGGTACACTACACCGACCTGGGAGGGTTCTACGACGGAACCCTGAAGCAGCTCAAGCTGAACAAGAAGGCCGTCGACGCGGGGATCACATGTGTCCTCGGCATAGGCAGCACCCCCGGCATCACGAACGTGTGCGGCGCCGCGGGGGCGAACAAGCTGGACTCGGTGGACAACATATCGATATACTGCACATGGGGGACGAAGAAGAAGGCGACCGAGGCGGCCATGCCGGCGTATTCTATAAGGACGGTCATCGACGAGATGACCCAGGAGCCAGGCATTGTAGATAAGGGCAAGAAGATGAAGGTGCCGGTGCTGTCCGGGGAGACTTCGGTCATCATGCCCGAGCCCGCGGGGAAGGTCGTCGCGTACTACATCAAACACTCGGAGCCGGCGACGATGGCGGACTACATCGGCAAGGGCACGAAGCATGTGAGCTTCAGGATAGG
>DATKWQ010000039.1:0-30456 GCA_035529455.1 Thermoplasmata archaeon
GTGGCAGGTGAGGAACCGGATAACCGATGTAGACACGCTCGCCAAGGTCATCAACCTCACCGGCGCGGAGAGGGAGGAGATCACCAACTCGATGAAGTACCTCAGGATGGCCATCACACCGTATTACGCCACGCTCATGGACCCAGATGATCCAGAGTGCCCCGTCAGGAGGCAGGCGGTGCCATCGTCCAACGAGCTTCACATCTCTAAGGACGACATGGAGGACACAGTCGACGAGACGACCGACGCACCACACGAGGGTCTGACCCACAGGTATCCCGATAGGGTCCTGCTACTGCTCACGGACCAGTGCAGCATGTACTGCAGACACTGCTGCAGGCGTCGGATCGTGGGCACGACAGATCACGCCAGGAAGTGGGAGGAGATCAAGTCTGGAATAGACTACATCCGGAAGACTCCACAGGTCAGGGACGTCCTGCTGTCAGGCGGCGATCCCCTGCTGATATCCGACGCGCTGCTCGAGAAGACTCTGCGCGAGCTGAGGAAGATCAAGCATGTGCAGGTCATCCGTCTCGGCTCGAGGACACCGGTCGTGATGCCACAGAGGATAACGCCCGGACTGGTCAAGATGCTGAGGAAGTATCATCCGATATGGTTCAACACGCACTTCAACCACCCGAAGGAGGTCTCTCCTGCCGCGAAGCGCGCGGTCGAGATGCTCGTCGATGCCGGCATACCGATGGGCAACCAGTCGGTCCTTCTGAAGGGCGTCAACGACTGCCCTGTCATCATGAAGAAGCTCTGCCACGATCTCGTGGCCATGAGATGCAGGCCGTACTACATCTACCAGTGCGACATCGCGAAGGGTCTGGAGCACTTCAGGACTGCGACGTCCAAGGGCATCGAGATAATAGAGCATCTCCGGGGCCACACGTCTGGGTTCGCCGTGCCCGAGTTCGTCATAGACGCGCCAACAGGAGGCGGGAAGATACCTGTTGGCCCCAACTACCTGATATCGATGTCCGACAAGCGTGTCATACTCCGCAACTACGAGGGCGGGATATTCCAGTTCCCAGAGGTCGAGGGAGACCGCACGAGCAGGTGCCCGACCAACTGCAAGATGTGCAAGGACTACGAACTCATCGAGTCCAACGAGGGCGTTGCTGGTGTGCTCTCCGGCAAGAGGCTCTGCCTGATACCAGAGGGCACCGCGAGGGCCGAGCGCAGGAAAGGCTATGGCAAGAAGCCGTCGAAGTGCGACAAGTGCTGAGGCGGCGAGACTGCAGCGAGTGCCTACTCGCCCACGAGCGAAGCGCTCCTAATGGCGTAGACGCCTGAGTCACGTGACACGACCTTCTCCGCCTCGTCTATCCTGATGGGTGACTTGAAGTTCGGGGCGTCGATGACGAATGTCTCGATCTCTCCACCCTCGCCCGACACGCTTATCCCGTACCTCTGTTCGAGTCTGACCAGCTCTTCGAGCGTGTCGGTGGTGATCTCACGACCCAGCCATGACTCGTCGAGCCCTTGGGCGTAGGTGCCGACTATGATTATCCTGAACCCCGCGTCGAGCATGTCCTCGACGAGTTGCCGCTGCGACTTCCTCCAGAGCGGCGAGTGAAGGGGCTTCCCCAGTTTGTCGCAGATGTCGTTGATACGAGACCACTGGTAGTCCGAGGCGATGGCGCCTGAGACGAACGCATCGACGTCCTCTCCCCACATGAGCGTCTCGAGGTCGTGGAGCTCCTTCTCCTCCTCCGCGTCGCTGTCGGCCGTCTTCAGTGGTATGCCCAGCGCCTCCGACTGGAGCGCGGTCCATTCGACATTGGGGTGATGGAACATGTACGACCCCTCTTTGAGGGGTATCACCGTGAGCAGGCTGACGACATCCCACCCCTGCTGCTGAAGCAGGTATATCGCATAGGCTGAGTCCTTGCCGCCGGAGAACAGCGCCGAAGCCCGGGCCATGGGATGGGGATGGTAGCCGATGGTAAAAATACCTGTTCCAGTCGGCATGGAGGTTCCTCGTCGGCAAAGCCATACTGGATTGCGTTTATGTACCTGCAGCTCGATTCACACGGCGTGTACTACTGTCCCAAGTGCGACCGTGCGGTGTCCAAAGAGCGCCTCGAGGCCATCGACGAGGAGCTGAGGACCAAGTTCGACAGGGGGCTGGTGAACGGCCTGATATGCCCGGTCTGCGAGACGGAGTTCATAGACCTCGATAAAGTCCATCCCGAAGGGGTGAAACACATCTGCGGCAAGAGGAGGAATGAGAAATGAACTTCGATGAGATCACAAGCAAAGCCTTCTCGGAGCTGGTCAAGGACGATCCGCTTGTCATACTGCCGATCGGGGCGACAGAGGAGCATGGTAGTCATCTGCCGTTGGGCACGGACTCGTTCCAGTGTGAGTATGTCGTAGAGCGGCTCGCTGAGGAGTTCGACGCACTGGTCCTGCCTCCAATCCGGTACGGGGAGTGCCGGTCCACCCGGAAATTCCCCGGAACGATATCGCTGAGGGCCGAAACCGTCCAGGCGCTCGTCACGGACATCCTGTCCGAGCTCGCGAGGAACGGAGTCTCGAAGGTCATCGTGCTGTCAGGACATGCCGGGAGCGGCCACATGGCAGCCCTCAAACTGGGGGCGAACAGGGTGGTCGAGCAGCATCCTGACATGCGCGTCATGGTGCTGTCGGACTACGACATTGCATACGACCTCGCCGGTCAGGAATTCCCCGCGAACGATGGTCATGCGGGCCTCATAGAGACGTCGAGGGTGCTCGGCATAATGCCGGATCTCGTAGGTGAGGACCGCCCTGTCGGGGACACGAGGCCTCCGAAGTTCATGGTTGTCGATGACCCGCAGAGTTACTTCCCGACGGGCGTGATGGGCGATTCCCGTGAAGCGTCCGCCGAGAAGGGAAGGCGCATCGACGAATACATATTCGAAAAGCTATCCGACATAATCGCGGACAGCTTCGGCCTGTCCAGGAAGAGCTCTGGAGGGACGAGGAAGGCAGAAGGGAAGTGATTGCAGTGGACCGCAAGGAGATCGCAGCGAGGGAGGCGGTGAAGTACGTCGAGGACGGCATGGTCGTGGGGCTAGGAAGCGGCTCGACGGCGACGATCGCCATCAAGCTCATAGGCCAGAAGATAAGCGAGGAGGGGATAGACATTGTCGGGATACCCACATCGACCGCGTCGGACCTCCTGGGCAGGGCTGTAGGCATACGCATCGGCGAGCTGGACGAACACCGCGAGGTGGACATAACAATCGACGGCGCAGACGAGGTCGATCCACGGCTGAACCTGGTGAAGGGCTTGGGCGGGGCTCTCGTATGGGAGAAGATAGTCGCGGCGTCAACGAGGGTCGAGATGATCGTGGTCGACGATACGAAGATGGTCGAGTTCCTGTGCCAGAAGGCGCCTTTGCCAGTCGAGATAGTCCGTTACTCCCACAAGACAACGGCCAGGCGACTGGAGGTCCTGGACTGCGAAGCCACGCTGCGGCTAGACAGTGACGGCAATGCATTCGTGACCGACAACGGCAACCACATCGTCGACTGCAGGTTCGATGGAATAGACGACCCGAGGTCGATGGAGTCGGAGATAAATGCAATCCCGGGCGTGGTGGAGAACGGACTCTTCATCGGGCTGGCGAGCAAGGTGATAGTCGCGTCGAACGACGGGATAAGGATATTCGAGCGGGCGATGCTGGAACTGTAGGCCGATGAAAGAGACTACTTCGCGAGCTCCTTGAGCTGCTTGATGTTGTTCTCGATCGTCTCGATCTTCTTCCTCTCTTCGGCTTCGACCGTCTCGATGATCTTCTCAAAAGGTATGGCTAGCTTGTTGGAGTGGACCGGCCTGCCCTTCCCCTCCTTCTTGATGTCGCGCTTCGAGACCCACTTCCTCCTGCGGAGGTCCTGCATCGCGATGGACACCTCTGGCTGTCTGAGGCCAGTGGCGCTCTCTATCTCGACGGACGTGGTCTCCTCCTTCTTCCTCAGGTACACCAGCGTCTTCGCCATGTTCTTGGACAGGCCCGTTCGAATCAGAAGCTCGACGAGCATCTCGTCCTTCTTGGTGAGACCTTTGTCTGTCATAATAGACGCCTAAGCCAATTATTCGTTACCATATATTTATTGTTTGCTATTTGAATTTCGTGATAATATATATGGTCCCGAATTCGTACGCCCGCTGGGAAGGGGCGGGCGCGTCCCTGGAACCGCTGGACCCATGCGATGTCCGATAGGGGCAACCGGCAATGCTTTAATAATAGTTCCCGCTTACTCGTCACCAGCCCCATAAGGCCGCTGATTGAGATGAAGAGACCACGAGTCATGAAAGGCTACTGCCCGAAATGCAAGAAGCACACCGATCAGGAGGTCGAGAGAGTGAAGACCAGACCCAGGAGCGAACTCAAGTGGGGGCAGAGGCGGTATCGACGTGCCACGTCTGGGTACGGCGGTTTCCCGAGGCCTAAGTACGAGGGCAGGCAGAAGCCCACCACGCGCGTGAGCCTGAGGTACAGGTGCAAGGTGTGCAAGAAGGCCTATCAGCGACCGTGCATAAGGGCCAAGGTGTTCGAACTTAAGGAGGCCTGAGACCGATGAGCTCCATACCGTCTCCCAAGAGCAAGTTCATCTCCATCAAGTGTCAGGACTGCGGCAACGAGCAGATGGCGTTCGACAAACCCGCCACTCAGGTCAAGTGCCACGTTTGTGGCGCTACTCTGGTCAAGCCCACCGGTGGTAAGGGCGAGATCAGAGGGCAGCTGCTCGGAGAGGTACAGTAATGCTTCGCAAGGCTGATTTTCCAGAGGTCGGGGATCTGGTCGTCTGCAGCGTGCAGAACGTCAAGAACTTCGGCGCTTTCGTGACCCTCGACGAGTACGAGGGGAAAGAGGGTTTCATCCATGTCCGCGATGTGGCCACCGGCTGGGTCAAGTACATAAGGGACCACGTCAGGGAGGGCCAGAAGATAGTCTGCAGGGTCCTCGGTGTGGACCTGGAGAAGGGGCACATCGACCTGTCGCTCAAGCAGGTGAACGACCACCAGCGCAGGGAGACGATCCAGGAGTGGAAGAACGAGAAGAGGGCGGACAAACTGCTCGAGATGGCCGGCAAGAAGCTCGACAAGTCGCTCGAGGAGGCGTACGCCGAGGTCGGCGACAAGCTGATCGAGGAGTTCGGGGCGCTGTACGGCGCGCTCGAGGAGATCGCCGCCAACCCGGCGTCGCTCAAGGACCTGGGGATCGACAAGACGTGGACGGTTGCGATCACTGAGCTAGCGAACGACAGCATCCAGCTGCCGTCGGTGTCAATCGACGGTGTGCTCGAGGTCACCAACCCTGCCCCAGACGGCATCGACAAGATACGGGATTCGATCCAAGAGGGCCTCGAGGGAACGGAGGATGAGATTGAAATCCACTATCTCGGCGCACCGAGATACAAGATAACTGTCACCGCTGAGGACTACAAGACCGCCGAGGAGGAGCTGAAATCGACCGTGGACAAGATAGTCGCCTCCATCGAGAAGACCGGCGGAATGGCTTCTTTCAAGAGGAAGGATGAGAAGTGACGAGGACATCGCTTCGGAAGTGTGCCTCCTGTAACCGTTATACACTGAGTGAGACCTGTTCCGGCTGCGGAGGCGCAACGTTCATGCCCATCCCCGCCAAGTACTCTCCCGGAGACCGTTACGGAGTGTACCGGCGCAGGCTGAAGAAAGAGATGCAGGGGTGAGATGTATGGATGACATCATCGTCGTGTACAAGGAGAAGCCGGAGCTCAAGGACCCGATACTGATCGAGGGCCTGCCCGGAGTGGGCAACGTGGGCAAGCTCGCGGCCGAACACCTCGTCGACCAGCTGAAGGCGACGAAATTCATAGAGATATTCTCGAAGTACTTCCCACCACAGGTGCTCGTCAACGACTCAGGTGTCGTCAAGCTCGTCAACAACGAGATGTACTTCCTCAAGAGGGAAGACGCCGACCACGACCTCATCATACTCGTGGGCGACTACCAGGGCCTCACCCCCGACGGGCAGTATGAGTTGTCGGACCGGATGCTCCGTATCGCACAGGAGTTCGGGGTCAGCATGACATTCACGCTCGGCGGCTACGGCCTCGGCAAGCTGATCGAGAAGCCGAGGGTGCTGGGCGCCGTCAGCCACGAGGACCTCGTGGAGGAGATGAAGGCGTTCGGCGTCACGTTCTCCAAGGGGGAACCCGGGAGCGGCATCGTCGGGGCAAGCGGACTCTTGCTCGGCCTCGGAAAGGTGTACGACATGCGCAGCGTCTGTCTGATGGGTGAGACCTCAGGATACTTCGTGGACCCGAAGGCCGCGCAGGCGGTGCTCGAGGTGCTGTCGAAGGTGCTCAAGGTGAAGGTGGACTTCTCAGACCTGGAGGACAAAGCCGAGCAGATCGACATGCTCACTTCGAAGCTGAAGGAGACCGAGCCCCAGCAAGAGCCCAGGAAGGAAGACCTGGGCTACATCGGCTGATAGTGCTGGAGCGGAGGTTTCCGCCCCATTTAAAATGAAAAAATAGGGGGGAGGTTATCCTAATTGATGAGTCGAGGAATAAAGGAGTTAGAGTGCATCCCATCCCGTTCTGACTACTTCTTCAGATATTCTTCCTCGTAGGCTCTTATTGTTGCGAGTGACTGCTCCGCGTGCTCGAACTTCTTCATCCTGTCCACGACGAGTTCGAGGCGGGAGTAGATCAAGTCCCGTATCCCAGCGCGTATCGCCTCAGAGCGCGACGGGAAGTCATCGATCTCGACGAGGAAATCGAGCGCCCGAAGATGTCTTTCGGGTATCCGTATCGTTATCTTCTCGCTCTCTTTCTCCATCGGTCGTCGCCCCGTGCGTGAAGCGCCATCTCCCCGATGGCACTTGTACCTCTTCTGCCTTACGCTTGTCGGACAAATCCCTTATAAAATTATAAATATATAAACCTTAGGTCTATTAACGTCGCTGAGTGAGAAACATCGTTGATTGATCCGCGCATGCGATGTCTGAACTGCAATCCGAAAAACGATTTATATGGAGTGCATGATAGGGTGGTTCACATCGCATCCGCGATGACGTATGCCCCGACTTAGCTCAGACTGGCTAGAGCGGCTGACTGTAGTATGGAAATCGGCACGACCGATCTCAGTCGCCGAAATCAGCAGGCCCCCGGTTCAAATCCGGGAGTCGGGACCATCTCCCTCTGTCGAGGCGCCATCACGTCCTTCTCAGGTGGTGCGCGCGGTCTGGAGTGATGACCTCCTTGTTCTTCTCCAGCATCGCCATCTCTCGTTTGTCGAACGCTCTCGGGTCGACTGATATGATTAGTCTCGTCGCGCTGGCCATCGCGGTCTCCGACCATCTCTCGATCGCCTTGAGCGTTCGCTGGAAATCGCTGCTCGTGACGAGGTACTCGATCCCGTCCACGATGATGACGCCGTTCTGCGACCGCTCCATGAAGTTCACCAGCATATCCGTGAGCAGGCTCAGCTTCGATGGGTCCAGGTTGTCCTTGCCCGGAACGGTCGAGAGCCAGATGATTGGAGTGGTCTGCAGGTAGAATCCTGACCGCAGGTCGTTCGGGTACTTCCGTGTGATGATGAGTCCCTGTGCCCTGCTGGCATACTTCGTGCATTCCCTGCATGGACACGGCAGCCCGCATGAGCCACAGTCAATGCTCTCGCAAGGGAAGCTCTCGTCGTTCTCGCAGTCGAAGCATCTGCCCCTCAGGATGTCGACGAACATCTCGAAGGCGAGGTCTGGCTTCTCCTCCTCGACGAGGTACACGCGTCGATGGAGCAGCTCGTATGATGCCTTGCTGCTTGATATCGTCGCCTCCATCGTCGGCTCCCTGAGCACCATCTGTCCTCTCGCGATGGATATCGCGAAGATCAGTCCCGAGGCCGCGATCCCCACGACGATGGCCAGCGATGCGATGGAGATGTCATCCGCTCCCGACAATGCCCCATCGTCGGTCTGGAACAGATAGGGGACCGCGCTCAGCGCGAATACCCACAGACCGACAAGATAGACGAATCCCGATCTGCGTTGTCCGGGGGTGGCACGTCCGATCGATATCACGATGAAGCACATCGCGATGATCATCATGATCAGTGGATAAAGGACCATCAGCTTGGTGCCGAACGAGGATATCTCCGCGCCGTCGGTGAACTGAATCTCAACCAACGATCCGAGCGCCACAGCGGCAGCGATACCTGCGATCATCAGCAGTCCATATCGGTTCGGCGGCCTGAACGAGATTTTGCGCTCGATCGGGAACACGATCGTCAGCTGCCATAGGAATGTCTCGGAAAGCAGGACGGAGAAGACGAAGGTCATCCCGACAGTCTGTGCGACCTCGCTCCTCGCGGGTCCGACAAGGGGGTACATCGCTCCCGTTATCAGGGCGATGAAAGTGCCCCACATAGCAAGCAGAAACAGCATCGCGGCGCTGGACTTCGGGTTCGACATCAGGGCCAACAGCCCTGCGCCCAGGCATATCGCCCCGGCGATTAACGATGCAATCCACAGAACCGCTATCATCTCTCTCTATCCCTTCGCATCCCAGTCGCAAGCGCTCGGCCTCAGCCTCTTGCTCACACAGATGGTCATGTCGGGCCAACGGTCAGGCGGTGGTGGCGGCTCTGACTGATTCCAGGAGACGCTCCACCTGGAACGGCTTCGCGACGAAGTCTATCGCTCCGGCGCGCATCGCCTCCTTCCTGAGTGCTTCCTTGACAAGGGCGCTGACGACGATTATCTTCGCGCTTGGGTCGAGTTCGATGATCTTCGTGATCGCGGAAAGGCCGTCCATGCCGGGCATGAGTATGTCCATCAGGACGATGCCAGGTTTCAGCGCTTTGTACTTCTCTATGGCCTCGAGGCCGTTGGCTGCTTCTCCTACGATCTCATGGTCGTGGCTCTCGAGGATATCACGAATCATCTCTCTTATGAACGGTGCGTCCTCGACGATTAGTACCTTCGCCATCCTAAGCCCTACCTTGTCTACGCGACCACTGTGCTTTCTTCCCTTCAGTCGCAGACTGTTCTAGTTAAACGAATCCGTGCATATATAAGTTGGCCACTTTAATTCTCAATATTCGGATTGACTCCACTGGGCGAATCCAGCAGGATGACGCCACGAGCGTCAGGAGGAAGTCTCCGGATCGGAGTGCGGCAACCTGGCCGTGGAGCAAATGCCTACGGCATTCCGTCTGACATTCGGCGGTCGACCTCCAGACCTGATAAGAAATAAATACTATGTACTGCATTAGTAATTATCGTCTGACACTTGTCGGACTGAAGGGATGGGCAATGGTACTTGGACTTCGCAGGCGGTCTGCTCAAGATGACGGCTCACCTCAGGAAGAGGGGCGCGTACCTTACAGGTTGGCGTCTTACGAGCACGATTGCGAGGGCAAGAAATTCAAGTCCAGCAATGTCGTGTACAGCTTCTGGAGCGCGGCGAAATACACACTGGTCCTGTCCATAGTCCTCTGGTGGCTGCCTCTGTTCGGTCAGATGATCGCGGGATATGTCGGAGGAAGGAGAGCGGGTGGCCCGTGGAAGGGAGTCGCCGCGGCGATAGTGCCCGTCGCATGCCTCTACATCATCCTGACCGGTTTCGACAGCGGATTCTTCCCTTCGCACCTGATGGGTGTCGCGATAGCCCCCGCGGCCATGGCAGCCTCCTTCGGCGAGAGCATACCCTTCATCTCACCTTACATCCACTTCTCTTCAGAGTACGTGGGGTCGTTTGTCGATGCCCTCGCAGGCTCGAGCCCCTACGGCATAAACACATATGTCGTGACCGTCGCCTTCGCGTATGTCGGTGGTATCCTCGCCGAGCAGAGCAGGCGGGAGATCGAGTTCACCTCAGGTTCGGTCATGTCCAACACCACCGTACTGATGCCGAACGAGCAGCAGGGATTCCACCCATACCCCGCACCTGCCCGCCCCGGCCTCGCTCACATGATCGCGTCGCACATGCCTTGGTCGCATGAGCACGCCGCAAATTACTCTCACCAGCACGTCCACGCGCTGCCGCCGGCCCGCGCGGGTGGATGGGAGTACGCATCAGGCGCAACCTTGGAGAGCCACATCTCCCAGGAGCAGGAGGATGCCGTCGTCGAAGAGCCCGTGCGACGCAGGCACGTCGCGAAAGCCGGTAGCAGGGGCTCGAAGGGCAGTCATCACAAGAGCAAGGACCCATGGCAGAGGGCTCAGAGAAGAGTCAAACAGCCCTATTCGGCGGCGAAGCGGTTCGTCCCCGAGGAAGAAGACCCGGTCGCTCAGCGTCAGCCGAGGAGGCGGAGCCAGCAACAGTCGTTCTCTGGCAGGTCTCGTGGCAGTGCTAGGTTCGTTCCCGCGGACGCGAAGTCCGTCAAGCGTGCGAGGAAGAAGATCGACCGCGAATGGAACAGTCATCCGAGGGCGGACCGCGTGAGGCAAAGGCCTGCGGTGGAGTTCTCGGATGATGATGATGGCATGACGGAAGATGCCGCCACGCGTGCCCACAGCAGCGTCCGTCGCCAGCGCCCTCCGAAGTCCGACAGATGGAACTCCATCTGATCGAGCGAAGCCCGTCAAGCCCGGCTCTGTTGTGCGCTGTGAGCGTCACACGCGAACCTATTTATTCGCCGAAATGTTCGCTAGTCTTGAGGCTTCGGTCGCTAGCGCGTAGACGACCCGACAAGTCCTCACGAGGCTGGAACGAATGTTCTGTCCGAAATGTAAGTGCCTGTTGTATCCGAAGGATGGCAAGTTGGCCTGCAGGAAATGCGGGGCCGAGCACGAAGCCATCGAGGCGCAGAAGCCTCAGGTGATCAAGGCCAAGTCCCGCGGCAGGGAGATGGCCGTCATGGATGAGATCTCCGGCACACTCCCTACGGCCGATGTCGAGTGTCCGACTTGCGGTAACAGAAAGGCATATTGGGTGCTCAGGCAGACGCGTGCCGCGGACGAGCCCGCCACGAGGATATACAGGTGCGTCAAATGCTCGCATTCATGGCGTGAGTACTAGTGCACTGGATGGATGCGCAAAGCTTTTTAAAACACTGAAGGGTTACAGGTAGGTACGGAAGGGGGGTCAATGTTTCAGGCGAGAGCCAGAGCTGAAATACTCAAGGAAGTCGTCAATGTAGTTTCGACCCTTGTTGACGAGGCCAAATTCACAGTGAATGCTGACGGGCTGACTCTGCGGGCAGTGGATCCCGCCCACATCGCGATGGTCGACCTGACGCTCGGAAAAGACGCCTTCGAGGAGTTCAAGGCGGAGGAGAGCGAGATCGGGATTGACATTGACAAGCTCAGCCAGTTCCTCAAGTTGGCCAGGGCCGACGACATGGTGGACCTGAAACATGACGAGGACAAGAGGAAGCTAAAGATAATGGTCGGCGACATCACGAGGCACATGAGCCTGATCGACACGACCGGCATGAGCGACCCCAAGGTCCCGAACCTGGAGCTCCCTGTCTCTGTTACTGTGAGGGCCGACGACCTCATGCAGGGCATCAGGGCCAGCGAGACCGTCTCGGACCACATAGCACTGGTCGCGAGCCCGGATGGGTTCGAGATGAGCTGTGAGGGAGACATGGACCAGGTGCACTGGAGGAAGGCTAAGAAGGACCTCGTGGCTCTCGAAGCCCCGAGCAGCGTCAGAAGCCTGTTCCCACTCGAGTATTTCTCAAACATGCTGAAGTCAGTCTCCTCTGGCAACCTAGTCACGATGCATCTCGGCAGCGATTACCCGGTGAAAATGGAGTTCAAGATCGCCGGTGAAAAGGGCGAAGTGAGGTACCTACTTGCTCCGAGGATCGAGAGCAACGATTGATTGGGGGTCTGTGGACAACGGGGAGCGTAGTGCGTCTCGTAACCGTCCATCGATGGTCGACAGGATCGGATTATTGTCAGGCTGATTTGTCATGAACAGGCTGAGGATCGGGGTACTGGCATCCGGTGGCGGCACCAACCTCCAGGTCATCATCGACTCATGCGAGCGAGGCGAGATCGACGGCGATGTCGTGGTAGTCATATCGAACGTACCCGATGCCCAGGCGCTCGTGAGGGCGGAGAAGCACGGCATAGAAGCGTACTGCTTCCCACACGAGGGCGTGACCCGTGAGCAGCACGAGGCGGACATCATCGAGTGCCTCGAGAAGCACAATGCGAACCTCGTCTGTCTCGCCGGATACCTCCGAATGCTGACGCCGCTGCTGATCAACCGGTACGCCGGCAGGATACTCAACACTCATCCCGCGCTGTTGCCGTCGTTCGGCGGCAAGGGAATGCACGGTATGAACGTGCATAAGGCCGCCATCGACTACGGCGTCAAGGTATCTGGCTGCACGATCCACGTCGTTACCCTGGAGGTGGACGGCGGCCCGATCGTGCTGCAGAAGTCCGTCCCGGTCCACGAGGACGACACGCCTGAGACACTCCAGGAGAGGGTGCTCAAGGAGGAGCACAAGCTGTATCCGCGGGCGATACAACTCTTCGCCGAGGGCAAGGTCAAGGTCGAGGGCAGGCGGGCGAGGATAATCGAGACATAGCCGCGCGTGAGTCAGCGACCGTCGAATAGTTTAAACTAGTGTGACCGATATCTCGCACTGAAATCACACACTTATAGGTGAGGATATCTTGGAAATATACGACGGCGAATTCATAAGCGAGCTCGAATCGATCGCTCGCAGGGTGCGGGCTCACGCCGTGACTATGATATATCAGGCCGGCTCAGGTCACCCTGGAGGCTCGCTGTCTGCCGTCGACATCCTCGTGGCGATGTATTTCCATATAATGAAGCAGGACCCGAAGCGGCCCGACTGGCCCGAGAGGGACAGGTTCGTGCTGAGCAAGGGCCACGCGGCCCCTGCGCTGTACGCGACCCTAGCTGAGGCGGGATACCTTCCAGTCAAGGAGCTGGAAACCCTCAGGAAGCTGGGCAGCAGACTTCAGGGCCATCCGTGCATGCGCAAGACGCCTGGCGTGGAGATGTCCACGGGGTCGCTCGGCCACGGCCTCGCTGCCGGGAACGGCATGGCGTTGGCCGCCAAGCTGGACCGGAAACTCTACCGGATCTACGTCGTCTGCGGAGACGGAGAGATGGACGTAGGCGAGACGTGGGAGGCGGCCATGCTCGCATCGCACTTCAAGTTGGACAACATCACCATGTACATCGACAGGAACAAACTGCAGCTGGACGGACCGACGGAGAAGATCATGTCGTTGGAGCCGCTGGGCGACAAGTGGAAGGCCTTCGGCTGGCACGTGATAGAGATAAACGGCCACAGCATGAAGGAGATTATCCAGGCCACGAACGAGGCGAAGAGCATCAAGGGCAGGCCGACGGTTGTCATATGTCACACCATCAAGGGCAAGGGTGTGAGTTACATGGAGGGTTCGCTGCACTTCCACGGGAAGGCACCTAGCGACGACGAGTACAAGCAGGCCATGAAGGAGCTGGGGGTGGCCAGGTAATGACCTGGAAGTGGGAGAGCCAGAGGAAACAGTACGGGACTGCCCTCGTGGAGCTGGGCAAGGAGCGGAGCGACATCGTCGTCCTCGACGCCGATCTCTCGAGCTCGACGCGGACTGCGGACTTCGCATCGGCCTTCCCGGAGAGGTTCTTCAACTGCGGCATCGCCGAGCAGAACATGATCGATACTGCGGCTGGGCTGGCTGCTTCCGGCAAGACCGTGTTCGTTTCCACATTCGCGGTGTTCGGGACCGGCAGATGCTACGACCAGATAAGGCAGTCCGTCGCGTACCCGAAGCTGAACATCAAGATAGTCGCGTCGCATGCAGGCATAACAGTGGGAGGCGATGGAGCGTCCCACCAGATCATCGAGGACATCGCGCTGATGCGGGTGCTCCCCAACATGAGCGTCATCGTGCCGGTCGATTCGAATGAGACATACAAGGTCGTCAAGGCGGTGGCGAAATCCCGCGACCCGGTGTATGTGCGCATAGGCAGAGCCGATGTCCCAACGGTGACGGACAAGGACACGCCGTTCGACATGAGCAAAGCCACGGTCATGCGGGACGGCGACGATGTCACTCTCATTGGCTGCGGCATCATGGTGTCCAAATGCCTCGAGGCTGCTGAGGAGCTCGCTAAGCACGGCATAGACGCCCGCGTGATCAACTTGCACACGATCAAACCGCTGGACGAGAAGACGATAGTCAAGGCCGCACGCGAGACGGGCGGCGTCGTGACCGCGGAGGAACACTCCGTCCTGATGGGCATGGGCAGTGCGGTGGCGATGTGCCTCGTGGAGAACTTCCATGTGCCGATGAAGCGCGTGGGCATACCCGACGTGTTCGGGGAATCCGGCGCATGCACGGAGCTGATGGAGAGGTACGGGCTGACTATGGAGAACATCGTCGAGGCGGCGCACGACGTGTTGAAGAGGAAGAAGTAGAGGCAGATCACATGAAGATATTCATAGACACGGCGAATCTGGAGCACATCCGAGAAGTGAACAGCTGGGGCATATTGGACGGCGTCACGACCAACCCGACGCTGGTCGCCAAGGAGGGCAGGGACTTCGGCGACATCATCCGGGAGATATGCTCGATCGTCGACGGCGACGTGAGCGCAGAGGCGATTTCCATGGACGCTGACGGGATGGTCAAGGAGGCGCGGGAGCTCTCCAAGATGCACAAGAACGTCGTCGTGAAGATACCGATGACCTCCGAGGGCCTGAAGGCCGTCAAGGTGCTGTCTGGCGAGGGCATACGGACCAACGTCACACTTGTGTTCTCCCCGAACCAGGCGCTCCTTGCAGCAAAGGCCGGCGCAACCTACGTCTCGCCGTTCGTTGGCAGGCTGGACGACATCAACCACACTGGAATGGACCTCGTCAGAGACATCGTGGCGATATTCGACGTGCACGGCTACGAGACGCAGGTCATCGCCGCGAGCATCAGGCATCCACTCCACGTGACCGAGGCGGCCCTCGCGGGCACGCATGTCGCGACCATACCGTACGAGGTACTGAAGAAGATGCTCCGGCACAACCTCACGGACGAGGGGATACAGCGGTTCCTGAAGGACTGGGAGAAGGTCCCCAAGAAGTGACGCCAACGCTGCTGGTCGCCAATCGGCCTGTCATCTGTGGCTTCTACCATATGTACGGTGACACGCTCGACCGGTCGAAGCCCTTCACGAGGTCTATCTCGTAGTCCTCCCTGGGTTTCCAGCCATAGACAGGGTAGACGAGTTTGGGCATGTACTTCGTGAGACTCCTTGCCAGGTCCGTCACCGGGTGGTCTGCGCCGAAGGTCTTGTTGCTAATCCTAGAGACAAGCGCTCGGGCCTCGCCTTCGTCAACCACTCCAAGAGTGTGCACATATTCGTGTAGTAGTATGTGGAAGACGTATGGTTTGAACAGCTCCGGCTCTGTCTCGCGTATCCTTGCGAGCGGCATCGAGTTGACGACGATTATGTTCGTCGCCACCGGGTAGAATGCCCCCACGAAACCGTCCAGCCCGCCACCGAGGTTGGCGAGCCCGAGCATCAGTCCTCCCCTGCACCTCCCAGTGCACTCGCTGACGGCCGACTTGACCAGCTCGAACACATCTACGATGTCCTTTGCCCGCTCGAGTCTCTCACGGAACGACGACTCAGTATCCACGTCCTATGTCTTTGTGCGCGCAAGGCTTTATGACCGTCGCTTAACGCATGAAAGGCCGCGCGAGCCGACAAACATGAAATACCGTCGATATCTCTTCCAGGCCTGTGCGAGCAGATGCGCTTATCGTTGGAGCAGGCCCCGCCGGGTCCACTGCGGCGAGGGAGCTCGCCCTGCGTCACGATGTGACCATCGTGGAAGAGCACTCCGTTCCAGGGGAGCCGATCCAATGCGCCGGCCTTGTGACCCCGAGAGGTGTGCCACAGTTCGCCCGCGGAAGCGTCATCGGGGCGGTCAGGGGTGCCAGGATACATTCGCCACTCGGTTACGTGCTCGAGCTCGAGTCGCGTGAACCACGGGCTCTCGTCCTCGACCGTCGTCTCTTCGACGCCACGCTGTTCGACAAGGCGATTGACGCAGGTGCCAGACCGCTTACGGGGACGAGGCTCAACAGTGTCCGCCTGGACGAGTCGTGCGTCATTGCCGAGACCAAGACGAAATCATCTGGCCTTGGGAGCAGTGAGGCGCGGCTGGTCATCGGCGCGGACGGGCATCGCTCGGTCTGCAGGAACGCTGCAGGACTCCGGCCCGCAAGACACATGCTCAAGGGCCTCCAGCTGGAGCTGAGAGGCACTGACCTGGACAGCGATTTCGTCGAGCTCTACATTGGCTCCAAGGTCGCCCCCGGGTTCTTCGCGTGGGCGATACCCGCCGAGGACTCGGCAAGGGTCGGACTGTGCACCTGGGGGGACGAACATCTCCCCGCGAGATTCCTGAGGAAGCTACTGTCAAGACCGGAGTTCTCGCGTGCTGTCGAGGTGTCTAGGTCGTCCGGGAGGATACCTATTGGCGCCGGGAAGACCGCGGTCGGCGAGAGGATCATGCTGGTCGGTGACGCGGCATGTCATGCGAAGCCACTGTCCGGCGGTGGTGTGTACACAGGCATCAAGGGGGCGGAGCTCTGCGCATCTGTGGCGTCGCGATACCTATCGGACGATGGCGGAACACGCCTAACGGACTACGACGCCCTCTGGAGGGAGTCGTTCGGCTCGGAGTTGGCCAAAGCATTCCGGATAAGGAAGGTCTTCTTGGCGCTCACGGACAACAAGATGGATCAGGCGCTGCGGATGTTCGATGACCCAGAGGTGCGCAGACTGATCGAGGAGCGGGGCGATATAGACTATCCCTCAGCGCTTTCGAAGAACGTGCTCAAACTTGCCCCGAAGCTCGCCCAGTTTTCCCCTCAGCTTATAAAATCGCTTCTCTAGCCTGGGGTATTTGCCGGGGTTGTCGAGGACGAAGTAGTACAGCGCCATGAAAGACACTGACGCGCAGCCGATGATGAGGAGCGCGAGCGGCCACCTTGGGATGGGTATCTTGATGCCGAAGGAGGAGTCAGGCAACAGTCCATCGACGCCCAGCTCGTTCATGTATGTGATGTTGACCAGACTATCCTCGGGATCGAACGACACCATCTCGTCCCACTCCTCGTCGGTGAAATATCCCTTGGACTTCAGCACGACGGTGGTGCCATTGTCTTCGAAGTTGAATGCCATGCTCAGACGCACGAAGTAGGTGCTCTGCATGAAGTAGGATCCGTGGGGCGTGTCCTTCGCCGTCGATATTTCCAGCTCCACCGTCTCCGTCGAGTCGAGGGGCAGCCTTCCTATGTCCACGACATGCTCCGTCAGGCCATCTTCGAAGACTGGTGGGTTGTCGAACTCGTCATCGACATCCCTCAGCTCCTCTTGCGTGGCGTACCGGTATATTCCAACCGTCATCGTCACGTTCGTCATGATGGCCTCGGCGTCGTCGTAGGGGTTCGACACGTTGAACGCGAACACGAGCGACTGTCCAGGCGCGACGGTCGGCGTGACGAAATCAGAAAGCATGTTGTTCGCGTACTGAGGCGCTCCAGGCACGGGGACGGACGCGCAAGCGGACCCCTGGACCATGATGAACGCGCACATCGCGGCGACCGCCACACCCAGCTTCATACTGGGCGAGGAAACCCCCCAGTGCTTATATGCTTTTTCGCAGCGGCGGGGTTTGAAGGCCGTTCGGAGAAGAAGCGTTTATACGCCGCCCCATCCTTGGGCGGGTCGTGCTCGGACTCAAGGTTGGGAAAGTGGACGCCGAGAAAGCGAGGCGCGTACTGACCATCGAAGGCATTGGAGACACGACGAAGGCCATAGTCGAGCAGGACGGCCATGTACTGTTCCCCCTAAGGGTCTCTCCGTCCGAGGACCGGTTGCGTGACATGGGGGGTGAGGTCGTCGAATGGGATTTCCCGGATAACGAGTCCAGGGAAGACCCGATCGAAGGCGTCAGACGCGTGGCTAGAGTGCCCGTCGACCTCAAACCGCTCATCCCCGAGAAGTGGGAGCGGTTCGGCGATGTTCTGGTGATACGTCTCCCGCACGAGCTCGACGATCACGAGGGCGTCGTTGCCGAGGCGTATGCGGAGATACTCGGGGTGAAATCCGTCCTAAGGGACATTGGAGGAGTGACAGGCGAGTTCCGGACGCCCGTCGTACGAACACTGTTGGGATCCGATACGGTTGCAGTGCATCGAGAGAACGGTGTGCTCTTCAAGTTCGACGCGGCGAAGATAATGTTCTGTGGGGGGAACACAGACGAACGGGTGCGCGCATCCAAGATAAGATGTGACGACGAGACGATAATCGACATGTTCGCCGGCATAGGGTATTTCTCGATCCCGATAGCTGTGTATCAGAAGCCTCGACGTATCATCGCCTGCGAGCTCAACCCTGAGGCCTACAGTTATCTCGTCGAGAACGTCGAGCTCAACGCTGTCGGTGGAACGGTCGAGCCAGTGTTGCGTGACAATCGTGACCTTGAGGGCGAATCGGTGGCCGACCGTGTGTTCATGGGGTATGTGAAGACGACACATGAGTATCTGCGGACGGCCATGCGGCTCATCAAGGACGGTGGTATGTTGCACTATCATGAGACGTGTCCGTGCGAACTCCTTCCGGACAGGCCCATAGAGCGCCTCGAGTCAGCCGCTGGCGAGGGTGGCTTCGAGCTGCTCTCTCTCAGGCAGGTGAAATCGTACTCACCTGGCGTGAGCCATGTCGTGGCAGAAGCCAGGATATTCAAAGACGCGTGACTTCCTCGGTCGCGCCGGCCTCCCTCATGAAGGCGACGAACGCTGCGTGATGGGAATCGGGCTCGGAGCTGTCGAGCAGCTTGGAGGCGTACTTCTTCAGATGCTTGCCGAACTCCTTCTCCTCCTTGGTGAACTTCCACTCCCTCGTGGTTATCCCGAGGGCGAGGTCGAACGCATATGCGATGGATCTCGTCCTATGGTCTGCCGACGACTCCACTTCGAGAGCGGCACTGACCGATGAGTGCCCACCCGTCTTGTACGCCCTTGCGATCCCATCGACCAAAGTGCCGTAGGTGGAGAGCGCCTTGTAGCGGGGAATCTTCGATGATGCGGCTTCCTGGTCCGCCTTCTTCGCCGCTCTTCGTATCGCTTTGAGTGGGGAAGCCGCAGCCTCATCGCCGTCGTCGAAGTACTTGTCCGCGAGGTCAGCTGAGACAACCGCTTTGAGTGAGTCGAGGCCGTGGGCCTTCCAATACACCGACAGGAGCTTGTTGACCGTGTCTCCGCTCTCGACCACGACCGGGTGTTCGACACCGGACAGAAGCCCCTCGAGGGCCTTCACCTCGATGTCGTCGTCCGTGAGATCCTTGATGAACGCCCCTATGTCGGAGCCGAAGCATCTATCACCTCTCACGAACACCTTATCCGTCCGGTCCCTCAACCCCGACTTGACCGTCTCCATGTGTTTCTCGACGAGCTCCTTGTCTCCTATCTTGCCCGACGAGTAATCGTCCAGGAGTTCCCTGTCGACGGATTTGTTCAGCAGGTTCGGGCATTTGTCATCGCCAACGGCGATGCGGAGCGGCCTGACGACGGAGATGGCTATGCTGTCGAGCACCTCTGGAACCGCCATCCCCTCCGCGAGTTTTGAGAGCACGTTCTTCGCCTTCATCGCGCACTGGTCGCACAGCAGAACGGATATGTCTGACCCGGTCCACCGATATTCTATGTGCTGCGACGACGCGGGGTCGTGGGGGCAGCAGAGACGGTCCCCGTCCCCCCTGTTGGCCCCAACCGACTGTGCCGCAGATCGGATATATTCCTCCGGTGGTTTCGGCTCGCGTCCGGTGCAGATGAAACTGTCTCCGAACGAGTAGAAATGTAATCGCCCCCTCTTGACGAGGTCGAGTACTCCCAGCACGCGCCACTGGGGCGAATCGTAGTTCTGCACGCTTATGAGTTTCTCCCTGGAGGTCTTTCCCCTGAGGGCGAACATCGCGGTACCCCTGGGATACTTCGCAGAAGCCAGATAGGGAGCCTTCTTGTCGTGCGCCAAACCGACCGTCGCCGCGTACGCCCTCGCAAGCTTGTCGCCCTTCCGCGACAGCTTCGCCAGCTTGTCAGGGTCGTCCTTGAAACGGGATACGCGCTCGAGATGCATCCGCGTCCTTACGAACGGGCATGCTCTGCATTTCTGGTCGCATGTCGGAAGAATCAGCTCGTAATTGTCCTTGAGCGCCTCCGCTTTTGCGAGAAGGTCTTTCTCACGGACCTTCGATGTGATACGCGCGTTGACTTTGAACTTCATCCTCTTCTTGTCGATGGGCATGGGACAGGGACTCCAATATTGCACTTTGCTTTTAGGCTTTTCCCAGATACTGGTCGGTATCTGACCGTTCGGGCGGCCGGAAAAGATTATTAGTCTGGCCACTCCATAAGGAAGCCAGCAGGAAGCGGATGGGGTATATGTCTCAGGACGAGGAGTTCGCAAAGGGCTTCCTTAAGGGATTCCGCGAGGGTCTTACGGACGCCTGGGAAGAGATAATCAAGCTCTCCACAAAGGGTTACACTTCCAGAGAACTCCAGATAATGGCGAAGACTCGGAGATCCATGCTCGCCGACAAGGTGAACCTGAAGGGCGCGGAGATAGAGAAGCTGATCGGCAAGAAGATATTCGCCGAGGATTCGCCGCGGGGAGAGACACCCTCCAAGGTCGTCGAGCTGCTACCCGGTTGGAGCTACGTGGTGCGCGAGGAGCGCCCCGACAAGAGCTTCGGGCTGTTCGTCAGGCTGCTCTCGAGCGGGGGAAAGGGCCTCTGCATATCGCGCACGCATCCGGACCAGCTCAAGCAGAAGTACGGGTTCGAGGCGCAGAGCCTCTGGCTTACGAAGACCGAGTCTGCGGACAACTCGCTGAGCGACAGCGGCTTCGAGTATGTCTCGCCCAACAACCTTGCGCGCCTCGCATCGGCCGTACGGGATTTCCTGTCTAAGAACGAGAACGGGGCGGTCATCATCGAAGGGCTCGAGTACCTGAACACTCAGAATGATTTCAAGAGCGTCCTCAAGTTCGTCCAGCTGATTAACGAGCAGGTCGTACTCGACAAGGGCTACCTCGTCATCCCAGTGGACAGGGCGACGATGGATCCGCGCGATTTCTCCCTCGTAGAGAGGGAGATGAGTCAAATGCTGTAAGAGCTTGCATGGATGTTTTTTGGCACTAGCCGTTTCGAAAAAGTGCCGTGTCGATTCGGTTATAGGAACGCTTGTTTGCTCCGGTCATCAGTTGAGTTAGCACAACTTATATAGGGTAAATGCGGTGGGCTGCGCATCGGCCATTCTAACCGGTTGGTCTGCTTGGAGATTGAAGCGGGTCGACCAGGGCATGCGGTTGGATGGGTTTCGGGGGCGGAGACGTCGATGGTAGGGAACCTAGCTCGTCGAATTGGCGGTTTCAACTCTAGAGCGACGCTCTCCCTCGTCGTTCTGGCTATTCTCGCTGGTTCGATTCTGTACGGGTTTGGCGCGTCCAAGGATCAACGGGAAGAGGAATTCAGCTCCAGCACTATGGCTGCCTCCATCCTGAGTTTCACCGCCACCCCGAATACAGTGTACGTCGGGGAAGAAGTGACTTTCACCGCGACTGCCAGCAGTTCGAGCAGCACAGATTTGAAGTTCACCATCTACTACGACGCGGTAATACTTCCATACGAGAACAACACACACAGCCCCTTCTCGATTCACTATGCGACTGAATCGCCCGCCACGATTGTGGCGAAGTACACATACGATCACGTTGGTAATTTCTCGCTTGGCGGCGATACATACTTCATAGTGCGACTTGTCGTGAGCGACGGATCGGCAACGGTCGATACGGAACTGATTAATGTGTTCGTCCTAGAGAACACGGCTCCCGTATTCGAGTCATCACTCCCGGGGACACTGCCGACGTTGGACCCTGGCGAGGAACTGGACCTGTCGATTAAGGTGCGGGACGCTGACGCTGATCCTCTCACGGTGACATGGGATTACGGGGATGGCAGCTTCGCAGTCAATGAGACGGGACCCGCCCTGCCTGGAGTCTATGTCAACCAGACTCATGCCTGGAATCCTATAACTGGCCCAGGGATCGGCGGCACACAATACTACACCGTGGTGATTACATTGGAGGATCCTTACTCCAATGTGAGAATATCAACGAGCACCGTCGGGGTCGTGCTTCCGCCGAACGGCGTTCCGACAATCACATTTACCGTCAACAGAACTGTCATTGACCCGATGGATGAAGTGGCATTCAACGCGAGCGCCACGGATCCGGAGGGGGAAGCGCTGACATGGACCTATGAGTTCAACAACAGTGTCGAGATCGTCGACACAATGGTGTTTCACACGGATACGACTCCGCCAGGCACGAAAGTGTGGACTAACTTCACCTACGTGTTCGAATCCCCGGGCAGCTACAGTATCCGACTTTACGTGTGCGATGGCGTTGTACCTTACCAACACCTAGCACACAACGTATCGAGACTGACCACGCTTAGAGTCCTCGGCAATTCAGCACCTTCCGTTGTTGCTGAGATAATGATGTCAAACGAAACACCGATGATCGATGTTGCTGTAGGCTATTGTTCAATAACGTTCACTGTCCAAGTGTATGACACGGATGGAGATATAGTGACCGCCACTTGGGACATGGACGACGGGGAAGAACTGCTAGTGAACACATCTTACGGAGGTCTGGTAATATACACATTCAAACAGACGCACTTCTTCAACGAAACAGGCGTGTTCAACATTTCCGTTAGCGTCACAGACAATCTCCCAGAACATGAGGTCCTGAGGTATAGGCTCGTTCAGGTCTCATCCAACAACATGCCCCCTAGCGTTCAAAGAATAGATTATACGCTCGAAAACGGCAATTTCGCTGTCCCAGATGAGGTCATACAGTTCATCCTCGTCTTCGCAGATCCGGAATGTGATGCACTGGAGGTACGATGTGACTTCGGCGACAATAGCTCGATAGAGTCCTACAACCTGACGGAATATCAGAACGGAACGACCACGTGCGTGGTCAACCATTCGTATTCGGTGGTCGGCGACTATAGCATCACGATAACGTACACAGACAACGTCATCGGACTGTTGACCCACAACAAGACGAAGATACTGGAGATAACCGTCGATACGGTGTATATTAGGACGGTCGAAGTGTGGAACTGGTGGGACTACACGGCTTTGGGAATTCTCCTGGCTATACCTGTGGCAATTGTTGTGAACTTGCTGCGAACGAGACGCCGCAGAGCGTTGCTTGAGTCCCAGGGAGTGTCGCTGGAAGAGATGAAGCTGGTAAAGAGCGAGCAGATCGACGAGCCGGACGACCGCTTGGAGGTGGAGGTCGACTAATGTCCAAGAAGAGGTCGTTCAGGGGTATTATCAGCCGCAAAGTCCTGAACATGATCATCACGATACTGGGCATCATGACGCTCAACTTCTTCCTCATCCACCTGATGCCCGGTGAGCCAATCCTTAACATGGTTCCTCGAGACCCGAAGTTCGACGATTCGTTGAAGTGGGAATTGATGGAGAAGTTCAACCTGAACGAATCGTTGCCCGAACAGTATCTGACCTACATGTACAACGCTATCACCCTAGATTGGGGCACTTCGTATATGGCGAATTCTCGTCCCGTTTTAGATATCATCGTGGGGGATATGCGATGGACAATGCTCCTGGTAGGAGCGTCCACCATCTTCACGATCCTGATTGGAATGGTCATTGGCGCATATTCAGCGTTCAGACGAGGAGGGCCATTTGATCTCGGGGCGTCCGCGATATCGCTTTTCTTCTACGGCATGCCCGTCTTCTGGTTCGCGATAATCCTCCAGATGCTGTTTACGTCCTATCCGCTCGGGCTGAACTGGTGGCCACAATTCCCGTTAGCTGGATATTACGACACCGACACCTACGGGGCGGAGCTGAAATGGACATTTCCGGTCGTGCTCAGCATGATCAAGCATCTTATCGTACCATCACTGACTTTGGCTTTTGCCACAGTGGCTGGGATATCGCTGGTCATGCGGAGTTCTCTGATCGATGTGTTCACTGAAGATTACATCCTGACCGCGAGGGCGAAGGGATGCAGCGATATGGCTGTCCTAAGAAGACACGCGCTCCCAAACGGATTGCCGCCCATAGTGGCACTGATTGCCATGGACATCGCGTTCATAATTGGAGGCGCCTATCAGGTCGAAGTCATCTTCAATTATCCGGGTATCGGTTGGCGGACTATCAAGTCTATCTACGAACTGGACTTCCCCATTCTCCAATTCATAATCGTAATCGGTGGTGTGGCAGTCGTGATTGCGAACTTCATTGGTGATCTTGTACTGCTGTACATCGATCCCAGGATCAAAATGACATAGAGGTGGCGGATTGTCGACCAATACAAAATCAAGAGGAACAAAGGTGAAATTGCCGTTCTTCAGCGAGGTCAGAGTCGAGAAGATGCACCTGGCCTATAGGCAGTTGTCCGACATCACCTGGCAGATCCTCAAAAACCCATTAGGTGCCACCGGAATCGCAATCCTTGTGGTCTTCATAGTGCTCGCGTTTATAGGGCCTGCAATCGCCCCGTACGATACTAGCAATTTGGGGGAGGGGAAATGGTCCAAACCTTCCGATTTTGCCACAGACTCACCGGATTGGCCAAAGCTGGCATTCTTAATTCTGCCTCCATTCGCCTCCTTCTTTGTATCATTAGTCACGCTCGTCGCCGCTTACAAGAGGACAGCGGCATGGAGGCTCAATAAGACAATTCAGACCGCCGCGCTTGCTGTATCCTTGATGGCCATTGGAATCATATACGCGGCGTACCTGTTGCAGCTGTCGGGACCAGGCGAGAGCGCTGGCCTTCTGGTCACACCTGGTGCGATACTATTGACCGTCTCGGTCATCGCATTGGCTAAGGCGTACAGAAGGGCGTCGAAACCTCTATCCGAAGGTTCAATGCTGTTGTACGCCTTCATATTAGCTCTTGCGGCCGTCGGACTCACAATGACCGTTTTTGTGAGTGAATACCTGACGGAACTTGCGGAATACGCCGATGTTCTGATGTTGGTGGCCGTCGCTGTTGCAGCCATTTTGGCGGTCCTCACGGCCGTGGAGATGTTGCGAGCAACGAAGCCGTCGCCAAATAGAGGATTGGGAGTGAACGCGCTCGCGACTTCTGCGGCAGCTGCGTGTTTGCTCATTCTAGCATACGTCACCTATTCATGGGACACGGACGCGCGTCCAGACCTTTGGAGCAGGGTCATAGGCGAATGGCTCGGCGCGATGTACGTATTCACAGTCCTTGGCATATCCCTGGTGATGGTGTCAAACGGCACGAGAAGACGGGTAACCAAGAGCAGGAGGAACAAGAGATGGGTAGGCATCGTTTGCGCTCTTGCGCCCATATTCTTGATGATAGGCTTGGCGATTGGCGATATCCCGGTGGATCAGAAGGGAGAGTATCTTTTTGGCGGCTACGCCTTGAACGGTGTCCTGCTGTTTGTGAGCGGCATATGTTTCCATAGTGCCTACAAGCGCCCGCATGGCGTTGTGACGCAATCCGAGAAACGCGGGGTCAAGATACCGACGAGAATTGCCACGATTTCTGTCGCCACGGCAGTAACACTGGGTTCGGTTCTCATCCTGGCTGGATTCATAGCATATCTCACTGAGAACTGGACGACGCACTGGCTTGGAACCGACACGTTCGAGGCTGACATCTTCAGCAAGCTGCTGTACGGGGCCCGGACATCGATGATTGTCGGTATCTTTTCCGCAATCATAGCCTCCGTTCTCGGGGCCATCGTCGGTCTGTACTCCGGCTACGTGGGCGGCCGTGTCGACGAGGTCATTATGCGAGCCAACGATGTCGTATTGTCGATCCCATGGCTGGTCCTGATGATTATCGTTGCTGCGCTGCTAGGCACGATCGACTTGTTGGGTATCATCCTCATCATCGGCTTCACGGGCTGGTCACCGACGGCCCGTATGGTGCGTGCTCAGGTCCTGTCGATTAGAGAGCGGCAGTATATAGAGCGCGCGCGTGCGATTGGGGCATCCGACCTTGGGATTATCCGGAGGCATGTGCTCCCGAACTCGTTCCCACTCGTGTTCGCCAACACGATTCTCACTGTTGCGGTATCCATTCTCTCTGAGGCGACTCTGAGCTTCCTCGGCATGAGGCCGATCGGAGTGGTCACGTGGGGGACGATGCTATCGTTCGCCCAGAGTGCTGGCGCCTTCACAATCGGCTTGCACTGGTGGATTATCGCTCCCGGTCTTTGTATCGTCCTCGTGGTCCTTGGTTTCACGCTTCTCGGCTACGCCTTGGACGACATTCTGAATCCTAAGTTGAGGAAGCGGTGATGCACGCAGGAATCGGGGAACTGCACTGTCGAGCGTGCAAGCTCACGGGCAGCCTTCTCACTTGAGCTGAGGCGTCAGCAATCACCTCGTCGAGTCCGACCCAATTGCGGTATTTGGATGTGTCTTCCGTGGGATGAGCGTGCAATACTGGCCCCGCTTCGCCGAACAGGCCCGAGCTCCTCGTCGATTGGCGAAGTAATATATAGCTACGATCGTCTAGCTGAACGGTAGAATTCGGTACTGGCATTGGCATACGGGGGGTGTCTGGAGATACCGGGTGATAGCGTTTGCAGTAGCACCTGTGTTAGCACATCTAGTGGACGCCCGCGGCTGTGTCTGAACCGAGAGTAAGACTAAGGGGGAAGACAGAAAATGTATAGTTGTGAGAAAACTCGTGTCTCAAGAACGGCCATGTTTGCTGCTGTGATTCTTGCGGCGATGATGCTTGGCCTGCCTTCGTTCGCGGAGGATGGCGATGGCATCGGTGCCGTGCGCGATGTGGCTGCTTTGGATGACGTGAACAGACTGTTCAGGATTGGCACGTCGGAGCTGGCGATTGCCACGCTGAATGCATTCGAGTACACTATGGCCGATGAGTATACTGTGATTTGGCTTTGCATGAGCACTTTGTTGACATACGACGTGGACTTGAATATCAAGGGAGACCTGGCGAGATCATGGGAATCGTCGGATGACGGCCTGACATGGACTTTCGAAATTGCCGACAATGCTTACTTCTGCAATCCGGACGATCCATTCAATCCGACGGAGCAGGTGACCGTGAACGATATCATCTGGACCTACAACGCAATCCAGGAATACAAGAGCAACCTCCACTTCTACTTCCCTGGACCAGTGGATGGACCTGACATGCCTCCGACCATTGCGGATATGATTCCAGATGGCGACTACAAGTTGACTATCGTCTTAGACCATCCGTTCGCTCCGTTTGTGGGTGCGATAGCCACGATTCCAATACTTCCCGCCTACTACTGGGACAGTGGTGGTGGTAACCCGACGAACTTGGCGAACGCCCTGCCCATTGGATCAGGACCGTTCTACTACGATCTTGACGGCCTGCCGGAAGCCGGCGAAGCCGTGCTGAAGAGGAACCCGTTCTGGTTCCAAGAGGAGAACAGGGGCTGGCAGATACACGTTGACGAGCTGAAACTTGTCCAGACCACGGACCAGCTGACTGCGTGGGAACAGCTGAAGGCCGGAGAGCTTGACTGCATGATGGGTGTTCCTCCGTCAGTCTTCGTGAACGACCTTCCAAAGGAGTCGAACATCATTGGGTTTGCGCAGAGCACAGGGTTCGTCTATGAGTTCAACCTCAACCAGTTGACGGAGGAGATGAGAGAGGACTTGGGCTGGATAGGCGGTCCCGACGCGTACAACAGCCAGATACTTCTGGACCCGATTGTGAAGAAGGCTTTTGCGAGATGCATTAACAAAACCGCCTTCATCGAGGATGTCTTGGTGGAACTTGGGACATACGCCGACTCACTCATCCCTGATGTCAATCCGTGGTATCACCGCTACGATGGGCCTGAGCTTGTCGAATTCGACACGGCTCAGGCCAGAGCGGATCTGATGGCCGCGGGCTGGAACATGGATGCGGCGGGCAACCCTGCGGGAGCTACACAGTGTCCTCTGTACGGATATTGGGAAGTGGAAGAAGGTGTGACCGAACTCTTGCCCTTGGAGTTCAGATTCCTTACGCTGAGTGAACCTGAGGAGTGGCTTGTCGGCGCTGATATGATCATGGACTGGTGTGAAGAAGCTGGCATCAAACTGAACCTGGAACTCAAGAGCTCCAATCAGATGAACACTGCCTGGTACACGGGGTCATACGATACGTGGCTGTGGGACTGGATGTTCACGCCACTGTCCGATCCTTCGGTCGACGTGCTTTCTGTCCTTACGACGATGGAAATTGGTAGCTGGAGCGATGTGTACATGTCCGATCCAGAGTTCGATGCGTTGTACAACGTGTCTCTCACAGCTATGGACCCTGCAGTTCGTCAAGCGATCATAAACGAAATGCAGGATATCGCGTACGAGGACTTCAGTTGCCAGGCCATCGCGTATCGGAAGGAGTTGTATGCTGTCAACACTGACATTTGGCGAGGCCATGGCGACTGGGAAGAGAATTTCATGCTGATGCCGGACCAGGGGTTACCCTATGTCTACATGATGATGTCGCCTAGCGGACCGGATGCGGCCAATCCACCGAACTCAGCCCCGGAGATAACAAGCCTCGATTCGAGCTTCGAGGGATTCATGGGTGACGCGATACCATTCAGCGGTGTTGCAGTCGACGACGCGTCGCCCTCTTCTGAGTTGGAGTACAGATGGTTCTGGGGCGATGGCTCAAGCTCTGAATGGCTGGCGTATCCTGGATCAACGACGCACGAATATGCTGAGGACGGATACTATGAGGTCTATTTCGCGGCGAAGGAGGTCGACGACGACGCCACAGCAGACTACTTCATATCGTGGAAGAACACGACTGTCAAAGTGATCGATGTGTCCAACACGGCCCCACACTCGCTGGTAATAACGATGGACCCGACGAACCCAGACACGGGCGACGTCGTCACATTCACTGGGAGTGCCGTCGATGACAACGGTGACGATTTGTCGTTCTCATGGTCGTTCGGGGACATTTACTCTGACAAAGGGCAGATTGTGGAGCACCAGTACACGGCTCAGGGGGCATACACCGTCACGATGTATGTCGATGATGACCACGTGGGTTTGGAGAACAGACCGGTGAGCGCAAACGCCCTGGTAGTGGTGTCCAGCAATGCGCCGCCGATTATCGACGTGCCCGATTTCAGCGATGTCTTGGAGGATGAGTCGTATGACTTCACGGTGACGGCGTCCGACGACGACGAGGACGAATTGACGTTCACCTGGGACTGGGGCGATGGCACGGAGAAGACAGTCACCGACGTGACCGAGGCCTCGCATACGTACGCCTCGCAGGGTGCATTCACCTTGACGGTCTATGCGGATGACAACAGTGATGTGGAAGGTCACAACGTGTCCGATACGGGCCTGGTCACTGTGACTTCGCCTGACAACTCAGCGCCGACAGTCATATCGTTGATTCCGAGCAAGAGCGATCCGTACACCGGCGAGGAGGTATCATTCACTGGAACAGCGAGCGACGCGGATGGCGACGCGTTGAGGTTCACCTTCGCGTTCGGCGACGACACATATGCGGTGTTCGATAGTGACGAGACTGCCCCAGATACAGAGGTGGAGTTCACCGTGACACACACGTATCCCCCGGCCGGTACAGTCTCGGCATACCTGTATGTCTGGGATCATCAGGACAACATCAGCTCGAGTGCAGTGCCGATGACGATAGTCGCCAACGCTGCGCCTCTCTTCTCCGATCTTCCGTACCAGACAGTGATGATGGGCGAAGAGGTGGAGTTCTCCGTCGATCCGTACGATCCCGATGGCGACGATATGACCGTGTGGTGGAATTTCGGCGACGACTCTGACATGGAGGAAGGGACCGATGTGACCCATATCTATGATGTCGCGAACGAATACCCTGGCTACATCTGCCGTGTGTACGTGGATGACGGAATACACAATGTGACGAAATCCGCCATCATCATCGTCCTTGACCCGAGCACGAACCTGCCTCCCGAGATTGTATCACTCGCAGACAAGACGGGATTGGTGTACGATGCGATCACTTTCAATGTGACCGCAACGGACCCCAATGACGACACCCTCAACTACACTTGGGACTTCGGAGACGAATCCGGATTGGTCGTGGGTGAGATTCCAACCCATGCGTACTCGGAGGTTGGCGTGTACACATTCACGGTCTACGTGGATGACGGTCGCGGGGAGAACGTGAGTGAGTCCGCAGAGGCGAACATCACGACAAGTGCAGCACCAGTCGCCAATGCTGGTACGGACCAGACGGTGGACGTGGGCGATGAAGTGACCTTCGACGGGTCCGCATCAAGCGACGATATCGGCATAGTGAACTACACCTGGGAGTTCACCTACGACGGTGAGGAGGAGGAGATGTACGGCGAGGCTC
>DATKWQ010000040.1:0-114316 GCA_035529455.1 Thermoplasmata archaeon
TCCCCCAATCCCCCCCAAGGGCCCGATGGGCCCTCTTCCGGTCTCTTTCCCCCTTTTACCACTGCTCCAATGTATCTGCACTGCTGTGGTGGGGTTCTGTTGGTCATCATATAGTGGCCCTTAAGGAGGGAAACGGCCCACCCAGACCTGTGTAGTGTTGCAGCGAAGCGCTCAAATAGTGACATCTCGATGCTTTTCAGGCGACCTTGTAGCGCATCGCCCTGTCTACGGGGCTGCTTGCGCATCGTCATAGTCTGAGATGAGAGGTTTGACATTGACACCCGATAAGCAAAAGCGTAAGGCAACATCCTCCGAGCTCACTAAGCTGAGATCGGAGATAGTCAAAATCTCCAAGGAGGTCAACGGACAGATGGGCTTCTACATGAAGCACATCGAGTCGGGGAAGTCGATATCCATCGACGCCGACAAGATATTCCCGTTGGGCGGCGTTCACAAGCTCGGCGTGGTCGTAGAGACCTTCCGTCAGGCGGACGCGGGCATGCTCTCCCTTGACGAGAGGATAGAGCTTGAGACACGCCACTACTGCATCGGGGAGGGGTTGCTGCAATATCTCCAGCCCGGCCTGAAGCCGACGATCAAAGACCTCCTCTCCCTCATGATCATAGCGACGGACAACACTGCCTCGGAGATGCTTTGGAAGCGGATAGGGATCCAGCGCGTAAACATGCTCATCCGTGAGATGGGCCTCGCCAAGACGTCGATTTACATCCCGTACCGCGAGAGTTTCCTCATGTCCATGGGATATGGCCCGTACAAGGACCTCACGATCCCTGAGGCCGCGCGACGCTGGAAGGGCCTCTCGGACATAGAGCGGATGAAGGCTCTCAACCAGACCGAGCGCGAGGCCGCGGGCCTGACAATCGAGGAGTTCAGGAAGACGTACGAGAGCATGTACGGCATGAAGGCGCAGAAGCGCATGAAGACTCAGCGCGTCTACGACGAGGTCTTCGACAACGTCGGCTCTCCGGGTGAGATTGGCATATTCCTCGAGAAGATAGTCACGCATGAGGTGGTCTCACCTGAATCGAGCGAGACGATACTTTCGCTGCTCATGAGGCAGGAGAACGCCGCATCTATGTCGTGTCTCCTGTCGCCCGAGATACCCGTCGCCCTTAAATCGGGAGAAACCGCGTGTTCGGTAGCCAACGCGGGCGTCATCTATGTATCGACGACTTCGCATGTGGTCCTATGCTGTTTCTTCAAGAACATCCAAGATGGCCAGAAGGATAGGGCCGTACAGGCCGCGGCGAAGATCGCAAGGCACGTGTACGGGCATTTCTCCAGCGTGAGGTCACAGTAGACACCGCGACGGTCGCAGTGTCTTCATTTTTGTCGCAGACGACGCAGGTTGCAGAACCAGAGCCCTCGCATCGATTCAGGCCTTTCTCGTCCAGATGATTTCCTTGTCCCTCAGCTCTGCCGCCAAGCCTCCCCTTCTCGCCATATCCTTCATCGAAACGCAAAGCGGCAAAACGGTGACGTTGGTCTCCTCGTGGAGCAGCCGTGCAACCTGAGCCGCCGCCTCCTTGACGGTCTCCTCCGTCGCGAGTCTATCATCGTACACAACGGCGATGTCTACCTCCTCGCCTGGGATGTGCACTCCTCGGCCTATCGAACCGAAGAGCCTGCACTCGGTGGCCCAGTCGTTCTCCGATATCTGATGGGCGAACATCCGGGCGCTGCCTTTCTGTGGGTCGGTCTCCTCTACCAGCCTGAGCATCTTCAGCTTGGAACTGTCCGATGTGATCCTGACGGACCGTACGTTCCCGACCTTTCTGACTTTGATGATCTTGGCACCCTTGAGCTCGTTGACGGCTCTCCAGGTCGTCATAGTGGGGACGCCCGAGACCCTTGCGAGTTCGTTTATGCTGAAGTCCCTGTCCGGGAAGGACTTAAGTGTCCGGACTATGTCGATTCTTCCGCGCCTAGCCAGTATCACGAGGAGTCCCTGGTCAATCATCGGATATCATACCACTAATGATACATACATATCATATATGATATATATGCTCGATGTATTAGCGCATCCAGCTGTCATCGCCACGGTCCCATAAGTTGCTGAAATGAGGCCCGTTGCGACGGCGGAGAGCGGTGTAGCTGACGGCCGTTCGTTGATGGAGAACGAAGTAACCGCAATGGAAACCTATATTCCGAGCGATTGAGTTTGGGTATGGCCAGCATGTCAACGGAAATGCGAAACAGGGGCGTTGCCGCAGTGTTCTATGAGATTGCGGATCTCCTTGAGCTTCAGGGAGTGGCCTTCAGGCCACAGGCTTACAGACGCGCAGCCTCTGCAATAGAGCAGCTGGATGTCGAGATCGCCACCGCTGTGGCGAACGGCGATCACAGGGACATCTCTGGGGTTGGGGAAGCCATCGCCAAGAAGATCGAGGAGATCGTGAAGACCGGAGACCTGGAATACCTCGAACGACTGAGGTCGGAGACGCCACCCGGGCTCCTGGAGATCATGGCCGTCCCCGATATAGGCCCGAAGACCGCCATGGTTCTGCACAGGGAGCTTGGGGTATCGTCGTTGGCCGAGCTCAAGGAGGCCGCGCTGGCTGGCAAGGTGAGGGTGCTCAAGGGCTTCGGCGAGCGGACCGAGGAGAGGATACTCAGTGGTATCAAGACGCTCGAGTCAAAGGGCCGTAGAGCTTACCTGGGTGAGGCGTTGCCCGTCGCCAGGGCGTACGTCGAGTATCTCAGAGGCCAAGTCCATCTCGACCACATCGACATCTGCGGGAGTCTTCGAAGGGGGAAGGAGACGATCGGTGACATCGATATACTCGTGGGATGCGACGATTCCCAGACGGTCACCGAGGCGTTCGTCAGGTACGAACGGGTCGATGAAGTCGTCGTCAGCGGCGCCACGAAGACAAGTGTCCGCCTGGCTGGAGGCTTCCAGGTCGACCTCAGGATCGTGGAATTGTCAAGCTATGGTGCGGCTCTTCAGTACTTCACAGGCTCCAAGGAGCACAATGTCCTCATACGGAAGGTGGGCATCGAGAAAGGCCTGAAAGTTAACGAATACGGCGTGTTCGAGAGAGACTCGGGTCTGAGGCTGGCCGGGGACACCGAGGACGACGTGTACGGGGCCCTCGGACTGCCTTGGATACCCCCAGAGCTCAGAGAGGATGCGGGGGAGGTCGAAGCGGCCCGTCAAGGTGCGCTCCCCGAGCTGCTGCAGGAATCCGAAGTCAAAGGGGACCTGCACGTGCACTCAGACTGGAGCGACGGGTCGGATTCTATAGACGACATCGTCGCCGCTGCTGCTGCGAGAGGTCACAAGTTCATCGCCATAACCGACCACACGCAGAGCCTTTCGATCGCGAACGGCTTGTCGCCGGAGAAGGTGCTCGCCCAGATAGGGGAGGTCCGGAAGGCGGAGGACCGCGCCGGGAGCGGGATTCGTGTGTTCGCGGGAAGCGAGGTCGACATACTATCTGATGGATCGCTGGACCTGCCGTCGTCGGTGCTCAGAGAGCTGGACGTCGTCATCGCATCGGTGCACTCGCGTATGAGGATGGAACCAGGGCAGATGACAGACCGGCTCGTGACCGCCATTCGGTCGGGCGCGGTCGACATCATAGGACACCCAACGGGACGGATAATCGGCCGTCGCGACCCGGCGAACATGGACCTCGCAGCGGTGCTGGACTCGGCACGGGAGAACGGTGTGATGATGGAGATCAACTCCTTCCCCGACAGGCTGGACCTGCGGGACGCACACTGCCGCATGGCCAAGGAGATGGGCGTCATGATGTCGATAGGCACCGATTCCCATTCCATCCGACACCTTGATTATCTCAGATTCGGTATCATCACCGCGAGACGTGGCTGGCTGGAGAGAGGCGACGTCCTCAACACGCTCGACCCGGCAGCGGTCGAGAAGAAGTTGCGTGGCAGAAGAGCATGAACGAAGACAAGCAATCGGCACGCGGAAGGGTCAAAGAGCTGGTCGAGCTCATATCGCACCACGACAGGAAGTACTACGTCGAGGACGACCCAGAGATATCAGACCGCGAGTACGACATACTGATCAAGGAGCTGTCAGCGCTGGAGGCCGCGAATCCCGAGCTGATATCACCTGATTCCCCGACCCAGAGGGTGTCTGGAACACCACTCGACGAGTTCTCGCAGGTCGAGCACAGGATCTCGATGCTCAGCCTGGACAACTGCTACTCCTCGGATGAGCTGAGTGAGTTCGACGGGCGGGTGAGGAAATGGCTAGAGGGTGAAGCGGTCGAGTATGTCGTAGAGCTGAAGATCGACGGGCTCGGCATCGCGCTCCTCTACCAGGATGGTATGCTCGTCAGAGGCGCCACTCGAGGGGATGGCAGGGTGGGTGAGGACGTCACCTCCAACGTAAGGACGATACGCAGCATCCCGCTCCGCTTAGACCCGTCCTCTGGGCTGTCATCCGCCGAGATAAGGGGCGAGGTGTATCTCCCCGTCGAGGGTTTCAGACTGCTCAACAGGGAGAGGGAGGGCGCCGGGCTGCAGCTGTTCGCCAACCCGAGGAACGCCGCTGCTGGGTCGATACGTCAGCTCGACCCGAGAGTGGCTGCGGAGAGGCCGCTCGAGGCGATATTCTACTCACTGAGCTTCAACGACGGGCAGACGCCCGACACTCACACTGGCTGTCTGGAGGCGATAGCGAAGGCCGGCCTGAGGACGAGCCCCGTCATCAGGGTATTCAAGACGATCGACGAGGTCCTCGACCACATCTCGGGCTGGGAGTCTCGGCGCGACGATGTGGAGTACGAGATCGACGGCATGGTCATCAAAGTCAATTCCACCGATCAGCAGAGGCGGCTGGGCTCGACCGCCAAGAACCCCAGATGGGCGATTGCGTACAAGTTCCCGGCGAAGCAGATGACCACGAGGCTGGTCGACATACGCGTCCAGGTGGGGAGGACGGGCGCGTTGACGCCCGTGGCGGTCCTCGAGCCGGTCGACATCGGGGGCGTCACGGTATCCAGGGCGACGCTTCACAATGAGGGCGAGATTGTCCGGAAAGGGCTGATGATAGGCGACAGGGTGCTGGTCGAGCGCGCCGGGGACGTGATCCCTCAGGTCGTCAAGCCGATAACAGAGGCGAGGACGGGCGAGGAGAAGCTGTTCGAGATGCCCTCGCTGTGTCCTGCGTGCGGTTCTCAGACATCGAGGGAGGAGGACGAGGCCGTGAGGAGATGCGACAACGCCTCATGTCCCGCGCAGGTGAAGGAAAGGCTCCTGCATTTCTGTTCCAGGGACGCCATGGACATCGAGGGCGTCGGGCCGTCACTGATCGACCAGCTGGTTGACGCAGGTCTTGTCGATGATGTAGCAGACCTATACGTGTTGACGCCTGAGAGGTTGACGGGCCTCGAGGGCGTGGCGCAGAAGTCCGCGAAGAGCATAGTGGATGCCATCGAGTCGAGCAGGGCGAAGGAGTTCGACCGCCTCTTGTTCGCTTTGGGCATCCGGCATGTCGGGTTCACGACCGCCCGCGATCTGGCCTTGGCTTTCGGGAGCATGGACGCGCTGATCACTGCGAGTGCCGATGACCTGTCCCGGGTGAACGGCGTGGGCGGAGTGGTGGCGTCATCCGTCCGCCGGTTCCTCGAGAACCCGACCAACATCGCCCTGGTGGAGCGCCTTCGCGACGCCGACCTGAGCATGGTTGTCAGCGCGCGTAGAGCGGGGCCGCTCGATGGTAAGACGTTCCTTTTCACTGGGGAGCTTAGGTCCATGACACGGACGGAAGCGGGCGCCAAGGTCGAGGGTCTCGGGGGGACCGTGGGCGCCTCCGTCACGAAGTCCACGGACTACGTCGTCGCCGGAGAGAACCCGGGCTCGAAGTTGAAGAAGGCTGAGAAGATGGGCAAGAAGATCATCACCGAGGAGGAGCTCCTGAAGATGATCGGGACGGGCTGATTTCCCCGGGCCGTTCGCGCAACGATTTGTTGCATCGAATGATAGCCATGGCACAGGGTTTAAGTCCTCAGACCTCCCAGAATTAATGAGTGCCGGAACCTACGGAGAGTGACAGCAAGATGTCTGGATACAACGCGAGGCGCAGCAACCAACAACAGGGCAAGTCCAGGCAGCGCCTGCAGAGAACTCTACGGTCACTCCCGTCTGAGCCATTGTCCCCTAATACTCACGAGCCGATCAGAAGGAACAGTCCACCTGCTTTCGTGGGGCCATCAGCTGTGGGACCCCCAGACATGCCTGTTCAGAAGGAGGCGGAGATGGCGCAGGAGGTCCAGTATCAGTGCACTTCGTGCGACATGATGGTGGGCTCTGGCGATTCGTACTGCCCGTTCTGCGGTGCCATATTCGCCGACGGCCCTCTTGCTGAAGAGGTCGAGGAGGAAGAGCCGGAGGAGGTCGTGGCCCATGACGCTTCGAAAGTGTCGTCTCCAGGCAGGTTCGATGTGTTCTCCATGGTCAAGCCTCGGGTCAAGTCGCGAGAGCTTCTATACACTGAGGCGATGCATGGTTTCGCTGGTTCCGCTCGTCTCCTGGAGGACATCGAGCTGATGATAACCGAGGTGAGCGCGATCGGCAGCGACACGAAGAAGGCGAGACGCCTGATGAGCGATGCATGGGAGGCATGCAGGGAGGGCGATTGGCCGCTCGTATCCGCATTGGCGCGCCAAGCCGAGGAGACCGTGGCGCCAGACATCCCCGACCTGGTTAGAACAGAGCTGTCCAAGGCCAGGAACCTCGTGGTCGAGGCTAAGATGAAGGGCATCGAGTCGTCGAGGTACATCGTGATGATGAAGGCCGCCATGAACGCGTTGCACCGCGGGGACATCGACGAGGCCCTCCGCACTACGAAGGAGCTCGTAGACCTCCTCCGTGAGGACACGGCCATGATCCGGGACCCCGCCGCGCCGCCGAGATGATGCTGCGTCTCTTATGGTTTCACATCGCGAACTCCTGGGCCAGAGACTACTTATTGCGGTATGTAGCATAAGGGAAAGCGATGCCCCAGAACCTGACTCTCCTAGACTCCCCTGGCTGGAACGCCCTGAGAAAGGCGTTGAACCAGCGGGTAGTCGTCATAAACGAGCGGCTCATACCCAGCAAGAGGAACCGTGTTTGGGTGGTTGAGACAGACGTGCGCCCAGTCATTCTTAAGAGGTCTCTGAGCGGCAAGGCGGAGGGCGAGTTCGCCCATTTGGCCAAGGCACGACAGTCGGGCCTCGATGTTCCGTTCCCGTTGTACCGATCGGAGGATTACATGGTGATCGAGTACTTGCCGGGCGAGCGGTGCGATTCATTGATCAACCACATGTTCAGCATCAAAGCCGCGGAGTGCCTCGCCGTATGGCTCGCGCGTTTCCACGAGAAAATGGGCGATGGCGGCCGACCGATGATCATGGCCGACGCGGAGCTCACGAACTTCCTGTTGTGTGACGGCCGCGTCTATGGCGTCGATCTGGAAGATGTCGTTGAGGGCGACCCCATGGATGACATAGGCCAGCTGTTGACCTCCATCCTCGGCAGCGAACCCATATTCACACCGGTCAAATTCGACCTCTGCATGAGGCTCATGGATGCCTATGAGAATGAGTCCGGGTCCGAGACGCGGGAGAGCGTCCGGCCGTTCGTCGCGAGGCATCTCCGTCTGTCCGCCACCACAAGACCTCTGTTCAGGAGGACGTTGCTCGATGCAGCACGAAGGCTCGAGCATGATGGCTGGCCCGTGCTTGCCTAATCGTCCTCTCAGAAACACCGATGCGCTCTCGTGCGCGGGACGCTTCACTGCGCCTCGTTCTTGTCTGATGACTGTTCCGCGGCGTCACCCTCGGGCTTCACCGTCGGTCGCTGGCGCGCTTTCGACCTCAGCTCTTCCAGTCTCCTGGTTATGTCGGAGATGCTGTCTGTCTGCTCGCTTATGAGCTGCTTGTGCTTATCGAGTCGCTCCTTCATCGACTCCACTTTGGTCCGTTCCTGCGCGAGCTTGCCTGATTCCTCCTCGAGGCTGGTCTCCTTCCTGCTCATCTCCTCCAACCTCTGGTTGAATTCGGCTTCGCGGGCGTCGACCTCGGCCCTCGCCTTGGAGACCTCCTCCTCCTTGGCCATGATCTCCTTCTCATGGGCATCGATCCTCGCCGCCCGGTCGTCGAGCGCCTTCCTCTCGTCCTCCAGCCGCGCCATCTCCTCATCCATCTTGGACTTGAGGCTGTCGCCTTCGTCGTGGACCGCGCCCTCCTTCTCGCTGAGTGACTTGTCCCGCTCGTCTATCTCGAGCTGCATCGAGCTGAGCGCCTTCTCCCGGGCGTCCAGCTCCTCCACCCTGCTCTTAAGGTTCTCCTCCCTCTCGGAGATGCTCGCATCCAGCTCCGACCGTTCGGATTCGCCCTTTGCGACAGCGGCCTTCGCGGCCTCGAGGCCCGCACTCATCGCAGCGAGCTCGTCCTCCTTCGCGGCGAGCCCTGCCTTGAGCTCCTCGGCCTCAGCAGCCTTCTTCTGGAGCTCTGTCTCCTTCTCTTCGATGGCCAATTGCCTCTCCTGGATGCTCTGGTCGTCCGCCTGCTTCGAGGCTTCTCGGACCTCCAAAGCGGACTCATTCTTGACGATGTCCCTCTCGCGCTTGTCCAGCTCGCGCAGGAGCGATTCCACACGCTGTTCGGATTCAAGCACTTCCGACTCGCGCGCCTTGAGCTGCGTCTCCAGCTCCTCGAGCGCCGTCGCCTTCGACTGGAGCCCTTCGTTCTCCTTGCCTATGTTGGCCAGGAGTGTCGTCAGCTCAGCCTGCTGGGCCTCGCCGCTCGCCTCCATCTGCTCTCTGCGGCTGCTAAGCTCCGATTTCTCCGCCTCGAACGAGGCGGCCTTGTCGTTCAGCTCGGACTCGCGCTCTGCAAGCGCAGACTCCCAGCTGACGAGGTCCTTCTCTTTCGCGTCCAGCTCTGCACGGACCGACTCGTGTGCCTCCTTCTCGGTCCGCAGCTTCTCCTCGCCCTCGGCGATCGCCTTCTCCCGGGCGTTGATCTCCTCTACGCGGTCCGCCAGGTCCGCCTTCTCGACCTCGTGGTCCCTGACCGACTCGTCGAGCTGGTGCTTCTTCTCCATCAGCTCCTCGTCGAATTGTCTGAGCTTTTCCTCCCTTGATTTGAGATCGTTACCGATGAGTGTGAGTTCCTCTCTCTCCTTGTCCAATCCCTCTATCCTCTTCTTGGATTCCTCGACCTTGACCTGCCACTCCTCCAAGTCCGTCGCGTGATTGGCCAGATCCTCCTCAAGTTTGGCGCGTCTGGCGTCGATGGCGCTCCTCTCTTCCGCAAGCTTGCCGAAGCCCGATTCGTAATCCGAGATGCCCTCCGCGATGCTCTCCTGCATTGTCCGAGCAAGGCCGCGTTTCGCCTCCATCGCCACATCGAAGGCCTTCTGGTTGCGTATGAGCGCCTGTTCTCTCTCGAGCAGCAGGGTGACACGTTCGTTGATCTGCATGTGCCTCTCGTTGACCTTGGTCTCGAACTCCTTCAGTTCGTCCTGCCATTTCGAGGTCTCGGTCCTGAGGTTCTCCAGCTCTGTCCTGAGAAGGTCCATCTCCCCGGCCTCGCTGACGATCGCATCCCTCTCAGCGTTGGCAGCCTCCAACGCCTCCTTGGCCTTGACCTGCTCCGCCTTGGCCGCCTCCTCAGCCTCTCTGGCCCTGGTCAGCTTACTCTCTATCGCGGTGTCTAGGGAACCGTCCACCGAGTTGAGCATCTCGGTGAAGAATGTCGTCTCCTCCTCCTCGACGACGTCCCTGCTGATGATGATGAAGTGCATCTTCGAGCCCTTGACGACGGTCCCGACGTACCTGTCCACCTCGAAGGCGCCCAGGGCCGCCAGGTCTCCTTTCCCCTCAGTGGCCTTCTTGATGTCGTCGTAATAGACCTCTACCTTGGGGTTGAACACGAATTCCTTGAGGAGGGTTCCGTCTCTTTCTACAAGATATCCTTTCAACAGCTTCTTGCCGAACATAAGGCCACATCCGATTGGGAGGTATCGAAGGGTGGAGGGAGTTCCATCCCGCAGCGCCCCACATGTCAGCCAGCTACGGCCAAGCACGACCGTTCGCAGACTTGGCCGATGTTATTGGCTACCGCCAACATAACCTTTTCTATGGCTGGCATGAATAAATATGCCCTTCCAGGCCGTTCTTGATGATATATGGCCGCCACCTGTCAGGGCTTGAACCGCTTCAAGAGTGATGCGTTCATCACGACCGAGATGGAGCTGAAAGCCATGGCGCCCGCGGCCAGCATCGGGCTCAGCAGCCATCCAGTTAGAGGATAGAGCAATCCTGCCGCCACTGGGATCGCAGCCGTGTTGTACGCCAGTGCCCAGAACAGGTTCTGCCTTATCTTGGCGAAAGTCCTCCTGCTGAGCTTCATCGCGGTGACTATGCTATTCAGGTTGTCGCCCACAATGACGACGTTGCCAGCCTCGAGGGCAATGTCTGTCCCGCCGCCCATCGCGACGCCGATGTCCGCCTGTGCCAGGGCCGGCGCGTCGTTTATCCCATCACCTACCATGGCGACCACCTCCCCCTTTCTCTGGAGCGAGCTTACGACGCCCGCCTTGTCTGCGGGCATGACCTCCGCGGTGAAATCCTGGATATCTGCTCTGGATGCTATCGCCTGCGCCGTCCGGGCGTTGTCTCCAGTCAGCATCATGACCCTCATGCCCATCGCTCGGAGCTCGGCCACCACCTCACGCGCCTCGTCCCTGATGGTATCACCAACGCCCAGCAGGCCGAGGAGTCGCCTCTCATCAACACAGAGGACGACCGTCATACCTTCCTCTTCCAGGCGGCGTATGCGCTCGTCAACGGCCGTCAGGTCGATCCCGTGGGCAGCCGCCAACCTTCGATTTCCCACGAGCACCTCTCGCCCGTCGATGATGGCGGATATTCCCTCGCCAGGCAATACTGTGGAGATGTCGGGAGTCCTCAGCTTGAGCCCGCGCTCTTCGGCGGCGGATTCTATCGCCTTTGACAGCACATGGTTCGTACCCCGCTCCGCGCTTCCAGCTATTGAGAGTAGTTCGGCCTCGTCGACTCCATCAACCGGTTCGACGGCCATCACCCTCGGGACCCCCTTTGTGATCGTTCCAGTCTTGTCCAGGATGATGGTGGTCAGTTTGTGCGCCCTCTCGAGCGCCCCGGCGTCCTTGATCAGAACACCCAGCTGAGCTCCCCTGCCAGTTCCGACTACTATCGCGGTGGGAGTTGCGAGGCCGAGGGCGCAAGGGCATGCGATGACAAGTACGGCCACGAATATCGTCAGGGAGAACGGGAGCGCATCGCCGACGTCCCATACGTGGGAACCGATCGCGAGCCAGAAGACGAGCGATGCGACGGCGGCCATAAGCACGGCCGGGACGAAGTACCCAGCAACGACGTCAGCGTACCTCTCGATAGGTGCCTTGGTCGCCTGGGCGCCCTCCACAAGGCGCACTATCTGCGACAGGGTCGTCTCCGCACCCACCCTCACGGCCCTCACTCTCAGGACGCCAGTGAGGTTGACTGTACCTCCGAGTACCCGCGAGCCCGTGACCTTCTCGACGGGGAGGGACTCACCGGTGATGACGGATTCGTCCGCGGAAGACTGGCCTGATATGACCTCCCCGTCCACAGGGACTCTCTCCCCTGGTCGCACCACTATCTCGTCCCCCACTGCGAGGTCCTCCGCGGGGACTTCCCTCTCAGCCCCGTCCTCGACCTTCGTGGCCGTGGATGGCTGTAGATCCATGAGGCCGACTATCGCATCCGATGTCGAGCTACGCGCCCTAAGCTCCAGATGCTTGCCAAGGAGCACAAGCGCGATTATCACAGCCGCGGTGTCGAAGTACACCTCTTGGGATGCCATCGCGTTCGGCATGAGAGTGACGACCGCGCTGTATATCCAGGCGGAAGAAGTCCCGAGGACGACGAGCGAGTCCATGTTGGCGCGTCTGTTGACCAACGCCCTGTAGGCTCCTCTGTAATACATCCTCCCAGCGTAGAACTGGACGGGCAGCGATAGGAACAGAAGTATCCAGTTTCGTGTTGAGGCATCCAGCGCGTCCGCCCCCACGGCCCCCGCCGCCATGGAGATGATTGCGATCGGCAGCGCGAAGGCGACTGCTACGGTCAGTGTCCAGAGCCCTTCCTTGAGCTCCTGTGACTTAGCCAGCTTCTCCGCGGTCGCACCCTCGGCTTCTTGGACGCCATATCCCGCCGCCTCAATGCTGCGAACCATGTCCGCCTTGTCCGTCTGGGTCGAATCGTAGCTGACGACGACTTTCCCGGTGGTGAAGTTGACCGCCGCCCCGTGTACTCCCGGGATGGCCCTCAGCGCATCCTCGACCGCGAGTGAACATGTCGCGCAGTGCATTCCGCTGACGGTCAGCGTCAACTCGTCTCTCGCGACGTCATAGCCCGCACCCTTGATCGCCTCTTCCAGTCGTCCCATGGTCAACTTCGCACGGTCGTACCTTACGGTCACCTTCTCGGTCGCCAGGTTGACATTGGACTCCGAGACGCCCTCCAAGGCGTCTATCGCGTCCTTGACTGCGGCAGTGCACGTCGCACAGTGCATGCCCTTTATGCGGATGGCCGCCTCGGTCTCCTCTTCATCCTTCAGAATCCGCAATCCCGCCCTACCTTCACGCTGCTGTCAGGGAATCATCTCCTCTAATCATAGGTATTTCCCCGTTGTCTCGGGCATGCCCTTCGAGGCCGATGGTGCGGCGCATACAATTGTGAAATTATGGTACTATATATTGCAGACCAAACGATGAATGGTGAAATTATGTGCCATACCTGCCGCGTTCATCCGCTACTGGGAGAGGCGGCCCCATGCCTCGACGTTCCTCGGCGAGAGGGAAACCCATAGATACGTCCGCTCTGTTGTTTGTGTGACGCGCATGGCAGAGGTCACTGTGAGGATGTTCGCCACTCTCAGGAGTGTATCTGGATCGTCGGAGTTCCAAATCGAAGTGGATGACCTGCCAGGGCTCGAACGCGCGATGCGGGCGCGGTTCGGCGATGGGCTCGGAGCGCTGCTCGGATCCGGAGTCAGTCCGTTCGAGACGGTCGTCGTCCTGGTGAACGGCTTCAATGTGCGGCCAAACGATGTTGCGGTCACCCCGCTCCGTGACGGAGACGAGGTGTCGTTGTTCCCTCCCATTTCCGGCGGCTGACGCGATACTGGGTGTTTCGGGAGAAGCAGATAAGCTTTATATCAGGTCAGGGCATAACCGCGCCTCAGGACTTGTCATGGCGACCGAACCAGAAGCCGTAAGATCCACGCGGGACCCTACACGCGCCTTGTTGGCGGTCATCGCCGTCGCGATAGTGATCTCTGTCGGCGTGGTCGGCTACATAGTTTACGATAACACGAAGGCGCACTCGGTGAGCACATCGGACATCGTGGAGATGGACGACCGGGTCACCATGAACTACATCGGCATGTTCTCCGACGGAAGGGTTTTCGACACCAGTATCCTGGACATCGCGATGAACGACGCGTTGTACCCGAAGTCGCTGACGTTCACCATGAGGGACAACGCGAGCTACGCCCCCTTTGAGATGGTCGCAGGCAAGTACGGCGAGGAGGGCGGGACGATAAAGGGCTTCGCGCTCGGCGTCATCGGCCTGCATGTCGGTGACACGGAAGTGATCGAAGTGGCGCCCGAGGACGCTTACGCCGTCAACCCTGCCATGCTCAAGACCGTGCCCATCCACGAGCAAGTCAACGGCACGGAGATGATGCCCGAGGACAGCTTCACATCTCTTTTCAAGATTCAGCCGACCGTCATGGACTATGTGCCCCACTACAAGTGGGGTTGGGACGTCCTGGTGCTCGAGGTCGAGTTCGGCTTTGTCACATACAAGCACTACCCCACGGTGGGCGAGGTGGTGTATCCGTTCGGCGACCCCTACGCTGACGATTCGGTCGGATGGTCATGCGTAGTCGAATCGTTCGATTCATCGGCGAACGATGGGGCCGGCGAGATTGTTGTGAGACACGAGGTGACCGCCTCCGACGTGTATGCGGTGAAGGGCGTCACGTTCGACGGCCGGTCGTTCGTTGTATCCGGTTATGATGTCGAGAACGAGACGTTCGAGATACACATGAGCGACCCGTCGATCGGATACAACGGCGAGATAGCCGGCCGTGCGCTGTTCTTCGAAGTGACGATCATAAGCATAGCCAAAGTGTAGTCGCGCGGCGCCGCCTATGCCGCTGGCTCATCCGACTTCTTCCGGCTGAGCATCGACGAGAACGTTCTGACATATCTGTCGAAGGTCATCTGGACTCGTTCGTTGCCCGAGACGACATAGGCGCCGATAGCCAGAACGAAGCCAGCGAACACGTCCGCCAGCCAGTGTACTCCGAGGTAGAGGACGGAGAAGGTTATGCCAACCGCCGCGCACGCCACGAAGTAGTAGTATTTGCGATAGTCGACGCCAGCCGAGACCAGGATCAGCAGTGCCGTGACCACGAGGCTGACGTGGGCACTCGGGAAATCGTTGTTGAGCGGGTCGATGCTCGTGACGACCCTCCCCCAATTGGTGTCTATGTAGAGCAACGGTGTCATGCCCGAGTCTGCGTAGAACCCCGTGACCGTAACCGGGAAGAAGATGTAGAACGGCAGAAGGACGAGGTAGTTGAACAGCATGGCAACGGCGTATCTCCTGAAGGTCAGCCTGTCGTCGAGCGCAAGTATCAGTATGGGGGTGAAGTAGATTATGAACGCGAAGACCCAGACATACACCAGTATGGAGAAGTCCGAGAGGACCTGGTAGTCCAATCGGTCCTGGAGGTTGCGGATGGCGTTGCCACTTATGGTGAACAACCAGTTCGTGTAGACGACCTCCTTGGAGTTCTGCTCGACACTGGCGACCGCGTGCTCGATCAACACGAGGAGAGGTGCTCCAGCTATGATGGCGATGTACACCAAGTTGTATCTCACTGACTCGGCGATCCGCCTGAGTGATAGGTCGCGCCAGCCAACGAGGACGATCAGGCCTGCGACTATCCCAACAACGACGGAGACTGCGTACAGTGCTATGAACACGGAGTAGGAGATCATCGCCTTGTCCCCCAGTCTGGCATGACATAATACAATAGAAAAGCTTTCGTTCCTTTTCGGGTCGGGGTCCTGGTCGCGCCTCTCAGCCCTTTCTCTCCCTGCTTACGTCGGCTGCCCTCTCGTAGGCTTTCTCCAGCCTGGCCGTGCATGCGCCGACCGAATATTGCCTGGAAGTCTCCATCGCGTTCGCCCTGAAGGACTCCGCCCCTTCGAGACACCTTCTCAAGCCGTCCACGCACGATTCCGCATCGAAGAGGCTCCCGTTGTATCCTTCTCTCACGAATTCGGGTATGGCCCTGCACTCGATACCCGCCACTGGGGTGCCGGACGCCATCGCCTCGAGTATGACGAGGCCCTGGGTCTCGAAGGTCGAGGCGAGTGCGAGTATGTCGCACGAGGCGTAGGCTCTGGCGAGGACATCGTCGGATACGAATCCCGTGAACACGACCTCGTCCGCCACTCCGAGGTCGCGCGCCATGGACCTGTAATGCTCCTGCGCTGGCCCTGCCCCGACCACGAGCAAGCGCAGGTCGTGGTCTTGCTCCTTCAACTCCGTCATCGCCCTCAGGATGATGTCCAACCGTTTCTCCATCGAGAGTCGGCCGACGTGGAGTATCACCCGCTTCCCGTCCAGCCCGTATCTCGCCAGAAGTGAGGGGTCACGGTTCGCAGGGGAGAACGCGGCGCAATCCACACCTGTCGGTATCACCTCGTGGGCCACTGGCCGGATGCCCTTCCCAAGGATCTCCTCCTCGATGGGCGTTGACGGGAATATCACGACGTCTGGACGCCTCAGCAGGTTCCTGAGGTAGACCCACACGAGGGGGACCATGAGATCCTCCCTCAGGCCGATGAACGAATAGTACTTGACAGCCTCGTTGGCCATCGTGTGGAATGTGAGCACGCTCGGCAGGCGCAAAGCCCTCGCCGCCGTCAGGCTGAGGATTGCCATCGACGCTAGCCCGTGACTGTGGACGATGTCCACGTCCTGCTCTCTCAGATACTCCAGCATGTCCGAGGGCGAGACCACTATCCTGTAGTCCCTGTATGACCTGAATTCGATGGACGGCAGATAGTGCACCGGCCACCTGCTGGTCTTCTCCCTCGAGGGCGTGTCCGGCGCGAGCAGTACTATCTCGTGCCCGCGGGCCTCCAGACCCCTGCACTGCCTCTCCATGGCTACGACAGCACCGTCCACGGTCGGGTGGTAAGAATCCGTGAACATCGCGATCTTCAAGAACTCACCTCAGTCCAATCGGGCACATATCTTCCTCAGTTTCTCGACGACCTCTGCTGGCGTGCCTCCAAGCAGCCTGATCATAGGCTCCTTGCCGTGTCCGCCCCGGTCGAATATGACATCTGGAACATGTCCGTGTCGCTCTATCGCGTAAGTGACTCCCCAAGTCATGGATGACGCCCCGCGTGGTTCGCCCGAGCGGTCGAATGACGCCACCTTCAGTCTCGCATCCCTGCATGCTCTCACCGTGCGGGGCGAGTACTTGATGTTCATCGCACACCGGACCGCCGGGTCCTTCGCGGATGCCGCCAGCACTATGCGGGCGACGTGCTTCGACGCCCCGAAGCGGGCGCAGCCGATGATCTTTGCGCAGTCTCCGACTCGGATCATCCTCCCGGTGAACGCCGCCACGTCCTGCGGCTCGAGTGCTCCAGTGACCGCGTAGCCCATGTTGGAGCCGACTTCGGGCAACAGCGGTGGGCCCATGAGAGATTGCAGCTCCGCGACGGCGTCGTCCAGCTCAGCCAGCACGGACGCCTTCATCGCTTCCTGCCTCAGCAGGGACATGGGATTGATGCATGGGACGCCGCCGCCTACACGTTCGGACGAGATTATCGCCCTGTATGTCGCGGCCTTCGATGCTTTGACCGCCTGCTCGAGCGTGATTCCGGTGGAGAGGTTCGCTGCTATCATCGAGGCCAGGACGCATCCGGTCCCGTGCACATCGCCCCTTGCTCGAGGGGTTGAGACCTTGACAGTCCGGCCTTCCAAGAAGAGGTAGTCTACGGCCTCTGGCCCTTTCAAGTGGCCACCTTTGACGAGCACCGCCTTGGCGCCGTCCTTAGCGAGGGACCTGGCCGCCCTTCTGGCGCTTGCGAGGTCCTTCACGCTGACGCCGGTGAGCGCCTTCGCCTCGCCTATGTTGGGCGTCACAATTGTCGCAAGCGGCATGAGCTGCATCCTCAGCTCCTTCGCGAACCCTTTCGAGTGGAGGCTCCCTCCGGTCGTCGCCCTCATGACGGGGTCCACGACTATGGGCACTTCCAGACATCGGAGCCGCTTCGATACGACACCGACTGTTTCAGGGTCATACAGCATGCCTGTCTTGACCGCGTCCACCCTGACATCCGTCAGGACCGCGTCCAGCTGTCTGTCCACTTCCTCCGGTGACACGGGCGCGACTGAGAAGACACCCTTGGTATTCTGTGATGTGATGCACGTGATGACTGTGCATGCGCGCATCCCGAGCGCCTCGATCGCTTTGAGGTCCGCCTGGATGCCTGCCCCTGCCACGGGGTCCGAACCCGCGATGGTAAGGATGTTCGTCATCCTGGAGAGCATGCATTCTGCCGGATAAATCAATTGTGCCAGCGTATGGGGCGATATCCAGGTGCAGCATCGTTATATATTGGTTAACTAATCCGAACGGCTGATATGAAGGCGCAAACCGGCCACATAGTGTTCAAGGGGCAGTTCAAGTACAGGAATCTCTCGAAATCCTTCGAAGAACTTCTCAAGGTCTTCCTCCAGGAAACGGACCAGATGCCCGATGAGGATGAGATACTCCAGATGTTCATCAGGCTGAACATGATGGATCTCAGCAAGAACAGAAAGCCGGAGGGCTACAACCGACGCGGGAGGATGAGGCTCGTCTTCCCGTTGACAGAGGGCAAGAAGGAGATGTACGTCCGGGCCGATGTGAAGACCGCCCAGGTCATCCGGGTCACGGAGCAGTTGAGCAAGGTCCTCAAGAAGGCTGGCATATCCCATTCTATCGATTACGACCGACTGAAGACGCTTCAGGAATCGTAACTCCAGATATCATCATGGCATCCGGTGCCTGGTGACGGCAGGGACGGGGTCGAGCATGCATTTCCGGGACAAGGTGCGGAAGGCGGTCGAGGACGAGGCCGCGCTCGACGGCATGAGGCATTCTTTCGAGACCATTCTATCGAGGCGTGATGCCAATGCGGGGCGTTTCCCTGACTTGGAGGAGCGCAGGGAGCGCTTTCGTGAATTGAGGGAGAGCTGTGTCGGTAACGAACGGCTTCTTGCGGATGCGCTATCCGCCCTGAGGGAGAACGGCTGCCGGGTCATCCTGGCCAAGGATTCAGAGGCGGCGATCCGCTTCATCTCAGCGGAGATAGAGGGACAGTCGCTCGTCGTCAAATCCAAATCGAACATAACCAAGGAGCTGCACCTCGTCGAGGCTCTCTCGGAGCGAGGCGTCGAGGTCGTGGAGACCGATCTCGGAGACCGTATAGTGCAGCTCCACGGGTGCGAGGCGGTTCATCCGACTGGCCCAGCGTGTCACCTGACACGGGGACAGATATCCGAGCTCCTTTCCAGCCATTACGGCCGCCCGATATCGGACGATCCGGATGAACTCACCACTGCTGTGAGGGACGAGATATCAGGGTTCCTCGAACGCGCTCAGGTGGGGATAACCGGAGCCAATGCCATAGCCGCCCGCGAAGGGGCGGTCGTCATAGTCCACAACGAGGGTAACGCTGCCAGGTGCGCCTCCCTTCCCGGGAAGCACATAGTCGTGACCACTCCCGAGAAGGTGGTGCCGTCGCTTCGCGATGCCATGGACCTGGTGGCACTCCAGGTGTACTACTCTACCGGCAAGGTGGCCAGCGCCTACATCAACGTGATCTCAGGGCCCAGCTACACGGCCGATATCGAGAAGAAGATCTTCAAGGGGATGCACGGCCCCAAGGAGGTCATCGTCGTGTTGGTCGATGATGGGCGCCTGTCGGCCGCTGACAAGGAGCCGCTCTTCTGCATAGGATGCGGGTCTTGTCTCACCCGTTGCCCGGTCTACAGCGTCGTCGGGCCCCTATTCGGAATGCGGGGGCACATGGGCGGGCAGGGCGTCCACCTCCTCAGCTCTATCGACAGGCTGAAGGAAGCCCACGGCGCTGGACTTTTCCTCTGCACCTCATGTGGCGAATGCCGACAGGTTTGCCCCGTCGATATTGACACTAGAAAGGGCATATTGAACGGGCGTGAGACCTATAATGAACGAAAAATGGAACAGGCGCCTGAGCACGAGACGATGGCTGCGAGCGTCAGGAACTACGACAACCCGTGGCAGATGCCGCGAGCGAGGAAGTCAAGATGGGCTAAGGGCATGGGCCTACCCTCTAAGGGCGATGTCCTGTTCTTCGCGGGGTGTTCGACCTCCCTTCTGTTCCCGGACTCAGCCAAGGCGGCGATAGGGCTCATCAAATCCGCGGGTTCCGAGCCCGCATATCTCGGTGTTACTGAGAAGTGCTGTGGTTCCACCCTTCGCAAACTGGGCTCCACGGAGCTGGCGAGGTCAAAGGCGGAATCGTGCTTCAGGGATTTCGCAGGTGCAGGCGCGAAGACCGTGGTGACATCATGCCCCGGGTGCTACTCCGCACTTGACGCGTACACCGACCTCAAGGAAGAGTACGGGGTCGAGATCCAGCACATATCACAGTTCTTGAGCGAGCGGATGGACCATCTCGATACCGGCCACGTCGACGGCCTCGGAAAGGTGACATACCACGACCCCTGTGACCTGGGGAGGGAGAAAGGCGTGTTCGACGAGCCGAGGAGGCTTGTGGAAGCCGCCTTGGAAGCGCCCATCTGCGAGATGACCTGGTCCGGTATGGACGCTGCATGCTGTGGTGCCGGTTCGGGTGTCAAGAGCGGCTTTCCTGAGCTCGCCCTTGCGATTGCGCGCCAGCGCATAGATCAGGCCGTGTCGGCCGGCGCAGACACGGTGGTCACCGCATGCCCCTGGTGTGTCCAGAACCTCAGGGAATGCCAGGGTGGAGAGCCTGATGTGAACGTCATCGACCTGGTGGAACTCATGTCGCGCTCGATCGACGCGGCCAGTCAGCGGAGATCATGATCGCTGATCCTCCTCTTGTCCGCCGAGCTTTATACCTCTCACATCCGAGTATATCGGTCCTTGAGGCGTGAGAACGCTCTTCTTGAGAATCACTCCGTCCACGGCATAGTCGCCGTAATCGGTCGCTGCATTTGCCGCGATGAAATCCTGCATCGTGTCCTCGGTGATGATGCCCTTCGATCTTGCCACGGTGAGATGGGGTTTGAACCCCCGCTTGTCGCGCTCCAGACCTATGGCGGCGAGCGAGTCCTCCAGACCTTCAGCAAGCTCGACCAGCTCGCTGCCGTTCTCCATGCCCACCCATACGACCCTTATGTTCGATAGCGAGGGGAACGCGCCCATGCCTCTGAGCCTCACCTCGAATGGCTTCCGCCCTCTGGTGGAATCCGCTATCGCCTTTACGATGTCCTCCACAAGGGCCTCTTCTGTATCGCCCAAGAACTTCAGCGTAAGATGCATGTTCGATGGCTTGACGACCTTGAGGCTCGCTACGCTGCCTTTCAGATACTCCAGGAGTGCGGCCAGGCTGTCATTAGGCGAGATGTCGACGGATACGAACGCCCTGAATCTCAATGCACGGCAATCGCTCCGTGGCCTCATATTGTTTTCTCGGGGCGATCCGCAGCGGGAATCGCATGGCCGACAGCTAGCCTCTTCTTCGTCGTCCGCCGTCCAGGACCCTTATCTTGTTCCTCATGAGTGATATCCCTATGAATACTATGGCCAGCGCCGCACCCAGGCCGATCATGAACGCCACGTCTCCAAATCGGTCCTCGTACAACACGCCGAACGACGCCATGAAGTTGAAGGCGCTGTGCATCGCGACAGCGCCGAGGTAGTAGGGGAACCATCCTCCCTTGCCGAGGACCTTCCTGGCGATTCCCAGGCCGAGGAGCGAGGAGGATGTCGCATGCAGGAGCGCAGACGATATACTCCTGATAACCGCGGTTGCTATGAACGCCTGGGCTCCTCCCTCCGCCAGCGCCGCGCTCTCGTAGAGGAGGTTCTCTGTCGCCGCGAACCCGAGGCCGACGGCTGCGCCGTAGATTATACCGTTCTCGAGCTCGGTCATGAGGCGTCGTGCGCGTCGTATGCCCAGGCCCTTGGCCGCTTCCTCGACGAACGGCGCTATCACACAGGCGAGGACGATCACGGGTATGCTGGGGTTCTCTCCAAGGTACTCGTAGACCCTCTCGATGTTCTGGCTGAACGCCAGAGTGAGCACGAGCTCGAATGCGATGGCGATGATTACCGAGACGATCGCCCCGTAGAAGAATATCAATAACAGCCTTCCGTAGGGTTCTCGGGAGTATCGCTCCGTGTTGCGTATCCAGACGAGGTACAGGATGGACGGTACGAACGCGACGAGAACGATGACTGCCGCCATCAGGAGCCAATCTGCCATAGCCTAACCGGGGATGGCAGCAGGATGTGGCTATATCAAAGTTGCCCGATGGGCGTTGCGGAGAACAGATGATTAAGGGGTTTCGTCCCCGTGACGGAGGGCGGTTCGGCTTCTCTTCAAGCGCCTATTCGAGCGTGATGGCGTTGTTAGGACACTCGTCCACGCAGGCTCCGCAGTCGAGGCATTTCTTCTCGTCTATGACGGCGACATCGTCGCATGTGATAGCGTCCTCAGGACAGACATCCACACATGCACCACAGGCGACGCATTCATCCTTGTTGATTTTCGCTGGCATCTGGGTACCTCCTTAATACTCTGATTTCGGGGATTCGTTCCCCCCATATAAATCTTGTTCACCAAACCGCAGACCATACCATCCGTTGCCACGCTGGCCGAAACACGGTGTTGAGTCAACGAACAAACCTCCGCACGAGCAAATGTTTAGATATCCTCCTGCCATGGCTTTGGTGGAAGCATGTCGGAATTCCACGTGGGCAGATGGCTATTCTCGGGAGACGGGCTGGTCCCTGGCTATCTCAGGATAGTGGACTGCTCGGTCGCGGAGGTCTGTCATGAACCGCCTCCGCAGGATTCCACCAGCTCGGTAGTGCTCCCGGCCTTCGTCAACGCTCACACTCACATAGGGGACGCCTTCGCGTTTCCAGCCCCTCAAGGCTCCGTCGAGGAGACGGTGGGTCCCGAGGGCTACAAGCATCGCGCGCTCAGTTCCACCTCCGCCGCCAAGAAGACGGCTGGCATGGAGTCGGCGGTCGCCCTAATGATCAGGACAGGGACGACTTCGTTCGTCGACTACAGGGAGGAGGGCGTTGGCGGCGTCAGCGCTCTCCGCGAGGTCCTCTCTGGCAAGGCCGTCCGCGGCGTCGTCCTCGGCAGACCATCCAGTGCCGATGGTTTCGGAGAGGAGGTCGACAGCCTCCTCGAAGTCTGCGACGGCCTCGCGTTCAGCGCCATAAGCGACTGGCCCGAGGAAGTCCTTCTCGAAGCGTCAGCGCGTTGCAGACGGGACGGCAAGATATTCTCCCTCCACGCCAGCGAGGCTCGTCGTGAGCCCATAGACGTGGTGCTCGGTCTGGAACCAGATTTCATCGTGCACATGACGGCCGCCACCGATGAAGACCTGGGAAGATGCGTCGAGGCGGGCGTTCCGATAGTCGTCTGTCCCAGCTCGAATGCGTTCTTCGGCATCAGTCCGGACATTCCGAAGCTGTTGCGCCTCGGAGTCACGGTGGCCCTCGGTACGGACAACGCCATGGTCTGCCATCCGGACATGCTCAGCGAGACAAGGGCCGCGTTCGAACTGAGCCGTCGTTTCGGCGGCATCTCGGCAGCTGAGGCGATATGTCTGGCAACGCTCTCTGGGCGCAAAGTATTAAATGCGAATGGCAAGATAACTACAGAATTGAGCGTATCCGACGACCTAATAGCGGTGGAGGTCGAGGGCGTGGATCCCCTTCTCGAACTGGTGTCGTCCGCGGAGACGACATCGGTGTCGGTCGTGACTCACCAGGGGAAGGTTTGGAGGCCGAGCGTTTGGACGACATGAAGAAGATATTGATCGCGACGGACGGCTCTGACTACACGAGGGAAGCCGTTTCGAGAGGACTCTATCTCGCGAGGGTGCTCGGCGCCGATGTGACGGCGCTCTACGTTGTCGACCAGACATCCTTTGTCAGCTTCCCCATGGACTCCTCCATAGTGAGCGTCTATTCGCTCCTGGAGAACGAGGGCAAGCGCGCCGTCGAGGAAATCGTGGAAGAGGGGAAGGCCCTGGGCGTCAAGGTGACGCCCTTGATAGTGGAGGGCTCTCCCACTAAGAAGATAGTCGAGACGGCCGCGGATTTTGACCTGGTCGTCATGGGTACCTTGGGACGTTCGGCGCTCTCGAAGCTCTTCATGGGAAGCGTCGCGGAGAGGGTGACCCGATACGCGCCGTGCCCAGTGCTAGTCGTGAGGAGCAAGAGGAGGTGACTTTCCTATGAAAGTCAAGGACATAATGACCGAGAACCCGATAGTCGCCGAGCTGCCTGGCACCCGGACAGAGGTGCTCAAGAAGCTCGTGAAGAGCAACAAGACCGGAATGCCCGTTGTGAAGACCTCCGATGGAACGCTCGTTGGATTCGTGACTCGTCAGGACATCTTCTCGAAGCCGGAGGAGGAGCAGCTCGCACTCGTCATGAGGCGCGACTACCCGACGATATCCCCGAGGGCGACCGTCAAGGACGCTGCTAGGATCATGGTCGAGAACAATCTCTCTCATCTTCCGGTCGTCGAGAAGGGCAAGCTCGTGGGCATCGTCACGCCGACGGACCTGCTCATAGTCGTCGAGAAGGAGAACCCGCAGGTCGCGGTCGAGGACATAGTCCGCTCTCCCTGTATACCGATCTACGCCGGCGCACCGCTGTCCGTCGCCCTCGCCACTTTCAAGGCTGCGAAGGTGTTCGCCTTGCCTGTGCTAGACGACGAGGCGAAGCTGGTCGGCATAGTAACCGACAGAGACATATTCAACCAGAGCGTGGTCGACAGCAGCGTCGTGATGAGCGACCTCGGACTCAACAACGGCGTCGACAATTGGAACTGGGAGGGTGTCAGGAACGTCACGAAGCTCTGGTACGAGGTCTCCAAGGTCAACCTGCCCAAGCTCAAGGTCAAGGACATCATGGTCCAGAGCCCTGTCACAGTTTTCAGGAAGACCCTCGTGGCGGACGCGGCCAAGGTCATGAGGAAGCACGATTTCGGCCAGCTGCCGGTCAGAGACTCCAAGGATAACCTCGTCGCCATGATATACGACACCGATGTCGTCTCGACTCTGATCAAGTGATGCCCAATGGACTCCCAGGAACTCCTATCCCTCTGCAGGCGCAGGGGATTCCTATGGCCTGCCTACGACATCTACGGTGGCCTCGCCGGATTCTATGACTACGGCCCTTTGGGCGCGTTGCTGAAGAACAACATTGAGTCGCACTGGAGGAAGCTGTACGTCTTCGAAGAGGGCCTCCAGGAGCTGGTCTGTCCCATCATCGCTCCTGAACCGGTTTTCAAGGCTTCGGGCCACCTGGACGCCTTCGCCGACATGTATGTGGAGTGCAAGAAGTGCGGCGAGTCCCATCGTGCGGACCATCTCGCTGAGGGCTTGCACGGAAACCCAGCGGCGCTCTCCGAGGATGAGCTGGGCAAGGTCCTTGAGGAGAACGCCGTCAAGTGCCCTGTGTGCAAGGGCGAACTAACGTCCCCGAGGCGTTTCAACCTCATGTTCAAGACCGCCGTGGGAGCGGGCTCCGCCAAGGCAGGGTACATGCGACCTGAGACCGCCCAGGGGATGTTCGTCAATTTCTCGGCGATATACAGGCACGGAAGGGAGAAACTCCCCGTAGGTGCGGTCCAGCTCGGACGGGCCTTCAGGAACGAGATCTCCCCCCGGCAGGGGCTGCTGCGCCTGAGGGAGTTCTCCATGATGGAGGCGGAGGTCTTCTTCCATCCCGAGCGCAAGACATGGCCCAGATACGCGAAGGTGAAGGACGATGTGCTGCCCCTGGTGCCGAACGATGGCCCACCCGCCTCTCTGTCTCTCGCCGAGGCGGTCTCTTCGAAGGTCATCGCCAACGAGGCCCTCGCCTACTTCATATGGCTCACTCACCGATTCGCTGTCGAGGTGGGCCTCGACCCTCATAGGATCAGGTTCCGGCAGCACGAGAAGGACGAGATGGCGCATTACGCCACCGACTGTTGGGACCTCGAGGCAGAGACGTCATACGGCTGGGTCGAATTGGTGGGTGTCGCGGACAGAGGATGCTACGATGTGCAAGCCCACCTGAAGCATTCTGGCACGGACCTCACGGCGTTCGAGCGGTTCGACGAGCCTCGGGAGGTCACAGCCGAGGTGGTGAGGCCCAAGTTCGACGTCATGGGAAAGCAGTTCAAGGGAAAGACGAAGGCGCTGGTCGAGCGCCTTGGCGCACTGTCGCCCGAGGCGGTCATAGGCAAGGAATCGGTCGCTGTCGAAGTCGACGGCGAGCGATTCACAGTACCATCGGAGTGCTATGAGGTAACCACCAGGACGGAGAAGGTGGCAGGCGAGAAGTTCGTGCCTCATGTGATAGAGCCTTCCTACGGCGTCGACCGAATACTCTACTCGGTGCTGGAGCACGCCTACTCCAAGAAGGACGATTATGTGACATTGTCTCTGAGGGGCATCGTGGCACCCATCAAGGTGGGCGTGTTCCCGCTCATGCCCAAGGACGGCATGGACAAGATCGCGCTCGAAGTGTACGACGCGCTGATCGCGGAGGGCATCTCCGCAAACTACGACGAATCGGGTTCCATCGGGCGTAGGTACGCCAGGATGGACGAGGCTGGCACCCCCTGCTGCGTCACAGTGGACCATCAGACGATCGATGACCGCACAGTCACGATCAGGGACCGCGACTCGAAGGAACAGACGCGCATAGGTGTTGCCGAGGTTGCCCGCACAGTGCGCGGAATCGTGGAGGGAAAGCCTTCCGGGCCCGGCATAGGATCAGAGACGGCGGAGAAGAGGGGAAACTGAAGGGACATGTCCTCGTCATCTTACAGGAAGTCAACGAAGAGTAGCTGGATGCCCAAGCCCATTGATCTCTCCGAGGAGCTCGGAAGATACTTCGGCAAGCAGGTGAGCTATGCGACGCATGGCATCCACAGATACCCTGCGAAGTTCATACCGCAGATACCGCATTTCTGTCTCGAGTCGTTCTCCAAAGTGGGCGATGACATCCTGGACCCGTTCATGGGGTCGGGCACCACGCTCCTCGAGTCGTACATCATGGGCCGCAACAGCTACGGCGTGGACATCCATCCGCTGGCGCGGCTCATTGCCAAGGTGAAGACAACTCCCGTGGACCCTAACCACCTCGGATCGCTCGCGGAACAGGTCCTCGCAAGGATACGGGCGGATGAGAGCGAGAACAGTGATTGGGTCCCCGAGATACCGAACAGGGACCACTGGTTCAGGCCAGAGGTGCTCCGTGACCTTGCGACGATAAAGAAGCATGTGTGGAGGATGAGAAAGGGCGACTCAAAGGACTTCTTCAGGATATGCTTCTCGTCGATAATCCGCAAGATGTCCAACTCGGACGCCGACTCCCTGATCCCAGAGGTCACATCCTTCAGGAAGAAGCTGGACGAGCAGGGGAAGACCTCGTTCGACTCGATGTCGAAGTTCGAGAACACGGTCAGGAACAAGCTCATAGACGCAGAGGGACTGTGGCGCATATCGAAGGAGGTGGAGGAGGAGTACTGGAGCATGCCCGTCGCCAAGATCATAGGGAATGATGCGAGGGATGTCAGACTCGGCGACTCTGATGTGGATCTCGCCATCACATCGCCCCCTTATGCGAGTGCCGTGCACTACGTGAGCGTTCACAAACTGGAGATGTATTGGCTCGACCTCCTGGATGACATAGCCAAGCTTGACGGCCGCGTCGTCGGCACCTCGAGGGCGTACGTGAACGAGTACCGGCCATGGGAGCCCAGGACGGAGGTCCCCGAGCTGAGGGCCCTCCTGCAGGAGCTGTTGGAGAAGGAGAAGAAGAGCGCCTACATCGTCTACAAGTACTTCGACGACATGCGCAGGAACTTCATCGAGGTCAACCGTGTGCTCAAGCGGAACGGGAGATACTGTATGGTCGTGGGCGAGAACACCTTCAGGAAGGTCAGGATCCCGACATACGCGATACTCGCCAGGATAGGGATCAGGTGCGGCTTCGAGCTGAAAGGCATGTACGTCTATGATGTGATCAACCGCCATCTCGACATCCCACGCTGGAACAACAGCAGGATAGAGAAGGACTACATCCTGGTGTTCCAGAGGCGGCGTGCCCCTTCCATGGACTGCCTGTGAGCGTGCGCCGCGCGGTCTCGTTAATTTTAACTCTGAGTTAGGAGATTACGTTAATCGCAGAGAGGATGGGATAGCATGCATGCAGAGATACCGCTTGAGGTCAGATTATCGCGTTTGACGGTCCAGAGCATGAGGAACCTATGCGACACGCAGAACGTCGAGGGTTACTCCAGCCTGCTGAAGGATGAGCTCGTCGATCACCTTATCGATGTTGTCGACGAGGAGGTGCTGGAGGACTTCTGCTCTACCCAGGAGGACATATACTTCGTCGAGAACATGGCCAAGGCGATCAAGTGGTCCGCCAGCAGGAAGATAGTGCAGCTCGATCCAGAGAGCGACGACTCGATCGTGAACGCGACGTTCACGCTCAGGCGCTCGGACGGCTACGAGGTGTACAACATACGGTTCGTCAACCAGACGACGGAGGACATCGCGACATCGTGCGAATGTCTCGATTGTCGGGAGAAGGGCTATTTCTGCCCTCACCAGATGGCGGTCCTCGTAAAGAGCGTCGCCCAGGGATTGTTCGACCTCGCTGATTGGACCGGACCGATGACGACAGAGGCGGAGGACCTAGTCATCGCCAACGTTCTAAGGAAGAAGCGCAGATAGGTCAGCCAGCCTTCGTGACTGTGCGGAATTCAAGAACCTTTATCTACGCCGATTCGTTTGTGGGAAAAGCCATGGCCCAATACGATTGGCGAGAGAGCGAACCGAAGTGGCAGTCCAAATGGAAGGAGTGGGAGATATGTCGCTTCGACCCCGCCTCGGACAAGGAGATATTCAGCATAGACAACCCTCCTAGGTTCGCCTCCGGCAATCTACATCTGGGACACGCCTATGGCTACACAGCAATAGACTTTGCCGCGAGGTACAAGCGGCTCAGGGGATACAACGTTTTCTTCCCTCTGTGCTTCGACGTCAACGGCACGCCCGTCGAGGTCCGCGTCGAGAAGGTCAAGGGCATCAAAGCATCCGACATCCCCCGCCAGGAGTTCATCAAGATGTGCTCCGAGTTCGCCGAGAACTACATAGGCGAGATGACCAAGCAGTTCGAGATGCTTGGAGAGAGCATGGACCCCAGCATCTACTACCAGACCGACGCCGAGTACTATCGCAAACTCACACAGATATCGTTCGTGAAGATGTTCAAGAAAGGCCTCGTGTACAAAGGCCATTTCCCAGTGAATTGGTGCACTAGGTGCGGGACAGCGCTCGCCACTGCTGAGGTCAACTACGAGCACTGCATGACCAAGCTCAATTTCATCAGGTTCAGAGATGTCGAGACCGGCGACGAGGTCCCGATAGCGACGACCAGGCCGGAACTTCTGTGCACATGCCTGCTCGTCGCTGTACATCCAGACGACGCGTCCAAAGCGCATCTGGTGGGGAGGGAGCTCGCGACCCCCGTCTTCGACAAGCGCGTCAAAGTCATCGCTGATCCCAAAGTGGACCCGGAGTTCGGCTCAGGTACTGTGATGATCTGTTCGATCGGTGACAAGGACGATCTCGAATGGATAATGAAGTATCATCTCCCGCTTGAGGAAGGCATCGACAAGTCCGGGCGCATGACCCCCATCGCAGGCGAGTACGAGGGCATGACGGTCTCGGACGCCAAGAGACAGATAATAGAGGACATGAGGACCGTCGGTCTGCTCATCAAACAGGAGGACACCGACCAGAACGTCGGTATGTGCTGGAGATGCGGCACACCGATAGAGTTCCTAAAGGTCCCTCAGTGGTTCATCAAGACGACCGAGTTCAAGGACCGTGTGCTGGCGATGGTGGATGACATCGACTGGCACCCCGAGTTCATGAAGGTAAGGATCCAGGATTGGGTGAACTCCCTTGCCTGGGATTGGGTCGTCTCTAGACAGCGCTATTTCGCCACGGCCATCCCTTTGTGGGAATGTGAGGACTGTGGCAATGTCCTCGTGGCCGAGGAGAACGAGTGCTACATCGACCCTACTGTGACGCCTCCGAGCGAGGAGAAGTGCAGCGCCTGCGGCGGCCTGTATGTCGGCTCCACCGACGTGTTCGACACGTGGATGGATTCGAGCATATCCCCGCTGTTCAACAGCTACTGGGAGCGGGATCCCGAGATGTTCAAGCGACTGTATCCGATGTCGCTTCGCCCGCAGAGTCACGATATCATACGGACTTGGGCGTTCTACACCATCCTCCGTGAGATGTTGCTGATCGGCGAGAAACCCTGGGACGACGTGATGATCCATGGATTCATCATGGCTCCGGACGGTCGCCCGATGCACGCCTCCTCGGGCAACACGATCGACCCGATGCCGCTGATCGAGAAGTACGGCGGTGACGCGATGAGATACTACGCTTCGACCTGCTCCCTGGGCATGGACCATGCATTCAAGGAGCAGGAGCTTGTGCGGGGGAGCCGCCTGGCTGTGAAGGTATGGAATGTCATGCGGCTTATCGGGTCCGCCTGTGGGGAGCGACCAGAGCGCCCCGAGAAGGTGCACCCGATCGACAGATGGATCCTCAGCAGGTTCGGCACCCTCGTACGCGAGGTCGAAGCAAGGAATGACGAGTACGAGTTCGACAGGTCGATGGCGTTGATACAGGACTTCCTCTGGCACGAATTCGCGGACCATTACATCGAGCTCGCCAAGCAGAGAGCCTACTCGGACCACGATGAGGGAGCGAAGTCTGCCCTGTACACCGTTGGGCTGGGGCTCCTCAAGATGGTCTCCGTCTTCCTGCCGCATGTGGCCGAGGATGCCTATCAGACCTCTTTCAAGAAGAACGAGGAGCCGGTTAGTATACATATCTCCGAATGGCCGGAAGCACCTGAACTGGATGATGACGCGGAGCGCAAAGGTGATTGCGCTCGGAATATCGTCGCTGCGGTTCGTTCGTGGAAGTCCTCGAACGGATTGTCCCTCAACACAGAGATACAGAGGATTGAGATAGTGGGCGAGACCGCCGCCGAGCTTATGTCCGGCTCTGAGGAGGATGTGCGCGCTACGCTGAAAGCCAAGGAACTCCAGGTCCTCGCTAGCGTCGAGCTCGAGGAGTCTGTCAAGAGCATCAAGCCAGTCCACAGTCGGTTGGGTCCAGAGTTCAAGGCTGAGGCCAAGGACATCACGGCGAAGCTGTCATCGGTTGACCCGACCTCGATTGATGTGGAGGGCGGCGTAATCAGGCTGACGCTCGACAGCGGCAGAGTGGTCGAGCTCGGGCCAGAGTTCTACAAGCTGGAGAAGCATCTGTCATCAGACAAGGGCGAGCTCGAGCATATTTCGGTGGATGGTTTCTCCGTCCTCATCTATCGTTGACGACGCGTTTGCTGATCAACCGAGATCATGCTAGCAAGTCGAGATAGCTAATGTCGGGCACGCGAGAAAATGAAAGCGTAAAGGGTTTGCGGCTTGTCTGTGGGGGCAATCGCCGACGCCTACTTCTCCGCTTCCTTTGGCGCAGCCTTCGACGCCGCCCTGGCAATCATTATGGTCATAATCACGGCGATGACTGTGACGATGACCGCGTATGTCACCATTGGACCTACGGCTTCAGGATCATCCGGAAAGGCTTCTCTGAAGATTGCCAGTATCGCTCCATTCCACGCCAACGCAGCCACCAACCCGAATGCGGCTGTTATCAAAGCTGCTATCTTTTCAATCACTTCATTTTTTAGGGCCATTTGATGCCTCCACCAGGGAAATCTACGTAGGAGTACTTCTGCTGTTCGCAGCACAACAAATAGCCCCTCATGGAATGCGCTTCGATTGCGACATGTTAACAGACGGTGTGACCGCATATAGCTCAATGCAAGTTAGAAATAGTGTTATTGTGATGCATAGCTGGACATGGACAGAAAAGACGCTGTTGTATCCGCGCTCAAGACCGTTGTCGACCCACATACGGGGATGAACGTCTACGACATGGGCCTCATATCCGACATAGAGGTCAGTGCCGACAGTGTGTCTCTGACGTTCATGCCTACAAGCCCGTTCTGTCCCGTGGGCGTAGAGCTTGCGATGTCCATACGCGAGGCGGCCCTGATGGTCGAGGGAATCAGCAACTGCATCGTAAAAGTCGTTGGCCACGTGAAGGCAGACGAGATAAACCGAGCCGTCAACGCCTGACTCTGTCCCTCTGAATGGTGACATCCACTTTCTTGTTGCTGAGCTTGTACCTCGGTAGGTCCTTCATCGCTCCGAAGGCGACGCTCTTGTGGATCTCCAGTGTCGTGGACTTGTCGCCGATCTCTATGGCGCCGACGAGGTTCTCCCGTATTCCTGACTTCCTCTCCAGGAATTGGAGGAGCCCCATCATGTCTATCCCGTCGTCCTTTCCCAGGTTGAGCACGAACGGCACCATCCCGAAGTGGTCCGCGTATTCGTCGAGGTCGAGCCTCTTCCTGACGGTCTCCCTTCCCTCTGTCTCTGGGACATCGTTCTCATGTATCCTGGTCCGGCCGAAGCCCTCGATCGCCTTGACCAGGTGCTGCTCCTCCTTGGTGACGAAGGTGATGGCCTTGCCTTCCTTGCCCGCCCTGGCGGTCCTGCCTATCCTGTGAATGTAATCCTCTGGATTCTCGGGTATGTCGTAGTTGATGACGTGTGTGACGTCATCGATGTCCAACCCTCTGGCGGCGACATCGGTTGCGATCAGTATCCTCGACTTTCCGGTGCGGAACTTGGACATGACCTTGTCCCTCGCCGTCTGTGTGAGGTCGCCGTGGATGCCATCAGCTGGATAACCGTATGCCTTGAGCTTTCCGGAGAGGAGGTCGACCATCCTCTTCGTCGAGCAGAATATCATCGCTCTTGCCGGCCTCTCGCCGTCCAGTATCCTGCACAGCGCCCACATCTTGTTCTTCCGGCCGACGTTGATGTAGACCTGCTCAGCGTTCGGCACCGTGAGCGCGTCCTGGCTGATGATGACCTCTCTCGGGTTCCTCATGTATCGCTTCGCCAGGTCCCTGATAGTCTCAGGGAGCGTCGCGGAGAAGAGCATCGTCTGTCTGCTCTTCGGCACGCGGCCGAGTATCCATTCGATATCGTCCACGAAGCCCATGTCGAGCATCCTGTCTGCCTCGTCGAGGACGACGAACCGGACATTGGCGAAATCCAGCTCACCCCTCCTCATGAGGTCCATGACTCTGCCAGGGGTGCCGACGATGCACTCGACGCCCTTCCTGAGCTTCGCCACCTGGATATTGATAGACTGGCCACCGTATATCGCCACTGGAGTGTGGCCGGTGTACTTCGACAGGTCTGCGAAATCCTCGGCAACCTGAACCGCAAGCTCCCTTGTGGGGACGACCACGAGGCATTGTATCTTGCCGTTCTTCTCCAACCTGCCGATGATCGGTATCGCGAAGGCGCCTGTCTTGCCTGTGCCGGTCTGCGCCTGTGCCATGAGGTCTATCCCCTCGCTCGCCATGGGGATCCCTCTCTCCTGGACAGGAGTGGGTTCCTCCCACTCGAGCTCCGAAATCGCCTTGAGTATCGAGGGGTTCTTCACGATGTTAATGAACTGCATCTCTCTCAGACATCCTCTGATTTCTGGTTTCGGACGAGTTAGCCTTTTGTAGTATTTTAATCCATGTGATGCTATCCTGGATTGCAGCGGACGAAGGACGGGATGACGAATGGTTACCAGAATCGCAGTGGCCAGGCAAGCGTGGCAGAGGCTGTACTCCAAGAGAGGGCTGCAATACGGTGGTTCGGGCGATGTCGCGATGCTTCGCCCTCTCCTGAGGAAAGACTCCTTGGTGCTGGACGCCGGATGCGGCGACGGCAAGATGACGGAAGCCTTGGCTCGGAACAGCGAGGTTGTGGGCTGTGATTTCTCCAGGGAAGCCCTCGTGAAGCTGAGGGAGCAGCGAGACAGGGATATTGATGTGAATCTTGTAGAATGCGATATAACCCAACTGCCGTTTGTTGCCGAAAAGTTCGACCTCGTATCGTGCGTGCACGCACTCTCCCACATGCATTCCGACGAGCGTACGCGCGCAGCCGCCGAGATGTCCAGCGTCGTTAAGGCCGGCGGCCATGTCTTCGTCGAGGTGTTCGGCCGTGGGGATCTCAGATTCGGAGAGGGGGAGGAAATCGAGGCGTTCACCTTCAAACGCGGAGACGGGATTCTCACGCACTACTTCCAGGAGGGGGAGATATCCTCGCTGTTCCGAAACCTACATACAATATCCGAGCTGGGTTTGATGAGACGCGTTTTGTACGGCGCGGTTGCGGGCAAGCGGGACCTGCTCAGGGTTATTATGAAGAAGGTGTGACCATGGGTAGTCAGTCGCGCCCATACTCCTCGTAGCTGACGATCTCCGACATGCGTTTGCGGGACTTCGATTTCGCGATCGTCGCCAGGAAATCCCTCTTCTTTCGTGGATGGCCAACAGCGAGGAGTGCCACGACTTCCATGTGGTCCGGTATCTTAAGGGCGCTTCGCACGAGCCCTTCGTCGAAACTTCCGATCCAGCAGGTGCCCAATCCCTCGGCGGTGGCTGTCATGACCATGTTCTGCATGGCTATGGTCACGTCCACCACGTGCCACTCGGGCGACCGTTTCTTGTCTCCGCAGCCGACGATCACCACCGGCGACTCCTTGAGGAACCCCGCGTAGCGCGCTTTCGACATGGCTTTCCTCTTCTCCAAATCCTTCACGACCACGAAGTGCCAAGGTTGGTAGTTCATCGCCGAAGGAGAGATGCGGGCTGAATCCAGAATCCGTTCGAGCGAATCGTCGGAGACCGGCGCGTCTGCATACGCCCGCACCGATGTTCGAGCCTTCATCGCGTCGTAGACTTCCATGTCATATTCACCCTTGCCGTCCACGCAATCGATGTGACGACTATTAATCCTTCACGTCTGATGCCGCTTCGGTCCTTGCAGCCGCCTGCACAAGCTCTCCTGCAGATGTGTCGATCTATCTCTGGCGCAGCTTGGGGTTCAGGACCTCGTCCATCGCATATCCGATGAATGTGAAACCAAGAACGACGAAGACGATGCACAGTCCTGGCATGATTATGAACGCGTAAGGTCCGTTGAGCGCTGCGCTCTGTTGATACGCATCTGAGAGGATGTTCCCCCACGTTTCCACGTTGGAAGGTCCTAGTCGGAGAAAGCTCAGAGTCGCCTCAGACAGAATGCATATTGCGATTGTCAATATGGCGTTCGCGAACACGAGCGGCACAACGTTCGGGAATATGTGCTTCATGATGATGTGTCCGTCGCCAGCACCGATCGCCTTCGCTCTCTCGACGAACTGTCTCTCCTTGAGCGACAGCACCTGAGCTCTCACTATCCTCGCGGTCCCTGACCATCCGGTGATTCCTATGACGATGATGATCGTTCCGAGGCTGCGTGAGTTCAACACAGCGGCCAACACTATCATCAGGACGAGCCATGGGATCGAGAGGAACATGTCATTGAACCTCATGATCACCTCGTCTTTCCACCCGCCTACGTATCCTGATGCCAAGCCCACAACCGTCCCTAATATCATGGATATGCCCATTGCGGCGAACCCAACGATAAGGGATGGCTCGGTTCCCTCGGCAGCTCTCGTGAGAACATCCCTTCCCATGTTGTCGGTTCCAAACGGATGTTCCCAGCTCATATCCAGAAGGCCCTCGTAGATGCCCGTCTCGAACCGGTCGTACTCGATGAAGAGTCTTGCGTATATTGCGACGAAGATGAAGAAGAAGATAATGACTAGACCAACCTTTCCCATCCAGGTCTCGAGGAATCGGTCCGTCGTCCTGCCGATGCTCCTAGCGGTCAAGCCCAGCCTGTCCGCCAAGACAGGGTTACGTCGGAACGCCTTCCTGGTCATTTTGTCAAAGGTCGCTTCGAACTTGACCATCATCATCACCTACGTGATCTGGACCCTCGGGTCCAACTTCACCAACAACAAGTCCGCGATCAGATTGGCCACAACGACGGCGACCCCGCCGATCAAGAATATGAACTGGCACATCGGGTAATCGCTGTTCCAGATCGCCATGATCGTATACCATCCGATGCCTTTGTAACTGAATATGATCTCCACCTGGAACGCTCCACCAAAGATGAACGCGACATCCATTGCCAGGGTGGTGACGATTGGCAGCCTTGCATTTGGCCCTGCGTGTCTCTTCATCACCTGCTTGCCACTCAGCCCTTTTGCGTAGCCTGTGAGTATGTAGTCCTCCGTAAGGACATCCACCAGCGAATTCCGCATGATCAGAATCACACCTGCGACTCCTCCGATGGTCATGACTGCGACCGGGAGCGCCATGTGATGTAGTATGTCCAAGACTTTATCCAGGGTCAGCGGGAATGGTGTCGTTCCCGGAGTCATCCTGAAGGCCACTGGGAACCATGACAGGTTTCCAGCGAACATGATCAGAAGAACTATGGCAAACCAGAACACAGGCATGCCGTAGAAGAATATACCGAAGCCTGTTATTGAGATGTCGGCTGCCTTCCCTCTTCTCAATGCGGCCGTTTTACCTAATGCCATGCCGATTATGAAGACCAGGATCGTGCTCGTTCCCACAAGTAGGATTGTCCAACCGATGGCTGCTTTCGTGACTTCCAGCACTGGCATCCTATACTCGTATGATGTCCCCCATTCTCCAAGGAATGTGTTTATCATGTAGCCGATGTACTGCTCGGGAAGCGAATCGTTCAATCCCATTGTCTCGACGTTCCTCCAGTACACGGCCTCTGTGGTCTGGGGGTCCCTGTTCATCATCAACAGGGCGGGATCCGATGGAACCATCCGGAAGAGCACGAAGTTCAGACTCATTATGAGCAAAATCGTGATGCCTGCATTGAAAATGCGCTTGAGCAAGACCCTTCTGAAGTTCCTAGCCAGCTGTCATACTCCCCTTGCGTCTCATTGTTCTCCCCTTGAGAACGTCTCCCCGAAGTGGCTGCGCATATTCTCTTTCCGCGGCCGATCTGTGGCAAACAACTGAAAGGGTTTAGTGGTTTGTGTTCGAGATGCCTGTATCTACTCGGGTGGCGCCGCTGGCTCCTCCACTTCTGGCGGGGCCATGCCTTCCATCTCGTCCATGCCGGCAGCCGAAGAATCGCCCTTGTCCTTCCTGTGTCTCAGCAACAGTGCGACCGCCGCGACGGCTAGCACGAGCCCAAGGCCAATCCCCAGCAGCAACATGCTGCTGATGCCATCCTTGGTCTTTGTGACCGTGACTTCGGTGGACAGAGATGACCAAGTCATGTCGGAGTGGTCCTTGTCATCCTTGACGACCACGACGGCTTCGTACGGTGTAATACTGCCCGCTTCGTATGCGTGGCTGAAAGTCACCGTGGTGTTCGTCTGTGGGGAAAGGTCCCTCTGGATGACCTGCGGGTCGGAGCCATCGCCGAAAGTCATCGTCACTGTGACATTGTCACCCTCTTTGTCCGCGATGGTTACGTTGAAGTATATCATCTCTCCGGGTGCGTAGGCGTCCCCGGCAGGGGCACTCTTTCCAATCAGGCCGACGATGGTCGGTTTCCTGTTCGCATCCTGAACGCTGACATCCGCGGTCTCGCTGACGTTGTTGCCTCTCCCGTCATCCACGTATACGGTGAGCACGAACTCCCCGATCTGAGTGTAGGTGTGTGGTGCCCCAAAGTCCGAATCAGGGACACCTTCGGTCATAGCGGTGTCGTCTCCCCAATCGTACCACACGCTCAACGGGTCACCATCTGGGTCATAGATACTCACAGGTTTGACCGTCTTCGACTGGTTGTAGTAGAACGTGTAAGTGTCTGCCAAGGTGAACGACGGTGGCTCGTTGGCGACGATGAGGACGTCCCTTGTCGCAGAGACATTGGTCGTGCCATCATACACATGAGCCGTGACGATGTAGGTGCCTTCTTCGACATATGTATGGGAGAATTCGGCGTACTGCATCTCTGTGGTGTCTCCGGTGGTTTCGAGAGTCTCGTCGTCCTCGTCATCTCCGAAATCCAACGTGATTGTCAGCTCATTCTCGTTGGCGTCAGATGCGCCGACCATCAGTATGACGGGGACGTCGACAGCCCCTGGGCTCGGGCTCTGCCATATCGTGATGGACCCTGGTGGAGCGTCGGAACCTGGGGCCAGAATGGTCGCGGAAACAGCATCGGATGATACGTTGTTGCCTTCACCATCGTCGACCCACACGATTACATCGTATGTTCCGGCCGAGTCCCAGGTATGAGTTGTGGTGGATGCCACCTCCGCTGCACGATCCATGGCCGTATCGTGCTCTGTCACGCTATATGTACCATCTCCCCAATCCCAAGTGAACTTCAGGACGTCCGGGTCCTGGTCGCTCGCTATCGCTTCACACGTGACCGCCTGGCCCTGCAAGCCGGAAATATCCGAAACCATGATGATCACAGGCTCTGTGTTCCCAAAGACCTCGAACTCTGAGATTGTGGCAGAGACGTTGTGGTATTGGTTGGTTTCCACGTCATAGCCGTCCCAGACTGACAATTCAACCTCGTATGTGCCGGGGGCATCCCAGACGTGCGTCTGCTCGTCTGTCACAAGAGTATCGTTCGCCACGGGCTTGTAGGGGGTGGTTGTAGACGCGCCATCATCCCAATCCCATGTGAACAGCAGACCTTCACCATCTGGGCCCTGTTCATGATCCATCGCCTCGGCAGACCAAGTCGCCTCCTCGCCGACGTACACCCTGTACGGCTGCCAGGTCATGCTTTCGATCTCCGGGCCAAGGTTCGCCTCGGAAACAACATTGATGGTCGACAACTTCACAGTTTCATAGTCGTGATTGTCGTCCTTCAATCCCACTCTGAGAGTGTACGTGCCGACTGTGTCGAAAGTCTGTTGCCACTCCTTGGTCTGTGGGATGGTGGTATCTCCATCGGCATATTGGATGAGTGCGGCGACTTCGACTGAGTCCGCATCTGTAATCGACCAGTTCACTGTGATCTCGTCGCCGTCAGCGTCCTTGACGCTTATGACGAACGTCACTTCCTCGCCCACCTCCGGTTCATAGATGGGCTGCGGTGGTGAGTCGAAAGCCGGCGCGGAACCGCTGCCTGTGGGCTCGAGGTCATACCAGAGCCAAAGCATGTCCGAGATGATGGATCTCGCGACGTGCTGCTCCCAGTTGCCCCATCCTGTGAATCTCGCGTTTGTGAACGCATAGAGTCCGTTCGGGTGCAGCGGCGGGAATTCCGTGTACGTGTCGTATATCGCCTGCTGCAGCCAGTCGACAAGCACCTTCCTTTCATCCTTGTCTGTCGTCTTCAGAGCTTGGTCGAACTTTTCGTCGAATTCGCATCGGGCAACGCCCTCATCCTCGTCGGCCCACCACCATCCGTCGGGTTCGTCGAGGCCGCCGGGGCATATCGGACCGACGCAGTTGTATCCACCCACCCTGACCTGGTCGGTCAGCCAGCAGGCGAGGTTGGACAGAGGCTCCGGTCCCCAGTACCATGACCAAACCCAGAGGTCGTAGTTGCAGTTGTACCACTCATCGTTGGTCATGATCCCTTCGGACAACGCGTCATACAAGAACTCTATGCCTGCCTGTTTCGCCATTGAAACCCATGCCGACCCAACATATCCATAGCCTGGGTCTGAATCAGGCACATGCACGTCGAACGTAAGGCGTTCGCCAACTTCAACTTCATCAGGATACATCTGGACTGGCATGCAGTTTGCCGTGGTCACAAGGTAATTACTATCATCAGGATCAGGCGCATAGCCGTTATCGAGGAGCAGCTGCTTTGCCGCTGCAGGGTCGTACGGGAGCGGGTTCTCCAGGTCCGCATGCCAGAAGCCCTGGCTGAGAACCGAGTCAGCAGCCTCAGGTAGCCCCATGAAGTACGTGTCTATGATTGTCTGTCTGTCCAGCGTCATCCCGATTGCCTGCCTGACGACCGGGTCAAGCAGTTTGTAGTCTCCGTCGTCAGCGTAATTCAGTGCATCCCTGATTTCAGGGGGGATGGCGTTTATCGCGATGTCGTATATGCCCAACTCTGTGGTCACCTGCTTGGTGATTGACACATCTGCGGTATCGTCGGCTATCTTAGTCCATGCGCTTTCCGATGCACCTGTGACATCGACGACATCGACTGCGCCAGCATTTATCTCAAGGGCTATCGTGTCTATGTTCGTGTACACGCGATATCGAATTCCAGCGAAGTCGATGTCTCTCTCCTCGTCGTAGTCCGCTTCAGCGTGGTAGTTGGGCGCCTTCACGAAGTCGTACCATGTCCCTTTGTCGTACTCGCCGACATAGAACGGTCCGCTGCCGATGAGGAAGTCGGGGTCCATCCTGCCTAGGATGCCGCCTCCCTTGATCTCAGACCACTGGTACTCGGGGACTATCGGGACCCAGATGAGGTCATCGATAAGCGTGGCCTTTGTGTACTCGGTGTCGATTCTGACCTGATATGGGCTGTCCGTCCTGGACGCGTCCCATCGCGCACCGTTGTCCGTGACGTTCACTCCTGACACGTTGTACAGATAGTAGTCCCATGCGTTCCCAGGATTGGCCATTATCATCTCGAAAGTGTACTCGACATCGAAAGCGGTCAGCGGATGAGTGGTGTCCGTTGGGTTCTCCGCGTTTCTGAAGTAGGCGTTCTCTGTGATGTTGATGAAAGTGCTCATATTGCCCGCTGGCCAATTCACCTGGTAGTAGTCCATCGCAAGGTGGTTCTCAATCACGTTCCAATCCTCGTCGTACTGGAACAGCGTGCTGAAGACCAGGTTGTACGCAACCCAATCAGACACCATCTCCACCAAGAGTGGATTCCAGTTCTTGAAATCCGAAAGCCAGCCCACCTGCACGTACTCTTCTCCCTCAGCGGCGGCTTCCTCGATGAGCGGCTCATCAGAGCCTATGTTCGGTATGGCCGATACGGCCATGACTGCTATCAGAAAAACAGCTAGCGCTCTTGTCCCACTGGTAACTCTGTTCCCCATTACCTTACCCCCCTGTGTTCGGGCCGGGCCTGACTACAAGGCTCTCCTTGATGCCCAACCACGATTTGACGAAGCCGACATTGGGCGTATGCTATATAAACCGTATGAATTTCGTGAGTGCCGAGGCGTTTCTGATTGAGTAGTGTCGAGCGTTCTGCACGATCATTCCGCCTATCTGGCCTGTCGAGTGGATGTCTGCGAGATATCGAACCGCCGCGACTGCTCAACCTCGACGGAGCCGTTCTATCATGAATGCCAATCGGAGTGCATTGTACTCGATAGCCTCGTACCTTGCGGACGCACCGTGATGCCCTTGTGTCATGTTCGTTCGCAGCAGTATCATGCTGTCCCCCACGCCGCAGTCTCTGAGCCTCGCGACCCATTTGACAGGCTCCCAGAACGGCACTCTAGGATCGTTCATTCCCGATGTGACCAGCATATCTGGGTACTCGACCGCTTCGACGTTCTCATAAGGCGAGTATGATTTGCAGTACGAGTAGACTTCGGGCTCGTTTATGTCCCCATATTCCTCGTACTCCCCTGTCACCAATGGTATGCTCTGGTCTATCATCGTGTGAACGACATCCACGAAGGGAACCTCAGCGACGACTGCGCTGAACAGCTCTGGTCTCATCGTCGTGGCGGCCGCCACCAGGAGCCCTCCCGCACTCGCTCCGTTTATCGCCAACAGCTCGCTCGATGTGTACCCTTCGGCGATGAGATGCTCCGCACATCTTATGAAATCCGTGAAGCAGTTCTTCTTGTTCAGCATCCTGCCGTTGTCGTACCATGACTGCCCGTACTCTCCCCCTCCGCGTATGCCGGCGACGGCGTAGACGAACCCCCTCTCAAGGAGGCTCAGGATCCCAGTGTCGAACACGGGCGCAGAGCCTTCGAAGTCTCCGGCAGCGCCATACGCATAGAGCAGCAGCGGGTTCTTCCCGTTCTTTTCGATGCCATTCTTGTGCACGATGTTCACAGGCACCTTCGCGCCGTCGGCGACCGTCACGTGTACTCTCTCCACATGATAGTCTGAGCGGTCGTATCCCGGCACGTCATCCTCCTTCACGAGTCTGAGTGACCTGTTCTTCATGTCATACTCGTAGATACGTTTCGGTGTGAGCATCGATGTGTAGGCGAATCTCAGCACGCTCGTGTCCGTATCCGGATTCTCCATTGGCATGACGAATCTCAACTTCTCTGGCAGCTCTATCAAGTGAGACTCCTCACTATTTCTGTCCAGGACCCTGATTGAGCAGATGCCGTCCTCTCTTTCGAACACAGCGATGTAATCAGCGAACACGTCGATCCAAGGATGTGGGTCGCTTACATTGATGATGACGGAGTCTCGGTGAGGGAGCACATCCTCCCAGTTTTCAGGGCGAGATGTCAAGACGGGCGCCCGTACGATCTTGAAGTTGGGGGCGTCGTCGTTCGTGAGGATGTGGAAATCTCCTTTGTCGTGAAACGCATAGTAGCGAACACCCTTCTTCCTGCGCACGACGGGCTGGAATCTGCCGGTGTCGTCGTCAGCGCGGAGGAAGTTGACCTCTCCAGTCGTCAGTGTCTGAGCGGTCACGAAAAGGAACTCCTTGGACTTGCTCTTCGTCAAGGACATGTACTCGCAGCCGAGGTCTGGTTCTTCGTACACGGTTTCGTCCGCTTCTTGTTCCGTTCCGAGAACATGCCTCATTACCCTGTACGGTCTGTGCACGTCGTCATATAGAATGTAGTATGCCGTCTTGTTGCTGGAGCTCCACTCGAATCCGCCAGTCCCGGTTACCTTGTCCGGGAAGGGCCTCTGAGTCTCGATGTCGATGAATCCTACATCGTAGTATTCCGCACCAGACGTGTCATTTGAGTACGCAACGAGTCTCTGATCAGGGCTAATCTTGATGGATTCTATGCTGAAGAACTCGTGGCCTTTCGCGAGCTCGTTCTGGTCGAGCACCGTCTCCTCCTCGCCGTCGTCGCCTTTCCGTCTGCAGTAGATAGGATACGGCTTTCCCTTTGTCGTCCTGTGATAGTACTGAAATCCGTCCATGGAGACGGGAGGCTCCGAATCCTCTTCCGTCGTCCTTCCTAGCAGCTCATCGTACAATTCCTTCCGGAGCCCCTCCATTGTTCGGACGACCGTGTCCGTATGCTCATTCTCCGCGTTGATGTACTCCATGGTGTCGGGGTCGGACCTGTCTCTTATCCAGTGATATTCGTCGGATAGCGAGTCCCCATGAATGACGACCTCTTTCGGCTTCTTCTTCGCCTTGGGTGGCTGCGACCGGTCGAGATGTTGAGACATGATGAGGTTGATGACGACTTCGTCCAAAAAGGTATGCAGGGAAGGACAAGTGGGGTTGTGCGAATCCACCTGATATCACCTGTCACTCGATCTATGAAATGCGAGCTCAAGGCAGAACTATCTAATACGCTAACAGGATGGCGGGCCTAATCGGATAGATGAATATGGTCGACTCGTCGATACTGCTCGCCCTCTGCTCGCTAGTCATCTACGGACTCACCCAAGTCATTGCGAAAGCAGCGGTGGGGTCCCTTGACTCGACCAGGATGGTCGCGCTCAACTTCCTCGTGTCGATTCCGATATATGTGTTCCTGTTCGTGTGCGCAGTCGTCATCTGGGGTGGATATCTTGACAATCTCGAGTACGTGTTTTACGGTTTGATTGGCGCGTCCACGGCGCGAGGTGGGTACTACATCTACCTCGAGGCCCTCGAGAGGGGCGCGGTGAGCATGGTAGGGAGCATAACCGCGGCGTTCCCCGCGATCACGGCGGTGCTCGCGGTGACGATGCTCGGAGAGCGTCTTGGCGTGGTGAACAGTATTGGCATAACAATCATCATCTGCAGCATGATCGCCCTATCATTGTTGCAGGGCAGATCGGCGGAGAACGCGGGCCTCAGTCGGATATCGCTTGTCCTGAGCGTCGTGACGCTGCTGATATGGGGGTTTGGTGGCATATTCATCAAGATGGCACTCGACGGCCTTCCCTTGGTGGGCTACCTCGGGCTGTACGTCTTCGTTCTTCCCCCGATTGCGTTCGCCTTCCTCCGCCACAAGGGTGCTACCATGCGTGTATTGATACCGAGATGGACGATCCCTGTGATTGGGGCGATAGTCGTCGCGGAGCTGTGGCAGCTCGGTTATTTCGCGGAGACATCGGCCATATCAGTTGGTGCTGCGTCCGTCGTCTTCCCGCTCATCTCAGCCTACCCAATCGTGACAATACTCGGCGCGCGAATCTTCCTGAAAGAGAGTCTCACAAGGCTTGAATGGACTGTCCTCATGACTGTGGTATTCGGGATAGTGCTCACCTCCATTGCGTGAATGAGCGCCTCTCAGTATGCCCTTCACGCATGGCCTTCGATCCGAGCCAGATTGCGTCTACAAGAACGCACTTTCCGCAATCGTATCGTAATGTCGAAAGCTGCACGAAATGTCGATTTATGGTCATAACGATAGAGACAAGTGATTTATCCCTTCGGCGCAATTCCGGGTCGAGCATCTTCGGTGCCCAAGGGCGCATCGAGGATTTCGGGGGGATATGAATTGATGGAATGCTCTATACGTGCTGGCAGAGAACATCTTTTTGGGCGACGGTTTGTATTTGTGTCTTCTTTGATTGCCCTCACTATGGTCGTGGCGTCTTTCGCTGTGCCTGTGGGTAATATGACCGGCAGGGCGGTAGCCGACGACCCGATAATATACTCCATCGGGACGACGCTGGTGCCCGACGATTTCAACCCGTTCGAGATGACGACCGGAATCTCGTACTCCGTGCTGTGGATGACGTACGAGTTCCTGATCACTCCAGGGCCGAAGCAGATGGAGCCCCATGAGCAGCTCGCGAGTTCCTGGGAGGCGACCGAAGGCAGCACAGTCTGGACTTACCATCTCGTGACGGATTCCGTGTTCCATGATGGCCATCCTGTGACAGCGGACGATGTCGCCTTCACGTTCAACCTGATAATTGACAATGATGTCGAATGCGGCATGTTCGCGGCGTACGTCAAGAACATCACGAGCGTGACAGCACCAGACCTGTACACTGTGGTGATGGAGCTTGAGTCTCCTAGAGCGGACATGGAATGCCTTACCGTGCCGATTCTCCCTGAACATCTCTGGGGCCAGATAGATACAACGGATCTTGCGAATGTGGATATGTTCAACGAGGACGTGTTCCCCGACGGACCGATAGGCTCTGGTCCATTCAGGCTGGTAGAGTATCAGCGAACTGAAGGACTAGTCAGGATGACGGCATGGGACCAGTATCACTGGGGAAAGGTCAACATAGACGAGCTGAGGATGGTCATATACACCCAGCCCTCGGCGATGATAACAGCCCTGGAGACAGGGGCCATCGACCTTGCGATGGGAGTGCCTCCGACGTTCTGGGACTCCGTTATAAGTCTGGATAACATAGATGGACAGGCCGCGCCCAGCCTAGACCTCACGGAGTTCGGATCCAACTGCGCTCCAAAGGAAATCAGGGAGAGCGTCAACGAACAGGGAAAGCCGAATTTCCCTCAGGCGAGTGACAACTACGAAACCTGCAACCGTGCGGTCCGACAGGCAATGGCGATTGCGATAAACGAGACGTACATCAACGAGCATATCATGCTTAATCTGTCGACGGTCGGCAGCACGCTCATTCCTCCAGCAACGCCTTTCTGGCATTTGTATCTGGATGAGGACGAGAAGTGGTCTAACGATTTGGACGAGGCGCGGCAGCTCCTCGAGGACGCAGGGTACAAGTACATCAGCGATGACGAAGTGCGGGAAAACGAAACCAGCGGCGAGCTTCTGGATTTCGACTTCTACTACATCAGCTCTACGGAGCAGGACACTAATGCCGCACACAAGATCTCGGACTGGTTGGCTGATATTGGCATTAAGGCAGAGCCACAAGGAGTCATGGAAGGGACTCTCTACACATACTGGTTCGGCATGGTCTACGATCTTTTCATCTGGAACTGGCAGCCAGATGTCGACCCAACGTTCTTGCTGTCCGTTCTGACGACTGATGAGATACCTAAGGACTCGAAGGACAAGACTGCTTGGTCCGACTGCTACTACTCCAACCCAGTGTACGACCAGCTGTTCATCGATCAGCAGAAAGCGTTGAACATTACCCAGCGTCAGGAGATAGTACACGAGATGCAGAGAATTGTCTACTATGACTGCCCGTACGAGATGCTCTGGTACCCATCTGGACTGGACGCCTACAGGACCGACGAGTTCACGAACTTCCCGGATATGACGGCGAATGCAGGCATAAGCCCAGACACCTTCTGGTTCTACTACGAGATCTACAAGATCGGCACGCCTGTAGCGCCGAGAAACGTCAACGCGGGCGAGGACACAACCTGCTTCTTGGGTGACGTGATGGCTTTCACCGGCGATGCGACGGATGTCAACGACGCTTTCGACACGTTAGCGTGGGAGTGGGAGTTCGACGACGCAGGAGAGGTCATCCCGCTCGACGGTCAGACGGTCGTGTACACCTTCGACAACATCGGTACAGTGAACGTGACTCTCACCGTGACAGATCCTGGAGGCTTGAGCGGGACAGACACCATGACAGTTACGGTCGCGGAAGTTCCCGAAGATGCGGGATGGATCAAGGGCTATGTGAACTCGAGCACTGGAAGCCCAGTTGTCGGCGCCAATGTCGTTGTCGGGACGGTGTCGCATCAGACGGATGCCACGGGGCTGTACAGCTTTACGATATCCGAGGGTGTCTATACCGTCAACGTGACCAAATCTGGATTCACTGGCGACACCGAAAATGTGACGGTCGTAGCGGGAGCTATCTCGTGGCGGAACTTCACGCTTGCCGCTGTCGCTGGCAATGTGAAGGGCTATGTAATCGATCTTGAGACCGGACTGGGTATCGAGAATGCCATAGTGGAGATGACTTATGGTGGTGAGGAAGAGAGCTATACTACCAATGCCACAGGATACTTCGAGTTCAACGTTGTTCCGGCTGGCACTTATAACATAACGGCAATGAAGTCGGGATACGACGAGAACAGCTCCAGCGTGACCGTTGTGGCTGGCGAGACCACGATGGCAGAGATCCAGCTCGAAGTCGCGAGTTCTGGTGGATTATCGACAGCGGCGATGGCGGTAATCGGCGCCCTCGTCGTCGTGATTGCAGCTGTCGCGGCGATATCTCTGCTCAAACGCAGGAAGGGCGAGATGCCTCCATCGTCTGACGAAGAAGGCTTCGAACCGCCACCGCCAGAGTAGTCATTCGCCAGGTCTGGTAGAGCCTCAAACCCTTTACGCCTTTGCCATTTCACAGGCAGATGCAGCAGAGAGACCGAACCGGTCAATCAGGATGCCTAGATGGGAGGACAAGAGGTATTGAAGTATGAACAAAGCCACGAAATTCATATTGAAATGCGCTGTAAATTCCCTCATCACGGTCATTCTCGTGATCATGCTGAACTTCTTGTTGTTCCGCATGATGCCAGGTGACCCTATCAACTATATGATTTCGAATAATCCGAGGATCGGGGACGAGTACAAGGAGAGGCTGATCGACGACTTCGACCTCGATGCTCCGATGTCTGTTCAGTTTGTAACTTACATCAAGAGTTGCCTGACTCTCAATTTCGGCGATTCATTCATCGAACGTAATACGCCTGCGATGGATATCGTCATGGATTATATGAAATGGACTCTGATTCTCACTGGAACTTCCTCCGTGTTCATGATCGTGATAGGCATGGTGATAGGCATCCTCGGAGCTGCCAAGAGAGGAGGGAGGTTCGACACTTCCACGCTGACATTCTCTCTGGTCTTCTATGCGATGCCGACGTTTTGGCTGGCAATGATACTCATCGCGTTTTTCGCGAAGTATTTCTCGTGGTTTCCGTCATCCCAGGCGATGACGACTGGCGTATCTTTGGACTTCACGTGGCCAGCGATCTCAGACATGTTGTGGCACCTTGTGCTTCCAGCTGTGAGTTTGACACTGGTGAGCATCGCCGCTTTTGTGCTGATTATGCGTGGCGCGCTCACGGATGTCATGACCGAGGAATACATCACTACTGCGAGGGCAAAGGGTCTCTCGAAATCGAAGGTATTGAAGGATCACGCCGTTCCGAACGCCATGCTGCCCATGGTTTCGCTCATCGCGATTAGCATAGCGTTCATCGTCGGCGGAGCCTTCCAGGCAGAGTGGGTATTCAGTTATCCAGGAATCGGCTGGAGGACGATAACCGCTACCTACGACATGGATTATCCCGTACTCCAGGCGGCGTTCTTCTTGATAACATTGGCGGTTATAGTGGCGAACTTCATCGCCGACATACTCCTGATGTACATGGATCCGAGGATCAAGATGGAGGCCAGCTGATGTCTGCTGTCGAACAACAGGTCAGCAAGAGTCCTTCTGGGAATTGGATGGGCCTCTCAGAGACGCACATTGAGAAGCTCAGGATACTGAAGAAACGTACCAAGCAGACCTGGGCCATATACTCCAAGAACAGGTTCGGCATGGCGGGCCTGTACATACTCGTGGGATTCGTTTTAATGGCAGTCTTCGCTGACCAGATAGTGTACATCCTCCACCTCATAGGAGGTTGGGACTTTGCATATGGCCCTTTCGATGAGGTGGAGTATGTGGGATCACCGACTCCCGCCTCCCCTGAACATTGGATGGGGACGGATCAGTGGGGATTCGATCTGCTGGTCAGGACCATCCACGGCGCGCGCGTATCTCTCATAATCGGTTTCGTCGCGACGCTCGTATCCATGTTGCTCGGAGCCGGAGTTGGGATACTGAGCGGCTTCTGGGGAGGATGGAAGGACGCCGTTCTCATGAGGATAACCGACGTCTTCCTCGTCATCCCATGGCTCGTCCTGATGATAGTGCTCGCGGTTGTGCTTCCAGGAGGCCCTAGTGTTTGGAAGATTGTGTTCGTCATTGGCATAACGGGCTGGTCGAGCACCGCGAGGATTGTGAGGGCCCAGGTCTTCTCCGTGAAGGAGCGGGCGTTCGTGGAGCGAGCGCGGGCGATTGGTGCAGGTGATATGCACATCGTGATGAAGCATGTGTTCCCGAACGTGTTTCCACTGGTATTCGCCAACGCGATTCTCACTGTTGCGCTGTCGATCCTGTCTGAGAGCACTCTGAGCTTCATCGGCCTTGGGCCGGAACCGGTCAACGTGGTCACATGGGGCAACATGCTCGATGATGCCATCAGCGCAGGCGCAATGATTAACGGAAACTATTTGTGGATCGTGATGCCTGGAGCGTGCATCGTGCTTGTGGTGCTGGGCTTCACGTTCATGGGACATGCCCTCGACGACATATTCAATCCGAAGCTGAGGAAGCGGTGAACTCTGAAAGTCTTCACGAGCGACTTCTCTTTGGCTCTCTCGAAGCTCCCTGTCTGCAAATCCAGAGGCGAATCACTATTATACGGTGTTCCTGATTGGCGAGTTCGACGCCCTCTCCTTGCTTTGGGGATGTCCGTTCTGTCAGTCAAATCCATGACATAGACTGTAATCCTGTCCTTCGTTTGTTATCCGAAAGTCATCTCTCCCTTTGACGCGTGTATATGACTCCGGCTGCCATTCTCAAGATACCTCGGATCGTTCGAGAAGGAGGGAGTGAATGGGGAAGATAGCATTAGGATTACTGAGCGCGGTTATAGCAGGACTGTTGATGGTTCCGAGCAGTGTATCTGCAAAGACACTGTCAATCGAAGTGGAGGACAGAATCGGAGACGTCGCACCGCTCTACACCGCTGATACCTATGATTACGTGGCGCTGTACGGAGACCACTCGCCAATTGTTAAAGCTGGATACTTCGACATGAAGTGGTTCCTGTTCAGTCAGAAGGGGAGCACCTACACGTTCGGAATGGAGATGGTGGGTGACCTCCCACAGGAAGGCGATCCCCTGCCTCAAGGCGTGGAACTCCTTCAATATACTCTGTGGCTTGACCAAGAAGCATGGGACTGGCTTCCGTATTCCGGAGTCTCATACTTCATAATCGTGCTTCAATACGATGGATTGAGCTACTACGCCGCTTTGTATGAGTATGTTTCGGGAGACGAAGTGATGGAACTGCCATTCACCGTTAGTGGACCGAGATTTGAGGTGAGATTCTCAGCGGATTCAATCGCCAACATACCAGCGTTCTGGCTGTATCCGTCTGTGATCGTGTGCTTTGGCAACTGTCCTCTTGAGTCATTTGTGGACCTGGTTGATTACACCGCTGACGCTCCGGGACAGGTCTACACTAGCATCCAATGGCCATCGCCAGAGTCCTGACCAACGCAGCCACTGTCTGCGAACTCAAACCCCTTTCCTTTCCCGCCCCTATGGCCTTTTCTCCGGAGAAGACCACGAGTTCTCCTTAGGTTGGTGTTCTCGCCGTCTCAATAGGAGATATAACAATACCAGCCCCCCAACAACAGGTCCTGTGCCCAAGGCAAGTTCCAGGTATGTCAGTTCCAAAGGAGTACCTCGCGCCAGCCATGTCATCCAGATCAGGAGACCTATCACCACTGAGACTGTCGCAACGACCGCATATATGTCTCGTTCTTGCTGTCCGCCTGTTTTGCAGTATGGACAATACGGCCTATCAAGAGAGATGTCATTAGAGGGTCTCTTGCACACAGGACATATCACTCCGACTCTGGGCATTTTCGCTCATCTCAGCAGACAAGATAGCGCTTGCTCAACCTTATCGTTTCTTCGCTGGAATTCCGCCCCTATGGCCTTTTCTCAAAAGAATGGACGTGCGGCCGCCGGGCCGCGCACCCTGAGATAGTCAGTCTCCCTTTTTCTGATTTCAATCAGCGGGGAATCGGCCTAGCCTTGTCCCAAGCCTTATATCTTCATAGATGCTCGAAGAAGCCGGTGTTGCGAGGCGAATCCTATGATGATCGAAGTCAGCGGAGCACCGGAGATTGATGGCCTTGTATTCAGGCGATTCGAAGACAAATCAGATTATTCGGTGATGTCGTCTGTGGGAAGAAGGAGCTGGGAAGCTGATGGAGTCGAGAACATCGAAACCGAGGAGGAGCTGGCAAGTGAATACGATAATCTTCTAAATCGGAATCCGTCATCGGAGGTGATAATCGCCGAAGTCAATGGAGATCCCGTGGCGTATGGACGAATTTGGCCCGAACTGGACAGAAACGGCGAGCGAGAGTTCTGGCACATTGCTCATGTCTTGCCTGAATGGCGCAAGACGGCATTGCGCCTGACAATTTTTCGATTCAACGAGGCACAGATCCGGTTCATATCGAAGAACCAACCCTGGCCTGGGAAGACCTCTCTTGGGGCATGGGCTTTGGACGAACCGAATGATTGGAGGGAGATGGTCCTCTCAGAAGGATATTCAACCGTAATGCAATTCTATGAGATGATTCGGCCGAATATCGAGAACATACCGGACAATCCCCTTCCCGAAGGGCTTGGGCTGCGAGCAGCCAAACCTGAACACTACTCAGAGATATGGAATGCGCGGAAAGAAGCCTTGCGAGAGAAGCCCTGGTTCGTTGAAAGCCGATATGACAGAGAACACTACGAGCTTTGGCTGAACGAACCAACTTTCATGCCTGATCTCTGGCAAGTCGCATGGGACGGCGACCGCGTAGTGGGCATGATTGAAAACCATGAACCACTTGAAAACGAAGCTTACGACCGAAAGAGAGGTCATACTCAGATGATATTTGTGTTGCCCGAATGGCGAAGGCGAGGATTGGCGAAAGCCTTGCTCGCAAAGAGCCTTGTATTGATGCGAGAGAGGGGATTGGAGGAAGCGACTCTGGATGTTGAAACGCGGAACACTTCAGGCGAAATACAGCTCTACGAAGGAATAGGCTATAGGGTCGCTAGGAAGTACGCGCACTACAAGAAAACCATAGAATAGAGTCGAGACATAGCCAAGCCCCCTTCTCTTCCTTCCGCCCCTATGACCTTTTCTCAGGTGGGGAGTGCCCTATCGCGTTTCAGAAAATGTCAGCGCGATGCCCAAGACCGATGCCAACAGCTCCAGGCACTTGATGGTATGAACATCCAGAAACTTGCCGTCGGTTGTGCCTGAGAGTTCTATCCATCCAAGAAGCGCGCCACCCTTGCCGAGAATTCTCACATCGATATAGTCACCCTCTATCGTTCCGTCCAGAGATTTGCGCGAAGACTGCAACATCAACTCCCTGTTGAATGTGCTCTCCTCGTCTTTGCCGTAGGGATTGTCCTCGACGAGAAACAACCTTGTTAGGCTACTTATCTGTGCGAACGTGTACCGTTCTGGATCTTCACACTGTTCAAGAGTATAGGCGAGTTGTTTGTGAGCTTCCCATGAAACGTCAGTCAAGCCGGCCATGACCTCATATCTGTACAGCCCGTCAGATCGGCTCCTCAAACCCAGGGTGACCTCCTTGACCCAAAAACTGTCTCGGATCACATCGACAGCACTCTGGAGGAACTCAGACATGCTCAATTGCTGGTCTGCAAGAGCGGCAATCAATGAACGCACACAATCGAGGCGCTCGTTCGCTGGATTGGCGCTATCATACTGATAGTTCAGGCTCATCCTTTTCTTAATCAGCTCAGGATCTATTACCTGGTCTTGCATAGCTAGCCCAACTCGGCGAAGCGCCTATGTCATTCTTCGCGATGAAGGAGAAATGGACTTCCAATAGATTGTTCTTTCTCTTCCCTCCGCCCCTATGGCCTTTTCTCAAAAGAATGGACGTGCGGCCGCCGGGCCGCGAACCCTGCGACAGCCAGTCTCCCTTTTTCTGATTTCAATCAGCGGGGAATTGACCGGAGCCAAACCCCTTTCCTTTTCGGGTGGGCGATTATCAATCGTGGTATGACCAGATTAGGTCGCTTATGAGCATCGTTGTGCCACGTAGTTCAAGTTGCTGGGGAGAAGGAAAAGGGGGTTGGATGCGGACCCCAGCGACCTTTGCCAACATTTGATAGCCGTACCACAAAGGACTGTACCCCTCACACCCTAGTGATGGGCAGAGGGGCACAAAGGCATCCAGCGAGACTGTCGGAAATACAGATGCCCTCGATGGTGAAACACCAAGGAAGTTGGAACATGAAGAAGGAATTCGAGAGTGAATTGGCGAAAGAGGTCCCCGAGCCGAAGAGAATGAGTAGGGCTTGGTTTCCCTTGGCGCTTTGCGCTGCCCTGGTGGTCAGCGGGGCGTTTGCCGTGACAGGCGCATTGGCCGACCCAAACGGAAACCAGACAGGCGACCAAGATGGTGAGCCTGACAAGGATCAACTCCAGCTCCAGGACGGTTCGTGCGGCGACGATTGTGACGGAATCTGTGACAACGACGCAGAGACGCTCGAGACTGTTCTCGGTGAGTGTGAAGACCCTGAGTTCGATTACGGAGAACCAGGGCCTCATACTTCTCAGGTCTACCAGGTAGGACCTTACGCCAACGCTCCCTGAACTTTGGCGACCGAAACCCTTTGTTCTTACAGGAGGGGTTAATTGCCCCTCATCAAACCATTTCGTCTTTTCGCATTAACGATTCACCTCTGGGTGATGGGTGGTGGAGTCCCTTACGAACATTTATCGTCTTCGAGAAAGGTCTCTTGTCCAATGGGATTCACAGGACTGCCGCCGCCGCTCACCAATCAAAGGAATAGAAGAACTGACGCTCCTCTGACAAGCGTAGAAGTGGTGTGGTCTGTCAGATTGAAGCGCGTAGCCGCTGTGATAGTCCTAATCATCGTTCTGTTCACTTTGCTGCGCCTCCTCTTTGACGCAATTCTTTGAGATTCCTCCCAGAGACAGAGGATCGGAAACCAAGGCTCTCTCGGGAAGAGAATGCGTTTTATCGCGCCTTTGGGAGGCAACCGGAAACCAGAGCTAAATCCCTTTCTTCTCCGCCCCATGGCCTTTTCTCAGGGGAATTGACCGGAGCTAACCCTTTCATTCTTTATGATGTTGAACGATCTGACAAACGCGCACTAGTCCTCTAAATACCGCGCGCAGAATTGAAGATGATGCCCCGGCCGTAGAATCGCCGAACGCAACGATCCATCAGATCGTACGGGTATTCACCCGTTGCAGGTTCGACTCCCGCCCGGGGCGCTCACCTTCAGCCATAAAAAGCGGTTCTAGGCTATATCTATCTTTTCAGGAGAAATCGCGCTTTGATAATGTCTGCTGGCTCTGGGATAGCCAAGGATTCGCCCCTATGGCCTTTTCTCAAATTGAGTCACGCCGAAGACTTCACTCCCTGCTGCATTCGTCGCGCGACCATGAATAGGACAATGGACACACACACCCAAGCGACTAAGCGTAGATCGTCAGCTAAGCCTTGAAGTCTCAGCCATCCTTCCGTGTCTAGGTCCGTTTGTACTTCCATGAAGAATAGACGCAGGCCAAATGCTGTTGTTACACAGGCAAGTGAGAGGATAATCAAGAGTCTAATGCGTGAGAGTGAAAGATGGGCCAGGCATACGGGTTTCATGCCAAATCTCTGTTTCATCAGACTGCCATGGACCAACAACAAGATTGCCAGGACAACGCATATTTCGCCAATCAGCATAGAATAGAGGTAAGCTTTTCCGAGATGGTTCATCAGGGTTATGTCGTCAGAATCACGAGAATCCCAAGGGTTTGTGAAATGATCGATGGTTAGTTCATTGTAGTAGACGCAAAATGCGAGAGCCATAACAAAAAGCACGACGCCAGCAAGAGCTACGATTGTCGCTGCTGTGTATTGGCTAAGTCCTATTGGTCTTCTCGGGGCTTGCGCCTGAATTGAGGAGAGATGTCCATTGGGGGCGGTAAGAACAGAGCTCATCTCCTCTCCGTTGCTCTGAGAAGAAGCATGCGGTTCTCTTAGACTCTCACCGCATTGCCCGCAGTATACGATATGTTCAGGATTCTCGTGTCCACAATTCGCGCACTCACGCACCATTTCCTCAACCACCGTGTAATAACCGTCCGCCCCTATGACCTTTTCTCAGGGCACTTGTGAGTATTGCCTCAGATTAGGTCTAGTTTCCTGCCAGCAATGATGTATGCAGCTAATCCCACGCATGTCGCAATCGATACCGCACCCGCAGTGTACCAGCCAAGCATTTCTTGGCTAGCGAGTCCAAGAGCCCAAATCGCCGCAAAGCATAACGCTCCTACGAATGGAAACAAGATAAACCATGACAAATCAAGAAGACGTTCCTTCACCGAGCCTTCCCCCCCGAAAGGAGCGCCTGAGGAAAACCACCTCGAGCCTTCCTTCTCGGAGACATATGGCGGTTCCACTTGGCTGATATTTGAGGCTGTGTGGAATCGTGACCCAATTCGGTCGGTTCTCTTCTGGGGGTTACTCTGAATAGTCGGCATCTCTACATCACCGGATAGCCATTTCCTAGCGACGCCATTGGCTCACCCGCGTGACTACTATTCAAGTGCGCTGATGAAGTACCTTTCTATGGTCTTCCCATCCACTTCCGCCCCTATGGCCTTTTCTCTGAGAAATGGACGTGCGGCCGCCGGGCTGCGGACCCTGCGTCAGCCAGACTCCCTTTTTCTGATTTCAATCAAGTGGCATTTCTGCCTGGGAATCCAAGGCAAGAGCTATAACGCTGAGGGCTTCTTTCGCTGTCAATGACTGTCATTGCATCCTCCAGAGTCTCTAGCGAGGATCATCCTCGGATTCGCCAGAAACCCAAGAAGCACGGAGTGCCTCGGGTTGGATCGTGGGAGAATGTGACGAAAGCGAGCAGACTCTCGAAGCCAATGTCGTGGAAAGCCTGGATTATCATATTCACGCTGATTCTGCTGATAGTCTTCATCCTGAGTTGGCTTGCCTGATCCCCCCTTGGCCCTATGGCCTTTTCCCCCTTGATTGACTGAAAAGACGACCTTGCTGGGTATGTTCAGTGGTGCGGCCGCCGGGATTTGAACCCGAGTTCTGAGCTTGGCAAGCTCAAGTGATAACCAGCTACACTACAGCCGCATGCTGCAGAGGTTCAACACCGGTTTGCCATTTATACCTTATGCGTCTCCGTCGATTCTCCCTCCACCTGTAGGTTGCCCTCCAGCCATCTCATAGCCTCGCCAACCAGGTAGAATGACCCTATGATACACACCCCTTTCCCATCGGCCTTCGATAGTGCCGTTCTGACTGCCTCACTCGGGGGTGTAACGGCCTCCATTGGCCCGCTGAATTCATCCCTTGCCAGCCCTAATAGGTCTGTCGCCTTCATCGATCGAGCTACGTCAACCTGGGTCAGGATCATGCGCTCTGCCGTTCCAGACAGCGCCTTGAGTATGCCTGAGGCATCTTTGTCGCTCATGCATGCCACAACGTATGTGAGGGGCGTGAATCCGTGCTCCGAGAGTACGCGGACGGAAGCCTCAACGCCATCGGGGTTATGGCTGCCGTCGAGGATAATGATGGGCGTTCTGGACCAGAAATCGAGTCGCCCTCTCCATTCCACCTTCAGTAGTCCCGTGCGAATACGTTCCTCGGGAATATCATAGCCCATGTGCAGAAGCTCCTCGGCGATTGCCACCGCCATGGCGGCGTTCTCCATCTGGTGCTCTCCGATCAGCGGGATTATGAGCTTCTTCATCGTTCGTCCGCCGATGTAGTCGAACTCAGCCCCATCCATTGTCGTTGTGCTGTTCCCGAAGGTGAAATCCCTGCCGAGTAGCCTCAGCTCGGCATCTTTCCTGTCACAGGTTGCCTGCAGAATCGACAGCACGTCGCTGTTGCGTTCGCAGCTGGCCACGGGCACGCCCTGCTTGATGATGCCTGCCTTCTCCCTGGCTATTTCTCTCAAGGTCTTCCCCAGATATGCGGTGTGTTCGAGCCCTACACGGGTGATGCCAACGACCTCGGGGTTCACAAGGTTCGTCGCATCAAGTCTCCCACCCATGCCGACTTCGACGACCGCTATGTCGACCTCCGTCTCGCTGAAGTATTTGAAGGCCAGACCAGTCGTGAACTCGAAGAAGGTCAGCTGTTTCTCGCTGTCTTCCTTCGCCATTGACTCCATGGTTTCCTTTAGCTCATTTCCGATTCGGACGACGTCCGCTTCAGAAATCATGGTGCCGTCAACCCTGATCCTTTCCCTGAAATCAACTAGGTGTGGCGATGTGTACAAGCCCACCTTCAGACCGGCGTCGGTGAGCATGGAGGCCAAGAACGCACACACGGAGCCCTTGCCGTTCGTGCCAGTCACATGAACCGATTTGAAATCATTGTGAGGGTCTCCTATCCTGGACATGAACTCCGTCATGTTGTCCAGGCCGAGCTTGATGCCGAACCTCTCAAGGTTGAACATCCATTGCACGAGGTCCTCATACGCCATCGGCAGGCACAGCCATCGCCGCCTATTAGAGGGTTACGAGGTTCGCCTTGCATCCAATGACTCTATCCAAGCACGCGAATTAAGCCCCTCCCTCTTCGCCATCCTCTCGATGGCCTTGGCGACCCCTGAGCTGTATTGCGCCGCCTTCTTAGGCCTGTCATACGCGGCTAGGCCGATCTCACGGGCGACATCCCGTAGGATGAGCTTCCTTCCTTGAGGTCCGATCATGCGCGACAAAGGAATGGATGCCGCAGCCTCAAAGACCCCCTTCGACGCAAACGGAGCGGCAATGTGTTTATGTTCACAATTAGCATAATCGACCAATGAGTTAATCTCAGAAAGCGCCTTTTCGAGGTCAATTCGCATCAGATGCGTCGGGTCATGGACCGACTCGTACTTGGCGTATCCCGCAAAGAGCTCGTCTGCCAAATTGCCGACGAGAATCGTCCCCTCGCGAGAGGCGTGGATCACGGACAGGAGCGGGATCGTGTATCCGACACGGACCGGGTCGTTGCTCCCCAGTACGGATACCGCTAATGCGGCAAGCCTTTTGACGTCAGCGTATGTCAGTTCCAGGATGTCAAGTGCGAACCCATCTGCTTCAGCGTGGGCGGGCGCGTTCCTCGCGTCGTGAGACCCTGGGGTGCATGCGGTGTAGCATCTGACGTCAGTCTCCCTCTTCGCCAACGCGGCAAGGACGCTGCTGTCGAGACCTCCGGAGTATGCGACCGCCACCTTTGGATGGCCTGCTACAGCGTTGGTCACAGACCGTTCGATAGAACACAGCAACAGATCGACTTGCGACACAGGAGATGTGAGAACCTGCCTGGTAGAAGAATATTGAGGTGTATTGGCGTCGCGTTCAGTCCGCCGTCGTCGCTGGCCAGCATAGGGCGGCCAGCCAGACGAGTACCAAAGGCTTAAAAAGAGCAGAGCTTATTTACCTGGTGGACAGCGTTCCGATAGCTCCAGGGATGGAGGATTGTTTGATGAACGATGACGATCTGATGAAAGTCAAAGTGTGCTTCATTGGCGATGCTGGTGTGGGCAAGACCAGCCTTATAAAGAGGTTTGTTCTCGATGTCTTTGATGACCGCTACATCGCAACGATAGGGACGAAAGTCACCAAGAAGATCGTCGAAGTTGACGATGGTGGAAATGAGGTCAGAGTGATGATGCTCGTCTGGGACATCATGGGCCAGAAGGGTTTCCGCGAGCTGCTGCGCGAGGCGTACTTCTTCGGCGCGCATGGCGCCATTGCCGTCTGCGACTTGACGAACAAGGAGACGCTCGAGGAACTCAGATACTGGATCAAAGCCCTGACGGACGTTGCCGGTGACGTGCCAATAGTCTTTGCTGGGAACAAGGCGGATCTTCAGAACGAGTCTGTCGTCAAGGAGGCAGACCTCAAGGACCTCGCTGACAAGTACGGTGCGGAGGCCTTCTTGACCAGCGCCAAAACCGGCCAGAACGTCGAGGATGTTTTCAAGGCACTCGGAGCAGCTATGGCGGCCAAATTGAACTCGCAGTAGACCGCTAGCCAGTACCCGTTCCCAAAGTTGATAACAAGCTGAGAACGCTTATAACCCCAGCGGGGGCTATAAAAACATACGTTCTGCGCCATCGAAGGGCTTGCTCACATGAAAGAGGGACGGAAGGCGACTGAAGGCATATGCGCTCGCAACAGGGCGAGGACTATAGCGGGGGCGCTGGTGCTGATTCTCGCTGCGTCCCTGTTCTCCACGCAATACGGGATTACGAGCGAATCGTTGGCCGAGTCCATCCCATCGCACGAACGACTGTTCCGCCTACACGAGGGAGACGCATCAGTCGTTTCGGACTACGATTGGCTGAATTCGTCCGCTGTCTACGACAACCCGACTCTGGACTATGACGACGACGGTTATCTGGGAATCAGCATCAGGAAGAACCTGCCGTCCCAGAGATGGAGGCACTTCTGGGTCCTCTATCCAGGAGTGAACACGGATATTCAGATTCAAGGCGACCTATCTGCACACATATGGGCGGCGTCCCAGGGAAATGAATCGGGGTCACAGATGACCATCATCTATTCTGACATGGCCCCAGCTGACTGGTACACTCCCAGCGCCTGGACTGAAATAGCACAATCCACCGTGCCCCTTGTCGGCCCTGACTACTCGATCTTCAAGCCATATGATCTGGTCGCGTCTGGCGTGGACTATGTGCTTCCCGTGGGGCATCACTTGGTTATTACGATTGCCAGGGGCGACTCGATAAACGATAGGCTTCTCGTCCTCTACGACGATGATGACTTTGACTCCTACATACTCATGGACACTCCGACTTTCATATCTGTGGACGATGTGACGACGACCGACTCGCTCGGCGTTGAACAGTCCGTCTTTTCGGATGCTGACGAGGTCACCGTCTTGGCAAACGTCTCGAACCCGTTCGGGACCTACGAGATGCTCGATGCCGAGGTCGAGGTCGAGTATTCCAGCAACGGCACACCCGTCCTCGCGTCCACACCGATGCCAGTCCTTCGGGAGGACACTTCTTCGAATCCGTCCTGGAAGGTTTTCACGCTGGCAATCGGCCCTCTGCCGACCGGATCCCTCGTCATTACCGTCTACGCGGTTGACCCACAAGGCTCTCCCTCATGGATGAACGTCACAGTGACGGTCATTTCCGTGGACCACTTCGGAATAGTCGTTCCGGACACGGTGACAATTATGGAGCCGTTCACGATGACGGTCACCGCCCTTGATGAGGCGGACGAAATCGTGACGGCTTGGTTGGGCACAGTCCAGCTTGATGCTTTCCTATCGGACCGGATTACGCCCGCGACAAGCGTGCTCGGCGTGGGCTCAATCCTCATTGCGGGCGTCGATCTCGGGCAGAAGACGATCCTCGGTCAGACGTGCGACTACTCCGAGGAGACGATAGTCATAAGAGCCACCTCTGGGTCGCACCAGGGTTTCAGCCCCGAGATAGACATAAGAAGCGGCGCGGTTGTGAACGTGTCTCTGTCGCCTGAAGGGCCTTTAACCGTCTCAGCTGGCGCGGTCATCGAGTTCGATGCCGAAGGGACCGATTCGTTGGGAATGCTCAACACGACTTGGTCTCCAGTCTGGACGCTGACGGGGTCGTTGGGCACCCTGGCGGAAGATGGCCTCAGCGCGACACTGAACACGATCTATGCGGGGAACGGATACGTGAACTGCACCAACCCCCTCACTAGCGCTTCGCAGAGCATTGCGGTCACGGTCGACCCGCTAGCTCTGACTTCCATCGTGCTGTCGCCGAACGGTTCCATCACCCTCAAAGAGAGGGAGTCCGTGGCGATATCAGCTACCGGCTATGATCTATACGGTAATGTACTCACCATCGGCAGTGCGATGTGGAGCACGACTACGACCGGCTCGATTGTCGGCACAGGGTCGTCAGCGACGTTCACCGCGGGTTACATACCTGAGACCGGCGTCGTGGAAATCACCGTTGGCAGCGTGAAGGCTTCGCTCGAGGTCGTCGTAGAAGAAGCACAGGACGGGCCATGGCTGACACCCATACCGACGCAGCTCGCCGCGGAGGACAGCAGCTGGCTCCTCAGCCTAGCACCTTACTGGCATTATGCAAATGGCACAGCGTCTCTCAGATGGCACGCCGAGAACGTGAACACGTCTCTGTACATGGTCCTCCATGACTCTGCGTCAGAAGCATACGTCAGCTTCCTGACACAGCCAGACAAGTTCGGTACGGATACATTCCGTCTGTGGGTGAGAGACGCGAACGGTTTCTCGACCTACCAGGATATCGATGTGGTGATCCAGGCCATTCCCGATCCCCCTGTCTTCGTCAACTCACCTCCGACCGAGCTATATGTCAAGTTCGACACGCCCTACTCGTTCGATTACACATACTACATCAAGGACGTGGACACCCCGAAATCCAGCCTGCAGATGTTCTCGTCTCTTCCGAACAACGTCTACTTCAACCATGTCATTGGGACATTCATCTTCGGGGAACGCGACGGGAGGAACGCTTACTTCGAGATAATCACCATCACCGTAACGGACACCAAGGGCTTCGATGATCTGAAGGTAGTTGTTCGTGTCACAGAAGACACCCCACCCTCTTTGAGCGAGGAATTGCCAGATGTCGAACTCGACGAGGGTGAGACGGATCATTTCGCATTCGATCTGGACGATTACTTCTTCGACATCGACAACGATTACCTCGTGTATACCTACGGGTTCGACAACATCGACATCTTCATCGATTCGATTTCGCACGAGGTCTACATGTCGGCGACGACTGAATGGTCCGGGACGATGGAGAACACATTCACCGCTGTCGACCCGATCGGTGCCCTGAAGACAGACACTATATTGGTGACGGTCTTCGCCGTGAACGACGCGCCGTCCTTCAGGAATCCAGGCACGATACACGTACGGTACGACTATGCGTACTATTTGACAGCCGCGATGTACGTTTCAGATCCCGACCATTCGATTGACGAGCTTAAATTCTCTTTCAACACGCCCTACATCGACAACGAACCAGGCAGGCTGGTCCTCCTGTTCCCCGCTAGTCTATTGGGAGGGCCTTTCACCGATCCCTACATCGTGCCCGTCGTCGTCAACGTCAGCGACCCCGAGGGTGCCAGTGGCATCGCAATGTTCGATGTTGTGGTAAGTGACAACTTCCCACCGGAAGTGGTCGACCCAGTCCCGTACTACGATTTGGTCTCTTTCCTTGAGGACGAGTATCTGGACGGTGCCATCTATCTCGATGTCTTGTTTCAAGACACAGACGATGGCGCGGCCGCGTTGAACTACACAGTCAGCGGAAACAGCAACGTGCGAGTCGCGATCAGTGCGGATTCCCGCGTGAACCTGACAGCTGCCACAAACTGGTCGGGAACAGAGGTTCTCGAGTTCAGGGCGGTCGACCCACATGGTGCGTGGTGTTCATGGCGAGTGACTGTCACCGTGGTGCCTGTTAACGACGCTCCCGTTGTCTTGCCGATTCCCAATTTCGTGATCCGGAGCGACGGCACGAGCACCCACTTCGATATATCGGATTACTTCATCGACAGCGAGACGCTTTTCGAGGGATTGTCGATACTCGTGATACCCACGCCTGAGGTCATCGTCGTTGGCAAGTACCTCTACGTGGACTTCCCTGACGGTACATCGGAAATCACGATAACTATCCAGGCGATCGACTCCGATGGTGCCGAGTCGAACGAGGTTACCTTCTCCGTGAGCATCCTCAAGACTTGGGCCGACACGATAGGCTATCCGTACACGTTCCTTATCGTGCTCATGGCAGCTGGGATAGGGGGCTACTTCCTCGCGAGGAGGATGCCGCGGCCTTTCGGGCTCGATGACCTCTTCCTCATACACAATGATGGACGACTGATATCTCATGTCACCAGAGTGGAAAGCATGACTATGGACAAGGACGTCGTTAGCGCCATGTTCACGGCGGTCCAGGAGTTCGTCAGAGACTCCTTCCAGGCGGGTGAGGTCGGCCTCAAGAAACTGGAGATTGGCGACAAGAACGTGATGATAAGGAAGGGGAAGTCGGTCTATCTCGCGCTGATATACTCTGGATGGCCTCCACAGAGCACATTCGACACGCTGGACATGCTGCTCAGCGATGCTGAGGAGCGCTTCCACGGTAAGATAGAGCGCTGGAACGGCAAGAGGAATTCCTTGCCTGGTATAGATGAGATGCTGCAGTCGTACATGGCAGAGGGTTACAAGCCTGGCGCATGGCAGCCCGAAGAGGAAGGCATCGGGGAAGAAGAGTGGGTCGACATCATCAGCAAGGAGAACTAGAACTCCATTCCCTCAGATGACCGCCGTCTGATGAATTCGAGGAGCGTCTCCTTTGAATCAGGCAGATCGACTCCGTAGTCCCTTTTGAGCCTTAGTGCCTCCACCCTTCGCATGAAGTGCATGGGGAGACAACCTGCGTAGAGCAGTGAATCATGGAACTCCCTGAGGTCGAACCGCTCTCCGAGTGCGGACTCTACCTCCTCCCTCAACCTCAGCATCTCCAGCATCCCGATGAAGTACGACATGTAGTAAGTCATTCCGTACGTGTATGATTTGGCGTCGTCGAGGGCCGCTCCTTCATCCATGCCAGTCTCTTTGACAAGCAGCGCCGCCACCTCTTCGGGGGTCATCGTCTTCCGCGCAAGGCCAACATCCGCCCTGACCCTCACAATCCTGAACACGAGGTCGTTCAACTGCGCGAGCTTCCCAAGTTGGCTGTTCTGAAAACCTTTCTCGAACATCATGTTCTCGCAGTACAGGGCCCATCCCTCGCCGAAGCACGGCGATGCTGAAATGGTCCTTATATCTGATGGATTCTGATTGGAGCATATGCCTTGCAGGTGATGCCCCGGGTATCCCTCATGGACAGACGTGTTCGCTATGGACGCGTGGTTGTGTTCCATAAGTAGCTGGAGGTTGCTGTCATGCGGGGTGACCAGGAACAACCCTGTCATGCATCCCGAGTATTTGCCTGGCTCATATTGGGCTGCGAATGGCATCTGTCGTCTCATGAACTGTGGCGTCTCGATCACCAGGAGTTTCTCCCCGTTGGGGATAGTGGCAAGACCGTTCGATATGACGAAATCCCTCGCACTCTCTATCCACTCTCTGTAGGATTTCAGCGCCCCCTCGAACGTCGGTGGATGGTCCTCCTTCATCTTGCGGATCGCATCCGACGGCTTCCCTGATGGGGATAGCTCCTTTGCGACCTTGAGGCGCTGTTTGTCCGCCATCTTGAGGCCGATGTCCCCAACCTCAAGCGCCTCATCGGCGGTCACGCCGAACTCCTTGAGCTGCATGTACTCTTCGAAGTCCTCCGCGGTGATGGTGTTTTCGTCATGAGCTTCCGGCAGGACCTCTTCGAACAGCCATCTTTCGTAGGCGACGATGGCATCCTGGGCGTCCGCTGTTGCGCCGCTGAGTCTCATCATCACCTCATCGCTCGTCAGTTTCATGGCCGCGACGCTCTTGATGAGCTCCAGCAGCGATGGGAGCTCCTTTCCCGTGGTGAGGGCGAGCTCGGTCCACATCCTGTACGGGCGAACAAGGGTCCTTCGCGCGGCCTCCAGGAACGCCGGGGTCTTCTCGAGTCTCGAGATCAACGCTCTCGCTCTCACGTCGAACGGCTGGTCATCCCTCACGAACAAGAAGAACAACGACCGGCCTATCTCGTCCTCCGCAATCGACATCTGCTCGGGTATCCTCAACCTCGAGATCTCGAACTCCCTCAGACGGAACATGTACATCGCCAGGTCGCGGTCGATGATATGGTCTGGCTCGAGCTCAGCGTCCTTGAACTTGCCGACCATGCGCATGAATTCGGAGAGTCTCTCGACCCTGTGGTCCCGCGCTTCCATGCTTGGATCCATCATGAGGTGATCGTACTTGCGCCAGCCCAACTGCGTGGAGTATGATGGGTCCCAGCTCAGTATCTCGTCGACGATGGTTCTGCACATGCCCGGGAAATCCCGGTTGTCCATCAGACCTGGATGCGTTCGTTAGGATTTAAGCTTATAATAACGGTGTGACCGGTCCAAGAATACTGGCAGTGGCGACTCGAACGCGCCGAACATGGTAGTACATGGGGGGGTTCGCTTGCCCGGATACATCTCTATTAAGATTCTCACAAAGGCTTATACCCTCGACCTCTAATTCCATTGACCCAGACATGTCTAGTTCAGGCAACCAGCCTGTCAAAGTCACTCTCAGGCGCGATCTGGGCCTTTTCGATGTGACTATGATCGGTGTAGGAGCGATGATAGGCACGAGCATCTTCGTGCTCATAGGCGTGACCATCGACGAAGTCGGTCCTGCCATCCTGGCGGTGTTCGCGCTGAACGCCATCGTCACGATATTCACAGCGGGCGTATATGCAGAGTTGGGCTCGACTTTCCCCGAAGCTGGAGGTGGTTACCTCTGGGCCAAGAAGGCGCTCAAGCATCCAGGCGCGTTCCTCAGCGGTTGGATGTCCTGGTTCGGGCACACTGTTGCCTGCAGCTACTACGGGCTCGGTTTCGGATACGCGATGGTCGCGTTCTCAAACGCGTTTGAAATCGACATGTTCGGTCTCTCCGATGATATGATCGTAAAGGTCTTCGCCGTCATCGTGATATCGTTCTTCGTCTTCGTGAACTACTCTGGCGTCGGGGCGACCGGCAAGGCGGGAGACCTGATAACAATCATCCAGATATTGATCATCTCATTCTTCGTGGCGTTCATGGTCATCTACGCCTTCGACATGAAAGGCATCCACATCATGGACAACTTCGACCCGTTGTTCCCGGAGGGCACGAACGCAGGCAAGATACTGATGATGATGGGATTCACCTTCATAGCGTTCGAGGGTTACGAGATAATCGTGCAGTGTGGAGAGGAGATAAAGGACCCGAAGAAGAACATCCCAAGAGCCATATTCATCTCAGTGCTTGTGGTGACGGCCATGTACCTCAGCGTAGCTTTCGCATGCCTGGCTAATCCTGATGTTAGCTGGATGTGGATAGGCTCCGAAGGCGAGAATGCTGTCATCTCATCGGCCCAGATGGTCATTCCGACTGTGGGAGCGCCGCTGATAATCTTGGGATGCCTGTTGTCTGCCATGGCTGCATTGAACGCGACCGTGTTCTCATCCTCGAGAGTCAGTTTCGCAATGGGACGCGACCGCACACTGCCACGGATCTTCGGTTCGATTCACAAGACGAGGAAGGTACCGCACTATGCGATCCTGATAACCGCTTCGATAATGCTGTTCATGGCGTTGTTCTTTCCCCTGGATACGATCGTGGCCTCAACATCGATAATGTTCCTCCTGCTCTTCTCAGTGGCGAATATCGCCTCCATTAGGCTGCGCCGCAGACTCACCCAGATCGACATAGGCTTCAAGACCCCGCTGTTTCCGCTCTTCCCCGTCGTGGGTATAGTGTCGACTATAGGCATTGCGGTCTACCTGTGGTGGTTGATACCTGAGGCATGGTATATCGCATCTGTCTGGATAGCCGCTGGTCTTGCGATCTCGATCTTCGCCAAGCCCGAGGAGGAGTTCATCTCGATATCTGAGTCTAAGAGAGTCCGGCAACAGCCGTTGCCGAAGGAGCAGGTCGAGAGATACAGGGTGTTCCTGGCATTGGAGAATATCGGCGACCTCCGTCTGCTGACATTCGCCGGTATTCTCGCCAGGTACTTCAAGGGCGAACTGACCGTCAATAAGATCGTCGAGGTTCCGAGGGCGATGCCCTTGGAGGTAATCAGCAAGGACTACGTCCAGGAGATGGCGGAGGGTCTTCAGAAAGCCATCAAGGTCACGCCATCAACGGTCAACGTGCGGCCTGCGGTATCGGTCTCCTACGACGTCGCAGGAGCGATACTGGATCAGACGCGGCATGAGGCGGCAAACCTGCTCGTGCTCGGTTGGAAGGGTACCAGAAGGCGTGGCCGTACGATCCTCGGAAGGAACCTCGATGTAATGGTCAGGCGAGCATCCTGCGACATAGCTATCATCAAGACGAAGAGAATGAGCAAGAATCCAGAGAGGATACTCCTCGTATCCGGCAAGTTCTTCGAGACCAGGAAGGCCCTCCTCCTCACACTGCCGATAGCGAAGGAGTACAACGCTGGGATAGAGATACTAGCCATCGTGACTGATGACAAGCAACTCGAGCTGGTCAAGGGCAATGCGAGCCGCCTGAAGAAGATATGCGACCGTGTGCACGTCCCCGCGGAGATAAAGCTTGTACGGTCCAAGTCCGTGGTGAACTCCGTCATGGAACATGCCCAGGGCGTCGACTTACTGGTCATGGGTGCTGGTCCACAGAGAGCGCTCGAGAGGACGTTGTTCGGCGCCGTCTACGACAGGATAATCAGGACTGTCGATGTGCCCATGTTGGTGCTGAGGACTTCAAAGACCGAGAAGTCGTCTTCCACACCGTCGCTTCCCGCGGTGAAGAGCCCATCTCAGTCAAGCAAGCCTAAGTGATGCTGGCTCCGAACAGTTCGGACAGCGCTCTTCGCGCGGTCTTCGTCAGGTCCATGCCCTTCGCTGTCTCGTAGGTCGCCCATTTCAGCTCAGTGACTTCTTCGCTGACCTTCTCGTCGCCACCTGTTGGCCGGGCGAGGAAGTCCACCAGAACATAATGGTATCGGACTTTGCCATCGGTGTCCGCTTCTATCATGTCGAAGGCGTTTATGAGCTCGAGTATCTGCACCTTCACTCCCGTCTCCTCCTCGGTCTCTCTTTCGCCCGCCTCAGACAGTCTCTCGCCGACCTCGACAAGTCCACCAGGTATGCTCCATTTGCCGGCGCCAGGTTCGAATGCACGCTTTACCAGCAGTATCTTTCCGTCCTTGATCGTCACTACCCCGACGCCTACCAGAGGGCGTTTGGGATACTCGCGACTGTTTTCGGCATCAGACATGTTCAGACCTCTCCCTTTCGCTGCCTCATCAACAGGAACGCCGCGACGGTGGCTACGGCCACCAGTGTCGCAGCTGCAACCCCATAATATGCGAGAGAGTATGAATCCTCTCCCTGGTCTGTAAGGTGGATGATCGTCGCAAGGGTGCTCTTCGCAACCTCCGTCATCAACTCATCGGACAGCTTTTCGACAGTGTCCTCAGAGGTGTGATAGTCTGGATTGACAGGACGTCCTGTCGTAGGGGAGAGCTCCTCGATCACCAGAATGCTGGGATATTCCGCTTCCCAGAACGAGGCGTGATCGCTATAGACGAAAGTCTCGTCCAGAACCGTCTGTAGCGATATGTCGACGCCGTACTCTGTTGCTGCTTCCGTCATTGAATGCGCTAGCGAAGCGCTTGCTTCGTTGCACACTAACGTCGCTCGGTTCTCTGTCGTCACACGGTATCCCACCATGTCCAGCACGAACACGCCATCGTACGAAACACCTGCTTCGACCTCGAGCCTCGCGAAATCAGCGCTGCCCTTCGTGCCGCCAGAGCCATCGTATCCTATTTCCTCGGCGCCGAATGCCACGAACTTCACTGTCGCGGGGAAATCCGCGGTTTGCGAGAGGACACGTGCCAGCTCGAGCATGACTCCGACACCTGAGCCGTTGTCGTCCGCACCTGGTGCGGTGATGTTCTCCGCTTCCGACAGGTTGGTGACTTCGGAGTTCTCAGAGTCGTAATGCGCTCCTATGAGGAAGACGCTCTCTGCCACGACGTCCGGGTTGAGCACCGCGACGACGTTCACGACTGGCGTCCCGTCCACGTAGAATTGCTGCATGTGAGTCTGCAAGCCAAGAGAGACCATCTCCCCCTGGATGTACAATGCGGACTCCTGGGCGGACGCTGTGTGGAACTCCCTTGTGCCGAAGGACTGGAGGTCCACAATCGTGCTCAGGATCTCAGCGCCCGATATCTCATTCAGCAGCAAATGCCCGAAGGAGTCATCTCCTCCGCGGGAGTTGTCGCAGACAGGAGCAACCACTGTTGAGAAAAGGAGTAGGACCGCTGCAACGCTGGTCTTTGACCGTACCATCGTTCTTCCCTCGCACAACTCGCCTCTCATGGTCGCCCGCGGGGGACACGACATGTCGGGAGGCGCATTCTCCTTAGTGATTGCGCCAACGATATTAGTATACATAGCCGTTCTCCCGCTTCGTGGATCTGAGCGACAAGTTCCGGTCGGTGAATTCGCAGTTGGTCGGGGGGCGTGTGAGCGCCAGGCTTCATCCGTACAAGGAGCTCAAGCACACGTGGCGTTCTTATGATGGTGGCTTGACTTTCAAGGTCAGCGATTACATGAGAGGCGCGCCTGAGGACGTCGTGGAATCCCTCGCGTGGTTCCTCATCTGTCGAGCGAGAGAGAAGGAGTGCCCGAGAGGCCTCTCATCAAGATACCTGAACCACGTCCGGTCCACCGAGTTCTGGGCGGACCGCCGTTCAGTCTACCTCAGCAGGGCGAGAAACCTATCGTTCAGACCCCGAGGAAGCGCTCATGATCTCGCAGCGGCGTTCGAATACGTGAACTCGTGCTACTTTGACGGGAAGGTGTCCGTGCCCGATCTCGTTTGGGCGAGGGAGTCTCCGTCCAGGAGGATGGGGTTCTACCATCAACCGTTGGGCATACTTGCGGTGAATAGGGCTTTGGACTCGGAGCGAGTGCCCAGATACGTTCTCGAGTTCGTCGTCTATCACGAGATGCTACACGGGGTCACTGAGCCAGAGGATGGCCTGAACCACCGTGTCTTTCACACCAAGGAGTTCCGGGCCAGGGAGCGTGAGTTTGCGAGATACGAAGAGGCGCAGAAATGGCTGAGCCGCATCGCGAGCTCGTCGAAGGGGAACTCGAGGGCGACATCGATTGTCCCCCAGGTGTAACAGCGCGGTTCATAGCTTGCGAACGCAGTCTCACCGCCCTGACCCTCCTGGGGGTTGGTGTTGTGCGCCGAATTGTCCCCTGCACACGTCTCGATGGCACACCGGGATTCGCAGGGGGGCCCATGCAGCACACGACTGCCTGTACCACACGTTCCTTTCGGGCGCGAGGCACAGACAGATGACATCAAGGCATGTGGTCGCTTATATCGTTTTTCCATCTCGCTTGCGGCAATCGTTTTATAGTCAAATGCCATTATAAAAATTGATGGCAGCGTTGATTGGCTGCTCTGGGTGGTCCTACGATGATTGGGTGGGAAGGTTCTACCCGACAGATATCGCCAATAGGAAGAGCGAGTGGTTTTCATATTACTCGAAGTACTTCCCGACAGTGGAGATAAACTCGACGTTCTATCGCGTCCCGAACGAGTTTGTCGTGAAGTCATGGATCGAGAAGGGTGGGCATAGGCCTGGATTCGAGTTCTCGGTCAAATTGCCTCAGATGATCACGCACGAATCCATCCTCAAGGACGCCCCCGAGAAAGCAGCCGCGTTGGCGTCCAGTTTCGAAGGGCTGTGTATCAAGCCTCTGGCGAACGCCGGGCTCCTGGGTGGCGTTCTCGTCCAGCTGTCGCCACATTTCAGGTTCGAGGGCGATGCGAGCCTCGGAAGGCTGAGGGCGCTGTTCCAGCTCCTGGACACGGATGCCCATGACTATGCGGTTGAGTTCCGCCATCGGAGTTGGCTGAACGAGAAGGGCAACGAGGTCGTGTCAGATGGGTTGGAGGCCATGCAGGAGTTCAAGGTGGCGAACGTCATCGTGGACGGCCCTGGATTCCCGATCACGAGATCGCTCACCTCGAAGCACGCTTATGTCCGCCTGCACGGCCGCAACTACGACATATGGTTCAAGGACGAGACTGAGGACGATTACAGGATCAACCGATATGACTACCTCTACACCCTCGAGCAGCTGGGTTCATGGAGACCGAGGATAGAGGAGATTGTGTCCAACTGCGAGAGGGCGCGTATCTACTTCAACAACCACGGGAGGGCGAAGGCGGTGAAGAACGCGTTCCAGATGATGGACCTCCTCGGGGTAGAGCACGAATCGAAAGAGATAGACATACAGGACCAGATGACTCTGAGCGGCTTCAGCTGACTATCCTGGCCGTGCTCGTCCCGTCTGGCAGCTCCTCGACGCTGACAACGTTGCTCATGAGGTCCTTGACGTCGTCGATGTGGGTTATGAGCATCACCTGTCTGAACTGTGTGGACAGGCCCGAGAGGGCGATCATCACGCTCCTCTTCCTGCTGGGGTCCAACGACCCGAATATCTCGTCAAGTATCAGGAAGTTGACCTGGTTGGCCCCGGTCCTCTCAGAGACCACCCTGGATATTGCGAGTCTCAGGCTCAGGTTTGCGATGTCCCCCTCCCCGCCTGAGAACCGGTCCAGCGGGTGGAACTCGCCATCGTCCTCTATGCTCATCCGGTAGTTCTCGTCGAGTGCCACCTCGGTGTACTTGCCGTCCGTCATGAGGTCGAGTATCTCGGAGGTCATCTCTCCCAGTGTCGGCGCGATTCTCCCTATCAGGTGGTCTTTGAAGCTGACGAAGACATCCTCCAGCGCCCCGAGCTCGTCCGCACGTGCTCTGTGACCAGTGACGACCTCCTTGAGACGTCGGATCTCGTCGAGCTCACGCCTCGCAGAGTCGATCTCGGCGAGCGCTCTCTCCCTGATTGCCTTCGCGTCCCCGGCCCGCTCCTTGGCGGCGCTCAGTTCCTCGCTCTTCCTTTCAAGCTCGTTCAGAGCGGCCTCGTACATCGGCTTCTTCGGATCGAGCTCCCTGACCATGGCGGAGAGTGTCTCTCCCTCCATCTGGATGCGCTTGACGGTCTCGCGTCGTTCGGCCAGGTCCGCCTTGGCGCGATCCAGTTGATTCTGCTTCTCACTCAGCTTGAGGAATTCCTCATGCCCCTTGCTCAGCCTCTCGAAGGACTCCTTCACCTCAGAGTGTCTCCCTGGAGAGTAACGGACGTCTCCCAGTTCGGCTATCGCGCGGGTCTTCTCTTTGAGCCGGTCCATGACCCTCTTCATCTCTTCGTTCATGGATTCGGCCCTGGCAATGGCATGCCTGACCTTGGTGAGCTTGTCCTCCAGATGCCTGGTCTTCCGCTCCAGCGCCTGCATCTTGTTCTCGAGGGCATGCATCTCTCCCTGCCCTTCCTCGACGAGCCTCTCCTGCTCGCCGACAACTTCCTCCGCGGATTCGATGCTGCTGCGCAACTTGCGTACGAGCAGCGGATAGGTGTCGTGCAGATGCCTCTCGCAGGTGGGACATATCCCATCTTCTCCTGCCCTCTCGATCTCTGCGAGCTTGGCTCTATCCTTTGCCCTGGCGTCCGTCCGCTCCCCGATCCGCGCACGTGCCTTGGTGACTGCCTCCACCAAATCGCCCTTCCGCAGGTCGGATTCGGACCTGGTCTTCCTTGCATCGTCTATGCCTTCTTCCAGAGCCTTCTCCTCCTGGCGTGAGGACTCCGCCTCGGAGACGCTCTTCTTCAGCGATTCCAGCTCCGTATCTATGGCAGCCTTGTCCTTCAGCAGATGCTCGCGTCTGTCGAAGCGCTCTTTCTCGAGTTCCATTGAGTCCCTCTCGGCCGAAGCCCTCCTCCAGTCCTCTTCGGCACGCTTCAGCTCAGCCATGTTCCCGAACGCGCCTTCCAGTTCGCGGATCCTTCGTGACAGTGATTCCTCGGATGCCTTCTGGTCCGCCAATGCCTTCCTGCTGGCGTTGAGCTCAGCCGTCGCGACACCCAGGGCTTCGAAGTCCTTCCTCAGGCTCTCCTTCTTGTCGCGGATATCGGCGGTCTCCTTGGTGAGCGCATTGACGGCTTCCTGCGCGCCCTTCAGTGACTTCTCGGCGTTCTCGTAGCTCTCCGTGAGATTCGCGGATCGGTCTGTCACGGATTTCTCGCGGTCGTTCCCGTCCGCATCCGTCAACACGCTCTCCGCTCCGCGTATTTTGTCCGACGCGGAGTTGAGATCGCTCCTTATCGACCGGATGGCCGAGTCCAGACCATCGATGCGCAGCATCCTGAGCACTATCTCCTTGCGCTTCGCTGGCTGCAATTCCTGCAGCTCGTCGAGCTCCTTCTGCCTTGCGAACACCGAGGTGAAGAACGATTTGTAGTCCATGCCAATGAGTTTCTGTATCGTCGCTTTGACCGCCTTGTCTCCGTCCGCGATGACGTTCGTCCCCTGATGGAGGGTCGCCTTCATGGCGAGGCTGCGGCCTCCCATCTCTCGCTCGACCCTGTATTCTGCGTCATCGAGCTCGAACTCCAATACCGCCTTCACGCTGTCGCTGGATTTCGCGCCCGAGAACCGGATGCTCTCCCTGCTCGTCCTGACGACTTCCTCTTCGTTTCCGAAGAGAGCCCAGGCGATTGCCTCGATGATTGTGGTCTTCCCAGAGCCGTTGAGCCCCAGAATGCCCACGACGCCGTCCGGGAACTGAAGCTTGAGGTCTCTGAACTTCCTGTAGTTCTTGAGCTCCAGATAGCTGATCCTCACTCGCTCCCCTCCGTGAGATACGACCCGCCCAGCTCAAGCAATCTCTTCTTCCTATCGTCCGGTAAGTTCAGGCCGTCGACGAACAAGCCATATTCCCGTTCGAGGGAGCCGATAGTCGAATCCCCCACTTCTCGGAGCAGCCCGCTGGCGACTCTCTCTATCTTGAGGTCGAAGTGCAGCGCGCTCGAAGCCATCCTCCTCAGAGACGCCGTGTCGAGTGAACGCGCGACATCGGGCCGCACATTGCGGACTGTGAGACGAGCTATGGCCCCTTCGAGAGGAGACTCATCGAGCCGCGACCTGACTGCTGCGGACAATTCCATCGCCATGAGGTCTTGAGCGTCGATGGGTTCGATGTCGTACATGTTCCTGACATCAAGCTCGTGAAACTCGGTGGTTCCTCTGTCCAGGTCCACCTCGACTATTCCCTTCCGCTGGCCGACCTCTCCGAACCCCAGCCGCTCGGTCGATCCAGAATAGTACATGCCCTTCCTGAGCTCCGCGAACTCATGATAATGGCCGAGAGCGACGTAGTCCATTTCAGTAGGGATGTCGTCAGATTTGATCAGCTGTTGGTTGATGTGGTCCGTCCTGAACCTGCTCGAGCCTTCGATGCCTGCGTGCATGACCAGTACATTGTGCCGTGTATGCTTCGACAGTTGAACGCGAGACAGGACTTCTTTCATAGGCGGGGTCGCCGAGTGGGGGATGGCGTGTATCGTCGCGTCCCCCACCACGACCTCGGCAACACCCGGCTCGTGGATTGGATGGATCCCGTCCAGGTGCTCGAATATGCGGAAGATGTTGCCCGTCTCCCTCATCTTCGGCGTCGAGTGGTTACCGCTTATCAGCACGATCTCCGTCCCTGACTCTGACAGCCTTATGAGCTGCTTGAGTGCGACGTCTATCGCCCTGTTCTGAGGCCTCACACCGTCGAACAAGTCGCCCGCGTGGACGACGACGTCTGGCTTGAGCGCTATGATCTTGTCCACCGCCTGGGAGAACACACGGTAGAAGTCGGCCTCCCTCTGGTTGATGCCCCAGTCTGGGTCTGACCTGGAATAGGCAAAGAATCCCAAATGGGTGTCCGATATGTGCACCAACCTCACGCCGAGTTCACCTTCTGGAAGATGTGCCTTGTCGGGATGGCATTTGAATGGCTATTGCTGGCTTGGAAGCCATCCGCATCCCGTTCTCCCCTTCGTCTCGAATGTCGCTCAGAGTATTGAGCTTATTGCCTGCACGAAACTGAAAGTACTGCTGCCGTGAAACATAAATCGGCGAACCTGCATGGAAGGCGTAGATGGCAGGCGACCTGATTGCGTTGGATCCTCTCTCCGGCGATCGTACCGTGAGAGCGAAGGTGTTCGGCATAGGCAGCGCTGGCTGCAGCATGATCTCTCAGTCTGCGATGCCCTCGGTAGCCTTCTCAACGTCTGGGGCCGACCTCGAACGTTCCTGTGCAGCGGTGAGGTCGTTGATAACCCCTCAGAAGCTAGTCGGGCTCTTTCAGTCTGATCCAGCGGTCCTCAGCCAGTCACCATCGGTCGCGGGAGACGAGCTGCACAGGCTGTTCAAGGACACGGATATCGCATTCCTGATGGCAGGTCTCGGAGGTGTCAGTGGCAGCCTGGGAACAGCGGTTCTCGGGCAGTTGGCCAAGAGCAACGGGGCGCTGTCCGTCTCGCTTGTCGCGTCGCCTTTCTCGGCGGAGAGCGAGCGACGGAGGGAATTCGGAGCTAAGTGCCTGCGCAGGATTGTGAGCAGCACGGATGCATGCGTCGCCTTCGGAAACGACGCCCTCTCCGACTTGGCACCGACGCTGCCGCTCTCCAAGGCGTTTGCGGTCATGAACGGCATAATGCACCGGCCCATGCTGGATATGGCCAAGATTCTGGATGTGCGAGGCCTGAGGACCTTCAGGCGGGTCGTCGGCGAAACACGCTACGCCCGCTTCGGCCTTGGTCTTGGAAGGGGTGATGAGCGCGTGCTGCGCGCAGTCGATGAGGCCTTCAGCTCCCCTTGGTTTGATTTCGACACGCGAGGGACGGCCGCTGCCATCGCGGTATACTCCGCCGCTGATCCGTGGGACAGAGAGCAAACGAGGATGATTGAACAGGTTCAGCAGAGACTCGGCGATGCGAATGTTCTCTATAGCAGTTATCCGGACGAGAACCTCGGAGACCGGATACGCCTCAGTCTCTTACTGTTCAGAAAACTGTGAATCGTCCGCGTCGGTGGCCTCGTGAGCGATTCATGAGACATACTCGTTCGGGCTACTGACCGAAACAACTATTAACGATGTATTTTGATTGCGGCCCGTCTCGAATAACAGGATAGGTCAGTACGCATGCTTTCTTCGAACTGATCGAATGCGATGCGAGACACGAGTGTGGAGGGGAAAGATGAGTAAATACGGAGTATCCGCCGCGCTAGCAGTGCTTGTTTTGGCAATGGCAGCGCTATCGGTCCCGATGGTCGCGAAGCAAGATGGAGGAGGTCCGCCCAACACGGGCGACACCGTCACTTTGTATCTCTGCGGGACACCGAGAGAAATGGGAATGCAGTATGGAAAATACGCCAGCGACGCGATCGCTGTGAATGTTGATGCGGTCTGGGACTGGGCAGCATCCGAGGGCATGGATGTCGATGACATGGTTGCGACAGCTCTCGCAGCTGAGCAGTACATGACTGCTGACATGATAGAGCAGCTGCAGGGCATGTCCGAGACATCGGGAGTATCGTACCATGATCTCCTCGTGCTGAACGTCTACGACGACGGCGGCAGCGAGCAGAAGGCGTGCACGAACTTCGCTGCCGCAGGGTCCGGCACTTTCGACGGGCAGGCGTTGTCTTCCAAGAACAGGGATTTGAACAACATCCAAGTGCTCCTCGTCGTTGAGCCCTTGAATGGCTACAAGTTCTTCGGCATGATGTCCGCTGGCGCATTGGGTATCGCGCAGGGCATCAACGAGAAGGGCTTGGCTATCGGTCACACCTGGATGCCGGTTCCGGAATACGACGAGTCCGGGTTGCCACCGTTCATCGTGAACCAGCTGGTCATGGAGAACTGTGCTGATGTACCTGAGGCCATTGCGTACATCGATGACGCCGTCAAGAGGGAGGGCGCGACATTCGGCATCTCCGACTCGAATGTAGCTGCGTTCGTAGAATCCGTGCCCACCATGTATGCGGCGGTCTACGGAAACGACATCGCGGTCGAAGTCATAGAGAACGGTGTGTCGGCCCACACGAACCAGTACATGTTCGAGCCGTTCTACACCGCCGTCATAGAGGACGGGTTCGGATACATGTGGACACCATCCTACGCCAGATACGACCGTGCGTTCGAGCTCATCGCCGAGAATCCAGTGGTGGACGTCGCCATGATACAGGAGTTCACAAGGGACCTTGAGAACTGGGGTGTCGGCTCGCCAGCTGAGGTTACCGACGCACACCCGGAGATCCCTGAGGATTGCTGGACCGGCGGATGGCCAGGCTACTCGATATGTAACGCGCGGACTGTGAGCGCCTCGGTCTTCACGACTGACAAGCAGTACCCCGAGTACCTGTCGGTCATGTATATGGCGATAAACAACCCGGCGTGGGCGCCCTATGTGCCAGTGCACAACGGCATGCTCCAGGAGCCGGAGCAGGCATCTGAGGCGTTCGAGATGTACATCGACGGCCGTGCATGGGCCCTCTCAATGCAGCTCAGGAGCCTGGGCGACTGGGGAGACCTCATCCCGACCTTCGAGGCATGGGAGTCCGAATGGTTCGTCGAGACGGCAGCGACCGAGAGCTTTGCGCGCAAGATGCTGGACGCGGGCAAGGTCGACAAGGCCGTTGACGCCATCACGAGCACCGACTGTGGGATAGCGACGGAGGCCATCGGGCTGATGATCGCGTTGCTTGAGTCGCAGTACGGGACTGAACTCGTGGCGGTTCCCGTCGAAGCATGAGACTCTGGGAAACCGGAACCCGTCAGCTCCGCACCTTCATCGGTGCGGTCTGACGGTAAAACACCTTATCTTGTTCTTTATCGTGTTTCTGATCCAGGCAGGTCAACGGTGGCATGTGTCCCCCCACGTCGTTCTTCGCTACTGCCTGGACCGGGCGGATCTACACCTTCTCCATGAAGTACACAGTGACTGTGTTATCGGGCTTAGGCTGTTCTGAGAACTTGTAGAGCTTCCCAAGCTTGTTTATGAGCTTCTGCCTGGTCTCTCCAGGCGCCGCCTCAAGGTCGTACTCCAGAAAGCTGAATGGAAGGTCCTTGAACTTCCACGTGCACGCCAGAAGTACCCTGGCCTTGAACTTCTTCTTCGGGCTGACCACTTCCACTGTCTCATCTGGAGTGAACTTGAGGTCACCAGCATTATGAACGCGCATGGTGGCGAACATCCTGTCGTTCAACTTCTTCCAGTCTCTTGAGAAATTCATCGTTCTTGGCTTCATATGGGGTTCCTCATCCCCTGAGTTGTCCGTCCACCTTCTTAATCGTTGTCAGGGAACAACAAATCATCCCGCCGAAACCATCAGCAGAAGGCGCTTCTGGCAGCCTTTTCTCGACATGGAATTACGAAGTCCGGTGAGCTCTGCGTGTGATAGCTCAGGTCAGAATCAGTGGCCCAGGCCAGCGAAAGCCCTGAGCGCCTCCTCCTCCATGAAGTGGAGCTTTCCAGGAACGACCAGTGTGTGCAGCGGCGGTCCGAAGGAGCGGGTGCGCATGTCTTTCAGCATACCAGCGGCGACTTGGCAATCTGGCCAACCCGCTCGGGCGACAACCGCTACGAGCAGATCGTCGCCCATCTTCTCCGAAACGCCGAGCTTATCCGCCATCTCCCCCAGCACGTCCATACCCTCGCTCGCAGTCATGTAACGGTCGTTCTCGGAGTCGATGTCCAGTAACACCAGCGAATGCAATCCTCTCTCCAGGTTGTCCATTATTATCTCACATGGGCTGGTGGGCAGATAGCCTTCCCGAGGGAAGGGCAGAGTGGTGGTCCTGCCAAGTTTGTAATGTTGAAGTCCAAGGAGTCCCGGCACGGCAGTTAACACGGATGATGCATGGATGATGCCCGTCTCAATCGACTCTTTCGCTGCGCGCAGCCTCAGGTCGATGTGTGTCGTGGCTGTCATCGGATCACCCGCCACCAGGAAGGCGACTCGGCCGTCCCTGCACGATTCGATTATGCGGGAGCCGTCCTCGACCTCCTTCCTCGTCAGCATCACTATCTCTCTTTCGATGGCCTTCTCCAGCCTGGAGATCGCGTCGTTTGAGAGTCGCGATGTGTAATGCTCCGCGAAGACAATGTCGGCCTCTCGGATCTCGTCCATCCCCCGGGCAGTGATGTCCCTCTCGTCGTGGAGACCCAGCCCTATGAGCGTCAGCCTCATGTTCTTCTTGTCCGCCATGCGTATCCGTCATGGGAATTGCTGGCAGAGGTAATTGTACTCTTCTGCCGCCAACGCGACCCCAGTCCTTATCTATCTCAGACGCCGATTTGTCGCCCGCATGGAATCCATCTGCGTCGTCGTCCCGAAGAAGAAGGCGGAGCCTGTGAGGCGCAAGCTCGCCTCAAAGGGGATTCTCAAGCGCGGGCTTCATATACGTTCTGACGCGAAGAACGTTTACCTGCCAGTGTCGCAGAGGGTCGATGTGGGCTACCCGATAGAGACACGCGATTTCGATGAGGCGGAGGACCAGATCAAGGATTTCAGGGTCCTCGTCGATGTGCCGGACGATCTCCGCCAGTCTCTTCCATCCTCATACGACGTCCTGGGGTCAATAGCCATCGTGAAGATGTCCGACGAGGTGCTTCCGTTCGCTGGCGACATAGGACGTGCAATCATCGCTACGCAGAAGTCCGTGCGAACCGTGTGCCTGGACGCGGGCGTGGCCGATGAGTTTCGAACGAGAGGAGTGAAGGTCGTCGCCGGCGAGAAGTCGACGGAGACAGCTCACCGCGAGTACGGTCTGACGTTCAAGATGGATGTGGCGAAGGTGTTCTTCTCGCCGAGGCTGGCGACGGAGCGGGTGATAGTCGCGGAGCAGGTCTCCCCTGACGAGGTGGTGATCGACATGTTCGCAGGCATAGGGCCGTTCTCCATCCTCATCGCTAAGACCCGCGAACCAAAGATGGTGTACGCCATCGACTCCAACCCTGACGCGATCAGATTCATGGAGGAGAATATCGAGTTGAACCATGTCGGTGCCGTCAAACCAGTGCATGGCGACGCGCGTGAGGAGGTCGCGAAGCTCGGGCAGGCCGACAGGATAATCATGAACCTCCCTCACAGTGCCTACGACTTCCTACCCGAGGCAATCAGAGCGCTGAGGCCAGGTGGTGTGATACACTACTACGAGATAATGGAAGAGTCTGAACTCGATAGACGGATGAACGACATGAGGGTAATCGCAGTAACGGAGGGCCGAGCCATCAAACCCCTCGCACGGCGAAAGGTCAAGAGCTACTCGCCATCTCTCAACTTCTACGCCTTCGACCTGTCGTTCATCTGACCGTCCGTCGGCGCGAGCGTTATGCCTCTCTGTCCCTGGTAGTTGCCGGACCGTTTGTCGTAGCTCTTGGACGCTGCCGAACGCATCTCCTCGAAGACAACTTGGGCGAACCTGTCGCCTATTGGGATGGCCACGGGTTCGGCAGAGGCGTTAAATGCTGAAAAGGTCAGATTACCATTGAAACCAGCGTCTATTCGTCCAAAAGAGGACAGTATGCCCTTCCGGACCCAGGTGGTCCTTATCCATATCCCACCGACGATGTCCGACGGCAGCTCGAGGAACTCCTTCGTGCCGACGACGAACCACTCTCGTCCCGGGACCATCGCGGTGCCCTCAGTGAATCGCGAGTCCTCTGCAGGCACCCATATCTCCTCGATCGTCACGTCGTAGCCGTTCGGGGTAAGGTTCTGCTCGCGAAAGTCTCCGATCCTAAGGGAATCATCTTTGAGCAGTCTGAGTATGTCAGAATCCGACAACACTGCCATTCCTGTTCACCCCTTCTTGGCGGATCCGCCCTTCTTCTTGGCAGTGGTCTTCGTCGCCTTCTTCTTCGTAGGTCTCTTCTTCTGGGGTTCGGTCTCAGGAGCGACGGCTGGCCGGCCGTCCTCCAGAGTCTTTGCCGCCTGGGTCGCGAGCCTTTTGAATCTATCTAACGCCACGGGCCATCTCTCGTTCAACTCAACGGCGAACGACTCCGAGACGGCCTGCGCGTGTGACAATCGTATTGGTCGGAAGCCCGCCTTTGAAAGGCGTTTGTTGACCGGTTCGGTCGACTTCAAGACCCTCTCCCATGTGAACAGTCTTCCTATGCCATCCAGTTCCTTCACAAGGTCACCGATGTACTCCGTGCCCAGCTGGGCCAGCAACCTGATGTACAGCCCTCGCAAGTCCTTGGCGGCCTTCATCGCGGCTCTCCTCAACCCTTCCATGAACTCATCGAGCTGCTCTTCGCCCATCTCGCCCAGGGCGTTCGGTGAAGATGCCATCGAATCCCTTGCCGCGGACATGATTGCCGGCTCGAGGTCCATCTCTATCGAGCGTATGATGACTATGCCATGTCTGGCGAGGGCCGCCTTCGATTCGGTCAAGTCCTTGTACTGGCGAGGGTCGATGGTCCGTTGCATGCGCGCACACCTTCGACGTCTATATCTCTGTCAGACTTGCTACCTTCTTCTTGTCCAGCTTCTTGATGACCTCGATCAGCAGCTTGACGGCGTTCTCCGCGTCGGTCAGGCTCAGCATTCCCGCATGGGCGTGGATGTGTCTCGTGGGCACGCCTATCACCAGGCTCGGGCATCCGGCGTTAGAGATGTGTATGATCCCAGCGTCGGTGCCGCCTCTCGCGATCTGCGATAGCTGATGTGGTATCTTCGCCTTGTCGGCGGTGGCGATGACGAACTCGAGCAGCTCCTGGTTCGGTATCATCGACGAGTCGTAGGTTGATATCGACGGCCCTTTGCCCATCTTGGTCGGCGCTTCGTTCGCCTCGATGCCCGGCACGTCTCCCGCGATGTCGACCTCGAGTGTGAGGCAGACATCCGGCTTGACGACGTACGCGGTCGTACGGGCTCCTCTCAGGCCGACCTCCTCCTGGGTCGTCGCGGCTCCTACGACGGTATTCGGGTGGTCGATCTTCTTCTCCTTGAGGGTCTTCACGACCTCCGCCGCGATGAACGCCCCTATGCGGTCGTCGAACGCCTTTCCAATGGCGATGGTGTCCGAACCCTTCCGCTTGCCGTCGACATAGACCTTCTTGGTCATCGTGGAGAAGGTCGAATCCGGCATGACTGGGTTGCCTATTCTGGCGCCCATCTCCTTGGCCTCCTCCTCATTGGAGGCGCCGATGTCGATGAACATCTTATCCTTCACGACGACCTTCGACCGTTCCTCAGCAGGGAGCAGGTGTGGGGGCTTGGCGGCTATGATCCCCGGGATGATCCCCTTCGCGGTCCTGATCTTCACGCGCTGTCCAAGCAGCACCTGGTCGAACCATCCGCCGAGCGGGTTGAACGTCAGGTATCCGAGCTTGTTGACCGAGGAAACGATGAATCCGACTTCGTCGACATGGCCCGGTATGAGGACCACAGGAGCGTCTGATCGCCCCTTCTTCGTGAACAGGAGGGATCCCATTCTGTCGGTCGTTATCGTGTCCGAGTACTTCTTCACATAATCCCTGACTATCCGCGTCGGTTCCTTCTCGAACCCAGCGGGCCCGAAGCTGTTCGTGAGCTCCTCAAGAAATGCCAGACTCTTTTTGTCCATAAGGTCCACCACCTTATTAGCCGCGCAATCAGGGTCGCGACTAATAACTCTTGCTATTCTCTCCCGTGCTGTGCCTGCCAGGAGAAGGTTCAATACGGACGCGGGCAATAGTCGCCAAGCCGTGTCAATCGGTCCTGGGGTGCACACACGAAGTGGGCGACGCATGCAATCACCGGGATGGCCATAGGGGCTGTCCTGTCGAAGATCGTTGGGAGCAACTGGCTGGAGCTGGTCTTTCTCGGCGCAGCGGCGGGTCTGCTGCCTGATGTCGACGTATTTCTCATGCCGCTGTCCAGGAAGGCACACCGATCTGTCTGGACACACAGCCTGTTTGCCTCGGCACTGTTCTCGTTTGTCTGGCTCATGATTGCACTGATGGTTCTGCGCGGAACCGGTCTTCCCTTCTCTGACACAGCCGCAGCCGCTGCCTCTGTCGCGACGGTGTTCCTCGCGTCCTTCGCCCATGTCGGGGAAGACTCTCTCACAGTTCAAGGCTGCAAGTTGCTACATCCAATCACGGGGCGGAGGTTCTCCGGGCCCTTCAGATACAACGATGTCGTGGCGAACACGATCCTATCGGTCGTCTCGCTGGCAGTCATTTTCGTGTGTCTGAATATATCAGTGTAGACGCTCTGCAACCCGGCACCGTTGATCGTCTATGAGGTAAGTTATAAATTCGCAGAAGCTCATGCGTTGGAACAGGGAGTGGTTACAGGTGTCCCAGATACTGCCAGGCCTCAGATACACGAAAGACCATGAGTATGTCAGGATCGAAGGGAAGGTCGCCAAGATTGGGCTGACGGACCACGCTCAGAATGAGCTGACCGAAATCGTCTTTGTCGAGCTCCCATCCGTGGGCAAGGAGATAGGGGTGGGTGAAGTCGTCGCCAACGTCGAATCCGTCAAGACGGTCTCCGAGGTCTTCGCCCCCGTCTCTGGCGTTGTCAAGGAGGCGAACGACAGGCTCGTCGACTCTCCAGAGCTGTTGAACACAGACCCATATGGTGAAGGCTGGATAGCCTCTATAGAAGTCAGCGACATATCCAACTTCGAGTCGCTCATGTCGGCTGACGATTATCGCAAGCTGTTGGGCGAATAGCCCCTTCCAGTTAGGTGATGTAGTGACGAAGCAAGAGCTGTCTCCGGTCGACGCTGAAGATGTGTTCTCGGGGTTCCCGGTCGTGCTCGGCACCGTGCGGGGGGAGAAGGATAACATCATCACGCTCGCACTTTGCCATGTGTTCTCATTCAATCCCGCACTAATAGGCGTCGGTATAGCTCCTGAGCGATTCAGCCATCGGCTGTTCATGGAGAGCAAGGACTTCGCGATCAACGTGCCCGATGTGTCGCTCCTCAGGGCGGTCAAGATATGCGGCGCCAAATCAGGTAGGGACGTCGACAAGTTCGAGGCGTCTGGGCTGACCCGCGAGAACGGCGCCAAGGTGACAGCACCGTTGATAGCGGAATGCCCAGTCAACATCGAATGTGTGAAGACTCACGAGGTCAACACTGGCGATCATACTTGGTTCGTAGGAGAGATTGTTGCCGCGAGGCAGCGTGAGGACTACGACAAGCGGAAGATGCTCCTGTACTGGGGAGACTATCGTACGATTGGGGAGAGCGTAGGCAAGGGGTGATCTCATTGGATGTCATCGATGCGATCGAATCGAGGAGGAGCATAAGGACGTATGAGCGCAAAGTCATTCCAGCAGATGTGATGGCCCAGGTTCTGGAAGCGGCGCGGCTGGCTCCTTCTGCGAACAACCTGCAGGATTGGAATATCGTCGTTGTAACAGACAGCGAGACGCTCGAGAAGCTCGTCCCCGTATCGGGAGGACAACGATTCGTCGGCGAGTGCTCCGCATATCTGGTCGGGGTAGCGGAGTCTGGTGGGACAATGTCAACGGTCGACCTTTCGATAGCCCTTGACCACGTGTCATTGAGAGCCGTGGAGCTGGGGCTCGGGACATGCTGGATAGGTGATTTCGACCCCGAGGGCGTAGCACGGGTTCTCGGCATACCTGATTCTCATGAGATTCCCATATGCATGACACTAGGTCATCCCAGTAGTTCGCCTCCCGCGAGGAAGAGGAAGTCGTCTGGGGAGCTGTTCATGGCGAACGGATGGGGTTCGTTATGGCGATGAGGCTTTCACGACAGACGCTTTGCGCTTGACTGTATGCCATCACTCGAAGCCACTTGTGCTTCGGCCAACGTATAAATTCCAGTATATTCCTTTATGGGCCAAGCATCACCAACCCCCCATCAGGAGGGCACGATATTGTACATCTTCAGCACCTGTCCGAGGGATTGTCCCGACACTTGTTCCATGATCACCCGTGTCCGTGCGGAGAAGATACACTCCGTAGAGGCAAACAAGAAACAACCGTTCACGGGGAAGATGATATGTCCCAAAGGCAAGGGTCTGCCCCAGCACGCATACTCCAAGGATCGAGTCCTACACCCTATGAAACGGGTGGGCAAGAAAGGAGACGGCCAGTTCGAGCGGATCTCATGGAGTGACGCCCTCAAGGAGATCGCGCTGGAGATTCAGACCCGTTCTACCGAGTTCGGCACCAACTCCGTAGTACAGCTCGGGCACGCAGGTAACATGGGCTTGATCCAGAGGCATTTCCCGAGCAGATTCTTCAACGCCATAGGTGCGGCGAGAGTGGCAGAGACGATATGTTCCGACGCGGGAGACAAGGCCTTGGAGGTCGTGTACGGCTCGGCCAACGGCATGCTCCCTGACGAGATCGAGAAGTGCCGGTTGATAGTCGTCTGGGGTATGAACCCTGCCTGGTCAAGCCCACACGGCTTCGAGATGCTCAAGAGGGCGAAGAAATCGGGCGCGAAGATATACGTCATTGATCCGATAAGGACTGCGACCACCGAGATAGGCACACACCTTCAGATACGCCCCACGACAGACGCCGCCCTCGCGCTCGGCGTCGTCAACCACCTCATCGAGAACCGTCTTCACAACGAGGAGTTCCTGAGGCTGAACTCGATTGGTTTCGACAAGCTCATTGAGGTCGTGAAGAAGTTCGACATGCGGTACATCTCGAGGACAACAGGCCTCACCATCGGTCAGATAGAGGATTTCATGGGCGACTACACGTCGATGCGCCCCAGCTGCATAATGATCGGCTACGGCATGCAGCGCAACAGGAACGGCGGCGACATGGTGCGCTCCATCAGCATCCTGCCGGCGATTATCGGAGAGAAGCGCGGGTTCTTCTACTCGACCGACCTGGGTGAGTTGGACCGAGACTACCTCCAAGGTACAGCGCTGACTTCGAGGTTGCGAGAGGAGCATTGCATGGTCGACTTTGGCAGGACCCTCGATTCTGGAAAGGCCAAGATGCTGTTCGTATATGGGTCGAACCCACTCGCCACATTCCCCAACCAGAGACTCCTGCGAAAGGGATTCTCCCGGGAAGATGTCTATGTCGTCGTCCACGACCTCTTCATGACAGACACTGCGGACTATGCGGACATCGTCCTTCCCGCGACGACCTCCTTCGAACACTTCGACATCCACACATCCTACATGCATCAGTACCTGTCATTGAACGAGAGGGCGGTCGAGCCGATGGGGGAGGCCAAGTGCAACTCCGACCTCTTCAGGGCGTTGGCGGCCGAGATGAAGCTCAGCTCAAAGGACCTGTTCGAAGAAGACGAGAAGATTGCCCGCACACTAGTCTCAAAGAGCAAGGCGGTTGAGGGCACGTTCGACGCTTTGTCGAAGAAGGGATTCCTGAGACTGAAGCCCTCGGAGCGATCGATCTACCAGACCCCGAGCGGGAAGATAGAGTTGTATTCATCTTCCGCTGAGATAGAAGGCCTCGGCGGACTGCCGTCACACATCGAGGTCCGCGGACGGTTGCCCTATCAGTTGCTCTCTCCCGTCCACCAGCATCTGTGCAGGTCGCAATATCACAACCAACGGCCCGAGATAGAGCATCTGGTCTATATCTCCCCTAAGGACGCGAAGAGCGAGCACCTCGATGCCGGTTCGCAGATCACCCTGAGGAACGAGTTCGGTGAGACGAATGTGAAGGTGGAGCTGTCAGAGGACGTGCCGGCCGGGGTCCTGCTCTGTTACTCAGCACTGTGGCCGAAGTTGTCTGGCGGCACGAACGTGAACTTCTTGACGACGGATTTCGTGCAGCGATACGGGCAGTGCTCTGCCCTGAACTCCACCTTCGTGGAGATACTCTGAACGCGGATCGGCCGCATAGGACGAAGAGCTCAGACGTATCCGAAGAATTCCTTATGGATCTCCCTCACCGTCGTCCTGAGGTCCTTCTGATCGACCGTGAAATGGTACGCGACGGTCGACGCCCCCGCCGATATCAGCTCGACGTTGACGTCCTTCGACGCCACTGCCTGGAACACCCTGGCGGCCACGCCCTTCGTGCTCCCGAGGCCTTCTCCAACGGTGCAGACCAACGCCCTCCCGCCTTCGATATCGAAGCTCTCCCCGACGCCCGCGATGTGCGTCTTCATCGCCTTCTTCGCGGCGGTGACATCGCTATCGTCGATTATGATTGCCACGCAGGTCTGGGACGTTGTCGCGGAGAACAGGTTGATGCCCTCGTTCGTCAGGCATGTCGCTATGTCCGATAGGAATCCGGACTTGTATCCCGCTCCCGTGTCGTATATCTTGAGAGTCGCGACCTTCGGGACGTATGACACGCTCTTGATCACATCCTTCCTGGTGGCCCTGCTGTTGCCGATGATCGTGCCTGGGGATTTCGGGTTGTAAAGGTTCTTGATGACCATCTCGATCCCCCGCAACCGGGCAGGTTGGACTGCCCGCGGGTGAAGCACCTGGGCGCCGAAATACGCCAGCTCTGCCGCCTCTTCGTACGACAGGCGGTCTATCAAAAAGGCGTTCTTCACCATCTTGGGGTCGGCGCTCATGAACCCATCGACCTCCTTCCAGATCTCAATGGGTCCGGACTTCATCGAGTGGGCTATGACCGAGGCCGTGTAGTCCGTCCCGCTCCTGCCGAAAGTGGATACGTGGCCGTTCTTCGTTATGCCGAAAAACCCCGTGACGACTGGCAGAATGCCCTTGCTCATAGCGCTCTCCAGCGTTGGCCTGAGGTTCTTTTCGCACTCGCTCAGGATGGCGACCGCGTTGAAATGCTGGTTGTTCGTGACCAACCCGAGCGCGTCCGTCTCCATCGCGATCGCGTCAAGTTTCCGATGGGACAGGCGGGCTGCGACGATTATCGCCGCCAACCTCTCCCCCGCGCTCAGTATGAGGTCGCATGTCCTCGGCGTTAGCTCCTCTGTGTATGTGATCCCGTACAGAAGTCGGTCGAGCTTCGTGATCTTCTTCTCAATCATCTCGAGTGCTTCCTTTCTCGCGCTGCCATCGCGCTTCGGAAGCATGTCCACATGTCGGAGCTTCAGCTTGAGAAGGAAATCGTCGATCTCGCTCTCCTGCCGGGGCACGGAGACGAAGTCCTTCAGCGAACTGGTCACGCCTGATGCTGCCGACACTGTGACGATCTTCTGTTCCGGCTCGTCCTTCACGACCTTCGCGACTCTTCGGAGGGCGTCCTCATTGCCCAGACATGTGCCTCCGAACTTCATTATCTTCAATCTCTCATCCTCCGCGGCTTCTCGTTGTCGCCGCCGTCTCCGTACGCGACCGATGACATCCGGCTGTGCGCTGTCATCCTGCGCAGATTGTGCTCGGCCTCGACGATATCGGGCATGTCGCCAGTGATGCCCACGGCGCCATCGAGCATGACAAGCCCTCCAATGAAACCGCTCACGCCACTCACGGCTGCGAAGGCGGTCTCGAGACCGCGTCCCCTGTGGACCGCATTGCCCAGCGCGGTTGCCATGGCGTCCGCGAGGACTGCCGAGTCCGCGATGGCGACCGATACGTCCGACTCCCCGAGGCTGATCGAGTGTCCCAGCTTACCACTGGAAGAACACACGCCAATAATCTTGCCCAGTGGCTCCATCTCGAAAGCGATGGCATCGCGCGTGCAGGGCTCGGAAAACACCTCGATTGTGGTTGGCTCCTCAACGATGAGGGCTATGTCTCCTCCGTTGTCGACCCAGCCATGGCGACAGCCGTTGGCGACCATCGCCTCCAACCCCGCCTGGGCGACCGCTCCGGCGACGCAGGCCATCGGGCCTATCCCGACGGCTTCCGACGCTTCGCACATCCTGCGTGTCGTCTCGTTCGCAGCCAGCCCACGGTCATATGGTTCGAACGTCGTCAGGAAGAACGGGTCGTCGGCTATCTGCCGCTCTATGTCCGCTCTCGCGTGGAGGATCCCCTCAACGGCACGCGGTATGAACCGCTGATCAGCGGCGATGGTGACGGCGGTTTCATCCACCTCGAACTTCGCTCTCGCGATGCCTCTCATATCAGGATCTCCATGGCGCGTGGCGGGCAAGCGTCGATGCAGACCCCGCATGCCACGCATTTCTCCTCGGTGAACAACACCTTGCGAGTCTTCGGGTCGATGCTCAGGGCGTTGGTCGGGCACATGGACACGCAGACGCCGCAGTGTGTGCAAACGGTGTCGTCCCTCCTGACGCCCTCCTTGATGGGCCTCACGCCGACAGAAGCGCCCTTGAGGTAATCGATTCCCTTGCGGATGCTGTCGGGCTTTCCCGAGACCTCGATCACCATCTTGCCGCCCACCTCGTCTATCTCGGCGCGCAGTATGTTGACAAGGAGGCCATGCTCCGCGATCAGGTGGTGGGTTATCGGCAGGTTCGACGACTCAGGGTTGAAGTTGAGCACAAGTTTGGTCTTCACTTCATCGCCTCCTTCTCGCTCCTCGTTTCAAGGGTCTTCATCTGTTTCTCCATTGGCAGCCTCTGAACCGGCTCCGTTATCACGAAGCTGCCGTCGAGTATCCTCTTCTTGAGCATGGTCGTGATCTCCCTTGCCTTGTACAGGCTCGACAGCGGCGAGGTGGGCACTCTCTTGCCCTTGACCGAGACCTCTCCCGAGTTCAGCTCGGCGTACGAGACCTCCTTCAGGACCGCCCTCGACCGCTTCTGTAGGGCGTAGTCGAAGATGGCTGTGAATATCTTGTCGTCTGTGACTGCGCACGCGTTCGCCATGTCCTCGTCCAGGATCGGTATCGGCACGCCTATGCCGACACCCAACGACGCGCCGTATCTCGTGAATGTCAGCCCCTTGACGAACTCGGGGGACATCTGGTTGAGGTCGCCGATCACGGCGAGCGACCCCGCAGGTCTCTTCGGCACCCCGCGTGGTGTGCGCGCCACGCCCGGGTTGAACTGCGTCCCCTCCCAGGCTACGAACCCCTCTCCGCCACCCAGGAATATGCGCGTACCGATGCCTATGGTCCTGTAGTACGGGTCGTTCATCAGTGGCGACAGCTCCCCCGCGCTGCTGTAGGTCGCGTTCCCTAGCTCGGGCAGGAGCTTCCCCATGTATGTGTACAGGGTCTTCTGAGATGAGTTCGCGGCCGCCGCGTAGTTCTGGTAGCAATTGCGGACGTTCATCATCACGGCCTGGTTCATCGTCTTGAGGCTCACGTAAGTGTCGATCTCCTTGAGCGGATAGCAGTCGGTGCTCGTCGCCGTGGCTCTGAGTCTGACCGCTTTGCCTCTGACCAAGTCCTCGATCACGTGCGCGCCGCCATGCATCATGTTGTTGGCCTCATCGAGCTCGGTCGCGCCGAGGTACAGGTCGACGGCCGCGAGGCCCGCATAGGCCGGTATTCCATCCAGCCAAGCCCTCTGGATCTTGATCGGTGGGTCCGAGTGTCCGAGGTTGAAGTACGCTCCGGATGAGCACATGGCTCCGAACGTTCCAGTCGTGACGATATCAACTTCATTCGCGGCCTTCTTCACGCCGTTGGACCGCACGAACTCCTTGAATTCCATCGCAGTCATGACCACGGCGTTGCCCTCGCTCGCCCTGGTCTTGATCTCGCCATAGGTCTTTCCTTTGACGCCGCTGCTCGAGTCCTTCTTGGGTTTCGTCACATGACCCCCTCCTTGTGGGCTAGCTCTGCGTTCAACACGGAACCGCCGGCCCCGCCCCTGATCGTGTTGTGGACCAGCAGGAAGAATCTGAGGCTGTCCTCGGTCGTCCTTATCCTGCCGACGGTGACCGCCATGCCGCGCGCCCTCTCAGGGCTCCCGGCGAGCGAATCGACGATGGGCTGCGGTCTGTTCTGCTCTGAGGTGACTATGATGGGCTCGAGGGGAGCGCTCGGCAGCGAGAGCTCCTGTGGTCTCGACCTGAATCCCTTCAGCGTGGATGCCACGAGCTCCTCGTCCGGCATGTCCTCCTTCCTGGCGAACACCGCCTCCAGATGGCCGTCCCTGACGTTCACCCTGGTGCAGCTGGCCAGTATGCGGACCGGCGAGTCGACGAACCGTCCGTTTTCGAAACGGCCGAGGATCTTCCGTCCTTCGCTGTTCATCTTCTCCTCCTCCTTGGCTATGTGTGGCAGGATGTTGCCCAGGATGTCGACGGAAGGCACTCCCGGATAGCCCGCTCCGGACAGCGCCTGGTAAGTCGCGACATGGAAATCATCGATGCCGAACGCGTCGACGAGTGGTTTGAGACCCAGCGCGAGACCCGTGACCGAGCAGTTTGCGTTCGTGACTACGTATCCTCCCTTCCGCCTGCGCTTCCGCTGTATCTCGACGGCTTCGAGGTGATCGTGGTTTATCTCAGGTATCAGTATGGGCGTGTCCGGGTCCGTCCTGTGGGCGGACGCGTTGGAGAAGACGGCCATGCCCAGCTCGGCGCACTCGTCCTCGATGCTTCCCGCGACCTCGGACGGGAGTCCGCTGAAAACGACCTGGACGCCCTCGCGTGAGAGCTGCTCCGCCGTGGTCTTCTGGATCGTCTGTTCGCCAAGGTCGCTGCCAAGCTCCACATCTGGAAGCTTCCACACCTCGGAGAGCCTCTTGCCATCTGACCGGTCGGACGCGCAATACGCGGCCACTTCGAAGTACGGATGGCCGTCCAACATATGAGCGAACCGCTGTCCTATCATCCCGCTAGAGCCCAATATCGCCGCCTTTCGCTTAGTCATTTCGACCACCTTCCGAAGTATTCCTTCTCCGCGTCCATGATGGCCGCGAACGCCGTCGGGTCATCGTTCGACGATGCCGCACCGAGCTCGTCAATGGCCGTCGACATCGAGCGCAGCATGGATGCCGTCTCCGGATTGAATCTCTGTATATCGTGATAGACGCGCCTGCTCTCCTTGGATATGCTCGACGCAAGGTCTGCGAGTTTCGAGAACGATGGCCCCGAGGCGTCGGCGAGTCGGTCAACCGTGAACGACGACCTCATAGTTACGAGCCCGAAAGCCATGGCACACAGATGAGGAACGCCGAGTATGTACGCGATGAGCTTGTCGTGCCCGTCCAGGGCCACATCGACGACATTTGCCCCCGCACGCTCGAACAGGTCTCTCACAACTCCGTCTGCTGCATCGCAGCCACAGCTGGTGAGTAGGATGTTCCTGCCCTCGGGGGTCGCGATGCCCGGTCCGAACATGGGGTGCACGCTAGTGAGTTTCAGCCCAAGCTCGACGCCTTCCTTCAAGAGATCTCTGATGTGCGTCTTGACACTGCACACGTCGAATACCACTCCCTTGGGAGATGATGATAGGATGAGTCGCATGTCCTCCTGGGCAGTGCCGAGTGGGCTCGCTATGACGATTAGGTCTGCATCTTCCAAGAACTCCGCCGGTGACTCCAAGTTGTCATAGCCTTCCAGTTTCGCTCTGGGGTCGAAGACAGACACAGCGGCGCCCCGGTTTGACAGGAACCTGGCGACCCATGCGCCTGTCCTTCCAGCGCCGACCACCAGAGCCTTCCGGCCGTCCAGGTATCTCTCAGCCTCTTCGCTCTGGACGCGCACAGCACCTCCTATCAGCGCTTCGACTATCGCGGTCGCGGCCTCGCCATCGACGCCCATCGTCTGGGCCTTGGCGATCGCGCTCCTTACGACGAGCTCCTCCCTTGCGGAGTCTCTGATGTCGAGGCGGCACTTCCTCTTGGTCCTTCCAATCTCCTTCGCCACGCTCATCCGCCGTCCCACGAGGGTCATGATCTCCCCATCGATCGCGCTGATCTGTTCGCGCAGGGATTCAAGCTCCGAAGAGGTCAGATGAACCCCCCCTGGAGCATCTCGTCAAGTATCACGGCCGCAGCTGAGTTCTCCACGACTGGTACTGCCCGCGGCACTATGCAAGGGTCGTGTCTGCCCTCGACCGCGAGCTCGACAGGTTTCTTTTCATGTATATCGACGCTCATCTGGGGCGTCGCTATCGATGAAGTCGGCTTGAACGCCACATTGAACTGTATAGGCATGCCTGTGGATATCCCGCCAAGTATCCCGCCGCAGTTGTTCGTCTTCGTTGCGACTCGCCCGCGCTTAACGATGAACGGGTCGTTGCTCTCGCTCCCGCGCATCGCTGCGGAGGCGAACCCCGAGCCGAACTCGACACCTTTCACGCCTGGTATCGAGAACATCATGGCCGACATCATGCTCTCGATGGATCCGAAGAACGGCTCCCCAACACCGACCGGTATGCCGATGATGGTGCATTTCACGACGCCACCGACGCTGTCCTTGTCATCATGGGCTCTGACTATCGCGTCCTTCATGAGTTCGGCTGTCTTGCGGTCGGCACAGCCGACTGGGTTCGTTCGCACGAGCTTCTCGGCGGCGCTGAACGGTATGTCCTTGCCCAGCTTGACATCGCCTATCTGGACGGTCTCTGCGAGGACCCTGACCTTGCGCCTCTCGAGCACCTGTCGTGCAACCGCACCTGTGAAGACCAGGCCTGCCGTCATGCGGCCAGAGAACTGTCCGCCGCCTCTGTGGTCGTGGTGACCCGCGTACTTCACGATTGCCGGATAATCCGCATGGCCTGGTCGCGGCACCCTCCTGAACGAATCATAAGCTGATGAGTCGCAGTCCCTGTTCCCTATGAGCCCGACGATCGGAGTCCCTGTGGCCTTGCCGTTCAGCAGACCTGAGATGATCTCGACTTTGTCGCGCTCCTTCCGAGGCGTCGCGACGGGGCTCTTGCCCGGCGCTCTTCGGTCCAGCTCGATCTGTATGGCGGTCTCCGAGATCCTCTCTCCCGGCGGACATCCTTCGGCGGAGGCACCTATGAACGGGCCGTGGCTGGAGCCGAATACGCATATCCTGTAGGCTGATCCGATTGAGTTCACTTCCTCACCTCCACCCTGCACCCCAGCTGATGCAGGTCTCTGATGAAACCAGGGTACGAGATCCTGTACGACTCGTCATCCTCGATTACAGTGTCTGTGGTAGATACCAGAGCCGCAATCGTTGCGGCCATAAGTATTCTGTGGTCTCCCTGGGTATCGATCTTCGCGCCCTTGAGCCTCGGCACACCGATTATCTCGCATCCGTCCTCTTTCGGGAGTATCCTGGCTCCCATATCCTGCAGGAACCTTGTGGTCGAGGCTATCCTGTCGCTCTCCTTCGCGCGCAGGTTCTTGCCCCCCTTGAGCACGGTCTTGCCCTCGGAGACGGCCCCCACCACCGCAAGTATGGGGAACAGATCCGGGATCGGCGCGACGTCGACTTCGATGCCCTTCAAATTACCGCTCCCCACAGTGGCCATGTGCGGCGAGCGTGAGACTGAAGCACCGAAGCTCGCCAGATGCTCCAGGATGGCTTTGTCTCCCTGAGGGGACTCCTCGTCGAGATGTCTTACCGCAACCCGCCCACCAGTTATCGCCGCAGCAGCGAACAGGAAAGCCGCGGACGAGAAATCTCCAGGGACCGCATATGATTCCCTTGCGAGCTCCTGTCCACCTGGGATGTCGAAGCCGGACTCACTCTCGGTCACCACGGCGCCGAACCTGTCCAGCATCTCCAACGTTATGTCGACATACGGTCTGGATGTCATCGCCCCGCCCACGGCTATTCGTGTGTCCTGTTGCTTCTGGGTACACGCAATCAACAGTGACGAGATGAATTGCGAGCTCACGTCGCCCTTGACCTCTGCCCGCTCTCTGACAATCGGGCCGGCGACCCTGAGCGGAGGTCTGCCGGGCTGTCCTATGTAGCTGCAGCTCGCGCCCAACTGGGTCAGCGCATCCATCAATGGGCCCATCGGGCGTCTCACAAGGCTCGCATCGCCAGTCAGCGTGGTCGTCTCTGGCAGGAGGGACGCCAGCCCTGTCATGAGGCGTATGGTAGTCCCTGAGTTGCGGGCGTCAATCGGCTCCGTGGGCGGTTTGAGTTCCTCCAGCCGCAGCTGGACATAGGTCGAGTGTATGTCGACTTCCGCACCCATACGCTGGAGCGCTTCCAGGGTGGCCCTGGTGTCGTCGGATATCAGTGGGCTTTTCAGCGAGAATCTCGACCGCGTGAGCGCCCCCAGTATCATGGCGCGGTGGGTGTATGATTTGGATGGCGGAGCAGTGACGGTGCCGTTGGCCGTCGATGACTTGACTACAAGAGCCGTGGGACCACCTCCCGCGAACAAGTATCGTTCAGCCTCGCCCTGAGGATTTCGCCTTCGTATGGTCCGATGTGGTCCATGACATCCCGCAGCCTGTCCTTCCTGCAGAGTATCACGGTTGCTGGCCCTGTCCCAGTTATGCCTGCCGCGTATGCACCGCTCTCTCTAGCGGCTTCTGCGACATCGTTTGGGACGTCCAGTATTTCGGAACAGAGCCTCGAGTTCAGGTCGATGGCGGCGGCGTACTCGCCTTTCATGGCCAGCCGCAGTGCTTCTTCGAATCCATCGCGACGGTGGGCGAACATGCTCTTGTCCACCTCGCTCTTGCGTATCTGTCTGGCGGGCACGTGGACTACGACTTCGAGCTCCTCCGCAACACCGTCGGACTTGAGTATCCTCCTGCCGACATTGTCTGTCACGACGACGCCGCCGTGGAAACAGGCGGCCGCGTCGTCGAATGCACCCGTGACCGTCACGCGGGCCTTGATCGATTCGTCGATCGCTATATCCAGGATAGATTCGTCAGCGAGCTCGACACCGAGCGCTCGCGACGCCGCCAGCGTGACGGCATTGGTCACCGCGCTGCTGCTCTTGAGCCCTCGGGAGATGGGGATGTTCGACCTGATGGTCGCTCTACCACCGGTCCCTTCATTGCCTGCCTTCGCAGCGACTGCGCGCACGCATCCGACCACCAGCTCCGAGCCCTCAGATGCCCCTTCCACTATGATATCGCCCTCAGCGCGCTCCAGCTCGAGGCGGACGTCGGTTTCGAGGGTGATGCCTATCGCCGCCCCCTTGCCACACGCGATGGCGTTGACGATGGTGGCCGCTCCGCGGCATGCCGCCGTTCCGATCATGGCTCCAGCGCCTTCCTCGCCGCCCGTCTCATCTTGGAGACATCCGGCGTCTTGTCCGTCCATATCCTGAAAGCCTCTTCACCTTGTCGTACCAACATCTCAAGGCCACCGTGGGCGGCGCGTCCGTGCTTCCTCGCGGCGGCCATGCTGGGCGTTGTCGATGGGTTGTACACAAGGTCGATGAACACGCGGCTGTGCTTGATGGCCTCCTCGGGCAGGCTCGAAAGCTCGACCTTCGTTCCCTTGGTCCCGATGGGTGTCGTGTTGACCATTACGTCGAACATGCTCTGAATCGCTCCTAGTGAGGAGTAGGGTGTTCGACTCGCCCCGCAGGCCTTCGATAGGTCCGAAGCGGCTTTGGCCCTTCGGGCAGAGATGACTATCTCGGCGCCCCCGTCGTTGCACACCTTGCACACCGCCCGGGCCGCTCCGCCAGCTCCGACGACCAGGATCCTGGCGTTCTTGAGCTGGACCTTTTTCAGTGTAATCAACTGATTGAATCCTTTCAAGTCGGTGTTTTCTCCGACAATCTTGCCTCTCCGCATGTGGATGGTGTTCACGGCGGCCGTGGCCTCTGCCGACGGATTCCTGATATCGCATGATCGGTATGCCCTCTGCTTGTTTGGTATCGTCACATTGAGCCCTTGGAAGCCGATGTTGAACAGCGTTGCGACGAGCCTGCGGTTGAACCTCTCCGGCGGGATGTCCAAGGGTAGATAGATGCCGGTCAGGCCGACGCTTCTCAGTGCGGCCTCCTGCATCGGCTTGGAGACGGAATGCGATACGGGGTGGCCTATCAGCCCAAGAATGACGCTTCCCGGCTTGGATATGTTCACTTGCGTGCGCACGTCCAGCTGGCCGGGCGCAGCCTCGTTTCCAGGAAGGCATGCGTAGACGAGTTCCGACCGCATCCCAGATGCGCATACGCGTGTGAGCTGACCCTGCGCACCCATGCCGATCAGGACGAACGACCTTCGACTGACGGAGACCTCTCCCGCCAGCTCAGCGAGCATAACCGACTGTGCGGCGTTCTCGCAGGGCATCGCGACCTTGGCTATGGCACCTGAGGCCAATCCCTTCTCGAGGCGTTGCCTGACGAGTGCCTTCGTCGCTGGTCGCGAGAAATGGTACGACGCTATCGCTCTGGGGCCTCCACGCGATGAGCCCAGCTCTTCCAGCAGAGCAGCGTCTCTGGCGAGCTCCAGGTCGACATACTCGAATCCCGAATCAGCTACCGCCTCTAGCATCGAACGTCTGGAACTCCCCTTCAGAGTCGACTTTCCCCCTTCACGGGTCGATCTCAAGGTGGCAACAGCAGCGCCGTCTACAGCACCCCTGGCTTCATGGATCATCCCCGGGCTGGAATCGATGAGTCTGAGATGGTCGAGCCTGACCTCTACAAGGTCTGCTCCTGCCTCATATGCCTTCTTTGACGAGCGTGACACTCCAGCGATGCTTCTCTCGACAAGAGAAGCGACAACGAGGGTCATCGTCACCTCTCCTGTATCGTTTCCTCTACATACATGCCGAAGTGGCGCCCGCCCTTCTCCAGTCTGAGGAGGACCGGGTCCCCTGTCTTGAGCTTCGACACGGAGACTACTTTCCCATTCGAATATACTCGTATCGTCTCGGCGTTCTGGACGATGGTGGAGTATTTGTTGCCGTCGACTTCGGCCTCTATGAGGAGGAGGGGCCGTCGCTCGACCTTCGTCCTGCCGACGATGGCTTTGCGCGTGTGTCCCTCCGAGTCGACGACGAGCACTTCCTCGCCACCTCTCAGTTCTGACAGGTATCTCGTGGTGCCATCTGGCATCAGGATGTAAGCGTGCACTGGGCCAGCGTTCACACGGAACGGGCGTGACGCGGCGTATTCGGACTCGATCGTCTCAGAGTGTATCAGGAACATGCAGGATGATTGGTTGCCGATGAGCATCCCCTCGCCCATCCTCAGGACGGAGCAGGTGTCTATGCACACCCTGTCGCCGAGCCCCAGCTGCCTTAGCGTGACGATCTCACCCTCTCTCAACTCCAGCTTGGGCGAGTCTGCCTCCAACATCTTCCTGAGGATGGCCAGCTCCTCTGTCCTCTTCGGGGCGAAGACCACCCCGTCCGACCCGTGCTCCATCGTCTCGAAGAAGAGCTTCGCCTCCTCAGCCGTCCTCGCGAGCATGAACAGCTTCGCGTCCGTGCCCTGGAATTGAACTATGAGATTCTCGAGGGGGATTATCTTCCAGTCCTTTGCGGAGATGACGATGTTCCCGCCCTTCTCTGCCAGCCTCTTCGCCTTGACCTCGTCCTCCTTCTTGGCTATCTCGACGATACTGCCGATAGGCTTGCCGCTCTCGGACAGGGAGTTGCCGGACAGCATGATCGCTCTGAACCTTCCGAGCTTTGTGAATGCAGAGTCCTTCTTGTCGAGGACTATCGTGTCGAACCCGTTCTCCAATGCACTCAGGACGATCTTCTTCCTGCTCTCTCTACTGGGCTGGAAGATCGCCCCGATCCAAACCTGGCGGTCGGTCAGGGTATCACCGCCTATACGCTTCCTCAGGGTCCATGCCCTGGAAGACCACCTTGCCGATGGCCCTCGTTATGGATTCAACATCGTCGTGCTGGAAGACGTTTCTGCCTATGGAGACGCCCTTCGCGCCTGCGGCCATTGCGTCGCTGACCATATTTAAAAGGTCGATGTCGCTGTCCATCTTGGGGCCACCCGCTATCACCACGGGGACCGGCGTGCCGTCGACGACATCCTTGAAAGTGTCCACAGAGCCAGTGTAGTTCGTCTTCACCACGTCCGCTCCGAGCTCCGCAGAGAGCCTCGCACAGTGCGCGACGGCTTCTGGGTCGAACTGGTTCTTCACATTCTTGCCGCGAGGGTAGCACATCGCCAGCAGGGGCATGCCAAGCTCGCTGCATCTATCAGACACGAGCCCGAAGTCCGAGACCATCTCGTCCTCCGTCTCGCTGCCTATGTTGCAGTGAATTGAAATGGCGTCAGCACCGAGTGCCGCCGCTGCGTCGACGCTGGCAACCAGCACCTTCGCGTTCGGGTCCAAGGACATCGAGGTGCTCGCGGAGATATGCACGATCAGCCCCAGCGGTGAGCCTAGAGCCGAGCCCACATACGGGACAAGGCCTTTGTGGATCACGATCGCGGATGCTCCGCCTTTCGCGAGGTTGTCAACTGTGTTCTTGATATCGGCGATGCCCTTGACCGGTCCGAGGGATATGCCGTGGTCCATCGGCACGATCACGGTGTTCCCGCTCTTCTGGTCGAAGATGCGCCTCAGTCTGATCGTCTTTCCCAGCATTCTCATCTTGCTCCTACCGTGCTAGAGAGTGTCAATGTCGTCGCCATTGTGCAGGACCTATAAGGCCCTTGCTATACTGTGGCAGTGCGAAGGCGTACAATATGTGACAATATTAATCTATTACTGTACATATGTAGTCATCGATTGGTATGTGGGACAGGATTGCGAACTATTTCGAGAAATACCCTTCTCAGGCCAAGGTGGCGAGGTACCTTCTGAGATATGGGCTGCGCATCGACAGGGAACATGTTTATTGCGGCGATGTCCAGATAGCGGATTCCGCACTTGCTAGAGCCGCCGGAGTCGACAGGAGGGTCGTGAAGTCAACGATCGACACGATCAAGGGCGATCCGACACTCCAGAAATTTTTCTCTCAACTCCTGCCGACCAACCATCTGAAGAACGCAGCGTCCGCCATGGGCTGGAGCGCGATAGAGATAGTTCCGGTCAACGCCCATGAGCCGGGCATAATATCCGGGGTTGCTGAGATACTATCTCGGTCGGGGATCAGCATCCGCCAGGCGATCGTGGACGACCCCATGACCTCCGAGGAGCCGAGACTGTTCATCGTTACGGAGAGCACGGTCCCGTCAGAGGTGATCCCTCTGATACGCCAGGCCAAGGGCGTCAAAGGGGTTACGATATACTAGCGTCATCTCGTCCGGGCGGGTAGACGAGTATCGAGGGGGGCCGTGACGTTTGTCCATCGAGGGCGAGGAGACATCGAGGGCGTACTCGGCGATCCTCGTGGCCATGGTCTCGATATCTTTCGCGTCCATATTCATCAAGTGGAGCGGTTCCAGCCCGTTCATCATCGCCTTCTACCGCCTCGCGTTCACATGCGCCATGCTCCTGCCGTTCATAGCGTGGTCGAGAGGGTTCTCGGAGCTGAGACGACTCGGCAAGTCGGATCTGGTGTTGATCGTCATCAGCGCCGTGGCGCTCTCGTTCCACTTCGGGCTCTGGATTGTGTCGCTTACGTTGACTCTCGTCTCGACTTCGGTGATTCTCGTCACCGCCCATCCGATGTTCGTTGCTGGGGTGTCGCATTTCCTGCTCGGAGAGAAAGTGAAGAGATTCGCGGCGGTGGGTATAGTCATAGCCTTCTCGGGCGTGTGCGTGATATCGGTCGCGGACTACGGCGAGGGCAGTGACACCCTTCTCGGAGACCTGCTGGCCTTCCTGGGCGGGCTCTGCGCCGGGATATATTTTCTATCTGGGAGGCTCGCACGTCAGAGGGTGTCGCTCGGCCCCTATGTACTGTCCGTCTACTCGTTGTCGGCACTCATGATGCTCGCCGCGGCCGTGGTCGCGGGGGATGAGCTCCTGGTGCTCGACGGGCGCGAGCTTTCGCTGTTCCTGTTGTTGGCGATAATCCCCACCATACTTGGGCACACGCTGTTCAACTACGCCCTCAAGAAGGTGCCCGCACACATCGTGTCCACGAGCGTGCTGGGCGAGCCCGTTGGTGCCTCAATACTTGCTTTCCTTCTGTTGCCGGGCGAGACACCAGGAATCTGGATAGTCCTGGGAGGGGCATTGGTCATCGGTGGGCTGTACATCGTGCTTACGCGAGGAATGGTTGAACGTGAGTGAGCTCTCCGGTCGCAGTTCCGTTTCGACCCAATGCGAAAGGACTTAAACGTGACACCTCAGAGCGTCGAAACGAATATTACGCGGATGCGGGATTGCGGTGCCGTTCAGATAGGAGTGAACAGTGGGGAGTTGTTCTATGGCACATGCTAAATTTGTCTTCCTCTCACAGGAAGAGCAGGATCTGATACACGAGTCGAGCCTGAAGAGCCTGAACGAGATGGGGATGATGATACGGAGCGACTCGACGCTGAAGATGCTCAGTGACGCCGGCGCTGACGTGGATTTCTCCAAACAGATAGCCAAGATGCCAGAGGAGATGGTCCGCGACGCGCTCAAGAAGGCTCCCAAGAACATACGGCTGTGTGCGAGGGACAGCAAGAACGACATGGAGATCCCAGTCGCGGGCCCTCCCTATGCGGCGACGACCGGTTTGGGCGTCTACATCCGCGATATGGACACTGGCGAGAAGAGGCCGTCCACAAGGAAGGACATAGCCGACTTCATCAGGCTCGGAGACGGCTTGGACGGTGTAGACTTCCTGTGGACATCCATCACCGCCAACGATGTCCCGCAGATCGCACACGGCCTTCATGAGCTGTGGACCGCGATGCAGAACACGACCAAACACGTGAACAGCGTGTCTGTCATGAGCGCCGCGGACTCCCGGAAGCAGGTGGAGCTCGGGGCGCTCATCGCGGGCGGCGAGAACGAGCTGAGGAAGAGGCCGCTCTTCTCGGTCATATGCTGTTCCATCGCGCCGTTGTCCTTCGAAGGTGGCGCGGTCGAGGGCATGGTCGAGCTGGTGAAGGCGGGCATACCGATAATGTCGATGTCTATGTCGCTCCCCGGCGGCTCGAGCCCGGTGACACTGGCGGGAACCATCACGAACGCCAACACGGAGAACCTCGCGAGCCTGGTGATAACGCAGTCCGCAGCGCCTGGCTCCCCGCACATCTACTGTTCGTCCTCGGCTCCTATCAGCATGAAGACCGGGATGATCAACTATATGACCAGCGAGCAGCCGCTGATAGCCGCCGGACTCGGACAGATGGCACGCAGATATGGCCTGCCGTCGATGGTCGGTGACTGGGGGATAAACGACACGACGACGCCTGGTATACCACATCCGTTCACGGCGATCCTCGGCATAACGCTGAGCACCATGGCGAACACGGACCTCATATCTGGCATAGGTGGGATCGACGCCGTCAAGGGTGTGGCATTCGACCAAGCGGTCATCGAAGCCCACATATGGAAGAACGTTCGCGCCTACATGAGGGATGTCACGATATCGGAGGAGACGATCGCGCTCGATGTAGTGAAAGAGGTAGGCCATGGAAACTCCTTCCTCTCGCACGTGCACACCGCGAGGAACTTCAAGAAGGAGCTCCACTTCTTCGACGAGAAGACGCTCGGGTGGGAGGCGACAATCTCAGACAAGATGGTGCCTGAGGCTAGGGCGATAGCTAAGAGGATATTGAAGGAGCACACGGTGCCAGCCGTCGACGACTCGGTCGTCCGCTCCGGAGACGCGATCATAGCGAGGTATGTGAAAGAAGCGAGGGCGTGAGTGGGCCGTGGCCGTTGGCCCACGCCCGCATCATACATTTGGAAAGGCTCTTGAGACCTTCCTTTCGGCGCACTGCCGTATCATGAAGGTTACTGGAAAGCCTTTTCTATTGATGCGGGCTTCGGGAGCTTGAGCCTCCTGCTAAGGGAGATGGTGGAATGTCATTTGCAGACAGATTCAGGGTGATGGAGCCGAAGAACTTCATCAAGGATTCGGACAGGAAGAAGATACACGACGCAGCGCTGGACGTGCTCGAAACGACGGGCATCAAAGTCCATAGCAGCGTCGCCAGGGAATCACTGAAGCGCGCGGGTGCTATCGTCGATGAGAAGACGAACATCGTGAAGTACCCGGCGGACCTCGTCGGATCACTTATCAAGAAAATACCAACGAAGATAGTCCTCGCGGGGAGGACGGAGGAATACGACCTCCCCTTGGACCGCAGGCACCAGTACCATACGACAGACGGTTGCGGCATACACGTCTGGGACAACAAGACGGAGACCCGGCGTGAGTCGACGCTGGAGGACATCCGAAAGACCGCCGTACTCGGTGATTGGTTGCCATACCTCAGCATCTACGAGCCGATGGTTGTCGCCAACGACATGCCATCGGATAAGCACGTGCTCATAGGGCTGAAGACGGCGATGGAGAACACGTCAAAGCACATAGAGACCGAATCGACCACCACGCCCGAGGAGGCTCGCGCACAGGTCGAGATGGCCGCTGCGGTCGTGGGCTCGAAGGACGAACTGAAGGAAAGGCACTATCTGTCCGCGATGGTGTGCACTGTCTCGCCACTGATACTCGATGGCGGAGCGACCGACGCCGCGATGGTGTGGGCGGAGAACCATGTGCCAGTGCACATAACCGGCATGGCCAGCATGGGCCTTACGGGCCCTGCAACAGTCGCTGGCAGTCTTGTCGTCAACCATGCTGAGACAATGGCCCTCGCATGCGCGATGCAGGCACACGAGCCTGGCGCACCGCTCCTGTATGGGTCGGTCCAATCAAGCATGGATCCGAGGACTGGTGGCTATAACTCGGGAGCGCCCGAGACGATACGCATCAGCATCGGGGACGTTGAGATGGCGAAGTACTTGAACCTCCCATGCTCCGCAGGCGGAATAGGCGGCAGCTCGAGGATTCCCGGCCTTCGTGTCTCGATAGAGAACGCCATTCTGACCTCTCCCCTGGTCACCGCTGGGAGCGAAGTCATGAACGGTATAGGTCTGGCCGATGGCTCCACGCTGCTTTCGTACGAGCAGATGATGCTCGACCACGAGATAGTCGGCCTTGCTGTCAACTCGCAGAAGGAGATAGAGGTCAACGATGACACGCTCGCGCTCGATGTGATCAAGAAAGTTGGCATAGGGAAGAACTACCTCACCGAGATGCACACGCTCAAGAAGGTGCGGAACTTCTACTTGCCGATGCTCTGGGACATGTCGCCGTTCGAATCGTGGGTCGAGGGCGGCAAGAAGGACCTCATGGATGTCGCGGGTGAGAAGGCGCAGAAGGTAATCTCGGAGCACAAGCCGGTGAAGCTCGACGGAGACATCTCTGGCAAGCTGAAGAAGATAGTAGACGACTTCTGAAGCGGAAGGGCCGGTCATCCCTGACACGGAGATATCGGTGAAAACCAGGCTTATAGACGCACGTCCAGCGGGGCGCGGGAGCCCCTGCTGGAATCCTTTTTATGCCCGGATAGTCATCCCGTCGCCTGGTGGACCGCTTCTGCGGTCCCTGTTTAGGAGGTAAGTCAATGGACGAGAAGAAAGTGCTGAAGGCATTAGCGGATGCGATTTCGTCATACGATTCTGTCGCCGCTGAGAAGGCGGCGAAGGACGCGATCAAGGCGGGAGTGGACCCACTCAAGGCCATCGAGAAGGGCCTCTCTCCTGCGATCGAAGAGGTCGGCGAGAAGTTTGAGAAGATGGAGGTCTACTTGCCCGAGCTGATGCTCGCAGCAGACGCGATGAGGTCTGCCTTGTCATTGTTGATACCGCTCATACCCAAGGGTCAAGCGGTGTCGAAGGGCACGGTCGTCATAGGCACTGTCCAGGGAGATATCCACGAAATCGGCAAGAACATCGTCTCCAACATGCTGATGGCGAACGGATTCAGCGTCGTGGACCTTGGCGTCGATGTGAAGACCGTGACGTTTGTCGAGGAGGCCCAGAAGTCGAACGCGAAGATCATAGGCGCGTCGGCGTTGATGTCTAGCACCATAGGCTCGCAGAAGGACATCGTTGATTACCTCACATCGATGAAGATACGGAAGAAGCACGCTTTCATGGTCGGTGGCGGCCCGACAACGGGCGAGTGGTCCAAGGAGATCGGCGCCGACGGCTGGGGCGAGGACGCCGCGACCACCGTGAAGCTGGCGAACAAGCTGGTCAAGGGGAAGTGACACAGTGGTTCAGATCCTCGATGTGATGGGGAAGGCACTCGAAGGTACACCTATGAGCGAGACCGACTACCAGCTCCGCAGGTTCGCCCCCAAGGTGCAGGAGTTGGTCAAGGAGTACAAGATCAAGTTCGACCCCAAGACCCCCATCCCGAACGATGGTTCATTGGCGGATGACCTGTTCGAGGCGGCTGTCGATCTGTTGGCCGATGTCGGCGCGTACTGCACGAGTACCGCGAGAGTCATATCCTATTCCGAGAATGAGATCAGGCGGGGGATCGTTGAGGCGCCGGAGGAGATTGCGCTGGGCGAGGGGCGCGACCGCAAGATGCTCCGCGGGAGGAAGGTCGGCGACAAGACGCCACCATGGTGTCTTCTCGGCGCTGGTGGCGGCGCATGCTCGAGCGACAAGTCGTTCATCACATTGGTCGAGGGATATGCCGAGATACCGGAGACCAACGGCATAACCACCCCAGCCATCACACGCGTCGGGGGCATGAGGATAAGGCCCGCATCCCCTTTGGAGATACTAGGGGCGATGAGGAACGCAGTGCTGGCAAGGGAGACGTGCAACCGGGTCGGCCGTGAGGGCATCCCGATAATGAACTCACTGTCGACGGCGGAGTCCGACATTGCGTTCGCCGCGGCGTTGCACCCGAAGTTCGGCATGCGGAGGTCCGACTCTTACATGGTCTGCTGCATGGACCCTATGAAGGTGGATTTCGCGAGATTGAACAAGGTCACGACCGCCCTTTCGCTGGGTGGACCGATAAGCATGTGCGAGGGACCTCTGCTCGGCGGCTACGCCGGCGGCGCAGAGGGCACGGCGCTGTCGAATGTCGCTCATCACCTCATGGGCGTGCTGACATATCAGGCTGGGTGGATACTGCCATTCCCACTACATCTGAGATATGTCTCAAGCAGCTGCAGGGAGCTGTTGTGGGTGATCAGCACGACGGGGCAGGCAATCAGCAGGAACTCGCACATCATCAGCCTGAACCTGAACTACACCTCCGCCGGGCCGTGCACGCCGATGTGCCTGTTCGAGACAACCGCGTCGGTGCTCGCGGCGGTGACTGCGGGGATGTCGATCGAGTCCGTCGGCGTGGCATCGAACCGCTACGAGGATTTGACTACCCCAGTCGAGCCGAGGATATCTGCGGAGGTCGGGCACGCCGTTGCGGGGATGAAGCTCACCGATGCGAATGCGATTGCGAACAAGCTCCTGGCGAAGTACGAATCGAAGCTTTCGAACGCACCTCTGGGCAAGAGCCTGTATGAGTGCTGGGATGCGGACAAGAGGAAGCCCTCCAAGGAGTACACGACGGTCATTAAGTCGTACAAGAAGTCAATGTCCGGTCTGGGCGTGGACTTGAAGGACGAGGCCGTCTGAGCCATCATGGCAGGGGTGGGTGGACACCACCCACGCTCCTTCAGGACACCGCCTTCAACGCTATCAGTCGCGTCGCTGTCGTCACTCGACGGGTGGCTTTATGTCGCCTTCCCTTGGATGTCGGAACCTCATCCAGATGAGCAGTCCCAAAGCGATTGCGAGCGGTATGGCGAGGGCTGTGCAGATGTATGTCCCTGTGCGTCCGAGCTCCCAGGATAGCTTCTCCTCCTCTATGTTCACCTCATTGTCGAAGAGCGTGTTGTCGTCGAAACGCACGCCTTCGCTGTAGACGATGAATATGCCATAATCGCACCCCGAGATCGTGTTGCCCACGACGGCACTCTTGTCAGAGTAGGCGACGCGTATCCCGACAGTATGGTTTGTCATGGTGCAACTGTCGACCCTGACATTCTCCACTTCTTGGAGTTTGATGCCGAAGCTCCCGTTATTAACGACGACGTCTCTAATCACAACGAACTTCGTCGTGCTGACCATCCAGATGCAAGTCATCGAGCCATTGCCATCGATCTCAAGGTTCTCGATTATGTATGGGTCGCCGGAGGTCCCAGAGCCGGATGACACGCCGTTATCTGCGGTGAAATCATCGTCGCTGAGTATCCTGATACGGGGGAACGGCGTCAGCTGTGCCGTCGCTTCCGAAGACGCTGCGTTCGTAACCGGCATAGCGCTTAGCATCATGGCACACGCCAGAACTGCGATGACATAGAGCCTGATCATGTACATCCGACTCCATTCGAATGGGTCTATTTCGATATTGCTCTTTCGGTTGGTTTACATGGGCCGGCCAACAGCGCTACAACGCCGTCCCGCGTGCTCTACTTCTTGTCCGTTACCTTGATGAGGTGCCAGCCAAACTGGGTCTTGACGGGGCCGACGGTCTCACCCTTCTGTCCCTTGAAGGCAGCGTCCTCGAACTCCTTCACCATCTGTCCCTTGCCGAACCATCCCAAGCTCCCTCCGTTCTTGCCAGAGGGGCATTCCGAGTGGGTTCTCGCGAGCGCAGCGAAATCCTCACCGGACTTGATCATTGCCAGGAGGCTCTTTGCCTTTGCCTCCTCCTTCACCAGTATGTGGGCTGCGTTGACTTTAGCCGTCATGTTCGCCCGGAATGCGGTTTCTAAATAACTAATTGTTGTACGGCCGGGCGTCCAATCAGAAAGCTCATTCGGCCTTCTCGAGTTGACCGTCGTCGCTCGGAATCGGCCGCATATCGTGCCATGACATCTGCCAGATGGTTGTAGATGGAGCCAATCTCCTTGGGATACCCGTACCTGTCATTCGAAAAGACTAAATTCCTGGAATGACAACTGTTAACGGGGTTAAAAAGGTGGATGAAACGGATAGAAGGATATTGACGGAACTGCAGGACGATGGTCGTGCGTCCTTCAGGGAGATATCTTCGAGGGTGAAGGTTAGCACACCGACCGTGAGCTCAAGGGTGCAGGCCATGACGGACAACGGGCTCATCAGAGGATACTCCGTGATGCTTGACGCTGATAAGCTTGGCCAGGTGTCCGTAGCGACACTGATAGATGCCAAACCATCGGAGATCGAGGCTATTGTCGAGCGGATCAGTGGCGAGGAGATCGTCCGGCAGATCCATGTGCTCTCAGATTCACGAATACTGTGCATATTGTCGTTCTACGACCAGAAGAAATACCAGAGCTTCGTCCAGTCTTTGTCGAGGATTTCGGAGATCGCCAAGATAGACAACTCCATGATACTGAAGACCGAGAAGGAGCTGCCCCGCGCCGCACTGACAGCCGAGAGCGGCCTGCACTTGAAATGTTACTACTGTGGTCACCAGATGAAGGACGAAGGGGTCAAGCTGAAAATGGACGGGAAGACCCATTATGTCTGTTGCGGCGTCTGCGCAAAGCTGTACAAGGAGAAGTACGAACGCATGAAGGAGGCGGCTGGCCGCCCGGCTGCCCTGGCCTGATGGTCCGTATAAGACCGGCCTGAGCGCTCATATTCAAAGGAACTTGGCAGGGTCCTTTTCGAAAGCGCTTTTGCATCCAGGGGCGCAGAAGTAGTACTCCTTTCCATTGTATGTTGACTTCCACTTGGCTGTTGTTGTCTCAACTTCCATCTTGCACACAGGGTCGATTTCTGTCGTCAAGTCAGCACCTCGAGGGTGGAGCGGAGCCAGATGATCTCGCCTGCGGGGCATCGATGTTTGAGGCATCAGCTCCGCCCCGTGTCATTCTACTCTTCAGGCGAGCTTTATCATTGTCCCTTACACGCCGAGGCATGCCAGTCGTCGCGGGAGTGTGTGACAAACTCTTATATTCGGGTACCAGGTTTGCGGTCTCAGCGAACTGGTGTATGCCAATGCCGATATTCGAGAGGTCATCCGAGAGCTCCGTGACGAGAGCCATCGTCTCCGAGTTCACAAGGGAAATGAACGAGGTAATCAGCTCTGACGTCGTGGTCGTCGGGGGCGGCCCGAGTGGACTGGTAGCTGCCTACGACCTGGCCCGGAAAGGGGTGAAGACGGTCATAATCGAGAGGAACAACTACCTCGGCGGTGGTTTCTGGATGGGCGGTTTTCTCATGAATTCCGTGACTGTACGCGCCCCCGCACACAAGATGCTTGACGAGTTCGGCATCAAGTACAAGGAATTCGAGAAGGGTCTGTACACGGTTCCTGGGCCGCTCGCGTGCTCCAAGCTCATCGCTGCAACTTGCGAAGCCGGCGCGAAGGTCCTGAACATGGTGGCCTTCGATGACGTGGTCCTGAGAGAGAATGACCGGGTCTCTGGGGTCGTGATAAACTGGTCTCCCGTGTCCTATCTTCCCAGGCCCGTTGCATGTGTGGATCCCATATCGATCGAGACGAAGGTCGTCATAGACGGGACGGGCCATGACGCATCAGTCGCTCGCAAGCTGGAGGAACGGGGCTTGCTCAAGATACCTGGCTGTGGTGCAATGTGGATAGAGAAGAGCGAGGACGCTGTTGTCGAGCGCACAGGGTTCGTGCATCCCGGTTTGATAGTGGTAGGGATGTCAGTGTCCGCGACCTACGGCCTCCCGCGCATGGGTCCCACATTCGGGTCGATGCTGCTCTCCGGCCGGAAAGGCGCAGAGCTGGCCTACGAGAGCCTCAAAGAACAAGGCTGAACGCTATCCCCATCAAATGCCCCGGTGAAAGGACGCGAGGTCGTTCACCTGGATCGCCTTCGTCATGGCATGCTCCATACCCATGACTGCCGCGCTCGCCCCTTTGATCGTGGTGAACATCGGTATCTCGAGCTCGACCGCGAGCCTGCGCATCATGTAGCCGTCCCTCCTCGCGCCTGACGATTCCGTCGGCGTGTTGACTATCATCTGAACCTTGCCCCCACGCATGAGGGACAGTGCGTCCGGTGATGTGTTCTCGGATATCCGATAGACGGTTGTCACGGCCAGGCCTTTCGAACGCAGGTGTGTCGCCGTCCCCTTGGTGGCGTACAGGCCAAAGCCCAGTCTCTGAAGTCGTGACGCTATCTCTGAGACAGCTGTCTCCTTGTCCTCGTCGCTGACGCTTATGTATACGTTGCCTTTGTCAGGGAGTCTCTGGCCCGACGCCACCAGCGCCTTCCACACAGCGGCCGGGTACGAGTCGTCGATGCCCATGACCTCGCCGGTGGACTTCATCTCCGGCCCCAGTATGCTGTCTACACCTGGTAGCTTCAGGAAGGGAAACACCGACGCTTTCACCGCGACATGGTCCAACCTTGCCTCCGCTTGAAGGCCGAGTTCCTCGAGCGTCTTGCCGAGCATGACCTTGGTAGCCACCTTGGCGAGCGGGACGCCAGTGGCTTTTGAGATCACGGGAACTGTCCGGCTCGCTCTGGGGTTTGCCTCGAGCATATACACCGTCCCACCCTTGTACGCGAGCTGCAGGTTCATTAGCCCTTTTGTGTTCAGGGCGAGCGCCACCTTTCTGGTTATTGCCCTAATGTCGTCCAACACATCCTCTGGTATCGTCTGTGGCGGGAGGACCATCGTCGCGTCGCCCGAATGGACACCTGCCTCCTCGATGTGCTCGAGTATCCCACCGATGTACACATCCTTGCCGTCGCAGACCGCATCGACATCTATCTCGATCGCGTGAGTGAGGTACTTGTCTACCAGGATCGGGTGGCTCTTCGACACCTTGGCAGCAGACCTCATGTATGTCTCGAGTTCAGAATCGTTGTACACGATCTCCATCGCGCGTCCGCCGAGGACATAGCTCGGCCGGATGAGCACCGGGTATCCGATGTCGTTCGCCAGGCTCCTCACCTCGTCGAACGAGAAACCAGTGCCTGACTCCGGCTGGGCGATGCCGAGGTCGTCCATGAGTTTCGAGAACCTCTTCCTGTCCTCTGCCAGGTCTATCGCGTCCGGGGAGGTACCGAGTATCTTCGTCTTGCCTCCCCTGAGGGCTTCCTGCAATGGCAGTGCAAGGTTGATGGCGGTCTGTCCGCCAAACTGGAGCATGATGCCATCGGCGTCCTCCTTCTCTATGATGTTGAGGACGTCCTCCGCGGTTATCGGTTCGAAGTACAGCCTCGTCGAGACGTCGAAGTCAGTCGAGACGGTCTCAGGGTTGTTGTTGACGATGATCGCGTCGACCCCTTCCTCCTTCAGCGCGAGGGACGCGTGCACGCAGCAGTAGTCGAACTCTATCCCCTGGCCGATCCGGATGGGTCCTGCGCCGACGACTATTATCTTCCTGTTCTCTGACGGCCGCGCCTCGCATTCCTGCTCATATGTGGAGTAGAAGTACGGGGTCTCCGCCTCGAACTCGGCCGCGCAGGTGTCGACCATCTTGTAGGTCGGCCTGATCCCTGCGGATATCCTCGCCTCCCTCACCAATCGTGCATCGGCTCCAGAGAGCCGTGAGATGTACTCGTCTCCGAAGCCTCGCTTCTTCACAGTTGCGAGCAGCTCGGGTGTGAGTCCCTCCGCGAGCTCGGACTCGAGTTCTATCAGCCTTAGCATCTTGGTGACGAAGAAAGTGTCCCAGCCCGTCAGTTCGCACACCCTGCTCGTCAACATGCCACGCCTCAGCGCCTCCGCGATGGCGAAGAGGCGGGCGTCCGTGGCCTCGGTCAGGAGCCGCTCAAGCTCGGAGTCGCTCCACGCCTCGCCCTCGAGCCCGACCTTGTCTATCTCCAGCGACCTGACGGCTTTAAGGAGCGCCTCCTCGAAGTTGCGGCCGATGGCCATCACCTCCCCTGTGCTCTTCATCTGGGTGCCAAGCCGCTTGTCGACAGTCCTGAACTTGTCGAAAGGCCATCTGGGTATCTTCACGACGATGTAGTCTATCGATGGCTCGAAGGCGGAGCAAGTCTTCTTGGTTATCGCATTGGGTATCTCGTCCAGGGTCATTCCCACGGCTATCTTCGCCGCGACCCTGGCGATGGGGTACCCCGTCGCCTTGGATGCCAGAGCGGAGCTTCGTGACACCCTCGGGTTCACCTCGATGATCCTGTATTCCCCCGTCCAATGGTTCATCGCGAATTGGATGTTGGCGCCGCCCTCTATCTCCAGCGCTCTGATGATCTTGATGGCTGCAGTTCGCAGCATCTGATGGTCTGAGTCGTTGAGTGTCTGCGCGGGCGCGACGACTATGCTCTCGCCCGTGTGGATGCCCATCGGGTCGAGGTTCTCCATGTTACAGACGATGATCGTGTTGTCGTTCGCGTCCCTCATGACCTCGTACTCGTATTCCTTCCAGCCTATGACGCTCTCCTCTATCAGGACCTGCCTTATCCTGGAGTAGATGAGTCCTCTGCCGACGATATGCGTCAGCTCCTCCTCGTCATATGCGATGCCGCCACCTGTGCCACCGAGGGTGTAAGCTGGGCGGACCAGCACGGGATATCCGCCGATTTCTTCTACTGCCTGCATTGCCTCCTCGATCGAGGTCACCGTCCTGCTCTTCGGTATCGGCTCGTCCAGGTCCAGCATGGTATTCCTGAACAACTCCCTGTCCTCCGAGAGCGCGATCGCCCTCGTCTTGGTGCCGAGGAGTTCGACTCCGAGCCTGTCGAGTACGCCCTTCTCCGCTAGCTCGGAACACAGGTTCAGAGCAGTCTGTCCGCCCATGCCCGAGAGTATCCCCTGGATCCTGTCCTTCTCGAGGATCTTCTCCAGCGTCGCCGCATCGAGCGGCTCGATGTACACGTGGTCCGCGGTCTCTGGATCGGTCTGTATCGTCGCCGGGTTCGAGTTGACCAAGGTCGTGGTGTATCCTTCTTCCCGCAGCGATTTGCACGCCTGAGAACCGGAGAAGTCGAACTCCGCCGCCTGCCCGATCACGATTGGGCCCGAGCCGACCACCATTATCCTCTCCAGGTCGGTTCTCTTCGGCATCAGAGCTCCTCCAGCATCTTCGCGAACTCGTCAAACAAGAACGAGGTGTCATGTGGACCTGGCCTGGCCTCAGGGTGGAATTGGACGGAGAATATCGGCAGCTCAGAGTGCCTCATGCCCTCCACTGTGCCGTCGTTCAGGTTTCTGAAAGTGACCTCCATATCCACATCCGAAGCGGACGGACCGTCGACAGCGAACCCGTGATTCTGTGAAGTGACGAATACTCGTTTGCCGAAGCCGACGGGTTGGTTGACTCCTCGGTGGCCGAACTTGAGTTTGTATGTCTTGGCGCCCAGCGTGAGTGCCAGCAGCTGGTTGCCGAGGCATATGCCCATCATCGGCGTATCGTCCTTCAGCTCGGCCAATGTGGCGATGACCGTCGACTTGAGCCCTTCGTGCGCCGGGTCTCCAGGGCCGTTCGTGATGAATACGCCGTCGGGCTCCAATGCCCGTATGTCTTCGACGGGATGATTGTATGGCACCAGGTGAACGTCGAACCGTGCGCGCAGTTCGTTGACTATGTTATCCTTGACTCCACAGTCTATGATCACGACGCTCCTGTCCTTTCCGGACTCGAACGACTGGACGGATTTCGTGCTCACCATGGCGACCAGGTTCTCTCTGTCGGGGTTGTCCATGCTGCGCACCCTTTCCAGCACATCTGCGGGCTCGCTCGTGGTTATGGCACCTTTCATCGTGCCTTTGGTTCTGAGTCTTCTGATCAGCGCCCTGGTGTCTATCCCCGATATCCCGGGGACATCGTGCTGTCTGAGGAAGTCGTCCATCGTCGCGTCGCTCAGGCGGTGACTGGGCGCATCGCACAGTTCGCTGACAACGTACCCCCAGACCTGGACCCTCGAGGATTGATTGTCCTGTGAGTTGATCCCATAGTTGCCGATCATAGGATAGGAGCTCGTGAGTATCTGGCCTGCGTACGAAGGGTCCGTCAAGGATTCCTGATAGCCCGTCATCCCGGTCGAGAAGACGACCTCGCCGAAGACTTCTTTGAGAACACCGAAGGGCCTCCCCTCTAAAATCGTCCCATCCTCTAGGACCAGATAGCCCTTCATTCGCACGACCTTCGGGGTATCCCTGGCGGGGGTTAAGAATCTTGTTGTGAGATATCCGACTCGAATGGCTGATCATGTCATGAATTCGGACAGCCTGATCCTGTCGGAGGCGTGATATCATCAGCGGCTCGTCTGCGCCAATCGCTCTTGAGGATGGAGAACATCACGTCGTCGATGAACCTGCCGTCGAAGAACGCGCTCTCCTTCATGACCCCCTCTTTGACGAACCCGAGTCGACGAGCGAGCTTGAGCGACCGTTCGTTCTCAGAGATGACTAGTATAGTTATTCTGTTTAGGTTCATCTCGTCGAAGCCGTAGGAGATGATCGCCTCCAAGGCCTCTGTCATGATCCCTTTGCCCCAATGCGCGGGGTCCAGGTCGTAGCCCATCTCGGCCTTGCGGTGCGGTTCGTTCTCCCACTTGTAGAATCCGGCACTCCCGATCACCCTGGGGTCGTTCTTAAGGGTTATCCCCCACCGCAGCCCTGTGCTCTGATTCCAGGGTCCGAGTATGTACATCTCGAATTCTTCTCTGGCGGCGTCGCCGTCCGCCGGCGCCGCGAAGCCACTGCCGGTGACAATCTCCGGGATCGAGAAGTGGCTCTTGTACCAATCAACATCGTCCATCGTAAGCTCACGCAGAACCAATCTTTTGGTGGTCAGCTGTGGGAATTTCCGCCCAGCGTCTGCCGTCATCAGCGATGATAAACAGCGGTTCCTGTCTTAGCCTTTGTCATTCGTCGCTGGTTCTATCTACCCTATCCTCGATAGCCATGCGAGATGTTCCCCGACCACTGCAAGGAAGTGAGCGTCAGGTATGTCGATTTCGACCTCTGTGATGGGAGCATAAGATCATTCCTATCCGGCAAGCGGGCGTATATCCGCACCAAGTACATCGTCATGACCAACGGTCACCAGTGGGCGGTCGTCCGGATCGAGAAGGAAGCGTTCAACGGAGTGCTCCAGCCTATCTCATCCATCGACATCGTGTCGCTGCCTGAAGAGACTTCATTCATAGACGACAGAGACCTCGACGTGCTCTCCGCTTCGAAGATGGGGCTGCTAAGGGAGTCCGAAGGCACGAAGTGCGTTGTGGTTCGGGGGAGGTCCGAGCATGTTTCGTTCTTCGTGGACCAGCGGCCATTCAAATTGACTGTAGTGGACGTGGTGCCCCCGTCCCCTTCGAAACTCGTGGGGCTCGTCGATGACGTCCTCGACTCGCAGCTGCAGGACTTCTATGTGAAATACGACGTGGTGGAGCTGGACATCAACGGCCTTTCTGAAGATGCGGGCTCTGGCCCGGTTCTCTTCCCGTGCAGAGCGTCGGGCCTTGAGCACGAGAACATGCTTGGATACCTGGATGGCACACCATCGCTGACTCCCGAACAGATCAGTAGCGTGTCGTTGGTGGGCTGCAGCCTCTCCGCGAGGATATTCAAGGCGATGTACAGAGCCGAACCTAGGTTGGTTAACATGTGCCCGGTAGATCTTCTCAGTAAGCTGCGTGTCACGGGCCCCGTCCTGACGAAGTGCTGCAAGGTGAAGGAAGGCTATGACCTGCGTGGAGATGTCGCGATAGTTCCATGGGGTGCTAGGGCGACGGACGTCGCTGCGGCGATCGAAGCACTTCTCAGATGTCGAGCTGATCCTCTCTGAATTGAACGACTGGACATGGTCCGAAACAAGACCCACAGTGGTCACAGAGCTCTTCGGATATGCTTACA
>DATKWQ010000041.1:0-2144 GCA_035529455.1 Thermoplasmata archaeon
CGGGCTCCGTGACCGACTTGTCTCATCCTGCAGTCCAGGCGTCTTCACGCCTGTGACGATCGCCATCAGCTTGATGCTGTTCCCGAGGTCCGGATCTATCCTCGCGCCGAGCTTGACATAGGCCCTCTCGCCGAGTTCCCTCGTGACACCGTTCAGCACCTGGAACGCCTTCTTGAGCGAGAGCGACGGGCCGCCAGTAATGTGTATCATCGCACCGGACGCACCTTCGAAGTCGATGTCGAGGAGCGGGTTCGTCAGAGCGTCCATAACGACCTTCTCCGCGTCCTCGTTCTCGGCATAGAGCACGGTCGACGCACCACCGTTGAGCATTATGTTCCTGAAATCTGCGAAGTCCAGGTTGATCATGCTGGTCTGGCATATCGTCTCCGTGATCCCCTTGACCACCTCCACTATGAGGTGGTCCATCACCATCAGGGCCTGTTCGACCGGAAGCTTCGGGACCATCTCCAGCAGGCGGTTGTTGTCGAGTATGATCGTGCTGTGCGCGCGCTCCCTCAGCCGCGCTATCCCGCGGAACGCGGTCTTGAGTCTGCTCTTCTCTATGTCGAACGGGAGGGTGACGAGTGCAACTGTGACCGCCCCGTGCTTGCGGGCGAGTTCCGCCACCACGGGCGCGCTCCCTGTGCCGGTGCCGCCGCCCATGCCGGCGGTTATGAAGACTATGTCGTAGTTCCTGACGGCGGACTCGATCTCATCTGCGGACTCCAGCGCGGCCTTCTCGCCGATCTCGGAGTTGCCGCCCGTGCCGTAGCCGTTCGTCATCCGCTCGCCTATGAGCAGCCTCGTCCCGGCCTTCACACGGTTCAGGTGGAAGCGGTCCGTGTTGATGGCGATCGTGTCGACGCCCTCGAGACCGATCCTGTTCATCCTGTCCACGCTGTTGCTGCCGCCTCCGCCGCAGCCGACGATGCATATCTTCGGGGAGAGATGGGCCTCGAAATCGCGTTCGCTCTCGAGGGCCTCCTTCAACAGCTTGTCGAGCATGTCAGAGGCCCTCCTTTGAGAGCGTTCGCTCATATGCGTATGTGTGCGTGACCATTGTGCATCCCATCCCGCGCAGTCGCATCTTGTCGAGGCGTCACCTTTCGAGTTCGTCCATCGCCTTGGACAACCTCTTACGTATGTATTCCCGCACGGCGTTCCTTATGGCGTCGTCCATCGAGATAGAGTCGCCTTCCTGGACGAGTTGCTTCAGGTTCACGACATTGCCCTTAGGCAGCTCGACCGTCACCTTCTCGATGTATTCCGGCGTGAACTCTCCGTCTACGAACTTGTCTATGGCAGCCCTGATCGCATCGGAGATTGTGGAGAACTTGCCGCTTTCTACGAGAGACTGGAGTGCCTCGACACGCTCGTTGGGCAGCCTTATCGTGACGCGCTCCGACTCCACCATATGGCAGCTCTCCACTGTCCGACGAAACTTCCGTTTTCGTCAGACGAATGTCATTATCGATTCGTCGGTATTTATACCTTTCTAGATAGGGGTACTGGTGCGCAATCGGGTGATTTGCGTCAGACATTCACCCCTATTTCATTTCGGGTGGCCATCTTCAAAAGTTCATGCCACTTGAATCCTGGCAGCGGAGGTGCGCTCGAGGTAAGGCTAAAGAATTTCAACGGCCTATTATCCAACAGGCGCGACCGGAGCAACCCGAGGAATAACATGTACGGGGGCGAGAGGAAATTGAACTGCTGGGAGTTCATGAAGTGTGGCAAGGAGCACGGACGAGCACGAGAAGAGGAGCTTGGGACCTGTCCGGCCTCGACCAATTCACGGACGGATGGCGTCAATGGGGGCAGGAACGGAGGCATGATATGCTGGGCTGTCGCCGGCACCCTGTGCGGAGGGAAGCACACGGGGTTGTACGTGCCCAAGATCGTCAACTGCATGAACTGCGTGTTCTACCGGAAGGTGACGGAGGAGGAGGGAGCGTCCCTCGTGTTCACGCCCTGATGTGGGCTCAGGAACTGGCGAGAAGGAGACACATGCACCGCGGCCGTAGATGGGACGGGGGACGTCGTCCGGGGCAAACCCCACTCTTGGGAGGCTTTCCCGCGCAAGTATTATCCACCACGGGACCACGTTAGTACCCTTGGGTGAAGTGAATGATTCGGAGGACTCA
>DATKWQ010000042.1:0-6301 GCA_035529455.1 Thermoplasmata archaeon
TTGCCTAGACCATGCGCATTAATCCCCTCTCTGTCAGACGCCAATGTTTCATGAGTATGTGGGTCAAAGACTCTATTCGGCCGTGATACTCGAGGTGTGCGTTTGAGGCATCCGTGCAGTAGTTCTCCGCTCTGAATCCGCCTCTAAGTTTGAGGGAGAATTCGAGTATCATTGGAATGAATATCACAGTTGTCTGAACGTAGAGGTTGGAAAGCATTCCACCGACCGCTATTGCCGCGCCCATGAAGAGCATCAAAGTGTCTCCAGGGAAAATCTTCGCAGGGTATCTGTTGAACCATATGAATGCCACCATCGCTCCTGTCAATGGCATGAGGATGAACGCGCCGTCAAGGCGATCGTGCATGAACGCCAATATGACTAGCGACGACGACATGATGATTCCCAGTCCAACTCCGAGGCCGTTGAACCCCTCAAGCATATTCCCGGCGTTTGCAGCACATGTGACGGCAAACGGAGCTGCCACGATCATCAGGATGCCTAGGTCCACTTCGCCTATGAAAGGAATGTACATGACTGAGTCGAGAGCGGCGCCCAGAGGGATTGCGAGGAGGAACGGCAGGAACGCTTTCTGCCTTTGCCTGAGCTCGAAGAGATCGTCGAGGACGCCAATGAACGCGGCTCCGAGAATCGCGCTCAGAGATACATAGAGCAACTCCTTGTTCGCGATTCCATCAAGGACTATGACGAAGCTGATGCCCGTGAAGAAACCGATCACGACAGCGATTCCGCCCATCTCGACTACCTTTGGGCGCCCGGGTTTGTTGAGGTCTTTACCGACAATCCCCCTCTCCTTGAGTTTTGGGATTAACCAGGGAATGACTATGAATGTCATTGCTAAGGCCGCGGCAAAACCGACAACCAGTTCAAGATTGTGCTCCATTGACTATGACCTCCGTCGTGATTGGCAAGGTCTACAATTACGTTTGCAGTGGTACATGTCGAATATCGTATCAAATGTGCGAGAATGTCGGAGGTTCAATTCCAGTTCACCAGCTCGATCTTGCCATGTTCGAGGTGCATCCTGTGGCTAGCACAATCGGCTATGCCAGTGTCGTGTGTGGCTAGCACAATCGTTGTCCCGAAGTCCTTGCAGGCGACACGGAACATCTCCATTACGTTCTCTGCGTTCTCTTTGTCGAGGTTCCCAGTGGGTTCGTCTGCAATCAGTATGCGCGGTTCGTTCACCATCGCCCTCGCAATCGCCGTTCTTTGAGCTTCGCCTCCGCTGATCTTCTTCGCGCTCTCGTCGGCGATGTGCTCTATTCCGAACTTGTCGAGCAGGTTGCTGATGTGGTTCCCGTTTCCACGCTTTGAGAATTTGAGCGGCAATTCCAGGTTCTCTCGGACGGTGAGGTCCTGCAGGAGGTTGTAGTCCTGAAACACGAACCCAATCTTGCTGAGCCTGAGATAGGCAAGCTCGTCTTCCGACATGTCCGCAACATTCTCACCGTCTATGGAAACTGAGCCTGATGTGGGGCTGTCTAATCCCCCGAGTATATTGAGCAGAGTGGTCTTGCCACACCCCGACTTGCCGTACACGGCAACAAAGTCCCCCGCCCCTATCGAGAATGTTAGACCGTCAAGGACTTCAACACGGTCGCTGAAAGTCTTGACCAGGTCTCGGACTACTATGACGTCGTGCATCCCGAAGACCTGGACCGAAATACGATGTAATTAAGCGTTTGCTGGCTAATGTGTGCGGGAACAGTTTTCTACCGTTATGCCCCTCACGAAGGCCGAAGGTGCAGGACATTTGAATCTGGGGACCACGGTGAGCGCGGACGATTTCGATGACCTGGCGATTGAAGGCTCGGAGTTCTCCGTGCTTCTGCTGTTCGACGGTGACTTGGAGCGGTTGTTGGACGGGAGGTTCATGGATCGACTGATAGATGCCAGCCCGCCCATCAAGTACGTCCACGTGCAGGAGTTCGTCAATCACGATGGGGACGACGTGCTCGTAGATCTCTCATCTGAGGATGAGCCATTGCGGAGAAGATCCGTTCAGATCGTTGCGGCGACACGCTCGATAGCACACGACCTTCACGATTCGCTGGTTGTCTTCCATCCGGGAGGAGTGCGAAGGACGACGGTTGACCGTCAGATGTTGCTGTCGAACCTCGAGAAGTCGTTGCGCGAGCTAAGTCCATCGTCTCTGCTCATGGAGAACCTGCCCTGGTACTACTGGTACAAGAAGCGAGAGCGCTTCGTTTCCAACATATGCGTGTCGATTGAGGACATGGCACGATTCATGAACATGGTCGAGGGGTTCACGCTGGACATCTGCCACGGCTATCTCTCCGTCCCCGAGGGCGATCCGAATTACTGCACGCGCTTCATGGATGCGTTCGGCGGCAAGGTCGCCCATATACACGCATCCGATGCTAAGGCTCCGGATAAGGAGGGGTTGCAGATAGGCGAAGGAGATGTCGACTTCTCTTCTCTGATCGATGTCGACGTGCCTATCATAGCTGAGGTGTGGAACGGTCATGCCAACGGCGGTGAGGGATTCAGGATCGCCATCGAGAGGCTGCGCTCACTCGAAAGACTTGATGATTAGATTCAGCCAATCATCCTTGGTGGTCCGCGCTCAACTCACTCGAACGCTTGGCTGCTACCTCGACAGCATCTATGAGGAGCGCCTTGAGGCCGTTCTTCTCGAGCGAGTGCAGCGCGCTTATCGCCGTGCCGCCCGGGGAGGTGACAAGGTCCTTCAACTTCGCCGGATGTTCCTTCGTCTCCTGTATGAGTTTGGATGAGCCTATCAGCGTCTGTACGGATAGTATGTTCGCGGTGTGCCTCGACAAACCTGCTTTGACGCCCGCATCGGAGAGCCCCTCGAGGATCTGGAATACGTACATCGGTCCCGTGCCACTCAGGCCGGTGACGGCGTCCATGAGGTATTCCTCCACATATACGACGATGCCAACGGACTCGAATATGTGTCCCGCAACAGCCATGTCGTTGTCCGTCGCGTGGCTTCCAGGACAGATAGCGGTTGCCGCCTCTCTCACGATCGCAGCTATGTTCGGCATGGCCCTGACGACGCGAATCTTACTTCCAGCCTTCTTCTCCATCTGAGCGGTGGTGATGCCTGCAGCGACGGATATCAGCAGCTTGCCGCCCTTCAATGCAGGTTTTATCTCGTCGATCACGCGGAGCATTATCTGAGGCTTGACCGAGAGTATGATGACATCGGCGAACTTCGCCGCCTCGAGGTTTGACGGAGACACTTTGACGCCCTTGGCGATGCCCTTGAGCTGATCGTGCTTGTCCTTCAGTGGCTCGGCGATCATTATGCGCTTCGGGTCCGCCCACTTCGTCTGAATGATGCCCTCCGCAAGGGCCACGCCCATGTTGCCTCCGCCGATTATCGCGATCTTCTTGTTGTTCATCTCGCCTTCCTCTGAGCCTACTCTGAGCCAAAATGAGCCGGATATATAACATCGACCGTACAAATATGGGCATTGGCCGGCTGAGGTCCGCCATCTCTAATGGGTGCCAGATGCTGTCAGGATGTCGTTACACGACCGTACTGACATCGAGCCACAGGTGCACCTCACGGTACGAGTCCTGATCGTATTCCTGCCCGTCGACATACAGCAGGAACTGGAGCTTCCACATGCCCTCAGCGGAGACGGAGAAGTCGAAGGTCTGGTTGTAGTATTCGAGATGATCCAGAGTGAAATCCTGCGATATGCCGGAATACGGAGTCAGATCCTGCGTTTCCGCCCAGTCTATCGTGTTCTCGCCCACAGTGAAGTTGTAGTCTGTGACGTTCGTCAGCACAAGGACTATCGTGTAATTCACGACGGCGTGCTCGTATGACTTCACGGAGAGGAGCACCCGCGCCTCCTCGCCCACCGTGAGGTTGCGGGGATAGTCGGTCGCCATGCCGTCGGGGCCGAGGATGGCGAGCTGTGTGAAAGTCTCCCCCACCCTCGGGGTCGTTATCGCCCATGCGAGGACGACCACGGACGCGATGAGCATCACAGCGATGCCTATCGTCAGGAGCTTATCGACGAGAGGCATGCCCTGCCAGTCCACCTTGACATCGATGACGATCGCGAACCTCTCGTCCTCCGGAAGGCGCATCCTGCGGTACCAACCTACAACTGACGCGATGATGATGAACGCAGATACGGACGCCATGATTGGCTCGAGCCTGATGCCCCACGGGGTGAAGTTCAGCCCGAGACCTATCAGAGGTACGATGGCGATGCTCAGGCCGAAGCTGAGGGCGACGCGCTCGATAGTGTCTATCTGTTCGTTCTCGGGGAACAGCGCTGCGGTGGCGGCGTATCCGGGAAGGAACAACACGAAAACAAGGCCCAGTATCTGCCGGGCAAGGCTGTCGGGGACGAAAGCGATGAGTGCGATGAGCAGTAGAGCGAGAGCGGCGCATATGATGAGGTCGTACGGGGTCTCCCTTATCTCAAGATGAAATTCCCGTGGCTGACGTGTCTCAGGTTCCATTCCCGTCCTCTTCCAGCGGTGAAGGCTTTCATGCGACAAGCGCCTCGCGATATATGAATGCTGTCCGGTTTGATGCTCGATAGTGCTTGACGAGGCAGCATTCCAGCCGAGTATCGGGACAAGACTGATATGGTCGTCCGGCCAATCGTGTCAGGCAGGGTGTTTGACATGGCCGACGACGAATCATCTGAAAGTCCCCGAGAGGATGAGATACGGAAAGCCGTCAGAGACAGGTATCGACAGGTGGCGGTGAAGGAGGTGCCGTGCTGCCCGCAAGAGAGCGAAGCGATGTGCGGCTGCAGAGGCATATACTCGTCCCCCGAAATGCAGTCATTGCCCGCGGAGGCGCTCGTGGCGAGTGCGGGCTGCGGCAACCCGACGGCCATCGCCGAGCTCCGAGAGGCCATGACGGTCGTAGACCTGGGCAGTGGCGGAGGTATCGACGCATTCCTCGCCTCCAAGCGCGTCGGAGCCCATGGGAAGGTCTACGGGATCGACGCCACCCCAGAGATGATATCACGCGCCAGGAGGACGGCGAAGGAGAACGGGTTCGATAACGTGGAGTTCCGCCTCGGCGAAATCGAGCATATCCCGCTGGAATCCGGCATCGTGGACGTTGTCATCAGCAATTGCGTAATCAACCTGTCACCGGACAAGAGACAGGTCTTCAACGAGGCTTTCAGGATACTAAAACACGGCGGGAAACTTGCAGTGTCGGATATCGTGCTGCTCAGAGAACTGCCGCCCGAACTCAGGAAGGATATGGCGGCCTGGTCGGCGTGCGTGTCCGGTGCTCTTCTGGAAGAGGATTACATCGAGATGATCAGAGGCGCAGGCTTCGAGTCCGTCGAGGTCGTTGACAAGGTGGTGTACTCTGAAGAGCAGCTCAAGTCGTACATATCATCAGAGTCGCCAGGCCAGGACCTTGCGTCATTGGTCGCGAGCTGCAGGGTGACCGCCGTCAAACCGACGGAGTGAAAGCCCGTTCGCAGTCGTTGCGAAGTGCTTCAGGTTCTGCCAAGGAGCGCCTTCTCCGCTTCCTTGACGGTCTTCGTCAACTCTTGGTCGATGTCCCTGTCGAGTGGCATGACCTCGTGCTCATTGAGGATCTTCTTCACCTTGTCCTTGGCAACCATCTGGGGCGGTCTGAACCCTTCGCTCCTGACCCTCTCGCTCGTGCGCTTGTCGAACAGGTCGGAGATCCTCATCTTGCCCTTACGGCAATCGCCGCGAAGGGCTATCCGCTTCAATAGTCGTCATTGCCATCACTATTGATAACTTAAGCCGGTGCAGAATTGCCGATAGCTCAATGTAGGTCAGCCAAATCTATATGCTGCCTTTCGGCATTGCAGCCAAGTGCATATAGGAGGCATTGAATGGCATCCGTCATTGCGGTTGGCGCACATCCAGACGACGTCGAGGTCGGTTGTTTTGGCACACTCCTCAAGCATGTCAAGATGGGGGATGAGGTAGGAATCATCCTGACCACTCAAGGAGGCTACGGCTCTCGCTCTTGGGAGACTATTACCTCTGAGATGAAACGGGCTCAGAACAAGATTGGCATCAGATATGACATCCTCGACAACCCGATTGGCCACTACGGAATGACATGGAAGACGGTTAGCGAAATCGACGGTATCATCAGAGAAAGAGATGCGGACACGATATACTCTGTATGGCATGGAGACAGTCATCAGGACCATCAGATGACTTTTAAGAACGTTCTGGCCGCGTGCAGAACAAAGCGAATCCTGAATCTATACTGTTATGAGCTTCCTGAGTATTCATATCGATCCCAGGAGACATT
>DATKWQ010000043.1:0-7025 GCA_035529455.1 Thermoplasmata archaeon
CCGCAGACGGAGACGACCCCCTTGATGGACGAGATACTGGGGAACAACATCAGCGAATGCATGGCGGAGACTCTCGTCCACCACTACGCCGAGGAGCACGGATACGCCATATATGGCAGCGTCATCGTCGCGAACAAGTACGGCGTCGTGGCGGGGATGGACAAGCCAACCCCCAGCTACAGACTGGACCAGGAGTCCTGGTGGTCGGACCTCATGGAGGACGGGTTCTACTTCGGTGATGTCGTGTACAACCCGTGGCTGGAGACCACCACGATGCTCGTCGTCGTCAAGCTCACAGACTTGGACGGCGCGTACTCGGGAGCGATCATCGGGTATTTGGACATCGTATCGCTCGTCGAGCAGGCAGTATACCTTGGCAAGCCGTACGAGACCACGGAGATGAAGATCGTCAGGAGCGACGGCATCGTCATCTTCTCCACTACGGTCTTCACCAGGTTCGAGAACGCGTCCGAAGAGCCGTACTTCGAGATGATAACCGGTGAGTCCGGGTACTTCCTCTTCGGCGAGGGCGATGACGAGAAGCTCTACTCGTACTCAACGGCGTCGGGCTATCTCCTGTATCCAGGCAACGAATGGATTGTCATAATCGACCACAGTGCCTCCGAGGTGTTGAGCAGCGTCGACAACCTGCGCTCGTCCGTGTTGACCGTCGCCGCCCCTATCCTCATGATCTCGGTGGCCGTCTCCTACCTCTTCGCCCTTTCCCTGTCCAGGAGGATCAGGGCTGTGGCGCACGCCGCGCAGGAGTTTTCCACGGGCAGGCTCGACGAGAGGGTCGGCTTCGGCGGCTCCGATGAGATAGGCCAGCTGGGCAACTCGTTCAACATCATGGCGGACGAGCTGAGCGGGCTGTACGCGGACCTCGAGGGAAAGGTCGCAGAGAGGTCGAAGGAGGTCGAACAGGCGAACAAGAAGCTGCGGCTGCTGGGGTCCATCACACGCCACGACGCGCTCAACCAGATATCCATCATCAGCGGCTGGATATCGCTCGCGGAGGAGTCGACGGACGACAAGGAGCTCCTGACGACGCTCGGGAAGATCAAGGACGCCGCGGTGAACCTCGCCTCCAACCTCGAGTTCACGAGGATATACGAGAAGGTCGGCCTCAAGAAGCCTGAGTGGACACAGATGGAGATGACGCTGACGCAGAGCCTGTTCGGGATAGGCCCTCACAAGCTGAAGATGCACAACGGCCTGGGAGGCCTCCAGGTGTACTGCGACCCCATGATACAGAACGTTCTCAGGAACCTCGTCGACAACTCGATCAGGCACGGCGGCGCCATCACGAGGGTGTCGTTCACGTACAGCGAGACACCCAACGGTCTGCTGATAGTCTACGAGGACGACGGCAAGGGCATCCCGCAGAAACAGAAGGAGGAGCTCTTCGAGCCGGGCATCCAGCCCGGCAGGAAGTCCTACGGGCTCTACCTGTCAAGGGAGATACTGTCCATCACGGGCATCACCATACGCGAGTGTGGCATGCCAGGCAAGGGCGCCCGGTTCGAGTTGCTCGTGCCCAAGGGCCGCTATAGGCTGGGCCCCAGGGAGCGTAAGCTGAAAGAGGACGGAGCGGAATAAAAGCCTGAATGAAGGGGTTTGTGGGCTCTGCGGACCTGGGCCTGGTCACTTCTTGGGTATGTTCGCCTCGGCCTCTTTGACGATCGCCGCGAGCTCCTTCTTGATGTCGTCCGCGAGCGGCTCGACCGTGTGCGTCTTGAGTATCTCGATCGCCTTGTCGCGCGCGTGGTCCGCGGCGTTCTTGGACCCTGCGGCCTTCCAGTTCTTGTAGGGCTGGCCGTCCGTGACGCCGGGCTGCCACATCTCCCTCGCGTGGTCGATCGTGTGCTTCTTGCCCATGAAGTGCCCTTCTTGGCCGACGGCGGCGATGGTCTCCAGCGCGAGCGTGTCGTCGTTGACCGTCACGCCCTTCAGCATATCGGCCATCATCGTGAACATCTCGTGGTCGATTATCAGTTGCTCGTACGACAGCACGGTCCAGTTCTCGAGCAGGCCCGGGCCCGAGGTCATGTCCGCGCCCGACAGGTATGCGATGAACGCGGAGAACGCCTTCTCGTAGCCCGCCTGCACATCCGGCACCTTGGAGCACGAGCCCCAGCCGCCGATGAATATCGGTATGTCGTAGTACTTCGCCATCTGCACATGCGCCGCGCGCACCATGTTGGCCGCCGGGAACAATCCCTCCATGAGCCCGGTCTGCACATCCATCGCCATCGGTTCCGAGCTGTAGCACAGCGGCGAACCCGGGGCCGCGAGCTGCAGCACCGTCGCGCCTGCGATGACCTGCGCGTTCCCGAGGAGCGTCGCCCCTGCTACGGTCATCGGCGCGGTCGCGCCTATCAGCGGCATCGCCATGAGCAGCGGCGGGCATCCGGCCCTGCTGAACTCTATCGCGGCGTCGGTCGTCATGCCGAGGACGAGCGGCGATGTCGTGCATGTGAGGCTCGATATGATCGGCCTCCTCTTGAGCTCCTTCTCGCCTCCGACGATCGCGGCGGCCATCTTCAGCTGGTAGATGGCCTCCTCGCGCTTGTATGTGGAGCCGGTCGTGTAGTGCTTGGAGCAGTTCTCCGTCGCCACCTCGTACTCGTGCACCGTATGCGCATGCTCGGGCACGTCCAGAGGCGTCACGAGCGGGTTGTACATGTGCATCATCGGGAGGTAGTCCACCACCTTCGCCGAATCGCCAACGTCCTTCTTGGTCGACGGCCGTCTCTCGCCCGTCTCCAGGTCGATCGTCGACAGCCCGACACCGTCGGTACAGGCGTAGCAGTGCTTGCCGTCGAGGACGAAGTCCTTCTTCGGGTCGCGCGCAGCCATCTTCACCGGCCGCTTGCACCTCTTCATCTGCTCCGTCACGAGGTAACCAGGTATCCGGCATATCTGCGTCTTCTCGTCGACATCGGCACCAGCGTCCTTGAGCAGGGCCCTGGCCCTGTCGCTGACGACCTTGATGCCCATGTTCTCGAGCAGGTACAGCGAGTTGACGTGTATCGCCTCGGCGCCCGTCTTGTCCATGACCTCGAGCCGCTTCATGCCGAACAGCCCTCGGGGCATGCTCTTCGCCGCCATGACTCTCACGCCCCCTTGCCGACCAGCTGCTTGGCCGTCTCGACCGAAGTGCCCGCGTCGGCGGAATATGTCGCGCCTATCTCCTTCGCCCATTCCTCGGTGACCGCGGCGCCGCCGATCATCATGGGCGCGTCGATGCCAGCCACCCGAAGGGCGTCCACTAGCTCCTTCTGCACGCTGACGGTCGTCGTCATCAGGGACGATGCGCCGACTATGCCAGCGCCGACCTCCTTCGACTTGTCCACGAAGAGTTCGGTTGCCGCGTCCTTGCCGACGTCGTGCACCTCGAAGCCACCCGCCTCGAGCATGATCTTCACGAGGTTCTTGCCGATGTCGTGTATGTCGCCTGCCACTGTCCCGATGACAACCTGCGCAACCACGTTGCGCTTGCTGGCAGACTTCTTGAGCTCGGGCTCGAGCACCTTGATCGCGGCCCCCATGATCTCGGCGGCGTAGATCAGCTCGACGACGAACATCTCCTTCCTCGCGAACTTCTCCCCCACCTCACGGATGCCCTTCGCGAGTCCTTCCTCTATCGCCAAGACGGGGTCGACACCCGCGGCAACGGCCTTGCCCGCAGCCTCGATCGCAGCCTCCTCCTGAAGCGTCTTCACGCTGTTCTCAAGCTCACTTATTATCGATTGTTTCTCTGCATCTCCGGTCATCTATCATTCCACCTTTTACGATTCAACTGTCGGTGAAAGGCGAAAAATCCGCCCTTTATATCGCCAAAATAGGTTTATGAAGCGCATATCGTAGAAATCAGCGGGAGCTCCCGACCTGCAGGCCCGCTCCCGAGTGCAGCAGCAGGCGGACGAACGCGGGGTCCGTGCGGCATATCTGCCCCACGTGTGGCATCGGGCGTATCGCCCTGCAGCGCTTGACCATATGGTTCATCGGGCTCTTCCTCGGCTTTACTCCTAAGCGGGCACGCCAATAGCGCGCGTGCGCGGGTTGTCTGCCCTAATGCGCCATCCGTACTTAATATTTGACGGTTTTCGACGGAGGGGTGGCCGACATCCGTAGGAAAACGATTTTAATGATGCCATACATGCCCCAATCGGCCCCGTTTAGGGAGCGACGGTGGGGGTCGGAGGTGTTCTCCATTGGCAATAGCACGACTAAGATGCCTGAGCAAGGATGAAGAGGAGCTTGTACACGAACAGAGCCTGAAGAGCTTGGGTAAGCTCGGAGTCATGGTGAAGAACAAGAGCGTCCTGAAGATGCTCGGCGACGCCGGTGCTTCGATCGACGAGGGCAGGAGCATCGCCAAGCTGCCGGAGGACATGGTCAACGAGGCCGTGAAGAACGCCCCGAAGAGCTTCACGTTGGGGGCGCGTGATCCTAAGCACGACAAGAAGCTGCCTGTGGAGACGTACGCTGTTCTCGCCACGACCGGTCTCGCGGTATACACGACAGACATCGAGACGGGCGAGAGGCGGACCTCGACGGACGCCGACCTCGCGAACTTCTCGAAGATCGCGGACGCCGTCGACGCGATCGACGTCTGCTGGACGACCGTCACAGCGACGGACGTGAACCAGGAGACGCTCGCCATAAGATCTCTGTGGACGGCGATGAAGAACTGCAGCAAGCATGTGCAGGTCATCCCCGCCGCCAGGGACGGCAAGGACGCCCGGAAGCAGGTCGAGCTCGCGGCACTTGTCGCGGGCGGGGAGGAGGAGCTCAGGAAGCGCCCTCTGTTCTCGGTCATCAGCTGCCCCATCGCGCCTCTCTCGTTCGACAAGGGTCCCGTCGACGCGCAGGTGGAGTTCGCCAAGGCGGGCATACCTGTCGTCGCGATGTCCATGTCTCTGTCGGGCATGTCTGCCCCGGTCACATTCGCCGGCACACTCGTCAACATAAACACTGAGAACCTTGCGAGCCTCACGATATCGCAGACGGCCGCCGCGGGCGCGCCGTTCATATACAGCTCGGAGTCTGCCCCGATAGACATGAAGACGGGCGTGATGGACTACTCGTCCCTCTCGTTCCCGGTCATATGCGCGGGTGCGTCGCAGATGGCCAAGCGGTACGGCCTGCCGACGATGGTCGCCAGCTGGGGCGTGGAGACCAAGACCCCGGGCCTGTTGCTGTCGTTCAGCGAGGTGTTCACGAGCGCCCTCAGCCCGTTCTGCGGCTCCGACATGATATCCGGCGCCGGGAGTTTCGACGCCGCCAAGGGGGCGTCGCTGGAGCAGATGCTGATCGACGCCAGCATGTGGAAGGACGTCCGCGCCGTCATGAAGAAGTACGAGATCACCGAGGAGACGGTGGCGCTCAATGTCGTCGAGGAGGTCGGCCACGGCAACTCGTTCCTGAACCACCTGCACACCGCCCGGAACTTCAAGAAGGAGCTGGTCGTCAGAGACCCGGCGAATCAGAATTGGCAGGCGACGCAGTCCGACAAGATGATCCCCGAGGTCAGGGCGATCGTCCAGCGCCTGCTGAAGGAGCACAAGGTGCCCCCGATAGACGCCGATGTCCTGCGCAAGGGCGACGAGCTCATAGCGGCCTACGAGAAGGAACTCGGCGTGTAGACCTCTGTGCTCCACAATGCTATTATCGCAGCGGCGCTATCGACCTGTCAGTACAGGGCGAGAGAGAGCATCATGAGCACGATCCAAGACCGAGCACACACGCCGCGCGTGGAGCAGCACATACCACGGTTCCGCAGGATGCTTTCCCAGCAACAGGAACGTTGCGCTCCTGTCGTCCACGTGGGCTGCAGGCGTAGGCCGTTGTTGACGCATGAGAACATACCTTTCGCCTCCATCTCCATGCTCGTGATATTGGCGAGCCTGTTCCTCCTGTCGATGTACCTCGGAGGATGGACGTGGTCGAGCTGGACCTACGCATTCTCACTCGGCATAATGGTCCCGCTCGTCGCCATAGAGGTGAAGCGCAGGGCGGTGATCACGGGCGCGGCGATACTCCTGTTCTCCGTCACAGCGCTCATAGCTGCGGGGCTGCCGCAGTACTTCGGATACTCCACATCGGACCTGTCATGGTACGATCTCACGGCGCACTACCTCGGCGCGCTCGCGCTCACGGTGCTGGCATGGTCCGTGCTTTGCTGGGTCAGGTCGGACGTGGGCAGGGCGGTGGACCAAAGGGGAATGTTCCTGTTCGTCGTCGCCGGGATGATAACCGCGTCCGTCTCGTTCGAGCTGTTGGAGTACTCCACCGACGCGCTCCTCGGCTGGACGAACTTCCATGCCGGGATAGACACCATCGGCGACATCATATTCGACGTGGCGGGCGTCATGACCGCCGCGACGGTCATCGCACGGCACCGTGTGATCGTCATCAGAAGGCCGTTCTGGCATTCTGAAAGCGCTTTGACATGATGTGCACAGGGCACATGACCGCCAATCTGTTCCGTGCCATCTCAGAATCCGTTCTCTATCCTGTCTATTGCTTCAAGAACCGACGCTGGGTCTGGTTTCTCCGGCATGCTCTCGGCGTTCGCGTCCTCGCAGCACGCGTACTCGATCGCCTTCTGGAGAGCGTCTCTGTCGTGGTCGCATATCGCGCCGAGCTTGGTAGGCAGTCCGACGCTGTCGCACCAGTCTATGATCCTCCGCACCTCGTCATCAGGTCTGCCCTCGTACGCCACCTGGACGATCGTGCCGTATGCGACTATCTCTCCATGCTCCGCCTTCATCTCACCAGTCTGAGTAAGTCCGTTATGGAATGCGTGCGCCAACGCGCAACCGGAGTTCTCGAAGGCGATAGCCAACGACAACTTCACCGCCTCGATCACCTCGTCCACAGCGTCCGTGTGCTCTCCCCGTCTCAAAGCCTCGACTGCCTCGAGCCCGAACTTCATCAGTGATACGAAAGTCGCGTTCGCGAGCGCCAATGCTGCGTTGGTCGGCACCATCCCGCCCTTCCGCCTCATCGCTTCGGTG
>DATKWQ010000044.1:0-2956 GCA_035529455.1 Thermoplasmata archaeon
GGATAATCAGTCTGTCCGCATGTGATCCGAGGCACTCTATCGCGGCGGACATCTTCGGGAGCTGGCTCGGGATGTTGAAGCCGGATCCCCTCAACGCTGTCTCTATGCCTATGTGGAGGTCCGCGATGCAGGCCCATCGCCTCCGCCCTTCGATTATCAGCGCGGGCATGTCCGGGACCGGTACGAGGTTCACAGGATGCATACGGTTCGCCCGACGATAAAAAGCCTGTCCCATCACCTGCCTATAGGCAATCGGTGCGCCAGAGCCGCTGGCAGCCCCGCATCGAGGATGGACTGTGACGCACCCTCGACGTCGTATACGATCCTGCGTATCTCGCAGCTCGACGACCTGGTGTTCACCACTGCGCAGCTCGCCCTCGCGTCGCCGTCCCTGGGTTGACCGACGGAGCCTGGGTTCACGACGAGTCCGGCCTCCATGCGGACGGCGAAAGGGATGTGCGTGTGACCGAGGATCATCATCTCGCACGAGCATCTCGTCAACATGTCCTCGTCGACGTCCTCCTGATAGACATATCTGTTCGGGTCGCGGTCGGAACCGTGGAACACAGCTGCAACTGAGCCTTCGAAATCCACTCTTAGCGTGGTCGGCAAGGATGACAGGAACTCGGCGGAGCTCTCGTCGATGTGGTCGTTCGTCCAGATCGCCACAGCTGCTGCGTACGGGTTCAGCCTGGAGATGTCCCTCGTCACCGCGGAGCGGTCGTGGTTTCCAGCTATCGCGTGGTCGACTTTCCTCCGCACCTCCCGGCAGCACTCGTTCGGGTGTGCGCCGTAGCCGACGATGTCACCAGCGCACACGACGCCGTCCAGGCCGAGCGCGTCGAGGTCCTCGAGGACGACCGCTAGCGCATGTATGTTGGAGTGCGTGTCGGCCACGATGCCTATCCTCATTGCAGAAAGCCCCTACTCGAGACTGTCCAGTTCGTATCTCCTCAGGACTATGGGTATCTTCTCGATCACATCAGTGGCCACGAGGCCGTAGCTCTTCTCCTCGAACGCGAGGTCTCCCGCCAGGCCCATCGCGAACGCGCCTATCCTCGCCGCGTGGTACGGCTGCGCCCCCTGGGCGATCATGCTGGCGACCAGGCCTGTGAGGACATCCCCCGTGCCGCCGACCGCGAGCGCGTTGTTCCCGGTCCTGTTCAGCTTGATGGACGCCCCGTCGCTGATGACATCGACTGGCCCTTTCAGCAGGATGCACGCCTTCAGCTTCGCCGCCTCCTCCTTGACGCGGTCGCCCCTCCTCTCAGGGTCGTCCGTTCCAAGGGCGCGTCCGGTCAGCTTCTTGAACTCGCCAGCGTGGGGTGTGATGACGACCGACTTCTTCTTCAGAATCTGCGGGTGAGCGCCACAGGCACCGATCGCGTCCGCGTCGATCACCATGGGTTTGGCGCACTTCTGTATGAACCGCTGCACGCCCCTGATCGTCTCGGGGTCCGACCCGAGGCCTGGTCCGATGGCGATGACATCCACGTTCTTCGAGAAGGACAGGAGTTCTGCCACATGGCTCTCCGAGAGCCTCTCACCCTTGAGCGCCCTCACTATCAGGCTGGGCGAGTGCACGGCCACCGGCAGCGCCGCCGGCTCTGGCGTCGATACGAATACGAGGTCCGCACCGGCCCTCATGGCGGCCATTCCCGTGAATGCAGGTGCCCCCGTGTACGGCCCACCGCCTATGACCAGCACCCTTCCGGCGTCGCCCTTCCGTGCCTCTGGCTTCCTCCTCGGGAGCAGGGAGAAATCCCCAGGGCCACAGTATGTCTCTGCGTCCTTCGGGATGCCTATGTCAGCGACGACTATCTTTCCAGAGTTCTTCCTGTTCATCCCCCGCTTCGGGGCGTGGAACGTGACTGTGGAACTGGCTCGTACGCGCAGTTCGGACGGCCATCCCGAGGGCACGTCGACACTGACCACGGGTTTCTTGCTCCTGTTGAGGTCCTTGATGGTCTTCGCGTAGGGCTCTCTGGGCCTCCCCCTGAGGCCAACGCCCAGCATCGCGTCCACGATGACATCGTGATTCTTGGTGCTGAAGGCGTCGACGGGCTTCAGGAGGCTGCCGACCTTGTGCAGGTTGACCATTGCCAGGTCAGAAACGTCCGCTGGTGATTGCTCGAGAAGGTAGACTGCAACCTGCTTGTTGATGGACATGTATCTCGCGGCCACGAAGCCGTCCCCGCCGTTGTTCCCCTTGCCGCAGAGCACGGCTATGCTCGTCGCTGCCGGGTAGCCCTCGAGGACATGTCTCGCCACGGCGGCGCCCGCGTTCTCCATGAGCGTGATCGTTCGCACGCCGAGATGGCGAGCGTTGATGTCGAGGACCTTCACTTCCTCAGGTCTTACAGCGCTTCTAACCACGCTGATTCGCATGGGCAGTTGGTGTATTAAACCTGCCGAGTCCAGCATAGGTTTGCTGAGCGCCGGTTCCGGCCCGCCGGCGGCGGTCTCGGAAAAGAACTAAATACGAAGACTCCGTAGTCCCAAGCAGCTCGGTAGGGAATGCGGAAGTGACTGAGATCAAGAGACTAGTGCTCGATGTGTTGAAACCCCACCACCCGACGATTATCGAGATGTCCCGCCGCATAAGTGTTCTTAAGGGCGTCTCAGGAGTCAACCTCACGCTGGAAGAGGTCGACAGGGAGACTGAAAGCGTCAAGATAACCATAGAGGGCAACTCGATAGACTTCGAGAGCATCGAGGAGACCATCTCTGACTGTGGTGCGGTGATACACTCGGTAGACAGCGTCTCGGCGGGCAAGCAGCTGGTGGAAGAAGTCGAGACTCCACAGGACAGATGATCGTCTGACCTGTGGTCGATGACAACTATAGACTGCTCAGCATCAGCGCTGCTCAGGCCTGTTTCTCGTCGCAACGCGGCCCCGGCCCCGCGGTTGGCATACATTCATGAATGAGAAAGGGATTTTCATAGCCGACCCGA
>DATKWQ010000045.1:0-8376 GCA_035529455.1 Thermoplasmata archaeon
TCACGACGGCATCGGACATCACCGGCGTCAGGTCGACCCTGGCGATGAACGTGTGGCCCGAGTACAGCTCGATCCACTGTATGAAGTGGCCCGGCTCGTTCGGGTGCGGCACGACCTTGCCCACCTCGACGGTCACCGTGAAGAACTCGCCTGTCTTGACCGAGTCTGGTGCCTTGATCACTGGCGTGTGCTTCTTCTCGAAATCGGTGGCGTTCGCCGGGTCTTTCGCGGACTTGACACCGCAGAACGGATCAGCCTCGCATGTCTTCGCATCTTCACTCAATATCGTCCCTCCTTGAGAACCGGGTTCTGCCACGCCATGAAGTCATATAATCATTGTGCCGATTAGCGCGCAACCGCCCATCGTTCCACGCCCCTCGGCATAGCGACGGACGCAGGTCGTTGCAGTCATCTGTTCATTGGGAGTCAGTATACTGACGAAAACCATATGTAGGCCGGCAAGATTCACGACATACGGGGGGAATCAGCTGAGTTCAAGAGTTGCTGTCCGCGCGGCGCTCGCCGTCGCGCTGATGTTTGCGCTAGCCGCGCCTGCCGTTGTCTGCAGCGCCGGGAAGGTAGCTCATGTGGAGGACGGCGTCGCCGATTGGACGATCATGGCCTATGTCGACGGCGACAACGACCTCGAGACGAATGTCCTTGAGGACTTCGCGGAGATGGCCGCGGTCGGCTCGACGAACAGGGTCAAGGTAGTCGCTTTGGCAGACACGATGACGCTCACCGAGGAGACCCATTGGTATTACTTCGAGAAGGGCGACACGCACATCGACGTGGAGAGCGGAGTGCACGAATGCGACTGTGAGGATTTCGCCGGCGAGTGTCCTGGGGAGCTGAACATGGGGGACGGCGAGACGTTGGAGTACTTCATCACGACCGCGGTCACCAACGCGCCGGCGCTGAACTACATGCTCGTGCTGTGGAACCACGGCGCCAGCTGGTACGGCATATGCGAGGACTGGAGCTCGCCTCTCCCGGAAGGCGGCTATGACCTGCTCACGATCGACGAGATATCGGGCGCCATCGAAGCCGTCTACGATTCAGGCGTGCTGCCCGAGGGCGCGCTCAAGATAATCGACTTCGACGCCTGCCTGATGGCCGGTGTAGAGGTTGCGTACGAGATACGGGACCTGGCCGAGTACATGATCGCCGCGATAACGACCATCGCGAGGCCCGGATTCCAGTGGGAGTGGCTGCTCATGGACATCAACTCATTGGAGGATCTGACTCCCCGCGCAATCGGCGAGACGATGGTCGACTCGTTCATGGAGTTCTACTCGCAGTGCGCCGGAAACGGCGTGGGAGGATACCCATACGCCTCGCTCTCGTTGATTGACCTCTCACAGGTGGAGAGGCTCGTGACTGAAGGTGTGAACGACATGGCGACTGTACTGCTGGACTACGTCGAGGACAACGTGCAGAAGTCTGCCATACAGACGACCGAGCGACACACTCCGCAGATACAGTATCTCGGGGAGCTCGACCCGTTCGTCGACCTCGGATTGTTCGCCATTGCGCTCGCGGAGAACATCCCCGAGATGGCGACGGTCGCCGAAGACATAGTCGAGATGGTCGAGGATGTGGTCGTGTACTACGACTTCGTCACCAGCGACTCGGGCGCGTGCATGGACACAATGGGCATCAGTATCTACTACACATGCGCGTTGGGCCAGCTGTACGACTACGGCGAGCTGGCGTTCGGTTACGACACGCAATGGGACGAGTTCCTGGTCGCGCTGTCAGCGTAGCCGGTATGAACACGGCCGCGACTTCCACGGAGCGAGAAAAACAAAATATAGTATGACGCAATGGGCGAACGTACGGCCGAGGCATTGTTTCTAGCGTTTCCAGCCTCTCAAACCAGGAAACGGAGGACTGGGAGGTTGATGTCATGGTCGACGACGATCTCGGCGCGAGAACTCAGGGATGGCTTGAGCTGATACGCCCGTATCGCAGCGCGCACAGGGAGGCGCGATACACTTTCCAGCCGGACCATTCTGCGCTTCTCGTGATAGACATGCAGCGGTACTTCCTTGACGAGGGATCACACGCATGCATACCGACGGGCAGGGCTGTGCTGAAGAACATCGGGAAGCTCGTCGCACGTTTCAGGGAGATGGACCGCCCGATCATCTACACTCGACACGCGTATCTCGACGACGAGCCCGCAGGAGTAATGGACAAGTGGTGGGGCGACAACATCCGGGAGAGCGACCCACTCTCTGAGATAGTCCAGGACATCAAACCCGCCATGGGCGACGTGGTCCTGAGGAAGACGCGGTACAGCGCGTTCATAAGGACTGGCCTCGAACAGATGTTGCGTTCTGCCGACATCAAGAGCCTGCTGGTCACCGGGGTGATGACGCATCTCTGCTGCGAGTCGACCGCAAGAGACGCGTTCATGCGGGACTTCGAAGTGTACTTCGTGGTCGACGGGACGGCGTCGAGCGACGATGACCTGCACCTGTCGAGCCTGAGGACGCTCACGGATGGCTTTGCGATACCCGTCACGACCGAGGAGGTGCTCGGATGGAAGAGCGAGTGAGCGCCGTCGTCATTGGCGCTGGGCCGGGAGGAGCGGCCTCCGCCATCTATCTCAAGCGGGCGGGGTACGACCCGCTGCTGATCCACGATGGAGAGCCCGGTGGGCTGCTGCGCGAGGCGAACCTCGTGGAGAACTACCCCGGGTTCCCGGGCGGAATCGTCGGGAGCGAGTTGGCGGCCCTCATAGGGAAACAGCTCGAACGCCTCGAGGTCCGGATGAAGCGGACCACAGTCAACCTAGTCAGTCTCGTCGACGGATCGTTCCACACGGAGACGCCCGACGTGACCTACATCTCAGACAAGCTGATCGTCGCGTCTGGGACCGTCCCCAGGAAGGCGGTCATCACAGGCGCGGACGCCGTCGAGGGCACCAACCTGTTCTACGGCGTCTCGTCTCTGTCCCAGGATATCGTCTGGGGCAAGCGCGTCACGATCCTCGGAGGGGGCGACGCTGCTTTCGACTACGCAGTCAACCTGAGCGACAAGGGCGCGTCCGTGACGATACTCTCCAGGTCCAGCCCGACCTGCCTGCAGCTGCTGGCCGACAGAGCGCGCGAGCGGGGCGTGCAGGTCCTCGTAGGCAGAGAGGTGATGGGGCTCGCCGAGACACCCGACGGCGTCGCTGTGACATCTGAGGGCGACGCTGGCCACCTCGAGACGGCCTCGGACATCGTGGTCGTCGCGTTCGGACGCGAGCCCAGGCTCGACTTCATGGAAGGCGGGCTGCTCGGGTGTATAACGATGGACCACCCGCCGGAGACCGGCGTGTCCGGGCTATTCATGGTGGGCGACGTCGTGAGGGGCAAGAACCGGCAGGCCGCGATAGCCGCTGGGGACGGCGTGCTGGCTGCTATGATGGTCGAGCAGTCTTTGAATTACAGGGGTTGACATGGATGAGAGTGGTGGCTGAGTACGGCAGAGACGACCTCGCGAAGGTCTACGTCGCGCAGATGCGGGAGGAGGAGATGGACGACACGAATAAGGGGAAGCACTTGGTGGAGTTCGTCGAATCGCTCCAGCCGCCGAACCCGCGTGAGAAGAAATGGGTTCTGATAGTGTCCTCCATGTTCGGATGTCCCGTCAAGTGCAAGATGTGCGATGCCGGCGGCAACTACTCTGGCAAGATGACCGCTGAGGAGATAGTCTCGCAGATAGACTTCATCGTCCGCAGGAGATATCCCAACAGGAAGATACCCAGCTCGAAGTTCAAGGTGCAGTTCGCCAGGATGGGAGAGCCTACACTGAACCCTGCAGTGCTCGATGCGCTGCGCATGCTCCCCGAGGTGTTCGACGCTCCCGGGCTGTATGCCTCACTCTCGACGGTCGCTCCGAGCGGGGGCGGCGCGAGGGAGTTCCTCGAGAAGCTCATAGATGTCAAGAACGACTGCTACCCCAACGGCAGGTTCCAGCTGCAGTTCTCCATACACACGACCGACGAGGCGAAGCGCGACGAGATGATACCGGCGAAGAAGCTCTCGTTGGAGGAGATAGCCGCGTTCGCCGAACGCTTCGTCGATCTCGAAGCAGGGGACAAGAAGATCACGCTCAACTTCGCCCCGGCAGAGGGCTATCCGATAGACGTGGGCGTCATCAGGAAACACTTCGACCCCGCGAAGTTCATCATCAAGCTCACGCCTCTGAACCCTACAGTTCGGTCGAAGGAGGAGTCGCTCAGGTCAGTCATAGACCCGAAGATAGACGACCCGTCCCGCGGATTGGTGGACAAGTTCCGAAAGAGCGGTTACGACGTCATCCTCAGCATCGGCGAGCTCGAGGAGAACAGGATAGGGAGCAACTGCGGGCAGTTCATCCAACGGGCGATCGACGCTGAGGAGAGGCCGCATGAGAGCTACGAACTCGACCGTTACTGTGTGAATGGTGACTAGACCAGGCAACTCCCTGCGCCTCGCAGACCAACACTCGCAGATATGGATGATGCTCAAGCGAGCAATGAGAACGACGGATGAAGAGAAGACTTCAGGCTCATTCTTCACTCGCAAGAAATCCACATCAGCGAGACATCCCCCGGGTCCGAAGACTGTAGCTCCAAATCCAATTACCATCAAATTCCGGACCATAATCCGGGCCCTCGCAAATTTCTACACTTCCGAAGGAATTCAAATCTATACTGCAGACGCCGGCCTGAAGCACTGAAGCATCAGTCATAGTATGTGTCATCTCGGAGTTCCGCTCTCACCCGCTTGTGATTCTCGTTGCTCCTTCGTCTGAATTCCTGCTCAGATATGAGGGGCTGAGCTATCGTGTCCAAGAGCGCCTTGGGCAGCTTACCGCTCTCGACGAGCGCCTTTCCAGCCTGTCTCAGGGCCCTCAGGACGTCCTCAGCCTTCGCCCCCTCCCTGGATAGCAGGCTGGCGTGAGGTCGAAGGACCGCGCCAGCGAACTCGACGCCCATGTCCTTCGAAATCTCCTGGGCGATCCGAACGACCGTGCCGAAGTTGCCTTTCTCCCACCAACCGCATGTGGACACAAGGGCGATCTTCTTGATCATGACATCCTTGTTGGGCCGCGCCCGCGTCCTGTCGCCCCTTCTGATCAAGTACGGGTCGATGAGCGGTACGAGCCGGTTCATGAAATTCTGCATCTCCCCCGGAAGCGGTACGTAGACCGGGGTCGCGAGGACCAGGATGTCAGCTGACTTCAGCTTCGGATACAGTGTCTGCATGTCGTCCCTTATTCGGCACTGGCCTGGAAGCTCGCCCCAGCATTGGAAGTCGCCCATGCAGGGCATTATCTTGAGACGCTTCACATAGACCAGCTCGACCGAGGCGCCAGCAGCCTTCATTCCCTCGATGAACGGAGCGAGAACCACCGCTGTTTCGCTCTTCTCCATCCTGACGCTCCCACTCACGATGATCACATTGGTCAGGCCATCACCGCCCGAGGGCCTGATGGAGTTCCCTGCGGAATAAGGCTCTTGCCCGACGGGACCATGAAACGGGAGAACCGCTCTCGAGTCTTCGTATGTGCCCGAGGAGCAATTCGCCGGGAAGAGAATTGGCACAGGTAGCGGACTGACTGACTTCAGCTACCGACAATACAAAGAAAAACTTGGAGGATTCATGTCGGAGGATCCGATAAGCTCAGATTCAAATCACGCCTTGAACATCAAGAATCCCCGGTAGTCCAGCCTGTGCTCGATGAACTCTGGCCAATCCCACTTCTTCGATGCTACCAGCTGCGTGACCTGTCTCGTGAAGTCGATCTGCTGCGATATCATGATACCCGCTGATAGAGCAACCGTCGAGAACTCGGCGACCGTGACGGCCCCGCCTACGCACGCCCCCCACGGCTCGTCCTCACACTTCTTCCTCGTCCTGAAGGCGTCGGAGAGTACTATCTTCGCCCCTGGCTTCGCTATGCGCGCCATCTCCTTCATGCCGGCGCTCTTGTCCGGCAGGAGGTTGAAGCTCGCCTGGCTGAGGATGACATCGGCGCACTTGCTCGCGAGCGGCACGCGCTCGAGGTCGCCGGTCACCGCCTCGAAGTCCATGTCGGCGAACGCCTGCGTCCTCCCGACGGCCCTCGAGACTCGCAGCGCCCGTGTCGAGAAGTCCAGGCCGACCATCCTGTCCGGGGGGCTCAGCTCCATCGCACGGAAGGCGAATCCGCCGGTCCCGACGCCGAGGTCCACCACAGTCTTCCCCGTGAAGGGCATGATCATCCTCAGCAACGGGTCCGCGACGGGGGAGTTGTTCAGTCTGCGCTCGGCGGCGGCACGCTCGTCATACTGCTCCCACTGGGCGTCGTACTTGGCCTTTGTCTCCTCCTTGATATCCTTGTCAGAGCAGCAGCCACATGAATGATCGACCATGAACCCGAACCTTCCGTCGTTTGTCTATGTCGGAACGTATCGCCTCAGCTCGTAAAAGGTTTGCTTTTAATATCTCGCAGGAATTGACTATCTGGGTTCGCCATGCGAAACCAGAGGAAGCTGATAGCGACATCGAAGTACGTTCAAGGAAGGGGAGCCATCGCGCTCCTCGGAGAGAACGTCCGCAAGCTGGGTAAGAGGGCGTATGTCATCGGGGGATGCAGGGCGATATCCATCACCGAGGAGAAGATATGGACTTCGCTCGACGCGAGCGGGGTCGAGATCGTCGCCGTCGACAACCAGGTCAAGAACTGCACATACGCCACCATCGACAGGCTCGTGCACAAGGGTCGATTGACCGCGCCAGACATCGTCATCGGGGTAGGTGGCGGAAGGGCGATGGACACCGCGAAGGCGGTCGCCTGGAAACTCGGGGTCCCCGCAATATCCGTTGGAACGCAGTGCGCGACCAACGCCGACGGGAGCGCCGAGTTCGTCGTGTACACCAATGACCACAAGTTCCTGGACTCGGTCATACTGCCGGAGAATCCAGCGGTCGTCATCGTCGATACGGACATCATCGCCTCCGCCCCCGTGAAGTACATCATCTGGGGCATGGGGGACGCGCTGACCGCGAAGTTCGAGGCGGAGGCGCACACCGAAGCGATGAGGCGGAAGGGCGGGATGGTGCCGACCAACGCAGCATTGGCGCTCGCGAACGCGACTTTCGAATCACTGATGAAGTACGGGCTCGAGGCAGTCGAGGCTTTGAGACGGGGAGAGCACACGGACGCTGTGGACGAGGTGATCGAGGCGGTGAAGCTGTCGTCGGCTATCGCCTTCGAGAACTCCGGTTGCGCGTTGGCGCACGCATTCCATAACGGACTTACTCAGACTGGTGAGATGAAGGCGGAGCACGGAGAGATAGTCGCATACGGCACGATCGTCCAGGTGGCGTACGAGGGCAGACCAGATGACGAGGTGCGGAGGATCATCGACTGGTGCGACAGCGTCGGACTGCCTACCAAGCTCGGCGCGATATGCGACCACGACAGAGACGCGCTCCAGAAGGCGGTCGAGTACGCGTGCTGCGAGGACGCGAATGCGGAGAGCATGCCGGAGAAACCAGCCCCAGCGTCGGTTCTTGAGGCAATAGACAGGATAGAGAACGGATTCTGAGGTGGCACGGAACAGATCGGCGATCATGTGCCCTGTGCCCATCATGTCAGAGCGCTTTCAGAATGCCAGAACGGCCTTCTGATGACAATCACGCGGTGCCTCGCGATGACCATCGCTGCGGTCATGACGCCCGCCACGTCGAATATGATGTCGCCGATGGTGTCTATCCCGGCATGGAAGTTCGTCCAGCCGAGAAGCGCGTCGGTAGAGTACTCCAACAGCTCGAACGAGACGGACGCGGTTATCATCCCGGCGACGACGAACAGGAACATACCCCTTTGGTCCACCGCCCTGCCCACGTCCGACCTGACCCAGCAAAGCACGGACCATGCCAGCACCGTGAGCGCGAGCGCGCCGAGGTAGTGCGCCGTGAGGTCGTACCATGACAGGTCCGATGTGGAGTATCCGAAGTACTGCGGCAGCCCCGCAGCTATGAGCGCTGTGACGGAGAACAGGAGCATCGCCGCGCCCGTGATCACCGCCCTGCGCTTCACCTCTATCGCGACCAGCGGCACCGCGATGCCGAGCGAGAAGGCGTAGGTCCAACTCGACCATGTCCACCCTCCGAGGTACATCGACAGGAGGAACAGGCTCGCCAATATCACGAGCATGGAGATGGAGGCGAAAGGTATGTTCTCATGCGTCAACAACGGCTTACGCCTGCAGCCCACGTGGACGACAGGGGCGCAACGTTCCTGTTGCTGGGAAAGCATCCTGCGGAACCGTGGTATGTGCTGCTCCACGCGCGGCGTGTGTGCTCGGTCTTGGATCGTGCTCATGATGCTCTCTCTCGCCCTGTACTG
>DATKWQ010000046.1:0-16924 GCA_035529455.1 Thermoplasmata archaeon
ATGCTTGATCTTCCTCAGCTCGCGCAGAGTCTTCTCGAGCAGCGCGTCGGATATCAGCAGGGGATCGCCGCCTGACAGCAGGACGTCCCTGACCTGTGGAGTCTTCCGGATATAGTCTATACCGGACTTGATCTCCTCCCATTTCCTGGCGTGGTCCGTCGTGCCCACGATCCGGCGCCTGCAGCAGTGTCTGCAGTACATGCTGCACTGGTCCGTGAGCAGTAGCAGGACCCTATCGGGATACCTGTGGGTCAGACCCTCGTGGGGTGCGTCGGTCGTCTCGCCGACGGTGTCCTCCATGTCGTCCTTGGAGATGTGTAGCTCGTTGGAGGACGGAACTGCCTGCCTCCTGACCGGGCACTCTGGGTCGTCGGGATCCATGAGTGTGGCGTAGTACGGGGTGATGGCCATCCTGAGGTACTTCATCGAGTTGGTGATCTCCTCCCTCTCCGCGCCGGTGAGGTTGATGACCTTGGCGAGCGTGTCTACATCGGTTATCCGGTTCCTCACCTGCCACTTCCAATCGGCCCACTGCTTGGGGCTGACGTCCTTCCAGAGCGGAATGTCCTTGTACTTTCTCATGCTCGGCCCTCCTAAGAGCCCTCTTGTGATAAGGGGTATATGATTTTCATATTTAGAGTAAGTGCAAGTGTAACCGCTCCGCTGGCTTGATTTCTCAGGGCGTTGACAGCGCGTCGCCCTGGGTGGACCAGCACCGCAGCGTCCATCGACGATGGACGATGGGGAGTTCGCTCTCATCTTTGATGATTGGATTGTCCTTATATATTTCCAACAATGAATACACGGCGAGACTGGCTCCCTGGAGCGGGATGCACCAGGAGGGAAACGATATGAACGGTTCAAAGATAGCTACGCTGTTGGTCGCTGTGTTAATGATTGCATCGATTCTCTATGTCGTTGGGGACGCAAGAGCTTTCAGCGGTGCGATTGAGACTGCATCCATAGAGGAGTACACTATCGACGGAGACGGTGACGGAAGGATCAACTTCCTCGGGATATCCATCCCTGTGGACGTGACGGACATCGATGACGACGAGTACCTGGTCGTAGCCATAGGACTATGGGACGAAACGACCACAACGATGATCGCCTCGCAGCAGAGCTACATCTACCCGTCCAACGGGTTCACAGGCCTTGTCTGGGTCGATTTCGAATTCTCCGGGAGGACCATAAACGCCTCCGGCATAGACGGCCCCTACAGAATCGCAATCGACCTATCCTATGCCTCATGGTCGATTTGGCCCCCAATCCTCGTCGACAGTACAACTTACGACACGCAGGGCTATGCCCACGACGAGTTCGAGACGCCGAACCCGTTCACGCTGGACTTGCCATCGTGGACCTGGGACCTCATCGACGAGGACGATAACGGACTGTACGAATGGCTGAGAGTCAACGCAACAATCGATGCGATAGACGGAGATACGGTCACCATCTGGACAGACTGGAGCTTCGATAGCGGCCCGACATTCGCATCCACCAGCTTCGAACACGATCTCGAAGTGGGCGACGACCAGGACGTCCAATTGCTACTGGATGGCCGCCTCATCAGCGGGTTCGCCTCGGAGGACATCGCATACTGGGCCGACGTGACTGTCTCCACATCTGATGCGTACTCACAGTCCGGATCCCTTTCAACGATTGATGCGCTGAATTCGTCCGATTTCGAACCTTACGTGATCTCGATCGTCGATGATGAAGTGGATTGGGAGCCCTTGGATGTAAACGACGACGGATTGACAGATTTCCTAAAAGTATTCTACAACACGAGTGTGTCCGAGACGGCAAAATACGCCATCGAGATAGTGGTACTGAACCAGAACGGCACTGAAATCATGTCGCCTCAAAGCTACGAAGGCTTCCTCATTGAAGGATACGAGCAGACTATCATCACCTTCATCGACGCCTATGACCTCTACACCGAAAGAGAACTCGGACCCTACGAGGTCGTGCTCTACGAGAACCCAGACACCTACAACAAGTGGCCGAACTACACGTCGATAGACCAGATTCTGCTCGGCAACCTGAGCATAGACATCGACGTCGAAGAACTGAACCATCCAGTAGAGGTGGTCTACGTTTCCGGTTATGTCCTGGACGAAGACGGTCTTCCGATTTCGGGAGCCGACGTCGAAACGATGTCTATAGAATTGGATTGGCATTGGGAGAGCGACAATTACACCACTACCGATTCGGAGGGATTCTACCACGTTGACGACATAACGCCGGGCTTGTTCAGCATGCATGTCGAGTCTGGGCCTGGCTACTTCCCGACAACGCGGACGATAGTCGACCTGGCGTCCAACATGACCGCGATGAACATCACGCTTTACAGGACAATGCCTGAGAACTCAACCATATCTGGTCAAGTATTCGATATGATGGAGAACCCTGTGGCTGACGTGGAGCTCATGCTCATAAGGCAGGACTCAGGCCCATGGAATTACTCATCCACGGATGTGAACGGCAACTTCAGCTTCAATGCCAAAGAGGGCGACTATTTTGTACTGGGCATGTTCGATGATGGGGATATCCTCAATCTGTCATTTGCACCAGCGTCAGCAGGCCCTAACGAAACGGTCCACATCGACATGACACTGGACTTCACAATCGACACGAGCGTAGATATGGAAATGACTGGCGCCATGGGCGTGGAGTTCGTTGACTGGAACAGCGTCGATATGCAGTGGAACATCGACTTCTCCACAGCGACTGCGGTCATGATGGTAGAATTCCTCTACATGATCGATTTGAGTTTCGGAAACGTCAACGGATACATCGACGCGGAAGAGACGACATTGGTTGAGACGATCATGGGGCTGGAATTCCTCGGGGGAGCGCTGGGCGACCAATCGGGCATGTACTCCCTGGACTTGTTCTGCGTTGATGGCATCGGATACTACGTACCCGCAGACAACGTGGATTTCGCTGTCTCGGATCCAGTCGGGCCAATCTTCGACATGGACCGAACCATGGGGATGTCCGTATCCTTCGCGGACGGTGAATCCTACTGGAGCATTGCTGACGAGAGTTCGCACGACGTCTACTTCGAGGTGGACTACTCCGATCCAGAATCCGAATTCGGACAGATGACGCTCGAAGTGAAAGCCCCTGAAGGTTTCATCCTCACAGGCACGAACGACCCTGCGAACGTAACCATAGATGGTTTCAATCGTGTCACCGTGACAGCGGGTGGTGTTCCCGATCCGGACGAGGACATTGAGAGCGTCCTCGTCAGGCTCACCTTCTCGCAGGAGACGGGCGAAGACACGGGTTCCATACATGGATATGCAGTGCTCGATGACGAGATTGACCATTCGGGCATCGAGGTGGAACTGCTGGACGGCGGCCTCGAAGTGCTCGATTCCGTGGATACGGGCACAACTGGCGAGTTCACATTCCTCGACCTCGAACCGGGCGACTATAATCTCAGAGGCAGCATGGCTGGATACAACGACGCATACGCGAGCGTGACGGTCGTGGCTGGAGAGATGGCCGAGGTCGAGCTCACGCTCCTGCCAGAGGGCACAGTGCTCGAAACAGGGACCATTGCAGGGACGGTCGTGACACAAGCGGGTCTGCCTATCGGCGGCGCGTCGATCGATATCTTCAGCCCCTCTGACGACGACACCGTCCTTGATTCGGCAGAAACGGTTGCGAACGGAACCTTCGAGTTCCTCGAGATGGATGCCGGGGAGTACAGGCTCGAAATATCCGCCTATGGGTTCTCCGACAAGACCGTATACGTCCTCTTGAACGCCGGCGAGATCAAAGACATCGGGGAGATAGAGCTCGTCTCCGACAACCCAGTCGGATATGTGACTGGCATTCTGCACGACACCGATGGAAGCGGTATATCTGGAGTCACTGTCGAGGTCAGGGCCTCAGGGTCGGACACCGTCCTGGGAGAAGACGAGACCGATTCGCTAGGGGAGTTCCTGATTGACGGTCTCGAGGACGGGGACTACAACCTGACATTCATCCTCGACGGAACGGTCATCGGACATGCGGATGTGACTGTAGTCGACTTCGTCGGTGATGCTGGGATAATCGTCATAGATCTCGCGTCGATCGACTTCACCGACGACGAGCTGCCTTGGATGTGGATACTGCTCATCCTGGCAATCGTGGCCATCGTAGGTGTCGCGTTAGCAATGAAGATGCGGAAGCCCAAGACCTCGCAGCCGATGAAGTTCGAAGAGCCGCCAACGGACACAGTGCCGGTCGAAGAGGAGCTTCCACCGCCGCCTCCCGAATACTGAGCGCGGTCGCTCAGCGTAAACGCCTCGAAACCCTTTAGCTCATTTTCCATCTCGACCGCTCACTTCCCCTTCCACGACATCAGTCTGCTAGCGGCGATGAACACGATGACTGCGATCACGGTCAGAACAGCCAGGTTCAACATCGCACTCTCGTTGTTCGAGTAGACCATCGTGTCCCTGAGCCCCTCGTTGAGGTATGTGAGCGGGATCGCCTTGGCGATGAGCTGGAGATACTCAGGCATCGAGTCCAGCGGGAAGAACGCCCCTGACAGGAACATCATCGGGAAGCCGATGGCGTTCGCGACGGCGGCGCCAGACTCGGGGTCTCGGATGATGATGCCCAACAGCATGCCCATCGACACGAACAGGAACGCGCCGGCCGCGATGAGCGCGAACGATATCGGGGTCAGAGTGGTCTCCATGTCGAACATTGCCCTGCCAATCGCATATGTCAGCACCAGTGAGGCGATCAGGATTACCGTGAAGAACAGGAATTTCGATATGAGCCATTCACCCTTGGTTATCTTCGTGGTCGCCAGGAGTTTGAAGTACGCCCTCGTCCTGTACTCCGCGCAAATGGACGTCATGGCGAACAGCGAGTTCGTCATGACCGTTATGCCCACGACTCCAGGAAGGAAGAAATCCATGTAGTTGAACTCCTCAGCTCCGCCCTGACTCACCTGGAACGACACGAGTGGTTCTGCCGCGGTCAGGTTGTAGTTGAGGTAGGTGATTGCGGCGTCGACCGCTCCCACGGCCATGCCGTATGTGCTGCGGGACGGGTCACCATAGACGGTCATACTCACTTGGCCAGTGCCGTTAGCGTACAGCAACTCCTCTATTCCTGCACTGAAACCTTCAGGGATCACGAGCGCGAGAGGTAGTGAGTTGTCGTCGATGTACTGGTCGATATCCGCATCCGCAGGTATCGTCTCCATGTTCACCAGGCCTGTACCATCGAGGATCTCGAGATAGGCCTGCGAATAGGGCCCGTCATCCAAGTTCTGGACAGGCAGGTCGACAGTTGTCATGTTGTCCCCCGAGAATATCGCGCCGAATATCAGTATCAGGAGGATGGGGAACGCGAAGGCGAAGAACGGGCCGGAGACGTTCCTCAGGTAGCCCTTGCCGAATGCGACGATGTCGGCCATGATCCTGCCGATCATTCCTCCAGCACCCCCTCGTCCATCTTGGTACCCACGAGGCTGAGGAACACATCCTCGAGCGTCTGCCGGCGCGTGTACATGTCCTTGACTGGAAGCTCAATGGATGACAACTTGGCGAATATCGCGCGCATCTCAGACGGATTCGCGACCGGGACCATCACGTCACCGTTCACCTCGGTGGCCTCGATCCCCCTCCTTGTTATCTCCGTTAAACCGCTCAAGCCGACGCCTTCGAGCACGACGACCGTCGTCTTGCCGAACCGAGATATGAGCTCTGAGGGGCTGCCGCGCGCTATTATGCTCCCCCTGTGCATGATGGCCACATCATCCGATAGCTTCTCCGCCTCGTCGAGGTAATGGGTTGTGAGGAACACCGTCGTCCCGCGGGCCTGTATCTCCTCGATCAACTTCCACAGGTCACGCCTCGCCTTTGGGTCCAGGCCAGTCGTCGGTTCGTCGAGAAACAGGAGCTCGGGGTCGTTTATCAGCGACAGGGCGATGCCGAGCTTCCTCTTCTCGCCTCCCGAGAGTTTCTTGGACAAGAGGTTCTTCCTCTCTGACAGGCCGACCGCTTCGAGCATATCATCGATGTCCTTCTTCGTCTTCCGCGCGTCGAACAGCTTCGCCCAGTACTCCACGGCCTCGACTGGTTTGAGGTTGTCGAACGGCTCGAAGTTCTGTGGGAGTATGCCGACCCTTCCGCGGATGCGCGCGTAGTCTTTCGAGGAATCGACATCGAAAACCCTTATGCGTCCTCTTGTCGGCGTGCGCAGGCCCTCCAGGATCTCGACAGTGGTTGTCTTCCCAGCTCCGTTCGGGCCGAGCAACGAGAACACTTGGCCCCTTTCTATCGAGAACGTTATCCCGTCAACCGCCATTGTGTCAGGCGGGTACCTCTTGGCCAAATCCTCAACTTCTATGATCGTCTCGACCATGGCTACTGTCCTCCGTCTGCGCGCTGACCAGCCATATGCCAATGCGGCCGAGGTAAATATGATTGTTGTCCGAGATTTCGCATAATGCAACAGCTGCCAGCTAAGTATAGTCCGCTCAGGGCGAATTCATGCAGCTCGCCTATACCCAGGTCAGCGTACTTCCTGCTCCCGATTGCCTTCGTGTCCCTTCGGCTTGAACTTCCGGCCGCAGCCGGGACACCAGACGGCTCCAGGGCTGATCTGCCGCCCACAGTACTCACAGTAGTTCGTGGCACCGGGCGCCGCCTGCGGTGCGGATGGAGACATTGACGAAGGCTTCGGCTCCCCCTTCAAGAAAAGGAAACCGTAGAGAGCGATTATCGCTCCCGCGATAAGGCCAATCACTCCAGCAATCCTGACGGAGGAGTAGTAATCATGTTGCTTCTCGAGCTGCGCATCCACTATTTGGTCAATATCGCCAAAGGGATACAACGAGTTCAATTCGTCGGCGAGGTCTTGGGCATGCTCGATGTTACGCAGCTCCAGAGACGACCAAAGAACGACCATGCCTGCTCCTAGCATTATCGCGATCCCGACGACGATCACCGCCTCTCTCATGTCCACCACCTATGCGTTCGAGATGGCTGGCCCGATATTTCATCATTATCCACTTTTTCATCGTGGCCGTTGTGCCCTTCAACAATCAAGAGGTGTCACAGTCCACTTGGGGGGCGGAGAAATCGGGGAGTGGGGTAGGTCGGATTTGAACCGACGGCCTCATGCTCCCAAAGCACGTATCATGCCAAGCTAGACCACTACCCCATGGCAGGCCCTGGCGGTGAAGGGGATTGACAAGGCGGAGATAAAACTATTGGGTCACGGCTCTTGCAGCAGGCCCGGGAGCGAGTCGATGAACTTCTCCATCGCCCTCCCGCGGTGCGACAGCCTGTTCTTCTCGCCGATTTCTATCTCCGCGTACGTCTTGGCATGCCCCTCGTGGACGAATATCGGGTCGTAGCCGAACCCGCCGCTTCCCCTCATCTCGTCCGATATGGAGCCCTTGGCGACCCCCTTGGCGATGAACGGCTCGCCCTCTGGTGCGAGGAAGCCGATGCAGCACTCGAACCTGGCATCCCGCTGCTTCGCGCCGTCCATCAGGCGCAGGATGCCTTCGCAGCCAAGGGTCTTGAAGGCATATGAGGAATAGACGCCAGGGAATCCTCCGAGGGCATCTATGAACAGGCCGGAGTCGTCTATCATGATCGGGCGGTCGTACTTCGAGACGAGCCACAGCAGCCCGGGGATGATTGTCGTCTCGAGTGACGATGCCTGCAGCTCTGGATACACCATCTTCAGATGGTCCAGCTCGAAACCGTGCTCTGCCATCTGCTGGGATATCTCCCTGAACTTGCCGTCATTGCTCGTGGCGAAGGTTATTCTTTGCGTGTGTACCGCCCCCTCTTCTCGATCTCCTTGACCTTCCGCAGTACATCCGAACCGCCCGCATACGTCCTCGAATATGCGTCCTTCACGATCCCGTAGAGCTCAGCCCTTGAATGATGCGCGGAGTGGAATGCCTCCTCGAGAAGGTGCATGTCAACGCCTTTGTCCTCCAGCTCCGATGACTTCTGTCCGAGGGAGAAATCGATGAGGACTATGCGGTCACCGTCGAGGAGCATGTTGCTCGTTGTGAGGTCGCCATGGACGATATCGTTCGAGTGCAGTCTCCCGGCGATCTCCCCAATCCTGCGACACACGCGCTCGCCGTCCACCGACGGATCCTGGAGCGCGTCCTTGACCCTAACGCCCGGCACCTCCTCCATGACTATCTTGCTGCCCTCGAAGTCCAACGAGTAGACTATCGGCACCGGGATTCCCGCACGCCTTGCTTCGAGCATGAGCCTCGCCTCGTTCTTGATCCTGAACGACTGCAGGGACCGGTCCAATGTAGGATGCCTGTAACCCTTGACGACCCTCTGCTTGACGACCACATCGCGGTCCATCCATCTGGCCGAGTCCAACCTGGCCTCGGCGCCTATCCTGTGAACGGTCACGGTGCTGACGAAGGCCATTCGGCATAATAAGATTGTCTGAGGAGCGTGTGCGCACGCATTCGCAATGCTTATCATAGACGAGCCCGATGGCGACGCGTGACCCGCTTGTCAATCGGTTCCGCCGCCCTCGACGACCTCCTCGACGGAGGCCTTGAAGGCGGCACCATTACGCTTCTGTTCGGCGAGGCTGGCACGGGCAAGACCAACATCTGCCTACAGGCTGCCAGGAACGTGGCCCTCTCAGGCAAGAAGGCGATATACATCGACACCGAGGGGGTCTCGCTCGAACGGCTGAAACAGATGTCGGGGGATGACTACGAGAAGGTCATGATGAACCTGCTTTTCTTCGAACCCCACTCGTTCGAGGAGCAGGAGAGGCTGGTCGACAAGGCGTCGAAGCTGGCGGAGAGCGCGGTCGAGATAGGCATCATCATCCTCGACTCGGCGACCATCCACTACAGACTGACTAGGAAGGACGACGAGAAGGGGGTCCGGAAGTCCCTCAGCCCTCAGCTGGCGAGGCTGTTGGTCGTTGCCAGGCACAAAGACCTACCAGTGCTGCTCACTTCCCAGGTGTACACGGACCTGGAGAAAGGTTCCTTCGAACCGCTTGGCGGGCATGTGCTGCTACACAACGCGAAGGCCATCGTCCGTCTTGACAAAGTGGGCTCCAGCTCCAGGAGGGCCGTCATAATCAAGCACAGGCACCTGGAAGAGGGCAGAAGGGCGGATTTCAAGTTGACGAAGAACGGCGTGACCTAGGACTTCCTCGAGAGCATGAAGTCGGCGAACCCCGCCAGGATCATCCTGTGTCTGTCATCCTTCACTGCTTTTAGCTCTTCCTTGGCCTTCGCGACGAACTCGCTCGCGATCCTGCTCGCGTAGTCGATCGACCCTACGGTCTCGAGGAGCTCCTTCGCACTCATCAGCTCCTCCTCTGTCGCGTCCTTCTTCCCCAGTACGGCGATCAACTCATCCTTCTCGGGGCTCTTCATCGCGTCCAACGCGTGGACGACTATCAACGTCTTCTTGCCGTTCCTGATATCGTTCAAGACCGGCTTTCCGAAGGATTCCTTGGTAGACCGGAGGTCGAGGACGTCGTCCCATATCTGGAATCCGAGGCCTATGAGTCTCCCATACTCGAACATCGCCTGCTGCTGCTGCTCTGAGGCTCCACCGATGATCGCACCGCCCTGAGCGGCGGCGGAATAGAGTACGGCCGTCTTCCTCTCGATCATCTCCAAGTACTCCTCGGGGCTGACGATGTCCCGGTCCTCGAAGTCCAGGTCCATCTGCTGTCCGTCCGCAAGGAGCCTGACCGACCGCGCGAGTATCTCGACCAGTTTGATGACTCTGGAGTCGTCGATGTCGCTGTCGAGGACTATCTCGAAGGCCCTCGCGAACATAGCGTCGCCCGCCAGGATGGCCTCGGGGACTCCGTACTCGTGGTGCACGGTCTTCAAACCGCGTCTTGTATCGTCCTCGTCCATCACGTCGTCGTGGACGAGTGTGAAGTTGTGTATCATCTCGAGTGCTACGCCGTAGGGGACGGCGAGGTCGGAGTTGCCGCCGAACGCCTCACAAACCATAGTTGCCAGCAGCGGCCTGAGCCTCTTGCCTCCAGCCGCGGGATAGTGCGCCATCGCAGCTCTGAGGTTCACGTTATCCATTGCCTCGAACGACTGCATCAGCTGGTCGTTTATGATATTGATACGGTCCTTGTACTCATCCGGGAACACCAATCAAATCACTCCATCACGTGGTCAAGCCATTCTCTGGAGCGGCCAGTCACCAGCGCATGCGCGGATGCCAACTCGCCTACGCTCGACGAGCCCACGAGGAACATCGCGGCCTTCAACTCGTCGATGATAGTCTGGACCTCGCGTTCCAGCATGTCCCGTCCTTTCAACGCGCTCGGCAGCAACCTACCAGCCATCCCGCTGCAGGAGGCGCCTATGCACAAGGCCCTCGCGACATCCAGGCCCGTCCGCAGGCCTCCGGTCGCGATGATAGGCAGACCGACATTCGCTGTCACGACCGAGACCGGTGATGGTATACCCCAGTCCCAGAATGCCCTGCCTATGTTCTCCCTGGTTGTGTCTTGCGCCATCCTCGCACGGTAGTATTCGACTGCTGAGAAGCTCGTGCCGCCCAGACCGCCGATGTCCAATCCCAGCAGCTTCGTCTTCTTAAGCTCCAACGCGGTCTCGTGCGATATGCCCGCGCCGGTCTCCTTGGCGATCACCGGCAGCTTGGAGGCGAACCGTCCGATCGCGGCAAGGCCACCCCTCGCACGCGTGTCTCCCTCAGGCTGGACGACCTCCTGCAGGTAGTTCAGGTGTATCGCGAGTATGTCCGCGCCTATCATCTCCATGGCGGACTCCCCGTCTTCCAGCCCCAGAGGCTCGCCCGATTTCTGTCTGACCAGCTGGGGGAGTCCCAGGTTGGCGATCTTGAGTGGGATGTCGAAGTCCTTCACCACCGAGTAGGTGTCGGCCAGCTCAGGGTTCTCGAGGGCCGCACGCTGGCTGCCAACACCGAGGCCGAGGCCGTATTCCTCCGCGACAGAGCCTAGGACCCTGTTGATCTCTCTGGCCTTGCCGTATCCACCTGTCATCGCGGATATCACGATCGGTGCGGAGAGCTTCTTGCCGAACAGCGTCACGGTCGTGTCTATCTCGTCGAGGTCTATCTCCGGCAACGACCTGTGGACGAGCTTGACGTCGTCCCAGTAGTAGTATCCGGGGCTCAGGTCCTCGTTGGCGCAGATGTCGATATGGTCGTTCTTCCGCCTCTCGATGACCCTATCATGCCCTTCCTCGCCTTCCATCATTCGAACACCTATCCTGGCAGCACCGTCGTCGAGGGGACGTCCTCGCCCCTCAAAGCGCTCTCCAACCTACCAGGAACATTACCGTTCAGTATCATACACTTTTCGCAGAGGCCGGCAATGGCCAGCATCATCTCCAACTTGCCGTGTATGCTGCCCGTGACATCCGCGCTGACTGGTGCATCCCGCTTTATGCCGGCGACTGCCTCCCGGTCCAACATGGGTATCAACCTGGCATCGTCGTGCTTCTTCGGGTCGCTCGTGAAGACGCCGTCCACATCGGCGCAGAATATTGCCTTGCGGGGTTTGAGGTGGCGGGCCAGCTCGTACATCATGAGGTCGCCTGAACATATCGAGAATCGCATCGACTCGTCTGGTACAACATCACCGAATGTGACAGGGGTAAGGCCGAGCGCCATCGTCTCGTCGACGAGCGCGGGGTCGAAATCGACGACTTTGCCACGGTCGAACGACGCCACCGCGGCTGGCGGCACGGAGACGGCTCTGACGCCGTTGTCGATCAGCGCCTCGAGCACGCGGATGTTGAGCTCCCTTACGTCCCTCTGGACCAACGCGACCTGCTTCAGCTGCGACTCGTCCCTGAAGCCTTCATGAAGGCGGTGCTCCTTGGCCAGGATATGCCCGAACGATCCAGCGCCATGGACGACTGCGAGCGTCTCGTCCCAGGCGCTGAGTTCCCGCGCCAGGCGTCTGCAGATATCGTTCCTGAAAGTCCTGAGCACAGCCTTGTCGGTGATCACGCTGCCACCCAGCTTGATAAGAACACTACCGCGACCCGTCATCGACCCGCCCCTTCGACCTTGCGTCGATGACCGATATGTTTCGCTCATCATAAATGCGTCGAGCTGGGCCAGTGGACAAACTAACCACTGTTGAGCTATGGCCGGACCGCAAGGTCGAGTCGTCCTCTACCTGGAAAGGTATATCTCAATTGACGAGACATTGGCGTCGGCGCCATTCTGTCCAGGCAGGACTTCTGTTTCTATCTTGACATCCTTGTAGCCCACGTCGCGGACGAAACGGTTCTTCACGATCTCCGAGACATCCACGGCCCTGCTTATCGCTCGTCCTCTCGCCTTTATACAGACATCGCTGCAGCCGCCGTTGAACTGAGATACGACTGCGAGGACGTAGTTCATGGTCGGCTTCTTTCCGATGAATATCGTGTTCTCTTCGGCCATGTCCTCCTCCTATGGCCCACCCCAGTCGTCTTAGCCGCTGCTCCGTATATATATTATTCCACGCCTGGAAGGCGTGGGTGGCGTGGCGGGGCTTAGAAGTGTGTAGACACGTCCGCGTCTGTCCAACGATGCACGGGTGGTTTGTCTACCGCACCTTGGTGCCGCATTTCCTGCAGAACTTGTCCTTCAGAGCCACCTCTCGGTCGCATTCGGGGCAGCGCAGCTCCTTGGTCGCTGGCGCGCCGCACTGGCTGCAGAAGTCGTCGTCGGGCAGGACCATGCTGCTGCATGATGTGCATCTCAGGGCGACCCCCTCGGTCTCCTCCCTGACACCTGACGGACTGAGAGGAATCGTGTCGGAGTCAGCTGCATTGCTCAGAGACTTCCTCGCCTTGACGGCCAACGATAGCGCCCTCGGGTAGTTGCCGCGCTCGAACTCGTCCTCCGCCTTGGAAAGCATTTCCTCCGCGTCGCCGGTCTCCTTGCCGTTCTCGGCCGCTCGCCCCAGCTCGTCCCTAGCTGTGCCCATCTCGAACTTGGCCGCCATGTAGCCAGAACCCTGATCGGCCGGCAGCTTCGTGCCTCTGTACGAGTCGCTTTGGCTCTGGCGTCTCTCGGAGTCGACGATCTCCGTCGCGAGGAGCTCGAGGGCGTCCCCAGGCTCTGAGCCCTCCGGCTCCTTCTGCTGCCGACATTTCGCCAGCTCGATCTTGGCGCTCTCGCAGAGCCTCATGGTCTGACTGTAGTCCCCCTCGGTGAAGGCCTCCCTTGCTCTCTTGACCATGACGCGCGCTTTTCCGACGTCCGCGCCCTGCCGAGAGACGACATCCACCACAGATGTCATTGTGTGCACAGCATTGTGGGCCTGGTCCTTCCGTAGGTTCGCCCTCTTGACTTCCTTCGCCTTGCCCCTCATGACCTTGAGCTCGTAGATTATGATCAAGACCATCAGAAAGAGCAGGGCAATTGTTAGAATCCACTTATCGTCGTTGGTGAGAGCCAAGGCAGCCAGCTCCAGACTGGCCAAACGACTTCTTACGCTTATAAATCCTTTCGTGTAGGTACCACGTACCGCCACGAACGATCGCGGAAAAAAAGGGATAAATAAGTAAGAGTGGCTGACAGCGTTCCATGCCCACAACGGGTTCAAACGATGCATTTCACCCTGTACCCGAAGGTACCTGGCTAGGACATCTAGCCGTTGCGGCCACGAAGCCACGAGGACCTTGAGATTCCCGAGGGCTCGCGCACCTCAGTACCGCAAAGAACGTAGGCGGGCTTAACTTCTGGGTTCGGGATGAGACCAGGTGTGGCCCCGCCGCTTTGACCGTCAGACCGCTCTTCAGCCGTCTAATAACGATACCGTATATAAAATCTTGCACGGTCGCCCGGAACGACGGAGTCTCAGTCACATTGATTAACTGGCGGGCAGTTCACAGCGGCGTTGCCATGCCCACGATTCGCGCTGTGACATTCGATCTTTGGGATACTCTCATCCAGGAAGCTCCTCGAGGGGCCGACAGAGTCGCGGCCATCAGGATTGACGACATCGGGCGCATACTGGAATCGGTGGGATATCATCATTCGCGTGCAGGTCTGGAGAGGGCGTACTTGATGACCGGAGACCATCTCGAGGCCATCTGGAGGAGATACGAGGACGTGTCCGCGAGAGAGCAGGTGGAGTTCCTGCTCGAATGCCTCGACGCAGGGCTCCCCGACGAGCTGACTTCGGCGGTGCTTGATGACATCGAGGTGGCGTACTCGAACAGCATGCTGCGACACAGGCCGAGACTGCTCCCAGGGGCGGCCGAGACGATCTCGGCCATCCGAGACACGGGCGTCGTGATGGGACTCATCTCGAACACCGGCAAGACGCCCGGATCCGTGCTCAGGATGATGCTTGAGCAGATGGACATACTGGAATGCTTCCGAGTGTCCACTTTCTCGAATGAGGTGCGCGAGAGAAAACCTGCGCGAAGAATGTTCGAGGTGACATTGGCCGAGCTTGGGGTTGACGCGCGAGACTCCGTACACATCGGCGACAACCCAGTAGCCGACATAGAAGGCGCAAAGGCTGTGGGCATGCGAGCCATTCTTGTAGGGCAGGATATCGAACCATGTGGCCAACGCGCAGACGCGTGCGTGCCCGACATCGCGGGCGTCCCTCGCGCGTTGGATTCTCTGCGGGCGTGAGCAGAAGGGCAGGCCCAATGCATCCGCATCATAGCGAGCCTATGGCGAACAGCAGCGCGATGAGCGTCCCGAGGGCTATCGACACGAAGTTGTTGCCGAGCTTGCCGATCTTGCCGCTCCGTTCCCATGTCGCCCCTATGACACTGTCCACCTGACACCCCAGGAAGCCGGACAGCATCGGTATCAGGAGCGTCCTCGGGCCCGCGAGCAGGTCTGTGTCGAGCGTCGCGAAGAGGACATACGCGACGACGGAGGTGTACGCCGCCGCAACGAAGGCGACCAACTGTCCAGTAAGGGATATCCCGCCGTCCGTGCCCCGCTTGATCCGCCTGAACGTGGTTATCAGGTACACTCTCGGGTCCACGATACCTATCTCGCTGGCCGCGGTGTCGGCGGCTGCCACTGCGACCGCCGTAACGAACATGAAGCTGGCGACGTCCTTGGGGAAGAACTCGGCATCTGGATTGCCGTTCGCCACCACCTGCGAGACGAAGCTCGCGAACGCTATCAGCGTTGGAATCGCTCCGTTGGCGGCAATGTTCCTCCAGTTCCTCTCGCCCTTCTTGCCCTCCTGGAACCCTTTAGCACGCTTCCACTCGAACCTGTATCTCGTTGCTCCGAAGCTGGACACCAGGAAGACCAGCAGCAGCAGGAGCCACAGGACACTGCCACATATACCGATGACCATGCCCACGACGAAGGCCGAAAGCGAGCCCGAAAGGTCGAATATGCGCTTGTAATACGAAACTCCGGCCAACACGAGGCAGAAGCATGTGACCCCCACCAACGTGATTGTATCGGGAGTAGGAAATGCCAAGAACTCACCCTGTTTCACTTTCGGGTGCCCGGGAACGCGGGCGCCCTCGAATACAGCTTCTTCATTATGTCATTTACGCCTCTGACGCTGTCGAGGTCACCGTCCCAGTCGTCCAGAGGTCCTTCGAAGCTGCGCTCGATCTCGTCGACCACCTTCTTCATGCGGGCGACCACCTTCTTCGAGGCGACGCCGTGGAGCACCGCAGCGAGGAACACCCTCTCCCCCTTCTCCACGAGGACCGACTTCTCCCCGAAGTCCAGTTTCCTGAGGGTGAAAGACGTCTCCTCCTTGAACGAGTCCTTGACGAAGTCCTGTATCGCCACGAACATGCTCCCCAGAACCTGGTCGTCCATTCCGGGCTTGAGCCGTCTTGTGCTATGGGCCATGAGACGGCCGTCGTTGTATATCACAAAGGTCTCGTCGACAGCTGTCTTCGTCTCGCGGAAGAAGTACGCGGCGGTGCCCAAGGCGGCGAGCACCGCCATCGCGAGCAGGTATGGCCAAGCCGCATCTATGAAATGCATCTTGACGGTGGCGGTGAAGATCTCTGTGGTCACCCTGTTGCCCGCAAGGTCATCGACCGTGAACCAGAACTCGATGGTCCCGGTCCTCATCGGCACGTCCACCACGGCGTAGAACCTGCCGTCTCCGTACGGCCGCATCAGCAGGTACACAGGCGAGTCATGTCCTGGGAACAGCACCATGAGAGTGACGCCTTGCGGGTCGACGTTCGCGTCATCCACTTGGATGGTCACATTGATTCTGTCGCCTGCGTACGTCTGGTTGGAAAGCCAAAGGAGGATGACCTGGGGGGCCTCACTGTCGATGACTATCTCGATGTCGTCCATGACGGCGATGTTCCCGTCCCTGTCCTCAGCGCGCACGACCACTGAATAAGCCCCATCGGACCAGTCCGTGGTGTCTATCTCGTACAGCACGGTGAAATTCTGCGCCTCATCCCCGTTGATCGAGTATATGACGGATACCAGGGGCAACGAGTCGTCGCTTATCGAGAACCGCAGCGGTATACCAGGATTGATCACCATGTTGCCGGTAGGTGACTTGATCTCTATCTCGGGCTCGATGAGCAGCAGCTGCCTGCTCATGCGGAGCACGTTGCCGTCATCGTCTGTCAGCGTCAGGTTCACTTGATAGTTGCGGACCGGGGCGTATGTGTGCTCCACCGGCGAGGACGGAGCGCCTACACGGAGGTCACGCACGCCGTCACCATACTCCCAGACCACGTTAGATATGTCTGGGAACTCCTCCGCGAAATATCCGGCGTCGAACGTGATTGTCGATGTCTCGTTGGGATTCTCGCGTGTGACCTTGACGTCGTCGAAAGTCCCGTCGAGGTCCCGGTCCACTATCTCCACGGTGGTGAATGCCACCGCCGAAGTGCCATCGGAATCGGTGACTCGCACCTTCGCCGTGTAGTTGCCTGCCCAGTTGTATATGTGATAGA
>DATKWQ010000047.1:0-7819 GCA_035529455.1 Thermoplasmata archaeon
CCGTCGGGCGACCAGCTCGGGAAGTCGGCCATGCCGCCGCCGCCGGTCAGCGGTGTGAAGGCCAGCTCGGGCGCCGCGCCCGAGCCGTAGCTTATGACCATGATTCGGTCACCTATCTTCGCGCTGTCCAACGCAGCAGACAGAGCGACTGGAACAGATGCCGCCCCGAGATCTCCGACCTCCGTCACCACAGAGCTGCTCGCAAGCTGTGTGTCTGCGAACCCCAACTTCTTGGCGACCGTCGAGGGGGTTCGTGCGTCCGGCTGCTGTATCACGACATGGGCGTAGTCCTCAGGTTTCGAACCCAGACGCTCCATCAGCGATTTGGCGGCCTTCGTGGTCGTGCCGATCAACGATAACTGAGCGAACTTCTTTACATTAAGGTCGTTTATGAGCTCCTCTTCGCTCGGCCTGAAGCGTTCGCCGAAATGCTCCCAAGCATATGTCGCGTGCCCTTCGAACTCAGCGATGAGATTATCGCTTGATATGACAAAACCCGCGGCGCCCGCACCGAACCCATGCTCAATGGGGGACCACATGCTTGCCTTTGGGGAGTCCGATGCAACGACCACCGCTCTTCCTGCGGGGTTAGAAAGCACATGCTCCATCGCCACAATGATCGCCTCAGTACCCGCCCTTGTTGATGTGGTGTGGTCGGATACGAACACGCTGTTTGGGATGCCTAGGTTCGTGATGACCGTACCCGAGAGGAGCTTCTCCACGTAAGGCGCTGAAGTGGACGCAAGGGCGAAACGTGTGATATTCTCAGCTGCGACTGGAACACAGGACAGTGCCCTTCGTGACGCTTTTGCCGCGACAGTAAGCACGTCCTCATCGAACCCCATGACCGCCTTCTCCTTGACGCCAGCCGCTTGGAACGAGCCCCACGCCTTGGCGTAATCCTCCTTCCTGACCCTCAATCGGGGGATCGCAACCCCGTAGCCCGAGATACCGACCGCCATTCCATTCACCTCTCCAGGATAGATACGGACACGGTGCCTCCTGAGCCTCCGACGTTGTGCACCAATCCGACTTCCACATCCTTGACCTGTCTCTCCGGCTTCTGGACCGTGCCTCTGAGCTGGTTGAACATCTCGTACGCTTGACCGGTGCCCGTCGAGCCGATCGGGTGGCCTTTGGACTTCAAACCTCCGCTCGCGTTCACTGGCTTGTCACCGCCAATCTGAGTGTGTCCTTCCTCGATGAACTGTCCAGCCTTTCCTTTCTCACAGAATCCAAGGTCCTCATATGCGAGGAGCTCAGCGATAGTGAAACAGTCGTGGACCTCCGCAAGGTCGATGTCCTTTGGCGTGATGCCTGCCATCTCATAGGCACTCCTGCTGGCCCTCTTCGTGCCCTCGAGGGTGACCGTGTCAGGCCTGTCGTGAATCGCGAGGTAATCGCTGGAAGTTCCGAATCCCGTCACATAGACGGGCGTGTCAGTGAATTCCTTGGCTATCTCGGCATCGCATACCATGATCGATGACGCGCCATCCGTGGTGGAGCAACAGTCGAAGAGGTTCAACGGATAGGCCACATAGGGGCTCTTGATGGCCTTCTCGAGGGTGATCTCTTTCTGGAACTGCGCCTTCGGGTTCAGCGCCCCGTTCTTGTGATTCTTGACCGCCACCATCGACAGATGCTCACGCGTCGTCCCAAACTGATGCATGTGTCTGTGGGCTATCAACGCGTAGAGGCCTGCAAAGGTCGTTCCTGCGAGACGTTCGTACTCCGTATCGCCCGAGACCCCCAACCAGTACTTCTGCTTGATGCCGGAGACATCTGTCATCTTCTCGACGCCGCCTGCTATGACGACATCGTGGGCTCCTGAGAGCACGTCCATCACGGCGGAGACTATCGCGTAGCCACCCGATGCGCATGCGTTTTCGATACGGACGGTGTTTATGTACGGGAGGCCAACGAACTCAGAGACGAGCGCCGACATGTTTCCCAGCTGGAATCCACCAGAACCGAGATTGCCGATATAGGCAGACCCGATTCTCTTGGGGTCGACACCCTTGTCCACACTCTTCATCATGTCCTTGTATGCCTCGAAAAACAGTTCCTTTATCCCCTTGTCGGGAAACTCGCCATATCTGCTCTGGCCCGCACCTACTATCGCGACTTTCTTCATATTCATCCCCTCGCCCCTGATGAGGGAGCGGCACTCTCTGGAACGCCCATCATCCGAGCTTCGTTCATGGTCGAGTCAGAGAGTCTGGATTGACATTCCTCGAAACAAGGACTCGGATATATAACCGTTCGCGACCCACAGAATCGGACTCCCGTAATATTTAGACATTCAGCTACGATTCCGATTGCCGCTCGGCGTGGCCGGTCATCCCGAATTCGTACACGTCAAACGACCTTCGTAACGGATGAGGCCACGAGATAGGCATAGGATAAATACGGAGTGCAATATAGGTTTTCCAGGCGACGCGAAATGGGAGTGGTCGTATGAGAAAATACACAGATATAGCGCCCTGGAAGGATGTAACGCCCGAGGAATGGAACGACTGGAAGTGGCAGCTCCGGAACAGGGTGACTGAAATCGACCAGCTGAAACTGGTCGTGGATCTCACCCCTGAGGAGGAAGAGGGTGTCCGCGAGTCTCTGAAGATGCTCAGGATGGCGATCACTCCATACTACGCGTCTCTGATGGACCCGAAGGACCCGTACTGCCCCGTCAGGAAACAGGCTGTACCGACCGCGAGCGAGGTCGACTTCTCCGAGTCTGACATGGACGACCCTTTGTTCGAGGACGTCGACTCGCCGGTCCACGGCCTGACCCACAGATATCCGGACAAGGTCCTGTTTCTCATAACGGACCAGTGTGGCATGTATTGCAGACACTGCACTAGGAGAAGGCTTGCAGGTCAGACTGACCAGGAGAGGGACAAGAAGGCGACAGACGCGGTGATCAAGTACATAGAGGAACACGATGAGATCAGGGACGTCCTCCTGTCGGGAGGGGACCCCTTGCTCGTCTCGGACGAGAAACTGGAGGATATCATCTCCAGGCTGCAGAACATAGACCACGTGGATATCGTCCGCATAGGCAGCAGGACACCATGCACGCTCCCACAGCGCATCACACCAGAGCTCTGTGACATGCTGAAGAAGCACCACCCCATCTGGCTGAACACGCACTTCAATCATCCAAAGGAGATAACCCCCGAGTCCAAGAAGGCCGTTGAGATGCTCGCAGACGCTGGCATACCTGTCGGAAACCAGTCCGTGCTGCTCAAGGGCATCAACGACTGCCCGACTATAATGAAGAAGCTCGTCCAGGACCTCGTGAAAATCAGGTGCCGGCCGTACTACTTCTACCAGTGTGACATGTCGAAGGGGATCGAGCACTTCAGGACTTCCGTCGCGAAGGGCATCGAGATATCCGAGGCGCTCCGTGGCCACACGTCTGGTTTCGCAGTCCCCACCTTCATACTGGATGCGCCAGGCGGCGGAGGGAAGATACCGCTCGCGCCACAGTACTTGATATCTATGTCTGACAAGCGCGTAGTCGTGAGGAACTATGAGGGAGGGACGTTCCAGTATCCGGAACCGAAAGACAGGGTGAGCGTATGCCCCCCCACCTGCAAGATGTGCGAGGAATACTCCTCTATCGAGAGCACGGAGGGAGTCGCAGGAGTCTTGGCCGGTAAGAAGTTCGCGCTTGTGCCAGAGGGATCGGCGAGGGCGAAGCGGAGAGAGGGCTACAAGGACAAGAAGGCCTAACTGGCCCCGGCCATGTCGAGTATTCCTTTCGCTCCGAAAGAATTAAGAGTGAACAGAATATCCATCCAACCAGATTCTCTGAGGCGGGCGTATGGACAGGAACATTCTCGTAGGAGAGCTATCGCAGAGACCCATCGAGCAGCAGGGTGTCGAATTCGTTGAGAGAAAAGGCATCGGCCATCCTGACAGCATTGCGGACGGCCTTGCGGAGAGCGTCAGCCAAGCCCTCTGCAAGATGTACATCAAACGATACGGCAAAATACTCCATCATAACACGGACGAGACCCAGATAGTTGGTGGTCAGTCCGCCCCGAAGTTCGGCGGCGGCTCCATCCTTGAGCCGGTTTACATACTCCTCGTGGGACGCGCCACAACCAACGTGGACGGGGAGAGGCTCCCCTACAGGACCTGCGCCATGAAGGCCGCGTACTCGTACCTTCAGAAGACCTGCAAGAGCCTTGACGTGGACTGGGGCGTCGTTCTCGACTGCATGATAGGCCAGGGCAGTGTTGACCTCAGAGGAGTCTACGAGACGCAGCGCAAATTGGCCAACGACACTTCGTTCGGTGTTGGTTTTGCCCCGCTCAGCGAGACCGAGAAGATCACCCTCGAGACGGAGAAGTTCATCAACGGCAAGCTGTGCGCAGAGCTCCCTGAGATTGGAGAGGACGTCAAAGTCATGGCCTACAGGAACGGCTCGAAGATAAACCTGACAATCGCTGCCGCGATGGTCTCTTCAAAGATCCCGGACAAGGGACACTACAAGAGCGTCATCGAGCAGTGCTCTGACAGAGTTGCCGATTTCGCAGCCGGATTCACCGAGCGGGAGCTGAAAGTCGATGTGAACACCGCGGATGATTATGACAAGGACATCTACTATCTAACCGTATCCGGACTGTCGATGGAGAACGGCGACGACGGCTCTGTAGGACGGGGGAACAGGGCGAACGGCCTCATCACACCGATGCGTCCGATGAGCATGGAGGCGTCTGCTGGGAAGAACCCTGTGACGCATGTCGGGAAGCTGTACAACATCTTGTCGAGCCAGGTGGCCCAGAAGATATACGAAATGGCAGGCGGGGACATCCTCGAGGTGCACACGAGGATACTCTCACAGATCGGCAAACCGATTGATTATCCGCAGGCTGCGAGCGCGAACATCATCTACGCGCCAAACGTGAACCGTGCGAAATATGAGCCCGAGGTGCGCGCAATCTACGATGAGATGCTGAAGAACATAGACGCCCTGACCATGCAGATCGTAGAGGGAAAGGTAACTGTCTTCTGAGGGACAGACGTCATCCTGAGCCGTGGAGTATTATTCGAGCTTCCTCAGCTGCTCCTCTCGCGTCTTGAGCATCTGGGCCAGTTGAGCGAGCTCCTCCTCTATACCGTGCATGCGCTCCCATTCCTCTTCCAGCCGTTGCTCGTCAACCCTCAGCCCTTCTTCCCGCTCGGCGAGCCGAAGATAGGCGTCGTCCAACTGTGTTTTCCGATTTTCGAGGTCCGTGAAGGTCTTCTCGTCAACTGTTGTCAGGCCCTCCTTCGCACCTTCCACTTTCTCCCAGAGGTCTTGTATCTCCGCACGCTCGGTCTCCAAACGCTCCATCTCCAGGACTAGGGTCTTCTCTCTGGTTTCCATATCGCGCTCCTTGGCTCGGAGCGCCTCATCCATCTGTCTGAGCTCGATCTCTCGTCTCAGTAGCGTGTCCTCGCTCGCCAGGTCCTTCTTTCGCCCAGATTCCATCTCCTTGGACAGTTCCGAAACGCGCTCGTGGACCTCTTCCTCCAGCTTCTCTCTTCGGGTCATCAGTTCCTTGCGCCAGGTCTCGAGCTCCTCTCGTAGCTGCTCAAGCCCACTCTCCTTCTGCTGCATCAGACCTCTTTCCTTGTCGAACTCGGACTGAAGCAGTTCGAACTCGGTCAGGCCCCTCTCGAACTCGGACATCCGCTCGCCGAGCTCCTTTTCCTTGGCGTCGATCTCGTCCTTCTTGCGCGATATCTCCTGCACAACGTCATGGTACTCGTCGGCGGACTGCGCTATGTTCTCCTCGCGCTCCTGCAGGGCCTTCTCAGCAGTGTTGAGCTTGTCCTTGAGGGCCTCTATCTCCGACTCCTTCTGGGATAGCATCCGGGAGATATCCGACAGCTCCGACGCGTTCCTCACGAGCTCAGCGTCCTTGGCATCCAGACTCGCCTGAGTCTCTGCCAGCTCAGCCACCGTGACTTCGATGTTGAGCCTCTCCTGGTCGAGCTCGGATCTGAGACCATCAAGTGTGGACAGCTCCCCCTCGATTTTGGTCTGAGATACTGCCTGGAGGCTCGATAATGCGGCCTCTCTCTCGAGCATGTCCTCCTCGCGTTTCCGAAGGGACTCTTCGAGAGCACCCATCTCTCGGCCTTTGGCGGCTGCTGCCTCAGCCTCGGCCAACCTCTCGTTGACATCGATCTCCATCTTCTCGAGTTCTGCCTTCCATAACTCGAGCTCTTCACTGACTCGACTTATCTCCGCCTCTCTCGCCTCAAATCCTTCCTTCTGGTCGTTAAGGGACCTCTCGAGCTGCTCGAGCTCCTCTCTGCGCTCGTTCAGCCTTGCCGACTTCTCCTCGATCTCGGCCTCTCTGCTGGATATCTGCTCGGCGGTCCTTCCAAGCGCAAGCGCCTTCTCCTTCTCACCATCTATAAGGGCGACATCCTTCGCGAGCTGTGCACGGTCCTCGTCGAAGCTGGTTCTTTCACGCTCAAATGATTCGCGTTCGGACTCAAACTGAGCCCTGACGGCATCGGTATCGGCTGAGAGGGATTGCACCCTTAGTTCCCTCTCCTCCAAATTTGCCTCTCTCGATTCCAAAGCTGAGAGGGCCAGATTCACCTCCGCCGCCCTTTCATCCACTTCCTTGGACCGCTCCTCATGACCCGATAATTCTGAATTCAAGGCCGCCTCGCGTTCGGACAAGGCCGCCTCACGCTCCTCCAAGCTCCGGTCGCGGTCGTCAAGCTCTGCAACTCTTGCCTCAAGCTTGTCTGACCTCGTCTCGACCATCAAACGCTGTTCTTCGAGAGACGCCCTCAGACTCTCGATCGAGGCATTCTCCTCCGCGAACCGTTCGCGTTCTTCCCGCAATGCCGCGTTCTCCAACTCCGCCTTCTCGCGCAGTTCCAGTATGTCTTTCTCGAGTTGGTCGTGCTCGGAAGCTGCGACATCTCTGTCACGCTCGAACTCGACCCTGAGCAGCTCCATCTGCTGCCGCTGCTCCTCGAGAGAGTCCCTGTTCAACTCGAGAGTCGTACGCGCCTCTTCGACAGCCTTCTCCCGGTCCCCGAGGAACCGCTGTAGCTCGGCTATCTTCTCCTCGCGGTCGTCGACCTCCGACTGGAGCTGTGTCATCTCGACCTTCATGCTCTCCAGGCCGGCGAACTCCTCGGACATCTTCGCTCGATCGTCCTCCAGCTGAGACTTGAGCGCGGCCCGCTCCTCCTCGAGGGCGATCTTAAGCGCATTCGTCTCTCTATCGCGTGCAATCATCTGTGAGTCGCGCTCCTCCAGTTCTGCAGCGCGTACTGTCAGCTCACCTTCTCTGGCGTTCATCCGCTCGGATGTCTCATCTAGCTCGGCCTTCCATGACTCGAGCTCCCTTCGCATGCCCTCGCACTCAGCGACCCCATCCGCCGAGAGTTCCCTCTCTTTTGCCAACCGGTCCTCTTCGGCCTTCACGTCAGCCACACGGGAGGATATCTCAGATTGCATCTTGCCGAATTCCTCCTTCTGTTCGGCCATCTTCTGCTCCGCGTCTTTGAGGCTCTCACGGGTGGTCCTCAATGCCTGTGTGGACGATTCCAAGTCGCTCTGACGAGCGGCGATGTCTCTCTCGAGGATCTCCAATTCCTCCTCACGCCGCTGACATTGCTTGCGAAGCTGGTCGAGCTCCACCCGTTCCTCCGCCATCCTGAGCTCCGACGAGGCAACGTCGCTCGACCTCTTGTCAAGAATCGATTGCATCTCTTGAATGGAATACCGCTTCTCCTCCATGTCCGTCCGGTCTGACTCCAGCTTCGAGGCGAGTTCATCGAGTTCCTTCTGCTT
>DATKWQ010000048.1:0-2454 GCA_035529455.1 Thermoplasmata archaeon
TCAGCCATGACCCAATGAACATCAAGTTGCCGATATCAATCATCTCACTCATGCCGCTGGGTCGCCGTACGTTCGAAGTGGTAATGCGAATCATCAGCCGTTGATGACATTAGGAGCCGAGTTTTGGGCGTAAGGCTGTCACCTTGCAGCTTGCCACAGTAGATGTCAGATCCGACTCAGATTGTCCCTTCAGTATGTAGGAATTCAGCTGCTCCGTCGAATACACTTCTTCACTCACGACTTCTACAGACTCGAAACCGGATCTAATCATCGCTTGCAGATAGTCCTTCTTGAGAAGTGCTCCGGACACGCATGCCGACCAAGCCGCCAGGTCATTCCTGAGTTCAGGCGGAAGTTCTCTGAGAAGCACGATATCGGATACCGCGAGCCTGCCACCAGGCTTCAGAATCCTGAAGGCCTCACTGAAGACCTGCATCTTGTCGGGCGACAGGTTGATGACGCAGTTGCTGATGACCACGTCGGCAACACATGGGTCCAGAGGGATGTGCTCTATCTCACCGAGGCGGAACTCCACGTTGTTGAACCCGTTCTCCATCGCCGTCCTCCGCGCACGGAAGACCATCTCGGGGGTGGCGTCAATACCATACACCTTCCCACTGGTCCCGACGCGCTTGGAGGCGAGGAAGACATCTATGCCTCCGCCGCTGCCCAGGTCTACGACCGTCATGCCCTCTCGCAGCTCGGCAATGGCCATCGGGTTGCCGCAGCCAGCGCTCGCCACGAGCGCCTCCGCGGGCAAGGACTGCATTTCGGGGGACGAGTATATCCCTCTGCAGCCACACATCGCCTCGCTCTCTTGCGGGCAGCACGGCACCTCCTTCACCGCCACCTGTCGATACCGGTCTCTGACGGCTTTGCGTATCTCGTCCTCTCGGGGACTTTCGGATGATTCGTCATCGGCCATGTCAAACACCCTGCCTTACACGATTAGCCGGACGACCATATCAGCCTTGTCCCGATACTCAGCCGGAAAGTCACCTCTCCACGCGCTGTATAGCTTCAGAGCGGACAGCATTCATATATCGCGAGGCGCTTGTCGCATGAAAGCATTCACCGCTGGAAGAGGACGGGAATGGAACCTGAGACGAGTCAGCCCCGGGAATTTCATCTTGAGATAAGGGAGACCCCGTACGACCTCATCATATGCGCCGCTCTCGCTCTGCTGCTCATCGCACTCATCGCTTTCGTCCCCGACAGCCTTGCCCGGCAGATACTGGGCCTCGTCTTCGTGTTGTTCCTTCCGGGATACGCCGCCACCGCGGCGCTGTTCCCCGAGAACGAGCAGATAGACACTATCGAGCGCGTCGCCCTCAGCTTCGGCCTGAGCATCGCCATCGTACCTCTGATAGGTCTCGGGCTGAACTTCACCCCGTGGGGCATAAGACTCGAGCCGATCATGGCGTCAGTATCCGCGTTCATCATCATCGCATCGGTCGTGGGCTGGTACCGCAGGATGCGTCTCCCAGAGGACGAGAGGTTCGCGATCGTCATCGACATCAAGGTGGACTGGCAGGGCATGCCCCTCGTCGACAAGCTCCTGACGATAGGCATCGCTGTGATGCTCATCGCATCCGTGGTCGTCCTCGCGTGGGCGATCACGACCCCGAGGGTGGGGGAGACTTTCACACAGCTCGCCATCCTCGGCCCCGACGGCATGGCAACCGACTATCCACGCAACCTCACTGTGGGCGAGGAGGCGCGGGTGCTCCTCTCCGTGAAATCATACGAGCATGCCGTCGTGAATTACACGATAGTCCTTGTGCTGACGAACGTCACCGACTACAACTTCACTGTGGACGAGGACACGATAGACTGGGCGGAGACGCAGGCACTGACTCCGTATTCCGGCATATCGCAAGACTTCACTCTGGACCACCTCGACTACTACAACCAGACATTCGACTTCTCCGTCTCCGCTGAGGGTATGTGGAAACTCCAGTTCCTGCTGTACATCGACGGACAGGAGTACAATCAGGACTCGTACCGTGAGGTGCACCTGTGGCTCGATGTCAGTCCGGTCGTGTAACGACAGCCGGACAGCATCTGGCACCCATCAGAGATGACGGACCTCAGCCGGTCAATGCTCATATTTGTACGGTCGATGTTATATATCCGGCTCATTTTGGCTCAGAGTAGGCTCAGAGGAAGGCGAGATGAACAACAAGAAGATCGCGATAATCGGCGGAGGCAACATGGGCGTGGCCCTTGCGAAGGGCATCATTCAGACGAAGTGGGCGGACCCGAAGCGCATAATGATCGCCGAGCCACTGAAGGACAAGCACGATCAGCTCAAGGCCATCGCCAAGGGCGTCAAAGTGTCTCCGTCAAACCTCGAGGCGGCGAAGTTCGCCGATGTCATCATACTCTCGGTCAAGCCTCAGATAATGCTCCGCGTGATCGACGAGATAAAACCTGCATTGAAGGGCGGCAAGC
>DATKWQ010000049.1:0-6784 GCA_035529455.1 Thermoplasmata archaeon
CGAGATGACTCTCGACTACGGCGATGGCTCCGCTGTGGCGACGATAACACCTGACGAACTGATGACCGCGACACACAAGTATGTGGGAAGCGGCCACTACGCGGCCGAACTCACTGTCACAGGGACGAACGGCGAGTCGACCACCACGATGAGGACCATACACGTGCTCAACCCTGCGACGACAGTAACGGGCACCGTGAAGAACCCGGACGCGTTCGTGATGGTGACGATCGGCGAGCCTGAGAAGCTCGACCCGGCCACGGACTACGAGTCGGCGGGCGGAGAGGTTCTGCAGAACGTCTACGAGACGCTGGTCTTCTACGACGGGGATAGCGCCGATGTACTCGTGCCCGTACTGGCAGAGGAAGTGCCGACGGTCGCGAATGGCCTGATATCCGACGATGGTCTGAACTACACGTTCAACGTCAAGTCGGGCGTCACGTTCCACGACGGGACTGACATGGACGCCGAAGACGTCGCATACTCCGTCCAGAGGGCGCTGAGGATCCACGACCCCACGGGACCGTCGTGGATGATAGAGGCCATAATGACGCACTACATCTCGTACTACGTGGGAGATACAGTCCAGGACTGGATCGACTCTGAGGGCGTCACCGAGCCGTGGCTGCTCGACGCGCTGCCCGCGGACACCAGTGAGGAGATCACGGAGGACCACATGACCGACATCGCCGAGGCCGTCGTACTATCCGACCTCGACGAGAACACCGTGACGTTCCGCCTGACGATGCCGTACTCGGCGTTCATCTACATCTGCGCATACACGCTGATGAGCGTCGTTAGCATGGACTTCGTGGAGGACGAGGCTGGCGGCATTGAGAACGGCGAAACGAACGACTTCATGGAGCAGAACACCTGTGGTACAGGACCATACATGCTCAAGACATGGGATGTCGGATCGAAGATCGTGCTCACCAGGAACGACGACTACTGGGGCGAGGCTCCAGCTCTGAAGGACATATACATCGTGAAGGCGAACGATGTCAACACGAGGATACTCATGTTGCAGGCGGGCGACGCGGACAGCATCTACCTGCCCATAGACTATGAGGACCTCTTTGACTCGGCAGAATACCGCATAATCAAGGGACTGCCGACGTTCAACATGATGTTCGCGGGGTTCAACTTCGACATCAACACGACGGCGGCCGCGGTATACGGCAGCGATGTGCCTTCGGACTTCTTCCATGACATACATGTGAGGAAGGCGTTCACGCACCTGATGGACTACGACCTGTTCCTGGAGAACGTGCTGCGCAACAACGGCATACAGCCGAATGGCGTTATTCCGAAGGGTATGTTTGGCTACGATGAAGACATACCGAAGTACGAGTACAGCCTCGAGCTGGCACAGGATGAGTTCGAGATGGCCATCAACGAGGACACGGGCAACTCGTGGTACGAGGACGGCTTCGAGATAGCGCTCATATACAACGCGGGCAACACCTACAGGCAGACGGCCTGTGAGCTGATGAAGGACACCCTGGAAGACATGGGCTCCCAGTTCACGGTGAACGTAAAAGCGCTCGACTGGCCCTCATACCTCAATGAGCTGCACAGGACGGAAGTGCCGTTCCCCATATTCTGGCTCGGGTGGGCACCCGACTACGCTGACCCAGACAACTACATGACAACGTTCATGGACAGCGTCTTCGGCATCTACCCGTACAGCACGGGATACGCCAACGAGACCCTTGACGACCTCGTCAGAGCGGCCGCAGCCGAGGTTGACCCGGACACGAGGGCGGACCTGTACTCACAGGCCTCGATGGTCGTGTACGAGGATGCGCCGTACATATGGATGTACCAGGCGAACAACTTCCATATTGAGCGGACCTGGGTACAGGGATACTTCTTCAACCCGATGTTCAGTGGATATATCTACTCGAACTTCGACAAGTGATGGAGAAGTGGACGTCGTAAACCCTTTCAAGTAAACCTTTTCCTTTTCATCTATTCTCAACCGCGCAGCCCTTACTCTGCCTGTATCCTGCAACGGCCACCGGCCAGCGCCGGGTTCACAGCTATGGGAAAAGGTAGAAATAGCATCTAACCCAGTATGACGGATTGAGGGTGAGGCACTGCAGCTTCTCACATACATTATAAGACGGCTGTTTCTTCTCATTCCAGTCCTCATCGGCGTATCCCTCCTGACGTTCACCATAACAAGGATGGCCGGAGACCCCGTCAACTCATACCTCAGCGATCCCGAACGGGCATCGGAGAGGCAGATACAGGCAGTCATAGACAAGTACGGCCTGGACGAGCCGCAGTACATTCAGTATCTCTACTGGCTGAAGGGCGTGCTGCAGGGTGACCTCGGCTACAGCCAAGTTGCGAACCTGCCCGTCACAGATGCCATTAAACTTAAATTTCCTGCGACTTTCGAGATCGCCATCATAGCAACAATCATCGCCGTCGTCGTAGGCATCGCCGCAGGCACGAAGTCCGCGGTCAAGGCGAACTCCGCCTTGGATCAGACAACCCGCGTGACATCGCTGGTCGCAGTTTCCATACCTGTGTTCTGGCTCGGGCTGATGCTGTTGAAGGTGTTCTATCTGGACCTCGGCTGGGCCGCCCCGCCCGATGGCAGGACATCCATCATGTTCGCCGATGTGCCTACGCCTACGAACTTCATGTTGATAGACTCCTTGATCGTCGGTCGTCCCGACATGTTCTGGGACGCGTTGATGCATCTGGCCCTGCCGGCCATAACGCTGGCCTTCGCCTCCACGGCGATAATCATACGCATGATGCGCTCCTCCATGCTAGAGGTCTTGGGGGCGGAATACGTGCGCACGGCGAGGTCGAAGGGGCTTCCCGAGAAGGTAGTCATAAAGAGGCACGCAAGGCGCAACGCCCTCATACCCACGACGACGGTGGTGGGACTCTCGTTCGGCGGGCTCCTTAGCGGGGCAGTGCTCACGGAGACGATATTCAACTGGCCCGGCATGGGCAGATGGGCTGCGGACGCCGCCTTCAACCTCGACACCGCAGGTATAATGGGATTCACCCTTCTGGCCGCAGTCATCTACACGCTTGCGAATTTGACCGTCGACATCATGTATGCTTACCTGGACCCGAGAGTGAGGCTCGGCTGACGACCGCAGAACTGAGAGATTGAGAGGGAGATATGAAGACGAGTGTTCCTAAGGGAGGCGCCCGGAAGAGGAAGGGCGATAAGGCGACGGCTCCGAGGTGGACGAGCACGGAGAGCTGGGCCAGGATGTCGCTGGGCCAGCGAATCATGCTGTCCCTCGCGCCAAGGCTCAGGGAGATGAAGTTCTCCCTGCACCTCGTGTCCAAGAGCCTCACGTCTCTTGCGGGCATAGGACTCCTGCTCATGCTGATAGTCGTTGCCGCTTTTCCACAGGCCTTCGCGACACCTGAGGAGGGAAAGGACCCATTCCAGATCCCCAAGGATTTCACTCTCAGAGACCCGATACCCCCGCTAACGGAAGGCTTCCTGCTTGGGAGCGGAATGAACGGCGCTGACATCTACTACGGGATCATATGGGGCGCGCGGGTGTCGATGTCCTTCGCCCTCCAGGTGGTAGGGGTCTCGCTGGCAATAGGTACGCTCCTTGGACTTATATCCGGATACAAGGGAGGGGTCGTGGACGAGCTCGTCATGCGTGTGACCGATGTGTTCCTGTCGATCCCTTCACTCATACTCGTGTTGTCCATCGCCGCGGTGCTTGGGAGGGACCTGGGCGCCACCAAGGTTGCGCTGATGATAGTCTGGTGGTCAGGATACACGCGTCTCGTCAGAGGGCAGGTGCTGTCGACGAGGGAGAACGTGTATGTCGACGCCGCAAGGGCATCTGGCTCCGGCGGTGCGAGGATCATGTTCAGACACGTGTTGCCCAACTCATGGGCGCCGGTGGTCGTCCAAGGGACGATGGACATGGGGACCGTCGTCCTCGTGATGGCGGGGCTGAGCTACCTTGGACTCGGCGCACCCAGTGGAACCGCCGAGTGGGGCATAATGATCCAGGATGGGCAGGCGAGGTTCATAGCGGGAGACTGGTGGATGGTGTTCTTCCCTGGCATGGCGATACTAGCGTTCGTTCTGGCGTTCAACCTGATGGGCGACGGGCTCAGGGACGTGATGGACCCGAAGATGAGGAGGTGAGGCTTACGACGCAACACGATGACCAAGTACTGGTGGACATCAGGGGCCTCTTCATCAATTTCTACACCTATCAGGGGATCGTCAAGGCGATCGATGGTATAGACCTCGTCATAAAGAAGGGCGAGACGCTCGGGCTCGTCGGCGAGACCGGCTGCGGCAAGAGCGTGACTGCCAGCTCCATAATAAAACTCGTGATGAGCCCACCTGGCAAGATAGAGGCGGGCAACGTGTTCTTCATGGAGCCTCCGGAAGTGAGGAGGGAGAGACTGAGGTTCGAGGATGACGCGCAGAAGTGGTACGAGAAGCTGTCTGCTGCGGAGAAGAAGAAGCTGGTCGCCACCTACGGCGTTCGGCTCACGGGCTTCAAGAAACGCGTCAAGGACGTCACGCCAAAGGAGATTGCCGATACGATAGTCCCGGCGAAAGCCCCCAGGGGCGTCGTCGAGGCGTACATGGACACGCGCCTGAGGAAGGCGCCCAAGTCCGAGAGCAAAGTCCAGGACGCCCTGAGCAGGAAGTACGATCTTCTGACCAAGAGCAACTCGTACATGCAGAAGATACGGGGCCGTTTCATATCGATGATATTCCAGGAACCGACCAGCGCTCTCAACCCGGTGTTCACAGCGGGCGACCAGATAGCTGAGGTCATCCTGCAGCACAGGAGGTCAGAGATGGCCGAGCGAGTCCTCAGAAGGCTCGAGGATGAGAAGGTCATCGCGGTCAAGGGGAAGCGCGCGCGGAGTCGTGATGCACGCAAGGATGGTAAGCCCGCCACGCCGTCGACGCCTGTCGGCAAGCGGCCCGTTGACACGGAGGCAGAGGAATGGTACCGACAGCTTGACATGGTCGATAAGCTGCGCCTAGTTGCAGCGTACGACATCCCGCTGGCGCGTTTCAGGAGGATGATTGCGCCAGTGAAGAAAGAGTTGGCTGATGGGATGGCGATCGCACAGAAGTCTTACGATTCACTCAGCACGGAAGACCGCATCACTCTGGTCGCGCCGAACCGAAAGACGGGAAAGCCAGTCACGGTGTCGGAGGCCGAACAGACGATAGCGCCCCCAGTGGTGCCGCGCAATCTGGCGAGGGCGTACATGCGCCGCAAGAAGAGAGCGGAGAAGAAGGCGCGCAAGAAGGGAGTGGCGAGCATGGAGGTGCCTATGAGGGAGGTGTCGGTCAGAAAGACGCCTCCCGAGAAGATGCCCCGGCGCATACGCAGGCTCTATACGAGCCTGGCCACCAGACCTAGGAAGATAACGCGGGACTGGAGGTCCTATCCGTTCCGCCTGACGGCGAAGGACAGGAAGGCAATCGCCCAGGAATGGTACGACTCGCTGACCATGGAGAATCGAAAGACTATGGTTGCAGCGAACTCATCGTTCCTCGCACCGTACCGGAAGAGGGACAAGAAAATCGCGGAGTCAAAGATCATAAGGACGGTGGCGCCGTCAGCAGTGCCGCACAATCTGGCGAAGACGTACATGCGCCGCAAGAAGAGGGAAGACAGGAAAGCGCTCAAGCATCATTTCGTGTGCTCTATCTGCGAGACAGAGGTCGACGAGTTCGAGCGCAAGTGCCATAACTGCTCCAACAGGTTCTACGGCTACTTCGGATGGCAGTTCAAGAAGGTCATGATGATGACCTACTCGAAGATTTTCGAGGCGATTGCCAAGGACCCGCTCTCGAAGGTGTCCATCCTGGCGAACGTCCCAGTCGTCAGGAGGTACAGGAGCGAGTTGTACGACGAGGCCTTCGCCGAGGCCACGGCCATGCTGAAGACCGTGCGCATACCAGACCCCACAGGCGTGTCAGAGAGGTACCCGCACGAACTCAGCGGTGGCATGCAGCAGAGGGTGATGATCGCAATCGCTTTGGCGTGCAACCCCAAGCTACTGATCGCGGACGAGCCAACGACCGCGCTAGATGTCACGATACAGGCGCAGATACTCAAGCTGATGCGGGACATGAAGGAGAGGTACGGCAGCTCCATACTGCTGATAACGCACAACCTGGGCGTCGTTGCCGAGATGTGCGACCGCGTAGGGGTCATGTACGCAGGGTCGATGGCCGAGATAGGGGGCGCCAGGACGATATTCAAGTCTCCCAGGCACCCGTACACGATAGGGCTCATGAAGTCCGTGCCCTCGGCGCAGCTGGACACGGACACGCTGTACACGATAAGGGGTACTGTGCCGAACCTCATACGCCCGCCCACCGGCTGCAGGTTCCATCCCAGATGCGACTTCGCGAAGGAGTACTGCAAGAAGGTGAAGCCAGAGCTGACGGAGATTGAGCCAGGCCATGGAGTGGCGTGTCACATGGTAACGGAGGTGAAGGAGTATGCCAGTCAGCCATGGGTCACATGATGGCAACCTCATAGACGTCGTCCGCCTGAAGAAGTACTTCCCGATCAGGGGAGGACTCCTGAGGAGGGCCGTGGCGCAGGTGCGTGCCGTCGATGACGTGACGTTCTCCATACGCTCCGGGGAGACGCTAGGACTCGTGGGGGAGTCTGGATGCGGCAAGACGACCGTTGGCAGGGCCATCATGATGCTCATCACCCCGACCGACGGATACACCTTCTTCGAGACGCCCAAGGAGGTAGTCGACGATTTCACGAGGTTGCTGGCA
>DATKWQ010000050.1:0-8924 GCA_035529455.1 Thermoplasmata archaeon
GGGAGAACGTCGACAAGAGGTGTGCAGACAAACCAGTGATGACGGAGATTCGTGAGGGGCTCCGCATCGTCCTGAAGAACCCGATTCTCAGGGGAATCGCGGGGTGCACGTCCACAGGGAACCTCTTTGGCAGCATGTTCTTCGCATTGATGATACTCTTCATGGTCGATTCGCTGCAGCTCAATCCCACCTGGATAGGGGCGGTCTTCGCCGTCGGTGCCATAGGGGCCGTCGCGGGAGCGATCGTGTCGTCGCACATTGTCTCAGCAATCGGCCTTGGCAGGACAATCGTGTTATCGGCGGCTTTGTCAGGCATACCAATCATACTGCTGGTCCTCGCAGATCCAGGAAATGCCCTCTTCCTGCTAACGCCACTCATGTTCGTGAACGGCTTACTCATGGTTCTCTACAATGTGAACCAAGTCAGTCTGAGACAGGCGATCACGCCAGACCATCTTCAGGGGAAGATGAACGCCACGATGCGATTCTTGGTGTGGGGTGTGTTCCCGATAGGCGGTCTGTTGGGCGGGTATCTCGGCGAGGCTTTCGGGATCAAGACAATGATCCTCATCTCGGGAATCGGGACTCTGTTCTCAGTAATCTGGTTGCTCGTATCCCCTGTCGGCAAGATCGAGTCGATCCCGGAGGAGGGGGCCGAGTCGACGAAACGACGCGTGAAACGTCTCCGTGAACCTGCAGAATCACGGTCAGACTGATAACGCCGCGCCCTTGACTGTGCGTCTCTTCGGCGATACCGCTATCGACACCGCCAGCAGTATAGCGGAGACTATGACTATCGACGCGCCGATCGGGAAATCCGTCTCGAGCGAGAATACGAATCCAACAAGACAACTTGCGACGCCTATCACTGGGGAGAAGATCATTATCTTCCTGAAATCCCAGAAGAACTGGTACGCCGTGGAGGTGGGATTGATTATGAGCGCATAAACGAGCAAACCGCCAACAAGCTTGAGCGAGAACGAAACGGCAAGGCCTGTGAGGAACACCACCACGAGCATGAACACATATGTGTTCACTCCCGCCGCCTTCGCCAGCTTCTGATTGAACATCAGAGCGAGGATCTCCTTGTAGAAGAGGACGACGAAGCTGACCATCACTGTGCATAGGAGCGCCAAGTAGAGGACGTCGTATTCGGAGACCGCGAAGATACTGCCCCACAGTATTCGCAGGGCGGTCCCGGAGGCGGCCTCGCCAGGCGAGAGGTTCAGGAACACGAAGGCGAGTGCGATCATCAGGGAGAACATGATGCCTATGACGACGTCCGTGTTCAGCTTCGCCCGGTTGGCCACTGGAGCGAGCAGTACCGCCGTCGCAGACGCGAACAACATGGCGGTCAGCAACGGGTCGACCTCAATCAGGAGACCGAAGGCCGCTCCTGCGAACGCGGCGTGGGACATGCAGAAACCGATCGATGCCATGTTCAAACGTACGACGAACACCCCTGCGATGGAGCATGATAACCCGGCTAGTATCGATCCGAGCGTTGCGGTGACCAGGAGAGCGAACGGCAACGATATCAATGGACCGACCCCCTCTCCTTCATCAGAGACGAGAGCATGCCGTTGCTCAGCAGCTCATCCCTCAGTCCGAACGCAACGACCCTGCCGCGGTCCATGACAATTAAGTGTGAGCAAGCGGCAGGTATCGAATCGATCTCGTGACTGACCATGACCGTCGTCGCGCCTTTGCGGTTCAGGTCGGATATCAATCGGTCGACATCCGCCCGGGACTTCAGGTCCAAATTGGCGAACGGCTCATCCAGGAGGAACATCTCTGGCTCTTGCGCGATTGCTCGCGCCAACAGTATCTTCTGGAACTCGCCACCGGAGAGTTTGCCGACCGGTCTATCGGCATAGGATTCCATGCCAACAAGCCTCATCGAACGGTCCACAACTGACCAGTCGCTTTCCGACGGGAACCGAAGAAGGCCTATCTTGCCGACCCTGCCCGACATGACAACATTCTTGCATAGGAACGGAGAGAGCGGATCTATCTCGAAGTTCTGTATCACGTAGCCCGTCCTGGTTCGGACCGAGTGGCCAGACTCTGTGACATCGAGGCCGAACACTCGCACCTTGCCAGACGTGTTGCGCAGTATCCCGTTGATCGTCTCGAGAAGTGTCGTCTTCCCTGAACCGTTCGGTCCGACGACGCAGACGAAGTCACCAGCGTTGATTGAGAGACTGACGTCCCTTATCGCAGGGAGCCGCTCACCCTCGTAGATGGTGCTCACTTCGTCAAGCAGCACGACCGCCTTCGGCTCCTTCGACCCGCTCATGTGGTCATTCCTCGTGACTAACATCGAAGAGTTCGTCCTCGGTGAGCGTGTAGAGCCTTGCAGCGAGATTCTCCATTTCCTCGTGGGGAATGGTCGTTATTTCGTCCGCGATACCTTTCTTGAGAGATATCCTGGACGTGGCCTTCCGTGTCTTCGACATGAACACCGCCGCGACCTCGCCTTGGTCCACGACGCCGATAAGACCCTTCCCGAGCGTGCAACCCGATGAGAGTTGTATGCCGTCCACGAGGCAGGACTTGGGCGGTTTGCCTCCGGTCAGCACCAGCGCGGTCTTGCCGAATGGGTCTGGCCCCAGAAGGCGGTTCGCCGCTTGGCCCATGCGGTAGCCAACCACGACATAGGGGCCGAGATGTCCATGAAATTCCGATATCCGTTTGAGTGTGTCCTCCGCGTTCATTCTTTCTTCCTCCTAGCGACCAGAAGTGATAGCAACAGCAAGAACCCAAGGACCATTGCCGCTGATGCAAGTGCAATCCTCTGGAACTCGAGGGACGATATCTCCGACTCCAGGTCCGACAGCTCTGACTGGGTCGTCTCATAGGCGATCGCGCCGTTGACGAGCTCGTCGACATTGTACTCGAAGTTGTCCAGATAGGTGTACTTGCCAGGTATGGCGCCAGGGAAGTTGCTGAGGACGACATGGATCTTCCCATAATCGGCCGCGAGCTGCATGCCGAAGTCGACGGTCGATTGGAGGTTGTCAACCACCATGGCGACCTCTGGGTCGTCGCAAGCAGCTGATATCTCCAAGATGTCCGCCGTCGAGAGTCCCTCAGGCGCGCCATATAACTTCGCCACCTCGAACCCCAGTCCCTCGAGGAACAGAGCGTACCAGTCTATCGTGACTACTTTGGTCCCGTTCAATCCCTCGGCCGCGATCATCTGTCTCGCCTCTTCGTACGCATTGGCGATTTCAGTGGAGTAGTTCAGCGCGTTGGCCGTGAACGTGGAATTCCATTCGGGTCTGAATTCCGACAGCCCCTCCGCGATCCGGTTGATGTGAAGCTCCGCCCCGGACGGGATGTTCCACTCGCCGAGTCCCAAGCAGGCTATGCCAAACGCGTCTTCGTTTCCGGAAGATTCGAGGAGGTCGGACAGCCATGGCTCCCATCCAAGCGAAATCACGACATCCGCCGATGCGATCGTGACGACGTCGCTCGGGCTAGTGTCGAAATGAGATGGGCAGACACCCGCTGGCATGATGTATTCGATCTCGACGACAGCCCCAAGCTCCTCGCCGAACACGTTTGTGGCGAAATCGGCGAGCGCCGAGTTCGTGCAGACGACCATGAGCTTGTCGTCCTCGCCGCTGGCAACGCCCACAAAGGCCAGCGACATCAGGACGAGGGCGGACGCGAAGCACACGGCCGCTCTCCCAGCGCCAATAAGGTTAGGTCTTGTCACACCCATTCGTAACACCTTTTAGACTATTCGTAATACCGTAGAGAGGCGTGATATATAGACCTTTTTGCGGACAGCAAGACAGATGGCTGCGCGTCGAAAAGGTTTATTAGAATGAATTATAATTCATAACCGATGCCTCGGCCACGCAAGTGCAGAAAGGTGTGTTGCGAACCAGGCCACCGACTCTTCAAGCCTCAGGGAGTGCCGACGACACACCTCGAAAAAGTAGACCTGGACCTTGACGAACTGGAGGCACTTAGACTCACGGACATGCTCGATCTGCAACAGCTCGAGGCGGCTTCGAGGATGGATGTGTCGCAATCGACGTACAATCGGATACTGAAGTCCGCTCGGGGCAAGGTCACCTTGGCGATCGTCAATGGTTGCGCCCTCCGAATCCGGGTGGACGGACAGAATGAGGCGATACAATTATCGACTTCAGGCGACCTGGCGGAACCGAAGGGAGGGATATAGACTGAGAATCGCGACGCTGTTGCTCCGTATCCCTAACAACTGGATCGGCAGCATCTCAAGCAAATCGGATGTGACCGTGAAAGTCCTCAGATGCGCCCCGAAGAACGGCCACGGCGGACAGAGTCTCGTGAGGATAGAGGGGGCCGAGGAAGTCACAGAAGAAGACATAACGGGCTACATCCGGACTGCAGACCCTGAGAGCGAGATAAGTTACTCGAAGAACGGCGCAGGGCGTTTCCTCGCATCCGTCGACATGCAGTCCTGTCAGACTTGCAGGGTCCTCGGGGACTCGGACTGCTTGTTGGATTCTGCGACTTCTCGCCCAGACGGTGGCATAAAATTAAACATCATCGCCCCGAACGGTGCCGCGCTGACCCGTCTGGTCGACGACCTGGAAGGGATAGGCGCGAGCGTGGTCGTGGAGAAGATTACCATCCTAAGAACGGCTCGTGAGCTGACGACAGAGCAGGAGAGGGTGCTCCAGACAGCCTTCGACCTAGGGTACTTCGACATACCCAAGAAGATCAAACTCGACGACCTGGCCAGACGCATGAATGTATCCAAGGCGACCCTTGACGTGGTGTTGAGAAGGGCGCAGAGGAAGGTCGTCGCAAGCCACATAGGCAACATCTGACCTTACCCATCTGGCGGAAGGTCCGGGGAGATGCTTGCATGAGAGCAGATTGCGCACACTGCGACAACAAGGAATGCTGCGACGGAAAGGATTGTTACGCGCTCGCCGATGACGCCAAGAAGTCATACTCGCAGAAGGAGCTGGACTCCATGCGGATATCCGGCGACATCGAGGCCGAGCACTACATGAAACTCACCAGGATCGAGGAGCTCGCCCTGTACGCCTCCAAGATGGGCATGAAGAAGCTGGGGATAGCGTTCTGCGTCGGGCTGTCGAGCGAGGCGCGCACCGTCGCCGATGTGCTGGAGAAGAAGGGTTTTGAGATGCATACGGCGTGCTGCAAGGTCTGTGGCATCGATAAGGGAGAGATGGGCGTGGCCAAGCTGCACGGATACGACAAGGAGGCCATATGCAACCCGGTCGGGCAGGCGCTCTGTCTCGAGAGATGCGGCACTGAGCTGAACATCATCGTCGGGCTCTGCGTGGGCCACGACGTGTTGTTCACAGAGCATTCCCATGCGCCCGTATCGACATTGATCGTCAAGGACCGCGTGCTTGCCCACAACCCCGCGGGAGCCATCTACAGCGCGTACTACAAGGAGCACCGGTTCGGACTGAACGCGGACGATTGATGGCCTGGTGGCTAGCCTGTTCGCCGCTCTTTACTTATGCCAAGTCCACACATGCCTAGATGAAGGTATCTCAATGGGCGAGAATATAGACTACTCCAAGAAGGCGTTCTTGATCGTAGGAACGCACGCTGACGATGATCGCGAGAAGGCGACGATGACTTTTGCGTGTGCTGGCGCTGCGTCAGCACTCGGCATCAAGACCTCGGTCTTCCTGACTGGAGACGGTGTGAAACTGGCTCAGAAGGGCTACGCGGAGAAGCTCGAGCCAATCAAAGGCATGGCCCCCGTCAAGGAGCTGTTGGACGCGTTCATCAATAGCGGCGGAAAGGTGCAGGTCTGCATACCCTGTCTGGAAGCGCGCGGGATAGACAAAGGACAGTTCATGGAGGGCGTTGAGTTCGTCAATCTGATGGATTTCGCGGCCGCAGCAGTCGAAGCCGACCGTGTGTTCACCTGCTGATCGTAGAAGGAGATGGAGAATATGCACGCTTTCACTGGTAAGCAGCAAGCCCAATCGAAACAGCCCGAGGGCGTATCAGCTGCTGAGAATCTGAAGAACGTCAAACACAAGCTGATCATCATGAGCGGCAAGGGCGGCGTCGGCAAATCGACCGTGACCGTCAACCTGGCGTTCAGCTTAGCAAAGAAGGGTAAGACCGTAGGCATACTCGACGCGGACATGCACGGGCCCAGCGTACCCAAGATGCTCGGACTGTCCGACATGACGCTCGCAGTCAACGACAACGGCAGGATCGTGCCCACATCGCTGACGCCGTCACTCAAGGTGATATCAATGGCGTTCCTGCTGCGGGACCCTGACTCCCCTGTGATATGGAGGGGGCCCGTCAAGATGGGGGCCATCAAGCAATTCCTCGAGGAGGTCGAGTGGGGAGACCTCGATTATCTGATAGTCGACCTGCCCCCGGGAACAGGAGATGAGCCACTGAGTGTCGCCCAGCTCGTCCCTGACCCGGACGGTGCGATAGTCGTGACCACCCCTCAGGACGTTGCGCTTCTCAGCGTGAGAAAATCAATCAATTTCGCCAAGGCCGTGAAGCTGCGGCCCATCGGCCTCGTCGAGAACATGAGCGGCCTGAAATGTCCCCATTGCGGAAAGGACATCGAGATGTTCGACGAGGGCGGCGTTGAGACGGCGGTGAGAGAACTGGGAATACCGTTGCTTGGCAAGCTGCCGCTCAGCAGAGCGATAGCCAAGAGCGGCGACAATGGAGTCCCATTCGTGGCGACTGAAGGCGATGACGTCACCGCCATATTCGATGCCATAACTGACAGGGTCATCGCGGCAGTCGAGAAGGCCAAGGAGGCCTAGTCAAGGAGCAGATTAGGATGTGTGGCCACACTGAGAGGGATTGAAGTGAAGGAACCGGCCAGGAGTGTCAGGAGATTCGGTTGCGCCTCCTGCAGCTACACCTGGGAGGAGCGCTATGGCACGGGGAGGCCTGACAAATGCCCACTGTGCGGCAGCGCGAACATCCACAGGACGGACGAGTATGGACGTCCGCAAATGGCCTGCAGAGGACGCCGCGGGCCCAGGAAGCCGTCCTCGCAGAGAAGAGGTAGAGGTGAACATGACAGAAGAACGAAGAGCTGAGACGAGCGGCGAGGAGCTTGAATTCGGTTCGAAAGTGTGCGTTTGCCCCAAGTGTGGCATGACAGTGCCGCACAAGGAACGCGGCAAGCCGTGCAGCACGCGAAAATGCCCGGAGTGCGGGACCGTTATGAAGGGCGAACTGTGCAAAGGAGGATGAGTGATATGGATGAGAGCAAGATGTCGGGAGAGGCGAAGATCGCCATCACCTCGACAGGAAAGGAGCCGGAATCCCCCATGGATCCACGGTTCGGTCGATGTGCCTACTTCGTGATAGTTGATGGCTCCGGGAACATGAATCCGGTGTCGAACGATGCCAAGGACCTCAGCAACGGCGCGGGCATACAGGCTGCGAAGGACGTGGTGGACTTGAAAGTCGAAGCCGTGGTCACCGGAGATGTCGGACCGAATGCGTTCAGAGTGCTGTCCGCGGCAGGGGTCAAGGTGTTCGTCGGGGGCAGCGGGACCATCCGCGAGGCCTTGGAGAAGTACAAGGGCGGATCGCTGCGGGAAGCTTCAAGCTCAACCTCCCCAGGTCATCATGGCATGGGCGGGGGGCGTCGGGGAAACCGTCAATGAGTGAGAAAGAACAGGAATCAACCGAGCTCGACGATCTCGTCGAGAGCATAATGAGCGTCCTCGATGCCGAGGACTCGAAGATATACTCTCAGGAAGTCATCGCTGAATTCAAGAACCCAGCCAATGTCGGCGTGGTGGAGAACGCCGACGGGACAGGCATCTCGGACGGGCTGTGCAATGACACCATGGAGATGACTCTGAAGCTCGACGGCGACCGGATCGCCGAGTGCATGTTCTTCACCGATGGATGCGGAGCGACGATAGCATGTGGCAGCAGGTTGACCAAAATCGCCGTTGGCCGGACGGTCGAGGAAGCGCTCGACATCCAGCCGGAAGAGCTCGCAGCGGCCCTTGGCGGATTGCCCGAGGAGCACAGGCACTGTGCAACCCTCGCTGTGATAGCTCTTAGGAACGCGGTGAGGAACTGCGAGAAGCGCCGTGAGCAAGATATGGAGGGCGAGTCGCCATGAGAGTGCTGCGATTCAGATGCTCCAGCTGCGGCCTTGAAATGGTGCTGGACAAACGCCCAGACAAATGCCTCTCCTGCGGATCGCGCGAGATAGTGAGACAGGGATGGAGGCTAAGGGCGAGTACCAAGATTGACGATAAAAACCATCAGGAGTGTGGACAAAAATGAAACTATGTATACCGACAATGGACAATGGTGGACTCGACGATGTGGTCTGTGACCACTTCGGCAGAGCGCCGACGTTCACGGTGGTGGACACCGAGACGAACGAAGTGCAGGTCGTGAAGAACCGGAGCGAACACATGGGTGGCCTCGGCAAGCCGCCTGAGCACATAGCCAAGACGGGCGCGAAAGTCTTGATATGCTCCGGTCTAGGGCCGATGGCAATAGACATGCTAGTGGGCTTCGGAGTGGAGGTCTACGTAGGTGCGGCGGGCACTGCCAAGGAAGCCATCGAAGCCTGGAAAGAAGGTAAGTTGACCGCCGCCAGCCACGATGTCGCCTGCAAGGGACACGCCCACTGACCATGTCCAGCGAATCCGAAAGGAGGCCGACGCGGATAGCCATTGCGAGCGGCAAGGGAGGCACTGGCAAGACTCTCATCGCCACGAACCTCGCTTCTGTGATGAGCGATGTGACTCTCGTCGACCTCGACGTCGAGGAACCCAATTGTCATCTGTTCCAGAAGGCAGAATGCGAAGCACCTGAGAAGGCGTACAGGCCGGTCCCTGAGGTCGACGAAGGGAAGTGCACGCTCTGCGGGAGATGCGGAGAGGTCTGCCAGTTCCACGCCATCGTCACCC
>DATKWQ010000051.1:0-13243 GCA_035529455.1 Thermoplasmata archaeon
GCGGCAGCCGAGCTCGACCCGGACACCAGGGCCGATCTATACTCGGAGGCATCGATGCTCGTGTACGAGGACGCGCCGTACATATGGATGTATCAGGCGAACAACTTCCATGTCGAGAGGTCATGGGTGACCGGATACTACTTCCACCCGATGCTGCATGGACTCGACTACGCGGCACTCGGGAAGTCATCGACGCCCGTGAACACTCCGCCCGTGGCATCATTCGCTGTCGCTCCGGATTCAGGGTCGACTTCGACAATGTTCTGGTTCGACGCTTCCTCGAGCTACGACCTAGAAGACCCTGTCGAGCTCCTGCGGGTGCAGTGGGACTGGGACGGTGACGGAGTCTGGGACACCCCCCTCTCGACGGACAAGGTCGCCGAGCATCAATACGGAGTGGAGGGAGTGTACCTAGTGTTCCTGAGAGTCGTCGACACGGACGGCCTTGAAGGGCAGACTGTGAGAACGGTCAATGTGTATGCCCCTGGAACATGCGTCCCAATCACTGATGGCACGAGCGTTACGATATACGAGCAGTCAGGGGAGGTGTACGCTCACACATTCACGGTGCAGGAACTAATCACGACAGGTGCGAGCTTCTCGACGATCGCAAAGCTCTACGAGACATACTACATTTCAGTGCTGAACGGCGAACACTTGGTAATCGAATGCTACCGTGAACCGCCATATCCGACGACAGGAACTGGCACGGGCAACAACATCGTCGCAGTCAGGTTGGACGGCGTCGCAGGACATGCAGATGGACTCTGGGCCACGGTCATGGTCAGTTATGTTACAGGAACTGGAGGCATCGCGGAGTCACGCTGGAATGCCCTCGGGCCGGCCGACCAGATCGGACCGTACGGTGATTCGCTCTGCACCTATCTTGGAGACTACTACTCCAACATCGTGGTTGGATGGTCTGTGGAGGAAGTCGCCATCAGCGCGACGGTAGACTTCGCCAAAGATAAGATCAACCTCGCTGCCAAAGGGGGCTGGATCACCGTTTATATAGAGCTCCCCGAAGGGTACGATGTGGCGGACATCGACATCACCACCGTGTGTGTCGAGGGGACGGTCTTTGCCGACCTCACCGACTGGAGCATAGGCGACTACGACAAGGACGGCATCGCGGACCTGATGGTAAGGTTCGAACGGGAGGATCTCTCATCCGTGCTACAGACAGGCGATGAAGTCGCTGTGACGGTCTCAGGGGCTCTTTCGGACGGAACGCCGTTCGAGGGGTCCGAAGTGCTCGAGGTGGTCGACTCAAAGACAGAAGTGGTCATCGCGGCCATATTAGGAGCGACGCTTGGCAGCATCAACCTCGGGGTATTGACTGTCGTCGCAATCGCCCTTGCAGCCATTGCGGCGATCGGCTTAACCGGCCGCGTGATAGATGGGCGATTGAGAGGCGTTCATCGGCCTATGCAGACTCCGTAGGAACCTCGAGATACCCATAATGAAACCGCACTCGACGGCCACGACGGGACAGACGTATCCTGAGGGATGAACCGCGAGAGGCGAGATGTCATCTGAAGAGCGGATTTGCTCGTGGTACTGATCGTCAAGAAGCAGCTCTTGAGCGTGAGTCAGTACGGCCGTAAGCGCAAAGTTCGTATAGTGCAAAACTGTTCATCAGTCGAAGAGAGCGCTTTACATTTGTTCGATTGCAGGGGAGTCGAAGAAAGCGCGGCTGAGCTCATTATCCGTGCGTCTGCGAGGCTCGGCTGAGACACTCCCTTTGACGCAGACGACGCGCGCTCTATTAGCCAAGGGAGGAGGAAATCCGAGATGAGAGCAAGCACTAGATACGTTTGTATTCTGGTGGCGGTCGCTTTCGTCGCGAGCGCGGTCTCAATAGCTCTGCCGTCGCCCGCCTCGGGAGATAATTCTGCGACCGGCATCGGCAAGTTGGAGCCAGAGTTGAGAACGCAGGTGCAGGAATCGATGTTGTCGGCGTCGGATACGATGTTCCGGACCGTCGTGTTCCTCGACGATGCCGCGGACTTGTCCGAATCGGGCAAGGCCTTGGCGCGCGCGGGAGCGATGGTCGGGGATAAGTACGACGCTCTCGGGGCGATCTCCGTCGAGATGAGCGCTATGTCGGCGATGAAGGTCGTAGGCCTCGACCAGGTCAAGAAGGTGTATCTGGATGGCATGAAGTACCTGCTGCCGGCGATGAAGCTCGAGTCGGACACGACCGTCGGGGCTGCGGCTCCCTCGGACGATGTGACCGAGGAGTCCACGGAAATTTGGTGGGCATCGACATCGGCGGAGATGGGCGCTGAGGACGCTTGGGAACTGGGATTCACCGGTGACGGCGTCGTCGTGGCGGTGCTCGACACCGGCTGTGACCTCGACCAGGAAGACCTGGCCGGGGCGGTGGTCGCGTACAAGTCGTTCACCAGCGAGGAGTTCCACGACATCGACGGACACGGAACCGCAACGGCTGGTCTTGTGGCTTCGAGAGGCGTCAACGACTACGAGATAATACAGTTCGACGGCGTCGTGAAGATGAAGGGCATGGCCCCGGAGGCGTCCATCATGGCAGGCAAGGTCCTGACCGATGATGGATGGGGCTACGACTCGTGGATCATAGGCGGCATCAACTGGGCGGTGTCCGGGGACGATGGCGTGCCTGGAACCGGCGATGAAGCGGACATCATCAGCATGAGCCTGGGCGGTATGGAGGTACCCAACGACGGGAACGACCCCACATCGTACGCCCTTGACATGGCTGCTGAGGATTACGGCATAGCGTCATTCCTTTCAGCAGGCAACGAGGGGCTCGGGCAGAGTACTGTCGGATCCGCCGGTGTGTCGAAGACCACGATAACCGTGGGTGCATCCACGCTCAACCCGGAGTGCGCGCTGCTCAAGTACTGGCCACTGTCCGATTACTATGAGACGGAGCTCATCGTGAAGGATGGCGAAGAAGGCTACGAGAACAATCACATGATATGGTTCAGCAGCCGCGGACCAGCCGCGGACGGTCGTATAGACCCTGACATATGCGCCGCGGGCGCATGGGGACCGTCCTTGGCACCGGGCAACGCGATAGAGATGCAGTTCGGTGGGACGAGCATGGCCGCCCCCGTTGCTGCGGGAATAGGCGCGCTCGTGTACCAGGCGTTCGTCGAGGAGAACGGCATCGCGCCGACACCTGACGAGCTGAAGGAGATAATCATGGGCACGGCTATGGACATGGGATACGGCCCGAACGAGCAGGGACCTGGAAGGGTAGACGCTATGGCCGCCTGTGAGGCAGTCATGAGCGGCTGGGAAGCACCCGGTCAGATGTCCGTCGCGCTGACACTTGGCGCGGGCGACTCGGCATCTGTCGAATATGCGGACGGGGCGACTCTCTCATCCAAGGCGATAGTCCCGAGCGGCGATGATCCCGTCCTGTTCGACGGCGTCTGTGAAAAGGCAGTAGACATCTACGAAGAGTTCGAGGTACCGGAAGGCGTCGACTACCTGACCATAGACCTGGCATTCGCGCAGAAGCCGGTGTTCTCGAGAGATGTCCACAACCTGAGGAGCGCGGGCGGATACACTGACACGCACCTGAACATCATCCTCTACCGCCTCGACGAGTGCGGAGAGAGGACGATGATCAACTACGCGTACGCGCACACGAACACTCAGGAGATGAACGCGCGCGTGACACCAGGTGACTACGAGCTGCGCATTTCGCCGGTCATGTACACCGTGCCGACGATACCGTTCATTGTGGGCATCGAGTTCTTCGCGTCAGAGACGTGGAGCTGGGTCTCGATAGACGGTTCCGAGGCGACGGTGGCCGTGCCGTGCGACGCGACGCCTGGCGTGCACACTGGATTCATAGAGGTGTGTTGCGAAGGTGTCAGCTCGCTTGTGCCAGTCGCAGTGTCCGTGCCGATAACCATCGGCGAGGAGTTCGACGACTCGATGGATGTCGGCCACGAGGTCTGGGGATTCAATGAGGGCGACTGGAAATACTACTTCGTCGAAGTCCCTGAGGATGACACACCATCAGCCATCACGGCTGTCCTCGATTGGGACAGTTGGAACACGGACATAGACACCTACTGGATAACCCCGGACAGGAGCGTGCAGGAGGCATCGATCACGCCGTACATACGTGACGGCATATTCGGCCCGTGGACGACTTCGACCGGAGATTCGGCGGATGTGCTGACAGTGTTGGGCCCCGAGCCTGGCATGTGGATGCTGGCGCTGCACATCGTGCTGATGGAGAAGGTGCTGCAGGAACCGTACAGCCTCGTAGTACTGCCGTACAGTGCGGCCGAGTTCGGCCTCGACAGTATCTCCATGAAGCCGAACACTGAGACCACGGTTGAGCTGAACAACAACCTGGACTTCGCTGTCGGCGTAGGGCTCAGAGCTGTCAGCAACGTCCTAGACACGACTACCGTCTCGTACTCTGGCTCGGTATCATCGTTCGACCAAGGCGGCGACGGTGCTGTCGATGTGCTGTTCGACGTCGATCCATTGACGATCTCCACGACCGTCACGATAGAGTGGGCCGATCCCGATGCGGACATAGATGTCACGGTCTACGGTGGCGACTGGAGCAACTGGGGCATGCTCTTGGAGAGCGGTGACTCGCTCGTCTTCGAGAACCCAGTACCGGGCGAGTGGGATGCAGGTGTGGCTCTGGCGAACAGCGCGGCGCAAGTGCCCTATTGGCTGAACGTGACGACAGTTATCAACGGAGCGTGGACCTCCCTCGCGCTGAGCGCGTCTGAGGTGTGGCTCGACCCCATGGGATCCATGGAGCTGACCGTGTCCCTGATCGCGCCTATGGGCACCACTGCCGGAATGGTCGTAGCGTACGACCTCGTCACCGGCTGTGAGTACGACACCCTGGTCGTGTCAGGCAGCGGAAAGCCAGTCATGTAGGCGGCCAAGCAACAAACCCCTTTGTCAAACCCCTTTCCATTTCTCATTCTGATGGTCATCTGTAACCGACCTGGTGAAAGGCGTTCAAGTGCTACACGATCTGATGACCACGAATTCTCCATATGACGGAAGCTCCGTTGAAACGACTTCGCGCCTTCGACGGTAAGAGTTATCTCCCACCTATGCAGCTACATCTCCTCGAGGGATGCAACGATGTCCAAGAGATGGATTGTCGTCGCGGCGATTATCGTGGCATTGATACTTGTGATAGCAGTCATAGCGATGACTCAGCCGAAAGAGGAGATTGCGGTTACAAACAGCGACCGACTCATGTCCATACCCGACGACGCGGCGAAGATGACTCCCGCGCTCGACAACTTCAAGCCGGTGGTCTTGTCGAATCTCTGGGAGCAGCCCGTGCCAATGCCAGGCCCGGTCAACACGGCTGGCGCGGAGGATAGCGCATTCATCACTCCGGACGGAAACTGGTTCTTCTTCTTCTTCACGCCGGATGTATCTGTCCCTCCCGAGAAGCAACTGATCGATGGCGTCACCGGCATCTGGTGGATGCAGAGGAACGGCACATCATGGACTTCTCCGGAGAAGATCGTCCTGAACGATGACGTAGCCCTCGACGGTGCCGAGTTCGTGCTGGGGAACACGATGTGGTTCGCATCGGTCAGGACAGGCAACTACGGAGAGATAGACATCTACACCGCTGAGTACGAGGATGGCGAGTGGACCAATGTCACCAACGCGGGCGAGCAGCTCAACGTCCAATACGACATAGGCGAGTTCCATATCACCTCAGACGGGCAGACCATGTACTTCCACGGGGGCGTATCGGATACCGCGGATGACCTCAATATCTGGGTCACCCAGAGAACCGATGATGGATGGAGCACCCCCGTCATCGTTCCGAACGTGAGCTCCGACGGGCTTGAGGGGTGGCCGTATGTGACATCCGATGGAAACGAGCTCTGGTTCACGAGTTTCAGCTCGATCGAAGGCTATCAAGGGCCGTCGATATACCGCAGCATCAAGCAGGGTGACGGCTCGTGGGGAGACCCCGAGGAGATAGTGGCCAACTTCGCTGGTGAGCCCACGCTCGATGATGCTGGGAACATATACTTCACGCACCACTACTTCACCGAGGACAGCGAGATGATCGAGGCGGACATATACGTCGCCTATGCTGTGTGAAGTGCGGCAGAGGACGCAATCAGTACTTGACGAACCCTATGGCCTTGAGATCGGCGAAGAAGCGCAGCACGTCCTTCTGATCTGTCCGGCCGTACTCGGCCGAGACGAATCGGGTCATGTCGTATACCGTGCGTTTGCCATCGATCAGGTTGACCAGCTCGTACATCTTCCGCGAGAAGTGCGAATCCTTGTCCTCCACTTCGGAGTACCATCCGTAACGCTCTTCGCCCAGCTTCTCAGACATCGTCTCTGATTCGATTGTTCCCTTGAACCGACGCCGCGGGACGATTGCCATCGCCTCCTTCTCGACCTTCGACAGCCTCTCAGAGTCGCGGCGCGGCTTCGATGGGCGGTCGGACGCGGCACCGATCGTCTTCTCCAGCCTAGTGAGCTCCCTCGAGCCGTGTTCACCGACAGCCGTCATCTGTGCTTGGATGAAATCGTCCGGCTCTGCACCTTCACCAAAAAGCCTGCAGACAGACCGCACCGCAAGTGTTTCTCTTCGTATGATGTGCTCTAACCTCTTTGCATGATGACCTGCGAGCTTGTCCAACTCAGCGGCACTGACTGATTCACCCTTTGCGCCATAGAGTACTTTGACGGCGGCGGCGACCGCTTCGGATATCCTCCTCATCCCCTCGGAACATGCCATGCTGGCAAGTGCGTGCGCGGTCCTGGTGTCCGCATCGGCAAGAGTCAGCGCCGAGACAGCGACCGTCCATCCGACGCGCCGAAGGCTGTCCTCGCTCACATTGTCGATCGTGTCCATGCTAGTATGATAATACAGGTCGGGCCACTGCGTCAGGCCCACGCACGGGATCCCGACTGTGGACTCGTTGAACTCCGCGTGGTCGCTGCCACCTGTGAACTGCGTCTTCGCGAACCTGAAGTTGCCAGGGATGCCGAGCTTGACCATGCTGTCGTACTCGGAGTTAGAGCGTACCATCATGGAGTACACGAGGTCGTTGAGGTACGACGGCATCGAATCGGGAGTGCAATCCATGCACAGGGTGGACCTGCACCGCGCCTGATCCTCCCCCACCATGTCCATGTTTATCCCTGCGACGATCCTCCTGTGCAGCTCGGGATGCTTGGACAGATACGCCACGCTCCCGGTCGTCTCGGGGACCCATAGGAATCTTATTGTCCGCCTCGGCCTCTTCACCTTTCCCGATGCGATCAGAGATGTGATGGTCCTTGCGAGCTCGAGCAACAGGCCGCTGCCTGAGGCGTTGTCATTGGCGCTCGGCTTGGGGTGACAGAGGTGCGCGATGAGGACTATCTCCTCGTCGGGCATGGCCGAGCCTCGGATTGTGCACGTCACGACGCTGTATCTGCCCGGTGAGAGGTTGGCGTCCACCTTGGCGTGCAGCTTCACCGTCTTGCCGCTGCACAGGATGCTCCTGAGTTCGTTCCCCTGACGCTTGCTGAGCGAGAAGCCGAACTTGATCTTGCCGGCGTTCTTGGCGTTCGGCCATATGCCCTGGTACGAGCGTGCGTCGGGTATGTCGATGCTCTCACGGACCCCTGGGAACTCATATGTGAGGCTGTCTGTGATGACGCCTGCAGCACCACGCTTGACGACCGCCTCGTGCTGGACGGTCTTGCCCTTGCCGGTGGTCAAAACGAACCTGCCCTTAACGCTCTTCCCCGCGTAGTCCTCATCCGAGGAGCCCTTGCCGACATCCACCAGTTCAGCGGTCACGCCCTGTTTCGGTGTGCTTCGGCTGAAAGTGTGGAGTGACTGCGGCACGTCCATGTAGCTCGCGAGTATGCGGGCTTCTGGCTCCACGAGGGACAGCTCGGCGCCTCTCACGTCCCACCCCATCGTGGACGTGTAGGTCCAGTACTTGCGGCGACCATCGGCTGGATAATGCTCGATGGTGGCGTCATCCATGCCGATCTTCACCAGCTCCTCCTTCACATGGGCCGCGGCGTCGCTCATCATGGGCGACCCCTGTATCCTGTGGAATTCCGTCAAGCCGGCCACGTAGCTCTTTGCAGATGATCCCGACAGTTCATCCCTTACAACCTTCCCGAGTTCCATGGTCAGACCGGTCGAGGCTACCACGTTCCGGAGATAAAAACGTTCCAACGTGCTCGCACGCTATCGCTCTTCGCTCTATGGAAAAATCAGAAGGCCCTCCGGCGTCCAGTCTGAGCCGGAGGGAGTTTTCATGCAAGTGTTTCACTGCAGGACTGCTTCCAGAGGCACAGCGGCGTTTCCCCACTCCAATTCGAGCTTCTGGACATCCTCGATGAACCAGTTCTCGAGCGTCGCAAGATCGTGTTCCAGGTCATCCAACGCATCCTCGGCGGTCATCGAGTCGCCTGTCAGACCCAGATAGACGTCCTGGATGTCGATGTAGCTCTGCGCCTGGTCGAAGTCATCGCCCCAGTACATGAAGCAATCCATCATCTGGCTGTAGACGTCCAAGTACGCTTCCCTGCCGCAGTAGATGCCCCACTCCATGCTGCGCACGCTCTCCAACGCGGTCGCAGCGGCGTCGGTCGCACCGCTCTCGAGCGCCAGCATGGCGGACGATACGGCCTTGTAGTCGGTCGCGTGCTGGTGCGGCCTCATGAGCGGCTCCCACGAGGCCATCATGCCACCCTCGCCCATCGTCCACGGGATGAATATCCTCCTCGCGTCGATGATGGCGCGGTTCAGCTCGTCCGCCATCTCAACCACCTTCGCCTTCTTCTGCGGAGACATCGCGGAGGCGTACATCGTCTCGATCTCCGCAGCCCTCTCGTTGATGGAGACATAGAGGCTCTGGAGGTCTCTGAGAACCGCCAAGGCGGCGTCGACTGTCGGGCGTTGAGACGGCACCATTGCCCTCTCCTTCGCGAGGTTCTGCGCGGCCCAGTCACACACGGGCACGAAGTCCAGCGGCATCACGAGCGAGTTCACAGATCTGAAGGCCATTAGCGCCGTCAGCTCCATCACCATGGCTACCATGTCCTCGGACTGCAGCTCGATGTCATCGATCTGCGTGTGATAGTACGGGTCGAATCCCGCTCCCCACACCATCTCTATCGCGGTCCCTCCACCCTTGCCTGCGAACGACCACGCGTCAGTCCATGTCCAAACAGGCGTGTAGCAGTTCAAGACGTTCAGGTATCCCAAGTCTGAGATGGCGCTCCACACGAACGCAGATGCCTCGATGGATATCTCAAGCCACACCTTCCCCCCCGTCTTCGGGAAGCTGCCGCCGTCGATGTTGAGCTCCAGGATGAGGCCGTCCATGATGTCGGGGTGAGCGCATACGAACTCGTACGAACCGATGAGCCAGTTGAACCATGTGCCGTCTGGACCGCCGCTCTCCTCTGAGCCGACCGAACAGAACACCAAGGTCCTCTCGTTAACGTACTCGCCTGACTCTCTGGCCTCGGAGAACATCCGGGCCATCTCAAGCATGATGGCGATCGATGAACAGTCGTCGAAAGAACCCCACCACCATGTGTCGATGTGGCCAGAGATGACGACGTACTCGTCAGCTCGAGTCGTGCCCAAGAGAACACCAGCGACGTTGACCGATTTGGCGTTCGGATGGAAGTCAACCTGGCCGGATATCTCCAGCTCGACATCGCCGTCGTACTCATCCAGCAGCGCCTGTATCCTGGCCGCAGAGTTCGGCGATATCGATATCGCCGGTATGGGCGAGAACACGGAGTCCTGCTTGATGCCCTCCGGGTGGTCAGCACCCGTGAAGTAACCGTAGAACAACACGGCCGAAGCGCCGCTGAACGCCGCTTCGGAAGCAGGGACGTTCGGCCATCCCTGAGTGTTGTCGTCCCGGTGAACAAGGGCGATCGCCCCGTCAAGTGGGCCGACACTAACGAAATCGGCGGCCGTGCCGTAGCCCACATCGACTACCCTGGCGGTCAGCGTCTTTCCGTCCTCGCTGTTCCCGTGAGCATAGAGCGTGCCGTCGTTATAACCCCAGACAGATGGTGAATCACCGTATGTCGTCGCCTCGATGCCCTCAGGCTCACCGCCGGGGACAACTATGTCCACGGTCGTCCCGTGATGATCCCAGTTCGCTACTCGAAACGTCTCCCACCATACCTCGTCCAGAGGCATCTTTGAGAGCTCATCGAACACATACTCCTGTGCTTCACGTTCCTCCTCAGACCCCGCTGTCTTCTCGCCGAGGTCGGATAGATACTCCAGCTGACTCCACGCATAATCGTAGTCGAGCCTCTCGAGCAGAGCGACCTCGTCATCAGTCAGGTTCTTCGGTTTCTGAGTGCCGATGGCCGGCAAACCGTAAGTCACTGGCATCGCGATGACGATCGCGAAAGTCAGAGCTAATCCTACACCAATCATCTTACGAATTCCCACTATTCTGCGAATTGATTTCCCCCCTTAGCACAGCCCCGGCATCCCCTGACGAGGCGAGCAGAAATCGAGTGCTGACTACATAAGAATTGCCTATTCAGAAGCCGCAAGGGCAATAGAGAAGGAAGGACATCCTGGTCACCGTCGGTCCAGTGACATGCGACCAGAGGAGAGAAGCGATGGAACAGGAACCAACAGGAACGGGTGACGATCCGTTGCCGGCCAAGGCCATTACCGACGAGCGCGAGCTCATGGAGAGGTTGAGAGAGGGAAGAGGGCTTTCAGTGGGAGAGCTCGGACTTCCAGCGATAGTCGTCTTCAAGAGCGACGTCCAATCGACTTCCATCTATGTCGACGAGATTGGAAACGTCTCTGTGAGCAGAGGGGCGCTCCCCGACCCGAACATCGTGATCGAGGGAACCCATGAGGCTCTCTGCAGCATATTACAGACGATGGAACCGACCTTTGCTGCTCCAGGCGCTTTGAGGATCACGGTCAACAAGGGCTCTATCCAAGGATTCGTGATGGATATCGCGGAAGGACAGGACATGGACCATCCTCTCATGGAAATATTCGTGTGCTAGACGGCGCAATCTGAAGAAGCTGCGGCGGACAAAATTGCCATCTCCTTGCCAACGGATTTATCACAGCAGCGGCATGACGTGTCCGGAGGATGAGCAATAATGCCAGTGATATTGGTGAACATGTGGCCAGGGAGAGACGTGGAAGCGAAGAGACGCATCGCGGAAGGGATTACGAAGGTGTTCGAGGCCGAGGGGGTTCCGCGTGAGGTCATCGAGGTCATCATGAATGAGGTGCCGAAGACGAACTGGTCCGTTGGTGGCAAGCTCCACTCGGATTGAGCCATAGGGCTATAATAAGGCCAGTTCTGGGCGTAGCGCGATAAGGCTGAACAGACGAATCTGGAGCTGTGTTCAGTCCCTCTTCTTCTCCAAAGCGCCAGATATCATGACGGCACCGGTTACCACCGCCGCCGACAAAGCGCCCATGCTGGCGCTCAATGTGTCATCGAACAGTACATCGGACGCGACCTTCACTATCAGAAGCGTCAGGAAGAAATATATCAGGCCCAGGATGACCATCATGACTGTGGCCACTAGCGTGACTGTTAACACATCCAGCTTGCTCTTTATCCCCATTCTCTCACCTCCTCCTCGAACAACCGTCGAGACAGTTCAGGAAATCGACCTATCGATATTATGGTCTTTCGGTCCGTTTGAGACGGCTGGACACTTTCTCGTGCTTTATTCAGTAGCGATAAGACAAGCGGGAAAATCCTCTATCATGATAGGTTTGGCTTGCCGGGAATCCTACGGAAGGAAACGCTTTTCATATACGTGCATATACGGGCGCGGGGACAAGTAACGCAATCATGAAGGAGGATGTTTGAATGGCAGTCGCGCGAATGAGATTCTTGGACAAAGGCGAAGAGGAGACCATACACCAGCAGACCATCGAGTGCCTCGGGACGATCGGAGTGAAGGTCAAGAGCGAGAAAGTCCTCGATATGTTGAAGAACGCCGGGGCAGACGTCGACCCGAAAACCCAGGTGGCCATGCTGCCGGAGAGCATGGTCATGGAGGCGTTGAAACATGTCCCGAAGGAGATTACCCTTCACGGAAGGGATTCCAAGAACGACATGAGGATACCCGTCAGTTCGTGGCCGTACGTCGGCACTTCCGGGCTGGCGACATACATCATCGACCTTAAGACGGGAAAGAAACGCGACTCGACCGTGAACGACATCGCCGACTGTGTGAAACTCGCCGACGCTCTGCCTGGCGTTGACTACGCCCAGACTTCGTTGACGGCGACGGAGGTCCCTCAGCAGACCCACGGGCTCCACGAGCTGTGGACCGCTTTGCGGAACACGACGAAGCACGTCCAGGGCATTGAGATATTCGACGCTGAGGACGCCCGAAAGCAGGTCGAGCTGGGGGCGCTCGTGGCGGGCGGGAAGGAGGAGCTTGACAAGAAGCCGCATTTCACGGTCATCCACTGCTCTATCGCGCCACAGATGTTCGAACACGACGCAGTCGAGGCGATGGTGGAGTTCGCGAAGGCAGGCGTGCCCATCACGACGATGTCGATGTCGCTCTCTGGTGGGACGGCGCCCGTGACCCTTGCGGGGACCGTCGTGAACGCCAACGCGGAGAATCTCGCAAGCTTCGTCATCGGACAGACCGCCAGAAAAGGCGCACGGACCATCTACTGCTCGTCCTCGACACCAGTGAATATGAACACAGGCATGATACACTATCAGAGTGCTAACCAACCGCTGATAGCGGCTGGGCTCGCTCAGATGGCGAGACGATACGGCATACCGTGCATGGTCGGTGACTGGGGGCTCAACGACACGGATGTGCCTGGATTCCCGCACACTTTCAGCGAGACGATGGGCATAGCGCTGAGCACCATGTCAGGCACGGACATGATGGGAGGCGTCGGGTCGTTGGACAACGCCAAGGGCATGGCGTTGGAGCAGGAGGTCATAGACTCCTACGTCTGGGAGAACACACGTATGCAGATGACTCCCTTCGAGATCAGCAAGACGACCGCCGCGCTCGATGTCATACGGCAGGTCGGGCACGGCAATACCTTCCTCAACAATATCCACACAGCACGCAACTTCAGGAAGGAAGCAATCCAGAGAGATGCGGACAAGGGCAGGTTCGAAGCCACGATGTCGAAGGCGATGGTCGATGAGGCCAGGGAGATCGCCGCGAGGCTCCTGAAGGAGCACGAGGTGACGCCGCTCGACGACTC
>DATKWQ010000052.1:0-89688 GCA_035529455.1 Thermoplasmata archaeon
TCTGTTAAAATTCTCTCCTTGAAGCTGAGTGCCCGCGGATAGCGAGAATTTGATGTTGACCATTCTCTCCCTGATGAACTCCGTTATAGTGAGCCTCTTGTCCATGAATTGTCCGTCACCCTCTCTGATAGTTGCCTCTGCACCCATGGACCACTTGTTATTCTCTCTGATGAGTCTCAGACGTTCCCTTTCAAAGAATGTATCCATCGTCCAGAATTTAGCCATGCAAATCGATGCCAGCTCCTCGATCCGCTCACTTGAGATATGCTTCAAGTCATATACAGAATGCATCTCATCGAATCTATTCCAATCAGTCTCAAATATCAGCCTCTGTGCATCCAGTTCTTCATAGAATTTTGTACCGGGATACGGTGTTGCTATGCCAAACGCACTGCCCACGAGTCCAAGTTTCTTGGCATAAGCTGGAAATTCCAGTATTTCCTCTTCAGTCTGGCCCTGCAAACCAATGACAAATGTCCCACCTGCACATCCGCCCCATCTCTTGATATTGTTAACAGCCGTGACATGAATATCTGGACTAACTCCCTTGGACGTATTGCTGAGATCCCTCATATTTGGGCTCTCAATGCCCATTTCAAAGTTCGCAATGCCGACTGCTATCATTTTACGAACAACTTCAGGATGCTTTGCCACAGAATCCGGCCGGGCTTTTGCAGTGAAACCTATGTCCAGCTTATGGATAGCCAACATATCACAAAGCCGCTCAACCAGCTCAGGTCTGCCCATGAAATGAGGATCCGTGATTTCAATGCTGAGCGGCTTTCCATTATGGTACTTGACTATCTCCAATATCTCAGCCATAACATTCTCTGGAGAGCGATAACGCTGATGGCCATTGCTCATTGTAGGCTCACAGCAAAAACTACATCTGCCCCAACAACCCCTGGAAGTTGTGATTACATCATGCTCCTTGCCTCTCGCCATAGATAGGTAATATTTATATCGCCGGAGATGCCGGGCAGGGAACGGTAGGCTATCCAAGTCCTCGATGAAGCCTCGCTCAGGATTATGAATTATCTCGTTGCCATCTCTGTAAGAGATTCCTTTGATGCCCTTTGCATCTCCTTTCATCACCAGTTCCTTGAATTCTAGTTCGCCCTCGCCCCGGGCTATGAAATCTACTTGAGGATGTGAGAGTAGTTCATCTGGGATTGCCGTAGGATGGTATCCGCCCAGAACCGTCATTGCACCTCGGTCCTTGGCCATTTGTGCAAGCTCAAGGCCTTCGGTGTGCTCTGTCGAAGACATAGATATGCCTACTAGGTCTGGCCTAAGGGAATCTAAGAGCTCGGCGGCAGTTTGTTGTATGGGCTTAGGCTCCATCTCCAAATCAATGATATTGACCTCGTCAACAACATCCTCAATATACGCAGCAATGTACTCAAGCCCAGTGGGAATTATGTCAAATGCAAAGCTTATGCCATGCCTTCCCGAAGGCTTGACTAAGAGAATTCTTATAAATGACATAGTTCACCCTATACTCATGGAACTGCGTAGTTCAGGCCATCCACCTTCAGGCATCAGACTGGCGGAGCGGAAGTCCCTATCTTCAGGAACTCCTCCTCGTCCTTCAGGGCCTGCTCGAATATCGCGAGGCTCTTCTCGACCTGGGCCTTTGATATGCACAGTGGCGGGGCAATCCTGAATACATTGCCATAGTTGCCGGATGTGATCGTCATCAGGCCGTTCCGCCAGCACTTCCCCTGGATCGTCGTCGCCTCATGAGGCTCCTTCGTGTACTGGTTCTTGACCAGCTCCACCCCGATCATGAGACCTCTGCCACGCACATCGCCGATGATCTCCCTGCGCTGCTGCATCTCCCTCAGGAGCTTCATCGTGTACTCGCCCAGCTTCGCCGCGCGGTCGGCGAGGTTCTCCTCGATTATCGCCTCCACGTGCGCCAACCCAGACGCCATGGTGATCGCGTTTCCACCGAAAGTCGATGAGTGAGACCCTGGCCTCCACTTCTTCATGATCTCGTTCTTGGCGATTATAGCGCCCAGCGGGACTCCGCCGCCAAGAGCTTTGCCCATGATGAGTATGTCAGGCACGACGCCGAAGTGCTCGCACGCGAACATCTTGCCCGTCCGGGCGAATCCGGTCTGGACCTCGTCCGCGATCAGGAGCGCGCCCTGGGAATCACATATCTTCTTAAGCCTCGGCAGGAACTCCTTCGGTGGAACGATGTATCCGCCCTCTCCCTGGATCGGTTCGACTATGACCGATGATATCGGGCCTGTGGGGCCACCGAGCTGGAGGACCTGGTCCTCGAAGTAGTCCATGCACCAGAGCCCGCATTCCGGATATGTCTGCTTGAACGGGCATCTGTAGCAGTAAGCATAAGGCGTGAATATCACGCCGGGCAGCATCGGGCCATAACTGTATCTCAGTTTGAGCCTGCTCGTCAGAGCCAGGCCTGCGCCTATGCGGCCATGGTACGAGCCGAAGAATGCCACATGCTCGTTCCTCTTGGTGTAGTATCTCGATAGTTTGAACGCGGCCTCGACAGCCTCGGCACCGCTGTTGCCGAAGAAGGTGCCCTTCAGCGCCTTCCCCGGAGATATCTCGTGCAGCAACTTAGCGAACAGAGCCTCCTTGTCGAAGTACGCGTCGTTCGCCATAGAGTGTATGAGCTTGCTGGCCTGGTCCTGGATGGCCTTCACTACCTTTGGATGGGTCCATCCAGCGTTCTCAACGCCAATGCCTGATGTGAAATCAAGCAACACGTTTCCGTCTGCGTCCATGACGGAGGCACCGGACGCCCTTTCGAATGTGAACGTGAAGCACCGGTCGTAGGCGTAGGACACGTACTCACGGTCGATCTTGATGATGGCCTTGCTCTTTGGTCCAGGGGCTCTCACGACGAGCTTCGGGGCTTCCCTGGCCCAGTCCGCAACCCAATCAGGTAGCGGGAACTCCTCCTCCATGCTGACCGGCTGCTTCTCACTTCCTTCAGCCTTGTCTGTTTTCGGTCCTTTGACTGTCTCGCTCACAGCCTCGTTCTCGACCATCTCACTCATCCCTCATTCCCCCGAGCCGCGCTTAGGGTCAACGCGCTCTCTGGGCAGGCCTTAATGCACTTTGGATCGCCACCGCAGAGATCGCACATGTATGCTGTCTCTATACCTAACTTGCCCTCGAAGAAGACAGCATCGTAAGGACAGAGTGGAATGCATGCCATGCAGGCGAAGCATCTGTGCTCGTCGAGCGTCCAGTACTTCCCGTCGTCATGGAACTCCAGGAGCGCGGACGGGCAGACATCGGCAGGAGGACAGACCTCGCAATGGACGCAGACCGTCGCCTTGTACTTGTCCCCATCCTTGCAGATAGCGATCCTGGACTTTCCAATAGCCACGCTTGATTTCTTGGCGGCGATGCAGGCTTTCTCGCACTCCCCACAGCCGTTGCACTTGTCAGGACTGAACACCAGTCCGAATTTCACTGTTTGGTTGGACATCTACGCACCACTCTGAAGGGCCAAACCCACAAACAATCATGGGATCTGGCCTGATCAGTGAGCCAACGCTCCTCACCATTTCAGGTAAAGAACTGATGGCATATATATTCTTGGAGACTGGGGTATTTGTATCTTCTCTGCGTACAATTTGCGGGGGGCGTTTATGAAAATCTTTCAGTCTATAGGCCATATTCATCGAATATTTCACATTTTGGACATGCCTATTGGGTACCTTTCGACAGCATAGATAATGGTGGTGAAAGTAATTAAAAATCAATTTACAATATACAATACAATACATATATCAGTCCATATTTATATCGGACTCCAGATACGCGCACGCACGCGGCAAAACGGCGATAAACCAGACATGGTGAGCATCAGTCACCACATCTGGTCGTCGGGTTTATTCACTTCAGGTAGTCGAGCTTCGATACGATGTCGCCGAGCCCGCAGTCCTCCAGCGTCTTCCTGGTCGGCTTCCCGTCCGCGTCCCAGCCCCACAGCTGGTAGTACTCCGTGAGCATCTTCTCGAAGGCCCCTGGCGGGACGGTTTTGCCCTTGGTCTTGCCGCTTGGCAGAGGCTCCGACTCCATCCTGTCAGGCATCGTGTCGTCCTTCTTCGAGAAGCCCTCTCTGACATTGAACGCCCGGACCAAGTTCCATACGCGTGTGCCCACAGAGGTGAGCCACTCAGCGGTTGCGGGCCGTCCGGTGACCGCTGTGTAGTACATAGCCATGTTATCAGTGCTGACACCGTAGAAGTCACAGAAGATCATGCTCCACTTGTAGCTCTTCAGTGTCTGCTCCTCATGACATATCGCAGCCTTGCCCTCGGTGCTCCAGGGGTCGCCGTCGCCATAGGCGTCCGACGCCACAGGCCATGCGCGGTTGTGGTCAGCGCCCCTGTCGGATGTCGCGTACGCGAGCGCCATTCCTATTGACCCCCTCGGGTCGTAAGCGGGGTATTCACACCCCTTGGCATGTATCACGAGCTTCTCCGTGTCCTTGCCTATCTTCCTCGCGGCGAGCAGCGAGCCCTCCGCTAGGAGGTCCCCGATCCTGCTCTTCCTCTCTGCGATCATCTCGGGCATCTTGGCGTAGGCCTCCTCGTTGCCGAACTTCAGTTCCAGGCCTCCGGTGTCCTCTTTAGTGATTATGCCCTGTTCGTACAGGTCCATGGCGAAACCGACCGCGGCGCCAGCTGATATCGTGTCAAGGCACAGCCTGTCGCATTCCTCTGCGAACTTGACTATCGCCTCTATGTTCCTCACGCCGCAGTTCGATCCTGCGAGGCCGAGGGTCTCGTACTCGGGACCCTCTGTGGACGAGCCCTTGAACGGGCCGTCCCTTACCTTCGCCCAGCTCCCACACGCGATCCCGCAGCCGAAGCATGCCTTCTTCCTGACGAACACCCTGGATTTGAGCGCGTCGGAGTCGATGCCCTTGTAGCCGTCGAACTGGCCGCTGTGCCAGTTGTTCGTCGGGAGTATGCCGGCGTCCTGGCTCATGTCCACGATTATGGGTGTGCCGTCCGTCACGAGACCGGCGTGGTCCGGGTTCTCGACGACGTCCTTCAGCAGCATCTGCTTCGCCATCTTGACGAACCCGTCGATATCCGGCACTTCCACGCCCAGCGACCCCTTGGCGACGACCGCCTTGAGGTTCTTCGAGCCGAAGACCGCACCAGCGCCCCCGCGGCCAGCGTTCCTGGTTATGTCCGATGTGACCCCTGCGATCCTTGACAGGTTCTCGCCAGCCTGACCTATGCCAGCTATCCTGGCGGCCTTCTGGCCGACCTCCTCCCGGAGCAGTTCCTCCGTCTTGAACATGTCCTTGCCCCAGACGTGCTTGGCGTCCCGAATCTCTCCTTTGCCGTCGTTCAGGTACAGATAGACGGGCTTGGGAGCCTTGCCGTTTACTATGACCGCGTCGAAACCAGCGTACTTCATCTCGGGGCCGAAGTAACCGCCAGCGTATGAATCCAAGAACGTCCCGGTGAGCGGGGATTTCGTGATCACCGCGTATCGGCTCGTGAGGGGCACCATTGTCCCGACGAGCGGGCCAGTCCAGATGGACAGCACGTTCTCGGGCGACAATGGATCGGTCCCTGGCTTCATCTCCTCGAAAAGGTATCTTGCCCCGAGGCCCTTCCCGCCGATGTAATCCTTGGCCCAGTCACGGTTCAGGGGCTCAATCGACGCCTTCTCCTCCGTGAGGTTGACCCTCAGCACTTTTCCGGTATAACCATCTGCCATCATGATCACCTCTTGAGAACTCCCTTGGGACACACCTCTACGCACTGAGGTGTCCCACCGCACAGGTCGCACTTGATGGAGTATGACCCCGACGGGTCCATCCAGCATCCGTCATGCGGGCAGGCCTCGACGCACATGCCGCATCCAGTGCATTCCTCTCTGTCTACGTAATACATCCCCAACGCTTCGTTGAGCTTGATAGCCTCCGCGGGGCATGCCTCCACGCACGGATGCTCATCGCATTGGATACAATAATTGAGTCTGACCTCCCCTGGCTCGGGGTACAGGTCCAGGACGTTCATCCTTGATTCACTCGGGTTGAACTTGCCGACGTGTGAGGCTGAGCACACGAGGGCACACATCTGACAACCGGTGCATTTCTCAACCTCTGCTTTCAAGCCTTTGCTCATTACAGATTTCCTCCCAAATCAAAGTCCTCGAACGGGGCTCCGCGCGCGGAGAAGATGGATGCAGCTCACGTCAGAGCCCATTCATCCCCGCCCGACCGGCCCCCTAAGAGCGAGGATATGAACGGCAAAGCCGTATTAGTCATTGTCGGTTTTTCACTCAGATGCCAGTGTTTCAGATTATCCTTCGAAAACCGCCCCAGAATACGGGAAATCGATATGCTCGGCCGAGCCTATCGGGTGGGGCGGCTCGCACTGGCGCAATTCAAATAGCGACGGCAACATATGCTCCGACGGGACACGGCATGAAGGACATCTTCTCACTCAGGAAAAGGAGGGCGGAACGGTCTAGGCCCGAGGCTCCTGCGAAAATCGAAGCCCCGGCCTACCGCGAGAGTGAGGAAGCGTTCGAGTACAGCGGACCGCGTCGGGGACAAGCAGTTGACGACGCTTTGCAGGCGGAGGACAGGAATGTCCTGCTCAAGGCGAACTTGAAGCCGCTCCCGCGATGTCCTGAGTGCGCTACCGCCGTCGGTGATGGACAGAGGGAATGTCATCACTGCGGCCGAGGGTTGAGGAAGATGCCATGACCGCTGACCAGAATGAGCGGATCGTCCTTTCCTGGCCGGTGAGGGGACAGTTTTGATACCCGAAGGCGCTAGAGTCATGCTCATGGACGAACGCGATGGTAAGTTCATGTTCGTCGCTGAGCGTAAGATGGTCGAGGTGCGGAGACTTGGAGTAGTAGACGGCTCCGCAGTATGTGACGCGTCATACGGGGACAGCATCTCAATAGGCGGCCGGCGGCTGCTGATCGTCAGACCATCGATGATGGACATCATAGGGACGATCGAGAGGAAGGCCCAGGTCATCTCGCCCAAGGACGGCTTCGCTATGCCACACTACCTCGACATCTCCTGCGGGAGCAGGGTCATCGAGGGCGGCGTGGGGTCTGGCGCACTCACAATCGTGTTGCTCAAGTCGGTCGCTCCCGCGGGCCGCGTATACTCGTACGACCTCAGGGACGACCACGCCTCAGTGGCGAGGAGGAACATTGCTAGGGCGGGGCTTGAGGACTGCTGGGAGCTGAAGATAGGAGACATATGCACAGCGTCGCTTGAGGAGGACGTGGACGCCGTCGTGTTGGACATGCCCGACCCCTGGAACGCCGTCGGGAACGTCATCCGAGCACTCAGACATGGCGGGCATCTCTGCTGCTACGTTCCGAACGCGAACCAGCTGGAGACAGCGGTGAGGGCGATGCGGGATTCTGGTTTCCGGGAGTTGTTCTTGGTGGAGAACCTCCAGCGAGAGATGATTGTACACGATGGCGGCGTGAGGCCCAGCTCCGAGATGGCCGGTCACACAGGATACCTTGCCTTCGGCAGGAAACTGTGAGGGATAGGCGCGCGCCATTGCCCGTAAAGCTAAGTACACGCTATCATAATGCCGTCCCTGGTGACCGTTGTATGGCTACTGCAGAGGTCAGGGTCACGCTGAAGAAAGGGGTAGCTGACCCGGAGGGAAAGAACACCCTGAAGGCTCTCGAGCTCCTCGGATTCGAAGGCGTCCGTGAGGTGAGGAGCGTGAAGGTATTCGAGATCGAAATGGACGGGAGGAAGGCCGAAGTGCAGAAGCGCGTCGAGGAGATGTGCGTTAGACTCCTCGCTAACCCCGTCGTACACGACTATTCCATCGCCGTAAAGTGAGGGGGCCGAATGTCAAAGGCGACTTTGTACGCTCCTCAGGATGTACCCTTTGAGCTCCGAGAGGTGAACCTAGCGGAAGCGTCGGATGATGACCTCGCGGACATCAGCGATGAGAGTGGGACAGGCCTATCCGTCGAGGAGATGCGCAGTATCAAGGAGTACTTCGGCAAGAAGGGTAGGAATCCCACCGATGTGGAACTCCAGTCGATCGGCCAAGCCTGGAGCGAGCACTGTTGCTACAAGAGCTCCAAGGTATTTCTGAGGGAATACGTCTTCGGCATAAACAACCGTCATGTCATAGACCGTGGGGATGCGGGCGTCATGGAGTTCGACAAGGACCACGCCTACGCCCTGCGGGTCGAGAGCCACAACCATCCCAGCGCAGTCGAGCCTTACGGCGGAGCGGCGACCGGCATAGGAGGCATCCTCAGGGACGTACTATGCATGGGCGCCCAGCCGATTGCGCTTGTCGACCCCCTGTTCTTCGGACCACTCGACTACGCGTTCGAGAAACTCCCTGAGGGGATCAAGCATCCGAAGTACCTCCTCGGAGGCGTTGTGGCCGGAATCAGGGACTACGGAAACAGGGTGGGCGTGCCCACCATATCCGGAGGGCTGTGGTTCGACGAGAGCTACGTCGGCAACTGTCTGGTCAACGTGGGCTGTATAGGGATCGCCGAGAAGGATGACATCCGAAGGAATGCGGTCAAAGGCCCTGGTGACGTCCTCGTACTCGTAGGCGGACGGACCGGAAGGGACGGCATCCACGGAGTCACTTTCGCGTCCGCGGTGCTTACGGAGGAGAGCGAGACGGAGTCGAGGGGGGCGGTGCAGCTTGGAGACCCGATCATGAAGGAGCCCGTTATTCACGCCGTCCTCGAGGCCAATGAACGGAAGCTCGTCAACGGCATGAAAGACCTCGGCGGAGGCGGGCTGTCGTGCGTAGTCGGCGAGATAGCCCTTGCAGGCGGTTGCGGGGCGGAGGTGGATCTCTCCAAGGTACCTCTCAAGGAGGAGGGGCTGGCGCCGTGGGAGATCTGGGTATCCGAATCACAGGAGAGGATGATGCTCTCCGTATCCTCGCGTAACCTCGACAAGGTCCTGCACATCTTCAAGCTCTGGGACGTCCCCGCGACACCCGTTGGACGGATAGTCCGCGAGAAGTCTGTGAGGCTGTTCTTCAGAGACGTCAAGGTCTTCGACCTCGAACTGGAGTTCCTCACGGCAGGGCCGGAGTACTGTCGCCCGTGTGCTGCGAGCCCAGCTCGCAGGGGCGGGAAGGAGGTGACTCCGAAAGCGAGGGACAAGTACGACGATGTCCTCCTCAGACTCCTTTCAGATTATAACATATGCAACAGGGATTGGGCCATCCGTCAATACGATCATGAGGTGAGAGCGAGCACGGTCTTGAAACCGCTTCAGGGGAAGATTGGCCACTGGTCCCACGGCGACGCCGCGGTGCTCAAGCCCGTCGAAGAGTCGTTCCGTGGACTCGCCGTCGCCACTGCCTCAAACCCGTTCGCAGTCGGCATCGACCCGTACAGAGGAGGCAAGACGTGCGTGGACGAGGCCTGCAGGAACCTGGCCGCCGTCGGGGCTCGCCCGCACTCGCTCACGGACTGCCTCAACTTCGGAAACCCGGAGAAGCCGGAAAGGCTGTGGGAGTTCAGAGAGGCGGTCAGAGGTATAGGCGAGGTCGCGAAGGACCTCAACCTGCCGATACCATCAGGCAATGTCAGTTTCTACAACGAATCGCCGACTGGATCCGTCCTCCCGACGCCCACCATCGTCGGATGTGGCATAGTCCGTGACATCCGCAAATGCGTGACCTCGGACCTCAAACGCGAGGGGGACCCGCTGTTCCTGGTCGGAGAGACCATGCCTGAGATGGGCGCCTCCGCATACTACAGGATGACCAAGGGATACTCGTCAAAGGTTCCGGATGTGGACCTGCGGGCGCTCAGGGCAGGCATCGACATCATAGTCGACGGCGTGGAGCGCGGAGCGATTGTGGCCTGTCACGACATCTCAGACGGCGGCCTCGCGGTCGCACTGGCGGAGATGTGCATCGGTGGCGACATCGGCGCGGATGTCGCGCTCGAGTCACTTGGCCATCTGAGGTCGGACACGAAGCTGTTCGCAGAGGGCAACAGCAGGTGGCTGGTGGAGGTCAAGAGAGGCAAGGAGAGACAGCTCCGGAGAGACCGTGCGACCAAGGTCGCAAAAATCGGCCATGTCAGAGGGGACGGACTCACTGTCTCGTCCGGGAGGAAGCTCGTCGATGTGAGCGTCGACCGAATGGCGCGCAAGTTCAACGAACCCCTGTGGAGGATGGTCGGATGAAGGTGAGCGACGCGAAGGTCTGCGTCCTCAGGATAGAGGGGACAAACTGCGAGGAGGAATCGTACCAGTGCTTCAAGCGACTCGGCGCCAAGCCGGAGAAGGTGCATCTGAAGCAGCTAACGGGCACGGACATCACATCCGACGAGAAACGCTCCCTTTCAGACTACCAACTATTGGTATTACCAGGAGGATTCTCGGCGGGGGACTACGTCCGTGCGGGGGCCATCTTCGCCGCCAGGCTGAGGAGCCGATTGTCCACCGACCTCAAGGAGTTCGTCCGCGAGGGAAAACCGATCCTCGGCATCTGCAACGGCTTCCAGATACTGGTCGAGACCGGTTTGCTCCCGGCGATGTCCGGCATCATGTCCAATGTCCCCGAGGCCGTGTTGGGAACGAACGATTCTGCCCGGTTCGAATGCAGGCCGACACTGCTCAAGAAGGTCAATCGCGGCAACTGCGTCTTCTCTACCAACATCCCCGACGACAAGATCTCCATGTTCCCATCCGCCCACGCCGAGGGCAAGCTGATGTTCCCCGTCGACCGGGCGAAGGCAATCGTCAGGGAGCTGGAGGACAACGACCAGATCGTGTTCAAATACGTCGACCCCGACGGCGACATCGCAGGCTACCCGTGGTGCCCGAGCGGGTCGACCGAGAACATCGCTGGCCTGTGCAACCGAGAGGGGAATGTCTTCGGCGTGATGCCTCATCCGGAACGCGTGTTCTTCAGATTCACCCATCCGGACTGGACCAGAAACCCCGACGGGGACGGCGATGGCCGTGCGGTGTTCGAATCGGTCCTCGACTACGTCTCGAAGAAGATGTGAGCGGGGCTCACAGAGACACGACGAGTTCCACCTGGTCGCCGTCCTTCAGTCCCAGGGACCGGCGGAGATGGTACTTGCATATGACCTCGATGATGTCCGTGTGATGTGAACGGACGGGCAACACCACGGCGCACTCCATGTTGTGTATCGACGCGAGGAAACATTTGACGTCACCGAAGGTCCGGCCGTCCTTCTCGAATCCCTTTATGAGTATGCCCTCAGATTTCTTGAGTATCTCTATCTTGGGAAGCTCTGGGCTGGATATCCTCAGGTTGAGCGTCCCCTCATAGGGCTTGAACCAGAGCTTCTTCTGGAACTGTTCCGCGTAGGCATCCTGGTTGACATAGTACTGCCCCTCACCTAGGCCGGAGGCAACAACCCCGATTATGACCAGGTGGTCCTTCATCTCGAATATTCGTTGATAGTCCGAGTACTCCTTGCGCAGGAGGTCGAATCCCTTGTCCGTGAGCTTTATGCGCTGACGCCTCGCACCGAGGTCCCTCTCGATCAGGCCTTCGCCGAGCAGCTCCAGAATCTTCTTGGAGGCGGATTGCTGGCTTATCTCGAGCACGTTCCCGAGCTCCCTCGAGGATATGGCGATATAATCATGGACACCACCCATCAGGGCGATGTGCTTCAGCGTAGCTATCTGCTTCTCGTGCATGTTATCCTTCGGATTAGCGTTGCCTCATAATATGTTTTCGACTGTCACGGTGTGATGCTGGTGGTTTCTGCCATCGTCAATCAGCGCCTTGGCCCGTAAGCACGAGGTATCTCTCACTCCTGAGGCGCACCACGGGCAGGCCGACCCCTTTGAGGCGGGACATCAGCTCGCGGTCGTTCGTCACGACCGCTGCCTCGTTCCGCACGGCCACATCGAGGACTCCGTCGTCCCCGGCCAGCTCGGTCTCCACAACCTCGTACTTGCCGGCAAGGGCGAGTGCGGCCTTGGCTTCGCGCGTCTGCAGTCGCGAGATCTCATCCACCACCGACGACGGGACCACGACCCTTATCTCCCCCAAGAGGCGGGAGATCTCCTTGTCAAGGTTCATCCTGAACTGGAATGGCATTAGAAGCGCGTTCGCATCGAGCACTAGAGCTTTCACCAATTGTCCTCACGACCGGAGTCTATTGGACCACGCCATAACCTATAAGCCGCCACTTCCCCGCAATCCTCCTCGATATGGCTATGCGCTGGTCCTTCTCTGCGCACACGGGTATCTTCAACGATATGTCGGCTGAGTCTGACCTTCCGCTCTTGACCACTCCCACCGTCGTTGCGGTCCCTACGCTAAGCATCAGCGGTTCGTTCGTCTTCAACGCCTCCACGGCGAGGTCCGATGAGACACCGACAACGCGTTTCAGGAGCTCGGTCTTGATGGCGAGGGATTCGGTTATTTCAGGGAGCGAGTCCGGCGCGCCAGCGATGCGCCCGACCAGCGAATCGGACTTGGCGAAGGCGGGATCCAGGCCCGTTCCTATGGCAACGAGGCCGCCAGGCGTGGCTGCCTTGAGCTTGAGGGTCCCGGCTACGAGTGAACGCACGGTCGTGACCATCGGCTCCCATGACGCGCCGCGGCTGGTCTCGACCTTTCTTCCTGGCCGTATCTCGATTGGGTCTCCCACCTTCAGACTGCCACGGATGAGCGAACCGCCTATGACGGCGCCCTTCAATTCATTCAGTTCCGTGCCCGGAGAGTTCACGTCGAACGACCTGGCGATGTACATCCTGACCGGCTCCGTCTCGGAGTACTCCACAGCGGGGATGGCCTTCTCGATCGCCATGATGAGCGTGTCGATGTTCATGTTGTGATGTGCTGATATTGGGATAATAGGGGCGTTCTCAGCGATGGTCCCCTTGAGGAACTTCCTTATCTCCTCGTAGTTCTCCATCGCCTGCTCCTTCGTCACCAGGTCGATCTTGTTCTGGACAACGATGATCTTGTCGACGCCGATTATGCTCAGGGCCATCAGATGTTCGCGCGTCTGAGGCTGAGGGCATGGTTCGTTGGCGGCGACCAGCAGGAGCGCGCCGTTCATGATGGCTGCCCCGGACAGCATCGTGGCCATCAGGGTCTCGTGGCCGGGCGAGTCGACGAAGGACACCGCCCTCTGAAGCTCGCACTTCCCGCCGCAGTTGGGGCATTCAGGCTGGTTCGTGTAACACTCAGAACCTTTGCAGCTGCTGCATTTGTAGAACGCGGCGTCCGCATATCCCAGCCGGATCGAAATGCCTCTCTTGACCTCTTCGGAATGACGGTCGGTCCATTCTCCAGTCAGGGCTTTCGTCAGCGTGGTCTTGCCATGGTCCACATGGCCGATCATGCCGATGTTGATCTCCGGCTGGACAGGAACATTCATTCCTCTTTCTTCTCCTCTTTGTTGATGAGTTCGGAGACCGGCTTCGCGCCGTGCTGTGTGACTTTCAGATTGACCTGGACGGTGTCGGGAGAGACTGCGTTACCCCTGAAGCTCTTCTTCTTCCTCAGGCCCTTCTCCTCTGACCGGAAGCCTATGCTCTTGGAGACCAGTAGCCTCTTTCTCCGGGGGCCTGGAAGGTCTTTCCTCATGGGGAATCCGTCCTTGTCGCTCCCACCAGTAATCATGAGCTTATACCCCGGAAGTCCGACGAAGATGCCGTCTATGATGTCGCCGATCCTCTTGCCGATCAGCGAGTTCGCATGGTGTCCCGTAACGGGAGCCTGATAAGACTTTCCGTCCTTCGTATCATTTATGACGGCTCTGAAATCTGCCACACAATCCACTCCGGTATAGCAGGACGCCCTAATGCGCAAGGAGTTATATAGGTTTCGGGAGCGAAATCCCTCCCTGGAACGATTGCGTTCCGGGCGCGGATCAGCTTCCCCAGAACGGGTTTTCCTTCCGCCGTATCGCCACGACCTTGTCGAGAACCTCTGTCTCGTCGAACGACAGCTTCTGCTCCAAGAGCTGTCTCGCGTGGCCTTCGGGTATGTCCACGAACAGCACGTCCTCGACATCTATCTGCCTGCCGACGGTGGCGTCGTCTATGGCAATGGCCACCTCGTCGCCCATCTTGGCCTCGCGCATGGTCTTTTCCCCGCTCCTGATGCTCTTTATGCGGCCAACCGTCTTGCCGTCCACTCTCATGAGCGACTGGCCCTGCCGTATCCTCCCCGCCAGGACGCGTACACCGACGATGGCGGGCTTGCTGACCCTGAACACATGGTCTCGGAGGATGGACACTTTCCCGGGGAATGAGATGTCAAGCCTGCTCTGGGCCTCCAGCTCCTTCGTGCGTTCCTCGCACCACAGGTCGTAATCTTCCAGGAGTCTGTAGACGACCTTGTTCTCGAATAGCGTGACCCCGGTCTCTCGGGCCGCGTCGCGGGCGTCTGGATTGACCTCGACGTTGAACGCGAACAGTGCTCTGTGAAGGGGGTTGTCGAAATTAGATGCCTCCATGACATCCTTCCTGGACACGTTCCCCATATCGATCTTCCTTATAGGCAGCTCCGCGTTCTTGGCCTCGAACGCAAGGGCTTCGAGCGAGCCGATGGTATCGCCCCTGACGATTATGCCCTGGTCGGAGAGTTCTGCTCGTATGCAGCTCTCCTTCTCGACCTCGCAGATGACCTCCTCGAGGTTATCGGCGACGACGCGCACCTGCCCTCCAGCCATGGCGTCCACGAGATTGGGCGCCACTATCCTGATGCCAGCAGCGGCTGAGACGGACTTGACCTTGTCAAAACGCTGGCTTGGGTCCCTTATCTCGTCAAGTGGCCTGGGCCGAAGAAGGGCGCGTATCTTGGTCTGAATCGGCTCCCCCTTCGTCGATGATATGACGATGAGGTCGCCGACGCTCATCGTCCCTCTGTAGATTATCGTGTCTATCGCGGTCCCTATCCCCTTGTCCTCCTTGACTTCCAGGACGGACCCCTCGCCGGGGCCCTCCTCGGTGCTTAGGTCGGAGCCAAGGAACCTCTGGGCAAGGCCTATGAGCATGAGCAGCAGATCAGGCAGGCCCTCCCCGGTCTTGCCACTGACGGGTACGATCGCCACCGACTTGGTGAAATCGTTGATCTTGTCGAACCTGTCCGCGCTGAAACCGCCGATCTCGTACATCCTGCCAGCGAGCGCGTAAATCTTGTCGTCGAGCTCGGAGACGACGCGGGGGTCCTGCGCCTGGAGCGATACGCCGATAGGCTTGTCCGCCTGGGCCCGCCATCCTGGTATCAGGTCGATCTTGTTCGCCGCGATGACGAACGGTGTCTTCAGTTTCTTGAGTATATGTATCGACTCGACCGTCTGGGGCTTCATACCCTCGTTGATGTCAATCACGAGCACGACGAGGTCGGCCAACGCGCCGCCCCTGCTCCGCAGGCTCACGAACGAGTAGTGGCCTGGCGTGTCGATGAACAGGAGGCCAGGCACGCTGAACTTCCGGTCGCCGATCAGGCTCTGGCACTGAGCGTATATCGCATCGATAGGGACGTCCGTGGCTCCGATGTGCTGAGTGATGCCTCCCGCCTCTCTGGACACCACCTTGGTACCCCTGATGCGGTCAAGGATTGTCGACTTGCCATGGTCAACATGGCCAAGTACGGATACTATCGGCTGTCTAATAGGCACGGATTCGCCAAAGGCTGAACGGTATATCAAATTAACCTATTAGCGTGAAAGATGAAGCTGGGCGCTGATCAGATGAGATGTCTATCGAACCCTGCCATCTACGGCGCTGAGAAGTCTATTCCTCGAACAGCCAGCCCTCGTCGGGCTTCTGATATTTGTGCAGCTCGTAATCGTTGAAGAACAGGCTTATCTCTCTCCGCGCACTCTCGGATGAGTCGGAGCCATGGACCACGTTCCTGCCGGTCACCTGCGCGAGGTCGCCTCGGATGGTTCCAGGCATCGCGTCCTGTGGGTTCGTCTTGCCCATCATGGACCTGACGACAGCGACCGCATTCTCGCCTTCGAGAACCATGCAGACGGACGGGCCTGAGGTGATGTATGCGAGGAGCGGTTCGAAGAATGGCTTATCCCTATGCTCCTCGTAGTGACGCTCCGCGAGCTCCTTCGGGATGCGCATGATCTTCAGAGCCGCCAGCTTGAAACCGCGCCGTTCGAACCGGGAGACTATCTCCCCGACGAGAGCCCTCTGGACGCCGTCAGGCTTGACCATGACGAACGTGCGCTCCATCATCACTCATCACCCTTGTCGGCCTCTGGTCCATCCGCAGCTTCGGACTCAGCTGGCGCGACACCCTTGACGGGCGCGGGCTTCTTTGACTTCGCGCGTGTCCTCACCTTGCGCGCCTTCTTCGGCTCGGGCTCTGCCTCTGCCCCCTTGAGCCTGACCTGCTTCTCTCTGGCGTACCAGCTCGTCCATGTCGTGCGCCTCGGCACGCGCTTGAGCTCGACCATGTTCTTGTAACACTTGGAAGTGCAGAACTGATATGTGACGCCGTCCTTCTTGATGTACATCCTGCCAGTCCCTGGCTCTATCTCGTTACCACAGAAAGTACAGACCCTTCGCTCCACCATTGAACATCACCTCGCTTGCTTGGTCTCAGCGCATTACCTTACGCTGAGCTTCCTCGCCTCTCTCGAGGTCTCTTTCAGCATCAGCACATCGCCGACCCTGACTGGGCCCATAACGTTGCGCGTGATGATCCTGCCCTTGTCCCTTCCGTCAAGGACCCTCACCTTGACCTGGGTAGCCTCCCCAGTCATCCCGGTCCTGCCGATTATCTCGACCACTGTTGACGGTATGCTGTCATCGGGCATCGGTCACACCTACTTCTTCAGAGCCTTCAGCTTTCCGGCGAGCTCTTCAAGCGCCGGCTTTCCCTTTGCCGCATCAACGACCGCCACTGCGGCCGTGGGCTTCTCGAGACCGCATGCGTTCCCCAATTCGGCCTTCGCGGGTACATAGGCGTACGGCACTGCCTTCTCCTCACACAACGCGGGGATGTGCATCAGTATCTCGGGTGGTGAGACGTCCTCCGCCATGACGACGAACACGGCCTCGCCACGCTCGACGAGTTTGGTGACCTCATTTGTGCCCTTCTTCACGCTTCCGCCATCTCTTGCCAGCTCAACGATGTCGTAGGCCTTGTCGACGAGTTCCTTCGGCATCTCGAACTTAACGAATATCGGCTTTGCCATATCGATACCTCCTTCAGGTGCTCACGCACCATCATCATTCACGGGCTCCTTCGATTCAAAAGAGCAAATGGCAGTAGATGGTCGTTGTATAAAAGGGTTGCTGAGCACGGCGCGCGCTACATGCATCCGCCTGGGAGGCATGTGATGGTGGTGTATTGAAACTAACGCCTCCGCAGCATTGGATTGAATATCTCGTCCAGGGAGTCGCCGTTCAGGTAGAACGCCATGATCAGAAGTACTGTGCATGCGCCAGGCTGCGAGAAAGTATATCTTGTGCCGCATTGCTCACCTTCTTGGTGCACATGACCAAGAATGTCGTCCGCTTCCAACCTTCGGGCAGCAAGTCGGCCTGCAATGAAGGTGCTTCCATACTTGAACTCGCTCGGGACGCGGGCGTGTCAATCGAATCGATATGCGGTGGCACGGGAAAATGCGGCAAGTGCAAGGTTGCGCTGGTGGCCGGGGCGGACCTGCTTTCGCCCATGAACGACAACGAGCGCAGGACATTGGACGAAGACGAGATCGACTCGGGGCTGCGGCTCGCGTGCCAGGCAAGTGTCGTTTCCGAGGGAAACATGACAGTTGACATCCCGGAGGGTAGCCAGAGAGGTCACCACAGGTTGCTTGCGGCAGGCATCGAACCAGACATAGTACTCATGCCGGCGATGACCAAGATACTCCTGAAGATCCCACCGGCCACGTTGACCGACATAAGGGCAGATGACGACAGATTGCTGGACATACTGAACGCCGAGGCGGCCGTCACGGCGAACATCGCTCAGGGAGTCCACCAGCGGATGCCACATGCACTGCGCGAGAAGTCTTGGGAGGCTACCGCGACACTCTACATGAAGGAAGAGTTGATAGGACTCGATCCCGGCGATACGACCGGTGATGTCCTGGGGGTGGCAGTGGATGTCGGGACAACGAAGGTTGTGGCGTATCTTCTCGACCTACTGTCTGGGAACACCATCGGGACCGAGAGCCACCCCAACCCTCAGATACCATTCGGCGAGGACGTGATGTCACGGATAACCTACGCCATGACTAACGAAGACGGCCTCGCGAGACTTCAGAAGGCAGTCATCGGAACAGTGAACTCACTGATACGACAGCTGTGCGAAAAGGTGGGGAAGAATCCCATCGACGTACTGGAACTAATCATGGTGGGTAACACCGCGATGCATCACATGTTCTTCGGCATACCACCAAATCACCTGGCATCGGCGCCATATGCTCCGGCAGTCAGGAAATCGATATCGGTCGACCCTAACCACCTTGGGATAGAGATCTATCCTTTCGGCAAGGTCGGGTCACTGCCCAACATAGCGGGCTTCGTCGGCGCTGACGCCGTGGCAGTCCTTCTGTCGTCCGGTCTGTATGACGACGATGAGATTGGCATGATGATAGACATCGGCACGAACACGGAGATCATCGCGGGGAGCAGAGACCGGCTAATCAGCTGTTCGTGCGCGTCCGGACCGGCCTTCGAGGGAGCGCACATCAAGTACGGCATGAGAGCGGCGACGGGGGCCATCGAGCGCGTGTGGATGGACACGGCTGAGAAGGCGGTTCTCACCCGGACGGTGGACGACGCCCCACCGAGAGGCATATGTGGTTCCGGGATAGTCGACGCGGTCTCCGAGATGTTCAAGTGCGGAGTCATCTCGGCATCGGGGAAGATCAACTCTTCGTCCGATTGGGCGGAGCGAATAAGAGAAGGGTCAGATGGCAAGCTCGAATTCGTGCTCGCGGTAGACGAGAGCAACACGGACGACGCGAGGGACGTCGCGATCACACAGAACGACGTGCAGGAAATACAGCTAGCCAAGGCTGCGATATTCACGGGTGTCTCGACACTGTTGAGGAGACTCGGGATAAGGTGCTCGGACCTCAAACGCGTCTACGCGGCGGGAGCGTTCGGGACATATGTCGACGCACCCGCGGCCATCACAATCGGCATGTATCCGGATATACCACCCGAGAGGATACGGTTCGTGGGGAACGCCGCTGGCTCCGGCGCCCGCATGGCGCTGAAATCTGTCGATGCACGCAAGCTCGCCGACGACCTCTCGCGGAAGGTCGAGTACGTCGAACTGGCATCGGAGAAGGACTTCCAATCCGAATTCGCGAAGGCGATGTTCCTGCCACACAGAGAGCTGGACAGGTTCCCGACAGTCGCGCGCGCAATCGCCAATTCGTTCGGCCGTTGATGCGACCGACTATCGAACAACGCGCTACAGGGGGCCTGTCATTTCGAATTTTATGCACCCTATTGGAAAGTTTTAAAAACCCTTTCGAAGGAACCAGCGAAGTTTAAGTAACGACCCTGCCATCAGGGTATCGCCGAGGTTCTGACGCTGTGCGCCGGAACCCGGGGGCTAATGTGAACGAGATGAAGGGTATTGTTATAGGTGTTGGAGCTGTAGGTTCCGTCATCGCCGATGTCCTTGCGAACTCCGAGGAGTTCGACGAGGTGGTTCTGGCGGACATAGACATTGAGAAAGCGGAAAGGATGAAGAAGAGGATCTCCAAGGACAAAGTGTCAACGATGAGGATAGACGCATCGGACACGAAGGGCATGGCCCAAGCGTTCAAAGGGGTGGACCTCGTCCTGAACGGTGTCATCCCGCGCTTCAACTTCAACATAATGGATGCGTGCCTTATGGCGAAGGCGAGCTACGCAGACATGGCCAGCGACATATTCCTCTCCAAGGAGAAGCCCGGAGAGATCGTCAAGGAGCCGCCGGTGCAGTACCAGGCACGCAAGTACGATGAGGAGTACAAGAAGGCCGGGATCGTCGGCATGCTCGGCATGGGCTGCGACCCTGGAGTAGTCAATGTCTTCGCCAGGATGGGCGCGGATCACATGGACAGGGTCAAGAACTTGCTGGTCAGGGACGGCGACAACGGCTCCGTTGAGGGCTATGATTTCGCGCCGATGTGGTCCCCAGAAACGCTGATAGAGGAAGTCCTTATGCCGCCGATGATCTACAAAGACAACCATTACCGGAAGGTCGAGCCGTTCAGCGGCAAGGAGGAGTTCGAGTTCCCTGGACCCGTGGGGAAGCTGCCAGTCTACAACGTCGACCACGAGGAGCAGGAAACGCTTCCGAGATACATCGGTGAGGTCCTCGGCAAGGGCTGTGACTACTGTGACTTCAAGATACACTTGGGCGACGACTATGTCGACGCGATCAAGATGATGGGCATGATTGGCCTCGACAATTCCGAGAAGATCAATGTGAAGGGCGTGATGGTGGCTCCGAGAGATGTTGTCACCGCATGCCTGCCCGATCCCGCCACGATCGGCGACAGGGCGAAGGGCGACCTCGCCCACGGGACGATCACCACAGGTGTGAAGGACGGTAAGGAAGTGGGGTACTACATCTACACGTCCATGAACCACCAGGACTGCTGGAACAAGTACGAGCACAGCGCTACCGCATACACAGTCGGTGTGCCGATCGCGATAGGCGCGATACTGTTCGCTCAGGGGAAGATAACGCAGAAAGGAGTGTTCCCGCCGGAGATGCTCGATCCGAAGCCGTTCGTGGACATGCTGCCCAAGTACGGCATGAACTGCATCGAGAAGAAGCTCTGAGCATCCGAGCGCTGGCCTCGAGAAACCCCTTCATTTCACCTTTTCCACAGAGTGTGCCCTGCAATCAGGTTTATTACGGTTCCCCCATACGGGAAACCGATGGCTGAGGGCGACCGACGAATCCGCAGGTTCTATCTGTTCAGGGCGCTCACGTCGTTCGCTCTCTGGATGCCCTTCTGGACACTCTGGGCGTATGAGAACCTGGACAGCGTCTTCCTGATCACGGTTGTGGACGCTGCATTCTGGATGACGATGATCGGGTTCCAGATACCGGCGGGGTTGCTTGGGGACAAGTACGGCAGAAAGGCGATGCTGTTCTTAGGGGAGATACTGTTCTCCGTGGGCGTCCTGACCTTCGGCCTCAGCACGGAGTTCTGGCAGTACATCGCCTCCAACTTCGTCTGGGCGCTCGGGGTGTGCTTTGTGGTGAGCGGGGACACGCCGTTCATGTACGACACGCTCCTGGAACTCAAGCGGCCGAACGAGTTCACCGTGATAATGATCAACGCCACAGTGGTGGCGTACTTGATGAACGCAGTGGCGTGTGTGGTGGGAGGCTATCTGGTCCATACCACTGGCCGCCTGGACCTGCCACTGCTGATTGCGCCTGCGATAGCAATCATGGGCACGATGACAGTGTTCACGTTGAAGGAGCCAAAGGTCAACAGGACCAGCGTAAGCTCTTTCAGGTCTCACTTCGGAGTAGGCCTCAGGCAGGTGCTCAACTCGAGGGCGATAGTCATACTCATACTGTTCCAGATAGTCATCGAGGTGGGCGTCTACGTCATGATGATATTCAGGTCGATATACATGAACGAGGACCTCTCCCTGGACCATCTTCAGATCGGCCTCCTGTTCTGCAGCTTCCTGATAGTCGGCGCGATCATCATCGGCTTCGCCCGCAGGGTTGGGGACATCCTCGGCGAGAAGAGGGCGCTGTTGTTCCTGTACTTGGCGGTCTTCTTCTCGTTCGTCGTGGTCTTCGTCGTCAGGTCGCCTATAGCCATCGTGACGCAGTACCTGATCTACGTCGTCGCTGGCGTCCAGGGACCCATCATATTCGGATACATCAACAAAAGAGTGGATTCCGAGCACAGGTCGACTATCATCTCCATAGCGACTTTCATATTCACGATAGTACTGGTGCTCGTTGAGGTCGGAGCCGGGTTCATGGCCTCCGCGTGGGGGCTGATAGAGAGCCTGTTCGTACTGACGCTGTGCACTGCCCCGATCGCGTTGATACTGATCGTCCTGTGGAACCGCGAAGTCGACCGGGCAGAATCATCCGTCGAAAATGTCCTTGCAGAGTAGCCGAGTCCGCGCCTCACAAATAGAAAAAGGGGGGGAGGCTATCAGACCGGTAAGAGTGTGCATTCTAGATAAATTTTATCATTTTTGATAACGGCGTTTTGCGGCCAGCCTCTTCGTGTGCAATGTCGAGGGCGACGTCACTTGATGCCGAGTTTCTTCTCAGCCTCTGCCACCAGCAGTCTGGTCGGGATGACCCGGTCCGGGTTCAACGACAGGCTGTCGATTCCGAGGCCGACCAGGAACTCAGTGTATTCTGGGAAGTCGGACGGTGCCTGACCACATATCCCGATCTTGCGTCCCCTCGCCTTCGCAACCTTGATCACGCGCGCGATGAGCTCCTTGACCGCGGGGTTCCTCTCGTCGTAGAGATGGGACACGAGTTCGGAGTCCCTGTCAAGCCCGAGTGTGAGCTGTGTGAGATCGTTGGAGCCGATAGAGAAACCGTCGAACACATCGGCGAATTCGTCCGCGAGAATCACATTGCTCGGTATCTCGCACATCACGTATATTTCGAGGTCGTTCTCCCCCTGCTTCAACCCGTGACTGGCCATGACCTCGATGACCTTTCTGCCCTCCTCCGGTGTCCTGCAGAATGGCACCATCACCTTCACGTTCGTGAGGCCTTTGAGTGACCTCACCCTCTTCAAGGCCTGGCACTCCAGTGCGAACGCCGGCCTGAACTTCTCGTCGTAGTACCGCGATGCGCCCCGCCATCCGATCATCGGATTGAACTCCACTGGCTCGTACAGCTTGCCTCCAAGCAGGTTCGCGTACTCGTTAGTCTTGAAATCGGATAGTCTCACGACGACATCGTTGGGATAGAATGTTGCGGCGATCTTCCCAACGCCCCAAGCGAGCTTGTCAAGGAAGAAGTCCACCTTGTTGTCGTACCCCTGGGTCTTCGCCTCGATGGCCGACACCACCTCTGCGATGGCCGGTTCGGTCTTGGCACGTTCCTTGAGCTTGTCGAACTCGACGAGTGCGAGAGGATGGATGCCAATGTGAGACGCGATGATGATCTCCAGACGGGCCAATCCGACGCCGTCACACGGCGTCTGCCCCTGAGTGAAGACATGCTCTGGCACAGCCACGTTCATCATCACCTTGGTCTTCGTCTTCGGCATCACACTTATGTCCGTCTTGTCGACTCTGAACTTGAGCTTGCCCTCGTAGACGTTGCCTACGCCCTCCGATGTGTCCACAGTCACCATCTGCCCGTCGCTGAGCACGCTCGTGCCGTTGCCTGTCCCGATTATGCAGGGGATGCCCAGCTCACGGGAGACTATCGCCGCATGGCATGTCCTGCCTCCACGGTCTGTGACGATTGCCGATGCGATCCTCATGATCGGCTCCCAGTCCGGGTCGGTCTTGTCTGTCACGAGCACCTCGCCCTTCCTGAAATCCGATATCTCGAATGCGCTCTCGAGCACGTTGACCGTGCCAGCGCCTATCTTGCTGCCGACGGCCTCTCCACTGATGAGGGTTTTGCTCCGCTCCTCGAGCACGTAGGCCTCCAGCACTCCACCGACCTTGGCCGCGTGGACCGTCTCAGGCCGTGCCTGCACCACGTACAGCTCGCCCGTGACGCCGTCCTTGGCCCATTCGATGTCCATCGGTTTCCGATAGTGTTCCTCTATCATCACGGCCCACTTCGCGAGCGTGACTATCTCATCGTCATCCAGGACGAACCTCTGGCGGTCACGTTCTGGCACCTCCAGGTCGACCATGCCATGCCCTTTGGTCGCGTAGACGAGCTTGTGCTGTTTGCTGCCCAGCTTCTTCTCGATTATCGGGTCCTTGAACTTGCCCAATGCCGGTTTGAATACGTAGAATTGGTCCGGATTGACCGCTCCCTGCACTATCATTTCGCCAAGGCCCCACGAGCCGGTGATGTACACCACCTTGTCGAACCCGCTCTCGGTGTCCAAAGTGAACATCACGCCGGAGCAAGCGAGGTCGCTTCTGACCATCCGCTGGACTCCCACGGACAGGGCGTTGCTCAGCTGATCGAACCCTCTGTGGGCCCTGTAAGCGATGGCGCGGTCGGTGAACAGACTGGCGAAACACTGTCGGATGGCCTTCAGGATGGCACTCTCACCGCTCACGTTCAATATCGTCTCGTGCTGGCCGGCGAATGATGCGCCGTCGAGGTCCTCGGAGGTCGCGCTGGACCGGATGGCCACGCTGGGATTATTGATCCCCAGCCTGCGGCCGAGCTCCCAGTAGCCGTACTTGATCTCCCGCTCCAGCTCCGCGGGGAACGAGGCGTCGAGAAACGCGCGTCGTATCTTCTTCCCCCGTTCACCGACGTCCCCAGGATTGTCAGAGTCTACATCGCTGAGCGTCGACAAGATCGCCTCGTCGAGGCCTGCATTCTCAACGAACCATCTGAATGCCTTGGTGGTGACCGCGAACCCCTCAGGTACGCGGATACCTTTGGAGGTGAGGTGACGGAGCATCTCGCCCAACGAAGAATTCTTGCCTCCGACCTTGGCGATGTCCTTGAGGCCTATCTGATCCAACCATAGCAGATGCTCATTGGTTCCGTTGCGTGGTTTGTCCGGCTCATCGAGCATTGTTCGCCCCCGCCTGAAGCAGTCCTCGTGCGAAGTCGCGTCGCGTCTCCGCCTCTCCAGAGCTCCTTCCTGTTTCGGCTGCGCCCCCGACCCGCGAGGGCGCTTGCTTTCAAGAGCCACCCCATCCATAGCTGCATCTGTCTACTGGCGACCAGCGCAAACCGCGCTGCCAAGGGGATGGATCGACAGTCTCGGTATGGGGATAAATCCGCACGCCTTAAGAACGTTTCCCAGATACGAGGTCACAGACGTCTTCAGTCGGACTTCGGGCTATGGTATCCGACCGCACCACGTCCATAAATGTGCATGCGGAGACCATCGTCGGGGCGCGCAAACTGTTTTCACCAGGTAGTTCATTCGAGTCCGCGGACGGTCGTAGGCAGTGCGGCAGATGAAAGTGACAATGCTCACATACAGCACGAAGGCGCGTGGAGGCGTTGCCCACGCCCTGAAATTGTCCGAGCATCTTCACGGGAAAGGCGTCGATGTGGTCGTCCACTCATTGTGCAGGGACGATGACACTGAACCGAAACGATTCTACAGGGAAACCGATGTCCCCCATGTCATCCACGAGTACCGCTGGGACGACGATGTAATGACCCGGCTTGAGCGCATGATCGCCGCCTATGCAAAGGGGCTTCCGACGGACTCGGATATCTATCACGCGCAGGACTGCGTCGGAGGGACCGCGCTCTCGCGGCTTAAGACGGGCGGAGCTCTGGACGCGCCAGTGTTCAGGACGGTCCACCATGTGGACGATTTTGCTGAGCCCAGGCTGTTCGCTTTCGAGAAGACGGCGGTCAGTCAGGCGGACTACCTCTTCGTCGTCTCCGAGTATTGGAGGGCCGCACTCAAGAGGGACTACGGCCTTGACTCGGTCGTTGCTCTCAATGGCATTGACCTCGAAGACTTCAGTTCCGTCCCGAATAGGAGAACCAAGCACCCTACAATCCTCTTCGTCGGAGGGCTCGAGCCGCGCAAGGGGCTCGAGTATCTCATCCTGGCATTACCAGATATCCTTGAGGCCGTTCCGGACGCAACGCTTCGGATCGTTGCCAAGACCGGGTTCCGGGGAGTCGACAAGCTCGAGTGGTTCGAGCTCCTGGCCGAGAGGGCCGGGGTGGATGGTAGCGTCGAATTTCTCGAGTCGGTCGATCAACAGGAGCTATTGCAGCTCTATTCCGACGCGGACGTCGTCGTCCTTCCATCCAGAAACGAAGGATGGGGACTGTCACTGATGGAGGCCATGGCACTCCTGAAACCTGTGGTCGCCACGCGCGTGGGAGGGGTACCCGAGCTTGTCAGGGACGGCGTCGACGGAATCCTAGTCGACCCCGGGGACATCAAAGGCATCGCCAGGGCCATTGCGAAGCTGTTGACCGATCCGGCCCTCCGGTGCCTGATGGGAGCGGCCGGTCGCCAGCATGTCGCTCGGCACAGCTGGGAGAATACTGCTAAGCTCACACTGAAGGAGTACGAACGCAGCCTCAACCTGACAGACCATACTCGTCCATGAAGTCGATCATGAACTTCTCGGTGTCCATCAAGGAAGCGACCTTCTTGTTACCCTCGACGACCATGTACTCGTTGGGGCTGTGCGCAAGAGAGCTGTGACCCACCCCTCCCATCGTGAAAGGTATCCGCAATATCCGGTTGAACACGTAGAACGGGACCGCGCCACCGCTCGTGGGCCACACCTCCGGGTCGTAGCCGTGAGCGTCGAACGTCCGAAGCATCGCCTGCACTACGGGGTCCTTCACACTCGTCCTGCACCAATCGTAGCCAGTGTCCACCTCCTTGACGGAGATATCGGAGTAGCCGTGTTTCTCAAGGTGCCGTTTGACGAGTGGTATCATCCGGTCCTTCCGCTGGTTCGGCACGAGCCGGATATCCACCTTGCATGTCACCTCATGAGGAAGGACGGTCTTCGACCCCTTCTCCATGTAGCCCCCCCAGATGCCATCGATGTTCAGGGTCGTCCCGAAAGTGTAGGCGTTCATGAGCGATTCCTTGTCGTCTTCTGGGAGTATGAACTTCTTGACCTTCATCGTCCGCTTGAACCCCTCCATGTCCAACTTCTTGGCCAGGTCCTTGATCATCTCATGGTCCTCCTCGGAGGGGGGCGCGATATCGTCGTAGAAGCCGTCGATGAGTATCCTGTTGCCGCCGTCGTCGGTCATCGTGCCAAGGGCGTCAATCAGCCTCCAGACAGGGCTGTCCACCCACGCCTTGTTGCTGCTGTGGATCGCGAACTCCTGAGGTCCCCGGCCCCAACGCTTCCCACTGCAGTTCATCTCGAAGTAGACGACCCCTTTGACTCCAAGGAAGTGTGTGCACGCTCCTGTCGAATCCTGCGCGAAGAACGGGAAATAGCACGCGTCGGCCTTGGACAGACGTTTCCTATCCTTCCTCACGTACGATGGCAGGTTGGGGCTGCCGAGCTCCTCCTCGCCCTCGGCGACGAATATCAGGTTGACCGGTGGCCTGCCATCCGCCTTGTTGCAGGAGTCCACTGCGTTGAGGAAAGCGGCGAGAGGGCCCTTCGTGTTGTCTGCGCCGCGGTTGACGATGGCCTTGACCTTGCCCGACGGGAGCCTCATGTCCACCATCTTCGCGCCCATCGCGGGATGCTCCCACCCGGGCTCGTTGAACGGCATGGTGTCGTACATGAAGTAGACCAACAGTGTCCGGTCCGACAGCCCCTTGCACTTCCCGTAAACGATTGGGTTGCCTTTCGTCTCGATGACCTCGACGCTGTCGCAACCAACCTCAGAGTACAGCTTGCTGACAAGCTCTGCGCACTCATCTATGCCTATGTCCTCCTGGCTGGAGCTCGGTTGCTTCAGCAGACGCTTCACGCGCGTGATGTGCTTGTTCTTGTCCTTGTCTATCCTGTCGAAGACCTTCTCCCTGTCGAATTCGCGAGCCATGAGATCGTCCGTGGTATGCCCCACGCGAATATAGTAGTTTCCGGCGTCGATGACAAGATGAAAATACTGGCAAACATCTCACGGTCTCAGATGTTCGAGGAGTTCCTACTGATATTCATACCGATGTTCGTCGTGATCGACCCATTCGGCGTCATGCCGATCTACCTCGTCCTGACGGGGGACATGGACGCGGACAACAAGAGGAAGACGCTTCGTTACTCGATGCTGTTCGCCACCTCCCTTCTGATCGTGTTCGCCCTCATAGGCAAGGTCGTGCTCGACTACTTGTCAGTCACCATCGAGGCGCTGATGATAACCGGCGGACTCCTCTTGTTGGTCATCGGCATCATGATGCTGTACGAGGGAGACATCCCCAGGTCCAGAAGAAGGGGCGTCGAGGAGGCCGAGAGCGCGCCGAGCGAGCCGGAGGACGTCGCGTTCGTCCCGTTGGGGACCCCGATGATCGCCGGGCCAGGGGCGATATCAGTCGTCATCATACTCACAGGGACGGCCGATGTGCCACTAGTTCTCGTATCTCTTCTCGCGGTCATGGCTATCTGCGCGGTCCTTCTGTCACAGGCCATCATAGTGCACAAAAGGATAGGCAACGCTGGCGCAAGGGCGTTGACGAGAGTGATGGGACTCATCACATCTGCCTACGCAGTCCAGATGGTGCTCGACGGCGTCACTGGCTACATCGGCACATTCGGGTGACCGGAGTCCACTGAGCGAGTCAGTTCCCGATTGCACGTGGGTGGTGAATGGCAGAGCGCGTGCGGGCCAAGCTGTGCCGCGGGTGAGAGAAACGAAAGTGAGGACACGAGGATTCTGCTCGTCAAACATGCGCGATTGACGCGACCTCTTTCCTTCCTTCTCCTGAGGCGACAAGGTAGATGGCTGCGAACACCAGGGCCGCACCGAATGCCGCCAATGGCCTTAGCGTTTCGTCCAGCAGCGATATCGATATTGCCAGTGCTGTGACAATCTCTATCAGCATTATCGTCGCAGATGACGTCGCAGAAACTCCCTCCAAGCCCATCGCCCAGAACAGTATCGCGACAGACGTGCACATCACTCCGAGGTACACCACTGCTAACCAGCCCGGCGTCTCTACTGTGAAATCCGCGCCCACATAACCCAAGTAGGCCAACGGGATCAACAGCCAAATAGCGGATGTAACGATTGCGGAGGAGCTCAGCTGGACGGCGTTGAACTTCGAAAGCATCTTCTTGTTCAGGACTATGAAGAACGCCCAGAGCCAACCACAACTGTAGACCATTATGTCCCCGATCAGCTCGGAACTGTCGAACGACAATCCCCCGTCGGCTGTGAGCATGGCGATCCCAGCGAGGCCTGTGGTTATCCCGAACGCCTGCTTCGAACCGATCCTCTCCCTGAAGACGAAATACGATATGATGGCGACCGCCACGACGTTGATGTCCACCAGCAGCGCCGTCTTCGACGCCGACGTGTAGTTCAGCCCAATGTACTGAGTTACGAACGCGGCGGAGTTCAGCCCACCGATTAGCCATATGTATGGGTTGCGGAAGACTGACAGCTGGAGCTTCCGCAGCGGCAGGACTATCGAAAGCGTGACAACCGATGCAACCGCGAACCGGAGCCAAAGGAACACGACGTCGTTCCCAACGTAGGAAAGGCCCCACTTCACTCCTGGAAACGAAGTGCCCCAGATAAGGCTCGCCACGACGGTGAGCAGGATAGCCCTCGTTCGAAAGGAATAAGCCATCGGGGCGGGAAACGCCCTCGAGTATTAGAAACCTACTTATTGCGCTCTTTGGGGAGGTCTATGTGGAACACGCTCCCCTTGCCGACCTGACTCTCGACCCAGATGCGTCCACCATGGGCCTCGATGATCCCCTTCGAAATCGGCAGGCTGAGGCCGATCCTGTCCACCTGATGCGACAGATCGTCGCTGGCGACGATGTAGAACCGGTCGAATATCTTCCCAAGGTTCTCAAGAGGGATTCCCACACCGTTGTCCTTGATCCAGATATGGATTATCTTGCCCTCGTCCCTCGCGCCGACCTGCACCTTCCCATCGGCCTGCGTGTATTTCACCGCGTTGTCGATTACGTTGTTGAAGACGTCCCTCAATCTGCGTCTGTCCGCCATGATCAAAGGCAGTTCGCCCTCTGCCGCCAAGGATATCGTCTGTCCCTTCTCCGAAGCGTCGTGCATCCTCGCCTCCACGACCTCCTCCAGCAGCAGGTCTATCCTCGTCGGCTCGGGGTTGATCTGCAGCGTGCCCTTCTCGAGTCTGCTGACGTCGAGCATACTCTCCACAAGAGTGTAGAGCTTGTCGGCGTTCGCGCGTATAGTACGCATCTTCTGGGCGAGCTTGGGCTCGGTGAAGGCAGGGGACTCGGATTCCACAAGATCGAGATATCCACGCAACACGGTCAGAGGGGTCCTCAGCTCATGGGAGACGACGTCGATGAACTGGCTCTTCATCTTCGTCACCCGCTCCAGCTCCTGATAGGTCTGGATTAGCTTCTCGTAGGACCGCTCCAGCTGGCTCTGCAGCCGCACGTTCGACGTGAGATCCATCGCGACCATCAACGCGGTCTCGACCTCCCCCGTCTCAGACGGCACAGGGGCGACCTTGACATGGATGTAGAACGCCTTGTCAGGATTGGGGACGAAATGGACGTTCTCCTTCTCGCTAGGAGTCCCCTCGAGAGCCTGCATCACGAGGTCGTCCAGCCCCGATTTCGCCATCGGTTCCATCTCGAGGATGTTCGTCCCCACGATGGCAGCCGCGTCGGACACGTCCAGGATCTTCATCATGAGCTTGTTCATCGAGGTTATCATCCCCTTAGCATCGATGGTCATGAGGCCGATCGGAGCGAGAGAGAGTATCTTGTCCGTCTCCGCTTCGGTCCTCGCCAACTTGAACGAAGTCCGGACATGATCCAACACGGACGCGATGCAATCAGCGACGAGTCTGATGACATGGACTTCTCGGTCGGTGAACGATGGGTTCGTCTTCTTCCGAGCCACTACCAGGTACCCCACAAGGGTGTCTCTGAAGACGATCGACGCTGGGATCATCGACCCGAGGTCCAACGCATCGTAGAGGGCGCGCGCTCCATCTGGCACTTCCTCCGGCTTCGTAACAATGAATCCATAAGACCTTCTGCCACGGACGAGCCGATTCCTCGCTTCGAGGTCGACGGTCACCCTCGGAAAGTCGGACAGGCTGGACATATCGAGTCCTGCAGCCCCCGCGAACCGCACATCTGACCGACCAGGCTCGTATATGAGCACTCCCGCGAAATCCGCCTTGGTGAATCTCTTGAGCTCTGTAGATATGAGAGCGTACGCCTTCTGAGCGTCAGCGACGTCCGCGACCTCGACTATCAGGTCGGCGACCGCTCTGTGGATATCATCATTATCGGGCACACCATCGGACAAACGCACATCCTCCGTCGGCAGGAGCGTCAACAGTACTAATCATTGGGGGGAGCTGATTATAAGTAGACTGCTGTAACCATTCTTAAGGATGTTGGCCTCAACGACAAGGCGACTCAAGTGAAAGATAATAACCCAGTGAAGACGATTCCAGGTGTATGCCTCTAAGGGGCTTTGCGGGCAGGATGCCGGCTATAGGAGCTGATGCGTACATAGACGCGGACGCGCTGCTCATCGGAGATGTGCACATCGGCGCCCGAGCGACGGTCTGGCCGGGAGCGGTCCTACGCGCTGACGATGACAGGATAGAGATAGGCGAAGGGTCTGCCGTGATGGACATGGCGTTCATAGAGGCGCCGAAGGGAAGACCGACAGTCATCGGCCGAGGATGCATCGTCTCTCACGGTGCGAGACTCCACGGTTGTCTCATCGGTGATGGAGTCATGGTCGGCATAGGCGCTATCGTGCTTGACGGCGCCGTTGTAGACACAGGGTCCATCATTGCGGCAGGAAGCGTCGTTCCACCGGGAAAGCGGATACCACCGGACTCACTGGTCATGGGCACGCCAGCAAAGGTGACGCGAGAGGTCACGGAAGCTGAGCGAGCATCCCTGCGGGATAATCTGGAAACCGTAAGGGCGAAAGCAGCGGAACACGCCCGATCCACGTGAGGCACGGTTCAGACGGTCTCATGCCGGGAATAACCAACATTGAAATACATCCTCGCAGACAGATGCGCGGACCGGAGCGCTTTTTAAATAGGTGGACGACTTTCGAATATGACAGGATTCGAGACACTTGGGGGACAGTTAGCTCGAACAAGGAACGTGGAGAGTTTGGAAGTTCATTTCGGAAAGCCTGTTGTGACGCGCGTCCGCAAGTGCAGACTAGTAGTCGTGAAGAACCGCCTGCAGCAGGAAGATGAGAAGCGGACGGAAGAGCCGGTCGACGATTGAGCACGCTCTTCGGCCGTATGTGGGCGATCATAGGCCTATAACCGCTCCAAAAGCGCCTTTTCCCGCTCAGCGACTATTACTTATATACTTATCCGAAAGTAATTTACACCAGTGAAATCAATATCGGGCTGGAAGGGATAAAAATGGCTTCTCAAGAGAAAGTCGAACCAGCACAGCAGCCGCCACAGCCGCAATACCCTGTGTATGGACCGCAGTATCAGCCCCAGCACAAACAGGCGATCGAATACATCAGGCCGTTCGCGTCGGATGTAATACTGGCGATCGCGATAATCGTCGGTTTGTTCTTCCTGATGCTCGGCTCCGTGATATATGGTATCGCAGATGAGGCAGCGGGCAGAGATGCGGGAATGGTCCTGAAGGCACTTGGCCTGTTCATAGCGACTGCGGGCATGCTGTTGGGTGCCATCCTGAGGACGGACATGAACAAGTGGGTCAGGGTCGCCCTGTTGCTCAGCGCCACCATGATGATCATACTGATTGGCTTCTGGGGCTCGTTCTGGGGTCTTACGGTCGACCTGAGCATACCAGGCTACACCTAAAAACCTCTCATTCTTTCAGCCTTTTTTTCAATTTTTTCTCTACTGACTCTATCTTCGACCGGATGGCATGGTCCACGCCCTTCCTGTCGTCTATCCTTATGATTGTCTCGACTCTTGCGCAAGTGCCCGCCACCTTCTTGTGACACGCGCATATGACGGACATCACCTCGTCAAACCCACCCTCGACAACCGTGCCCATGGGGTTAACGCGGTAGTCCAGGCCAGACTCGTCCACGATCCTGACACACTCCGCGACATGCCTGCTCACGCTCTCTCCCTCCCCGATGGGCACGACCGTGAATTCCGCCAACATCAAATACCTCCTGTTGCGCTTTCGACGATGGGCGCGTTTCTTGCCGCAGCCGCTCGTCGAAAGCCAATGTATTTATACAACCAGAAACTAAATGAAACCTCTGTAGGGGCATGTTGGTTTTCTTGATTTCCGGGGGCATTAATGTTATGAAGAGAAAAGGGGAGCCGTTGACCGAGTCTTTGAACATCATCACGAAGCTGAGGAAGTCCGACGCGGCCACTTCCGATGCGACTCTGACCGTCGAACACCTGACCAAGGCCATCAAGAACAGCATAGACAAGCAGGGCATGCCCGAGGAAGAGGCCAGGGCAATGGCTCAGCATGTGATGAACTTCTTTGGATACAGCGAGAGGATCATCGACAACGTCCTGGAGCCAGAGGACAGGGACGCGTTCTACATGCTGGAGGACGCCGGCATACTGATGACCGAGCGCGAGGAGACCACGCTGTACGATGGCAGGGAGTGGCGCATCCACTACTGGATGTTCAGGAAGGAGCGCATATCCGAGTTGATCTATGGCAGGGGCAGGTCCGAGGGGCAGGCGGATGAAAACGCTTCCGTCTACGACGACATACCCGAGGACATGTGGACCAGCAGGGAATAGGACTTCCGCTGTCGAACGCCTACTTTCGGGCAGCCTGGGCAAAGCCGTTTAGCACCGATGGCACTTTAGAACCGCAGACATGTCAGCGGAGCTTTTTCCATACACTCCAAGAGAGGGGCAGGGGAGTCTCCTGGACTCCATTCGCACAGCCTACGATAGCAGGGGTCATCTGGTCGTCGAGAGCGGCACAGGCACGGGCAAAACTGTTTGTGCCCTCTGCGGGGTTCTGAGCGGCTGCGCTGGGCGAGGCAAGAAACTCCTGTATCTAACCAGAACGAACTCGCAGCAGAGACAGGTCATGTCCGAGCTGAGGCAGATGGGCGGTGGCCGACGCAACTTCGGGGTCGCCCTCCAGGGCAGGCGCAACATGTGCCCGCTCGCGAAGGCGGACGAGGATCTCGCAGGTGGAAATCCCGAAGAGCTCTCCAAGGTCTGCAGCGAGCGGAAGGCGCGCGTCCTGAAGGGCGATGAGGAGGCGTGTCCCTTCTTCGCAACGACGATGTCGACGAACCTGCAGACGGTCACGAAGCACATGAGGGAGGCGCTCCCCACCGCTGAGGAATTCACCGCATACTGCAGCGAGAGGCGGCTGTGCCCGTATGAGATCAGCAAGATGCACGTGCCGGCTGCGGATGTGGTTGCGGCACCCTACATAATGTTCTTTGATGGTTTCATCAGGCACAACCTTCTGGATTGGATGGGGTGTTCCGCCAGCGATATCGTGGTGGTCATCGATGAGGCGCACAACCTACCCTCATACGCGCGTGAGCTGAAATCGTCCCGCCTCTCGGATGTCGCGCTCCGATTGGCGAAGGCGGAAATAGACGAATTCGGAAACCCCGAGATAGCGGACGGTTTCGGCCTCCGCGACCTCGTCACGCTGCTCGAGAACGCTCTCGAGAGAGCTGTCGAAGAATATCTCATCGATGAGGATGGCGTCATCCCGCAGTCGTTCCTCGAGGAGGAGCTCATGCTCGGCATCGGGTCTACGAGCCACAAGCTAAAGGGCATGCTGTCTCAAGCCATGAACTACGGCGAGATGGTGCGGGACGCTCGGCGGTCCTCCGGACGGCTGCCGAGGTCGTTCGTCCACAGAATGGCCAGCTTCCTGGTGTTTTGGCACGGCCTCGAAGAGGGGGAGTATGTCAAACTGGTCGTCAAATCGGATGTCTCCGCGTTCGAGGCGTACTGTCTGGACGCCTCGCTGGCCTGCGCGCCGCTGCGGGATTGCCATTCCAGCGTGCACATGTCGGGCACACTGAGACCTCTCGACGACTACGCGAAGAGCATAGGCCTGCCGGACGACGCGACGCTGCAGTCCATCCCCTCACCGTTCCCGCCGGAGAACCGTCTCGTCCTGTATGCCGATGACGTGACCACCAGATACGAGGACATGGAACGGGAGCCAGCTATCGTCGAAAGGATCGCGGGACACATAACTGACCTCCTCGGCAGCTGCACGAAGAACACGATCATATTCTACCCGTCTTACGCCATGATGCAGAGGGTTAGCGACCTCGTCGATGGGGCTCTGACAGGATGGAGGATATACCGAGAGGAGCGCTCCATGGGTCAGTCGGCACTTATGGAGGCCGTGAGCGGCTTCAAGGGGACCACGGGGAACGCTGTGATGCACGCCATCTCGGGAGGGAGGATAAGCGAGGGAATCGACTTCCCGGGGGAGGAGATGGAGCTGGCGATCATCGCGGGTATACCCTACCCGAAACCCACCGCCAGGCACAGGGCGCTGCAGTACTTCTGCGAGATCAGGTTCGGCGATGGATGGGCGCACGCCGTCAAGGCGCCAACCACCAGGAAGCTCCTGCAGGCGATGGGGAGGCTCATACGGTCCGAGACGGACCGCGGTCTTGCGGTCGTGTTGGACAGGAGAGTGGTCCATTTCGAGGAGGAGCTGGCGGCGAGGAAATCATCTGCGCTGGCGGAGGATGCGCGCGAGTTCTTCTCGGCCAAGTCGTCTGTATGAAACCTGAGCGACGGCGCGGGATGACAGCGCCGCGGAGATAAGCGGCGACCGGTTCACGCCGTGATATGCCGCCTGGTCTGAGTGCGGCACATAGGCCATCCTGTGCGTTTCAGTTATTAGACTCCTCCGCAATATGCCCCCGACAATGACCCCACTCGAAGCGGCCCTCGCAGGGCTGTGGTTGATGATACCCGCCCTCGTTCCGAATTCAGCGGCAGTCGTATTCGGAGGTGGACGCCCAATCGACTTCGGCAGGAGCTGGAGGGGCAGACGTATCCTGGGCGACGGTAAGACCTGGCGAGGGTTCATCGGAGGGGCGGGCTGCGGGGTCCTTGTCGGGCTTCTCCAGGTTGCTGCGGTCGAACTGGGGGGCATGCCCGAGATTTGGAGCTTCGGACCGTGGCCGTCCGCGGTCACCGTGGTGATCTGTCTGGGCCTGGGATCGATGCTCGGAGACAGCATGGGTTCCTTTGTCAAGAGGAGGTTCGGCGTGAACAGGGGCACAAAGGCGCCTGGGCTGGACCAGTACAACTTCGTGGTTGGAGCATCCGTACTGATAATCGTGTTCAGATTCGATTGGTTCCAGGAGCATTTCATAGACGACAACGCGATATGGGGGTTGGTGGCACTGCTGATAGTCGTCCCCCTCCTGCATCGCGGGGTCAATATCGTTGGATACAGACTAGGTAGGAAGGAAGTACCATGGTAGAAGATGCACAGAAGCTCAGACGGATGCTCGTGGAACTGAAGGTCGTACAGACCGGGGATTTCACTCTTGCGTCGGGCAAGAAAAGCAATTTCTTCGTCAACATCAAGCGGGCGAGCACAGACCCGGTCGTACTGAGGGAGATCGCACGAGCCATGGCGCCCCATGTCGGAAACTGCAAGATCGCAGGCATGGCACTGGGGGCGGTTCCGATAGCAGTGGCGGTGGCGCTCGAGACGGACAGACCATATGTCATGGTGCGCAAGGAAGCGAAAGATCACGGCACGAAAGACCTGATCGAAGGGGAAGTGGCCCCCGGGGACAAGTTCGTCATCGTGGAGGACGTCGCCACGACTGGTGGGTCGACCATGAGGGTCGTTGATGCGCTCAGGCAGAAGGGCGCGGTGGTCGAGAAAGCCATCGTCGTCGTCGATCGGGAGGAAGGGGCTTCTGCGCTCTTATCGGACAGAGGTGTGGAGCTCATCCCGATATTCAAGGCCAAGGACCTGACATGAAGAAAGCTCAAACGGTACCGGCGAACTGCACGGCGTGTCGGTTGAGCGGGACGCGCACCAATGTCGTTCCTGGAAATGGGCCGTCGAGATCGAAGATATTGTTCATAGGGGAGGCGCCTGGAAGAGACGAGGACTTGAGAGGGGAGCCTTTCGTTGGAAGCGCAGGGAAGACTCTGAACCAAGCTCTCGCAGACCTTGGGGTATCCCGCGAAGACGTCTATGTAACGAACATAGTCAAGTGCAGACCTCCAGGAAACAGACGACCTGCACGAGACGAGATAGACGCGTGCGTTGGATACCTCTGTGCCGAGGTCCATCGGGCCGGGCCTTCCGTGATATGTCTCCTGGGCCAGACCGTCGCTCGCGAGCTGCTCGGGCACAATGGCAAGATGTCGGACATCGTGGGAGAAGTCGTGGATGCCAAAATCTGCGGGTCCGACGTGAAGTGCGTGGTTGCATACCACCCAGCGGCGTGCCTGTACCGTCGGGCAAACTTCGACTCGTTTCGCGAGTCCATTGCGATGGGACTCAAGCTCGCGGGCATCGAAGGGGGCCGGCCGCAATGAGAGACTGGCGAGTCCTGTTGCCTGTAACATTCTCGCTTCTGGTGCTTTTGACTTCAACCCCTCACGTCATGGCGGACGTCGAGGATGAAGGCGCAGCTCAGTTGGAGAGCTGGACGTTCATGATATACATGGCCGCTGACGTGACGGACACGCTTCCTTGGGAAGCGGACATAAACGAGATGGAGGCGGCAGATCAGGCGGAGAATGCGAACATCATAGTGCTTGTGGACCCGCCAGGCATGGCGAACACCATGCTGTTGAAGATAGAGCATGACGACAATCATTTCGACCCAGAGATAGTCTCAACCACCATCGACGACCTGGGTGAGGTGATACCCGGTGGGGGAGAGGTCAACACAGGCTCCCCAGCGGTCCTGAGGGACTTCATATTGTTCTCCGCGACGGAATACCCCGCTGACCGCCTCGTATTGGTCCTATGGGGACACGGAGCGGGATGGAGAGGTCTGTGTCCCGATGGCACGGACCTGCTGACACTGCCAGAGTTGGGGGCGGCCCTGGCGATGGCGGAGGCGACGCTCGACCGACGACTTGACATGCTTGTTCTGGACGTCTGCAATGGAGCAACCATGGAGCTCGCGTATGAGATATCGGAGCATGCCGACTTCCTCGTCGGCAGCGAACTCAACGTGCCGGCGGAAGGGTTGCCCTATGCGGATGTGTTCAACGCATTCTCTGAGGATCCTTGGCAATCGACGAACGCTTTCGGCGAGGCGATAGTCGACTCGTATGTCGAATGGGCGGAATACGGTTCATCCCACGCGACCGTTGCATGCCTCCTTGACCTCTCCAGAGTGGACGATACTGTGGAAGCTCTGGACTCGATGTCGGAGCTGGGGTTGATATTCAACCGGCTCTACCACTCGGCGATGACGGCCGCTGTCCATTCCTCTGAGCATTGCGAGGACGAATGGTCCGTGGACTTTGGCGCCCTGTGCGGCGAGCTTTGCGCGGAAGACCTTCCAATTGAGGTCAAGGTCGCCTCAATGGATGCTGCAAGAGAGTACCTCCTCGCTGTCAAGCACTACGCGGAAACGAACACCGATGAGCTGGATGGCGCCACGACCACCGGGTTATCACTCTATTGCCCGTCGAGCGTCTCCGATACTGGCTACCTTGAGCTCCGCATATCCCAGACACTGTGGACGAATCTCTCGTTCAGGCTTCATGAAGACATCGCCCTGCAGGCCCAGGGCCCCGGCCCTGAGTTGACGTTAGGGGATTCCTCGGTCGGTGGCGAGAACATTCTAGATTTCGCGACACTGACATGGAACCCGGATGCAGAATGGAACTACACCAGCTACATGGTAAACGTCTTTCGCATCGAACCAAACGGATTAGTGGCATGCCAGACGATACTGGCTGTGAACCCCGTAATCCGCATCATGGATGTCATCGGCGATCTCTGGATATCCGCTTCGGGGTGCATCGGCGGCGAAGCGTACTCCAACCACCTGCGTCAGTGCACCCTATCAAGGCTCGTGACGGTGGAAGTGATTGTCAGCAGCCTGCCCGAGACTTACGACGGAGACATCGGAGTCATGATCAGCTCAGACATCAATGATTTCATGATTTTCAGATGTGAAGACAATGTCTGCACCGTTCTGTTCACAGCTCCGGACTGGGCGAATATCGGAGGGATAGTCACATTGCGACTTATCGACCTCACAAACAGGAACATTCTGTCAGAACAAAGAACGCTTGTTTCTGGGGAGGACATGGTCGTGACTTTGAACGTCCACATGACGACTGCAGAGACCATCGAATCCGAGATACTCCTCGGATTCGTCGCAATGATAACCATTCTCTGCGTGGCGGCCGTCGTCTACGTCAACCTGCTGCGGAGGAGATGACGTCTTCAGAATCGCTTCTTGAACAGGAACTTCAGGTTTCCAAGACCATCCTTCCAGCTGTTCAGTTTCACCTCGCCTATCCTCATCCGATAGGTGATGGGGACCTCAACGGCACGTGATTTCCTGAACGCCTCGATCTTGATCTCCTCGGACATGGCCATCGCATCGCTATTCAAATCCATCGACGCGAGGAGGGTGCGTCTGAAGACCCACATGCCACTCTGAGAATCCTTAACCCTCACTCTGAACAGGACCCGGGCGGTAACCGAGAGCATCCAGTTGCCCAGGCGATGCTTCGCGCCCATCGCCCCCTTCTCCATGTTGGCGAACCGATTTGTTGTTATGAAATCGAGGTCCTTAGACACCAACTCATCCGCAAGACGTGGTATCTCAGATGCCGGATAGGTCATGTCGGCGTCGAGCGTCGCGATTATGTCACCGCTCGCGCGTGCAAAACCGGTCTTGTACGCGCGTCCGTACCCGCGCCGTGGCTCCTCCACAACGATGGCGCCGAGCGAAGACGCTATCTCCCTGGTCCTGTCCTTTGAGTTGGTGTCCACGACGAGTATTTCGAAAGGGCGTTCTCCGAAAGCTTCCTTGACCTCGGCTATGACAAGGCCGACGCTCTCCTCCTCGTTCATAGTCGGTATTACGATAGAGACCGTCTGTTCTGACACAACATCATCTCCCGGGGAATATCAGTCTCCACCGCTTCCTGCCTTTTCTTTCTTCCTTCCCGCGCGACCAGTCCACATCGTCTGGCACACGGTCCAGAAGCTTGCACATCAGATATCCGATGACGGCGACTGCCAACCGGGAAATCGCCCAGAACGACTTCGATGTCTCTATCAGACGAGTTGGTTTGTACGAAGACCAGAGATTGCCATGTTTCATCGTCAGCTGCTTTCGTCCCCAGCCGTTCCAGAACGCCTGCTTGAAGAACCCTTTGAAGCTGCCCTTCGTCCGATGGTAGACTATGGCGTCAGGATTGACGCCGAACTTGTATCCCTTCTCCACTGCCCGCAGGTTCACGTCGATATCCTCAGCCGTGACAAACCACGGATCGAACCCTCCGATGTCGTCCATCACTTGTCGTCTCCACGCCATGCTCGCGCTCGGATGCGAGATGTCGACGCCCCGGTGATACAGCTCAACCCTGTCGAGGTCCTCGAACGCGTGATACCCGATGTTGATCGTCTTACCTGCCACCACATCGTAGCTCTGGAGGGTTCTGCGCAGTTCGCGGATCCAGAACGGGTTCGCGATGCAGTCACCGCCAATGGTCGCTATGGCATCACCAGTGGCCATAGAGATGCCGTAGTTGGTGCTCTCGCCTCGTGTGCCTGGACAGTGGAAGTAACGGATGTTCTCGTGATTCTTGACATAAGACTCAATGACTGCGATTGTGCCGTCCCAACTGCCCGCATCTACCACCACAATCTCCAGCGGTCCCTCCTGCACGATGAGGCTGTCGAAGAGGTCCCTTACGTGTCTCTTCTCATTGAGAAGGTTGAGAATCACACTTATCTTCATGTCGATACGAATCCATCTGAAATGGTTCAGCCCTTATTATGATTTGCAGCGAGGATACGCCCCGTCACTTCATGCTGGCAGGCCCGTATCCTACGCCGAAGTACCGGGCTCCAGCTGCCTCGACCTTCTTCGGGTCTAGGCAACGCCTGCCGTCAACCACCACAGCGTTCCTCATCTTGGAGAACTGCTTCCTGCCAATCTTCCTGAACTCATCCCAATCCGCTTGTATCACGCACGCATCGGCGCCTGCGAGCGCGTCATCGACAGACGATGCGAAGTTTATCGTGGGCATGAGTTCTATGAAGTTGGACATCGCCATCGGATCGAAGGCGACCACCTCGACGCCGTTCGCCAGCAGACCAGCCACGAGCGGTACCGCGCGTGTATCCCTGACATCATCAACCCCTCCTTTGAATGAGAGGCCAAGCACGGCGACCTTCAGACCCTTGATGTCTCCGAATACCCTCTTGAGAGTCAACACGGCCTCGTTCGGCTGCTCATCGTTCACCTTCAGAATGGCGGTGAGCAGATGCGCCGGGTAATCCATCCCGCGCGCCTTGTGTCTGAGGGCCCTGACGTCCTTTGGCAGACAGCTTCCACCGAACCCAAGGCCGGGCTTCAAGAAGAGCGATCCTATCCTCGGATCCTTCCCTGTGGCTGTGAGCACCACCTCAGAATCGATCTCCAGCCGTTGACATATGTTGGCAATCTCGTTCGCATAAGTTATCTTCGTCGCCAAGAAGGAGTTCGAAGCGTACTTGATCATCTCCGCCGTCCTCAGGTCAGTCTTGAACCTGTCGCCTTCGATGGGGGCGTACAGCTTCATCAACGCGTCGCCAGCGCGCTTGTCGGAAGCGCCCACGACGATCCTCGAAGGCTCCATACTGTCTTTGAGGGCGCTCCCTTCCTGAAGGAACTCCGGATTCATGCAAAGGCCGAAATCATTTCCGGCGGACTTGTCCGAACCCGCCTCGAGTATCTCCTTGACGACCGTGTCCGTGGTGGACGGTATGACCGTGCTCTTCACTACGACCACCTTGTAGTCTTCGGTTCTGACCAATGCCCGGGCCACATCACGGCTCGCTGACTTGAGCGCGCGTATGTCTATCTTGCCAGAGTCCAGCGATGGCGTCTGCACACAGATGAATATGAACTTGGATTCGGCCGAGGACCCAATGACATCCTTGGAGGCCGTGACCGCCCCGGTCTTCACCAGTCGCGCGAGCTCCTTCTCCAACGGAGGCTCGTAGAACGGGGCGCGGCCAGCGTTCACATCCCTCACGCGACGGCAGTCGACATCGGCGCACACGACCCTGTGCCCCAACTTGCCAAACATGACCGCGGTGGCGAGGCCAACGTAACCCGCTCCGATCACACATATGCGCATGTTGGGCGAGACTCCATCTTGCGGTTATAACACTTTTCATATCTGGCGGAAGACGGCAAAGGATTATATCACCAGTTCATGTTCATTTCCACAATGAAAGTCGTTATTCCCGCCGCGGGCCTTGGCACGAGGTTCCTGCCTGCCACAAAGGCACAGCCGAAGGAGATGCTGCCTGTCGTCGATAAACCGACCATACAGTATGTCGTCGAGGAGGCGGTCGAATCGGGCATGACGGACATCATAATCATCACTGGCCGTGGCAAACGGGCGATAGAAGACCACTTCGACAGATCATACGAACTCGAGCACCGGCTCATGAAGTCGGGGAACACGGAAGCACTGAATGAGATCAAGAACATCGCGTCGATGGCGGACATATTCTACATACGTCAGAAGGAGCAGCTTGGGCTCGGCCATGCGATATTGTGCGCCAAGAAGCATGTGGGCCACGAGCCATTCGCGGTCATGCTTGGGGATGATATAGTCGTGAACGACAAACCATGCATGTCCCAGCTCATGAAGGTACACGAGCAAAAGGACCACGCCTCGGTTGTTGGGGTGGAAACCGTACCCGAAGCGCTGATATCCAGATACGGAGTAATCAAGGGCGTCAAGGAGACCGATGACGTCTACCAAATTCAGGACCTGGTCGAGAAGCCATCAGCTGAGAACGCGCCGTCCGACCTAGCGATCATAGGAAGATACATCTTCGAGCCCAAGATATTCGACCATCTGGAGAAGACTGGGCTCGGGGCGAACGGCGAGTACCAGCTAACGGACGCGATGCGGGCACTGTGCAAGGACAGACGACTCTATGGCCTGAAATTCACTGGCCGGCGATTCGACATCGGGAGCAAGGTCGATTGGATAAGGGCGACCGTCGAACTGGGCATGGAGAGGGCAGATCTCGCGCCGGAGCTGAGACCCGCCCTCGAGAAGATTTTGAGATGACGCGCCAGCACACCCGTCTATGGCGGAACTCTGATAGGGTTTAGCTCCACAATGTATTATAGCTAGGGATGGCTTCTGGCACGTGCTGGTGAGCAGGGTGAAGCTCCTCGCAAAATATCATTCCATAGAGGACTGCGAAATCGGTGAGGATACTGTTGTAAGGGATTTCGTCAACCTCTACGGCTGCAGGATTGGCAAGGGCTGCAAAATCGCAGCTTATGTCGAGATACAACGAGACGTCGTTGTCGGAGACCGATGCAAGATCGAGGCGTTCGCATTCATACCATCTGGGGTCACCATCGAGGACGAGGTCTTCGTGGGCCCCCACGCATGCTTCACCAACGACCGCACGCCCAAGGCCGTCGGCGAGTGGTCGGTGACGCCTACCGTGGTGAAGAAGGGGGCCTCCATCGGGGCCAACGCGACGATCATATGTGGCGTGACGATCGGCGAAGGCGCCTTCGTGGGTGCGGGGGCGGTGGTTACGAAGGACGTGCCCCCGAACGCGAAGGTCGCGGGAAACCCCGCGAAGGTTATCGGAACGAGGAACCATCGGAATTGAACGGCCATTTGGAGAGATGTGGATGAAAGTACCATTGGCACAACCGGTAATGACGGAAAGCATGGTGGAGGCGGCGGCGAACGCCCTCAGGAACGAACGGCTCACAATGGGCGAGAGCATGTTCAAGTTCGAGGAAGCGTTCGCGAAGATGTGTGGTGTGAAGCACGCAGTGTCAGTCAACTCTGGAACCGCAGCGATCCAACTCTCACTCCTCGCGGCTGGATTGAAGGCCAAGGACACATTCCTGACGTCTTCGATGTCATTCGTGGCAACGACTAACGCCTTCGTGGCTTTCGGTGGAGTACCCGATTTCGCGGACGTCCTGGAGTCTGAATACACCATCGACCCCTCGAAGATCAAGATAACTCCTGGGACAAAGGCGATAATCCCAGTCCACCTCTACGGTCATCCCTCGCGGATGGACGAAATAAACGAGATCGCCAAAGACGCTGGCGTGCTCGTGCTCGAGGACGCGTGTCAGGCGCATGGCGCGCTGTACAAGGGAAAGCGTGCCGGGGCGCTGGGGGACATCGGATGCTTCTCGTTCTACCCCACCAAGAACATGCATGTCGGAGGCGACGGGGGGATGGTCACTACAGACGACAGCGACGTGGCCGAACTCGTGAAGAGGCTGAGACACTGCGGCAGGAAGGGGCAGTACGAGCATGACATCATCGGCTACACGGCTCGTCTGAACAGTGCGAACGCTGCGGTCGGCCTTGAGCAGCTCAAGATGCTGGAAGGGTGGAACGACAAGCGGAGAGGCGTCGCGGCGAAGTACCACAGTCGGTTGAAGGACCTGGACGGCCTGGGACTGCCTCCGCAGCCAACCAGCGACGTGTCACCGGTCTATCATCTGTACACAGTCAAGACGACGCAGAGAGAGAAACTGAGAGCACATCTCGACGGTGCGGGTGTGCAGACGGGCGTGCATTACGAGATCCCGATACACCTGCAGCCAATCTACAAGGAGATGTATGGATACAAGGAGGGTCTGTTGCCAGTGACAGAACGGCTGTGCAAGGAGGTCATGACGCTGCCGATGTTCCCAGACATGACTGACGAGCAGGTATCCTACGTATGCGAAAATGTGAGCGAGTTCTACGGATAGGGCGATACATCATGGGCGATTTCAGTGTCGGTGTGATAGGAGCGGGATATTGGGGCAAGAAGATCGTCGACGAGTACTCGAAGATGGATGATGTCCGACTCGTCGGAATCTCAGACCTGGACCAGAAGAACCTCGATTTCTGCGCAGAGAGGTTTGGAGTCAAGAATGGATACCGGGATGCGGAGCAGCTCCTTTCGCAGAAAGGGTTGGACGCCGTGAACGTCTGCACACCGAACTCGTCACACTACGAGATATGTAAGATGGCTCTGGAGATGGACAAGCATGTCCTCGTCGAGAAGCCGATCACCGTGACTTCGGCAGATGGATGGAAGCTCGTCAAGATGGCCCAGGACAAGGGATTGACGCTCTCGGTCGGCCACATATTCAGGTTCAACAACGCCCTCGCGAAGATACGCGAGTTGATCAAGGAGAGGTACTTCGGCAACCTGTTCCTCATGGAGATGACTTGGACCAACCTAGAGAAGTCCTGGCCTGACAGGGATGTGCTGTTGGACCTTGCACCTCACATGTTCGACATCCAGAACTACCTTCTCGACAAGTGGCCTGTGGAGGTGTCGTGCTCCGGAACCCCCTCGAGAAGGGAATCGGGCGAGGAGACCGCATACATCGTCTCCTCCTTCGAAGATGGCCTAATGGCGATGGCGAACATCAGCTGGCTTGTTCCCCGCAAGACCAGGCAGATAATGCTAGTGGGGGAAGCGCGCTCGGCTCTGATCGACGCCGTCTCGCAGGAAGTCATGGTGTACGAGAGCGGGTACACATACAAGCTGGGAATCGAGCGAAACAACACGATCCGAGACGAGCTCGAGCAGTTCCTGAGGTCGGTCGCAGACCCTGAGACGGAGACGAAGAACAGCGGCACCGTGGGCGTCCGCACCGTCGAACTGATAGAGGCCTCCAAACGCTCCATCGCCGAGAAGAAGACTGTAGCGCTGTGATGGTCAAAGCGTCTTGCAGCGCACATGTTTATAGTGGCTGAGAGGATTCACCAGCCGATGCTTTCGACACTGATGCTTCTCTCTAATCCCTACCGCCCTGACCCTCGCGTATTGAGGGAGGCGCGCGCGCTCATCGGGGCGGACGTGACGGTTCGTCTGGTCGCGTGGGATAGAGACGGAGGCCGACCATCACCGTCGACTGAGGAGGGTGTTGAGGTCCTCAGAGTCGGCCCCAGAGCCTCCTATCGGTCCGTCTCAGAGGTGGTACCAGGGCTCCTTCGCTTCTGGTACAGGGCATTCCGCATAGCAAGGAATCTTGATTTCGACGTCGTCCACTGCCACGACTTCGACACGCTTCCGCTTGGGGTACTCCTTGCAAGGCTACGCAGAAAACCACTGATACTGGATGCGCATGACATCTACTCGCTGATGATCGTGGGAGAGTCCTCGATCGCCGGCAGGATGCTGTGGCCTCTCGAGAGGTGTATGGCATCCAAAGCTGACGTACTCATCACCACGAACGAAGCGATGGCTGGGATGCTGTCGGCAAAGAGGACGAAGAGCTCAGTCATAGTCAGGAACAGCCCCGACCTGTCCGCACTGGCAGGAAGCACCATCGAGGATACTCGGAAACGACACGGTCTGGCGGGTTTCGTTGTCTCGTACTTCGGATCGCTCGAACCGGGAAGAGCCGTGGAGGAGCTGGCGACATCGTTCTCGACGGACGATGGGATCAGTGTGATAATCGGAGGAAGCGGAACCCTGCAATCTGTCGTGGAGAAGGCGAGTGAGAGCAGCTCAGTCGTTCGTTTCTTGGGCAACATCGAGACTGATGAGGTGCTTAAAATCACCTGTGCCAGCGACCTTATCCCGGTTATGTACGACCCGTCGAACCCGAAATATCGGATATGCACTCCAATAAAGGTCCTCGAGGCAATGGCTTGTGGAAAGCCAGTCGTCGCGGCAAAGGGGCTGGACATCTCCGAGATGATAGAGAGAGTCGGCTGTGGCTTCGTAATCGATTACAGTCGGGAGAATCTCGCCCGGACTGTCCGCGAGGCTTCGAAGTCGAGTGGGGAACTTCAAGAGATGGGGAAGAGAGGGAAGGCGCACTTCGAGAAGAACCTGGCGTGGGAGACTTCGAGGAGCGCACTGCTCGGGGTGTATAGGGCCCTCGGAGGCCTCACATAGACCAGCCTGGCGAGAAGTATTATATACTGGCAAAACCATTTTTATTGCTGTCCGACATCTGTCGGACTCATTGGGATGGGATGCAGAGAATCGCGTATGCTGTAAATGCACTCACGCGTCGTTTTCTCGTCCCCGATGGGGTCGGTTGCCATGCACCTAAAGGAAATCGAACTTGAGAACTTCAAGTCATTTGCACGCAAGATGAAGATACCCCTGCTCGAAGGGTACACCGCCGTGACGGGTCCGAACGGCGCGGGGAAATCCAACATCTCGGACGCCATTCTGTTCGTGCTCGGGCCCAAGAGCTCCAGGGTCATCAGGGCCGGACGCCTGACAGACCTCATCTTCAACGGTGGCAAGGAGAAGAAGCCCGCCAAGGAATGCAGGGCAAGCTTGTATTTCGACAACACGGACAGACTGATCCCCATCGACACGAACACCGTGAAGCTCACACGTCTGGTCAAGCTATCTGACAACGCCGACGGCTATTACTCATACTACTATGTGAACGACAAGAAGTCCTCCCTGGGAGAATTCGACAACCTCCTCGCCAACGCGAGGATAAGCGCCGACGGATACAACTTCGTCCAGCAGGGAGACATCACCAGAATCGTCGAGATGAGCAACCTCGAGAGGAGGAGGATACTCGATGGCATCGCTGGCATCACGAAGTTCGACGAGGACATCCAGGCGGCCGATAAGGAGCGTGGCGTCGCCGAGCAGAACATGGAGAGGCTGTCGATCATAGTCGACGAGCTCCGGAAGCAGATGAAGCAGCTCGAGAACGACCGTGAGGGGGCGCTGAAGTACAAAGACTTGCACGACAAACTCACTCTAGCCAAGGCATCTCTGGCCGTGAAGAACCTCGAGGCGGTGGAACGCGAGATAGCCTCGTACAAGGAACAGAGCACGACCTATACGGAGGAGACATCCAAGGCAGAGCAGAAAAAGGACGAACTCCTGACGGAGCTGGACCGCATCACGCAGGAGCTTGCGGACATCGAGAGCGAGATAGCCGAGAGGGGCGGCGATGAGGCCAGGGAGATCAAGGAGAAGATCGACAACCTCAGAATAGAGATCGCCCGCGCCAAGGACGCGTGCGCGAACTCCGAGGACATGGTCATGTCCCTCAAGGATGTGCGCAAGGCGCATGTGGAGGACCTCAAGGCAGTCGACGAAGACCTCGAATCACTGGAGGGGAGACTTGCCCCGCTCAAGGACGAGCACGGGCAGAAGTCGGAAGTCCTTGGGGAGAAGAGGAATGAGTTGGAAGGGCACCAGGACACCATATCGAAATCCGACACGGAGTTGAACACACTCCAGAAGGAGGTGCTGGAGCTCGGAGTGGACATCAGCAGGAAGGAGGAGAAGGTTCACGCACTGAAGCTCGAGCGCGACAGGATCGACGACCGCCTGTCCCGTATCAGGATAGACATCTCGAACGCGGAGGAGACCAAGAAGACCTACGAGTTCGAGCTCAAGGACGCCGAGTGGTCCATCAAGGAACTCGGCAGTGAGACAAAGACCTCAGCGATGGGGCTGAAGAGAACCCAGGAAGAGTACTACTCTGCCAGGAACCGTGAGAAGAAGCTCATCAAGGACGCCCAGGACCTCGAGAACGCGGTAAAATCCCTCACCCGAGAGTACAACCGATTGAAGGCCGAGGCGGAAGCGGCCGACATGGTCAAGAAGGGCTTCAGTTCAGCGACGATGTCCCTCCTGGAGGCTCGGGACAAGGGGCAGATCAAGGGCATTCACGGCACGGTGGCCGAGCTGGCAGACGTCCAAGAGGAATACGAGACGGCGTTGAACGTCGCCGCCGGCAACAGGATGCAGTCCATAGTCGTCGACACGGACCAGGTGGCCGCGGGCTGTATCGACTTCCTGAAGAAGAACAAGCTCGGAAGAGCCACTTTCCTGCCTCTCAACAAGATGCTCGACGGAAGACCGCGCGGCAAGGCCCTGATGGCATCCAAGAGCTCACTGGGATTCGCAATAGATCTGATTAGGTTCGATGAGGAGTACAGAGCCGCGTTCTGGTTCGTCTTCGGCGACACGGTCGTCGTGAAGAACCTGACGGAAGCCCGTAAGCTCATGGGAGGCGTGAGGCTCGTCACGGTGGATGGCGAGCTAGCCGAGGCGAGCGGCGCAATGGTCGGCGGTACACTGGACTCAAGGCTCGTCAAGTTCGGCGCGCCCTCCGAGAGCAGGATAGAGAAGAAGGCGGCCGAACTCAGAAGTGCGACGGAGGAATCGGAGAGGGTTCAGACCGAGCTCTCCGAGCTGAGGATCACTATCTCGGAGCTGGAGAACAAAGTACGAGACTCCACGACCAAGGACAGCGGCGAGAGCGTCAGGAAGAGCTCCCTCGAGGCGAAGAAGAAGGAGTTCCGGCAGAGGCTCGACTCCTTGGACCGAGAGCTCGAAACGAAGAACAAGGAACTGTCTGAATGCCTCGACCTCATAGAGAAGACCGGCCAGGACATACAGAGGCTGGAGGAGGACGTCGAGGGCACTCGCAAGACGAAGGCCAAGAAGGACGAAAAGCTCTTGGAGGCCACTCCAACCGAACTCTCACAGAGACTGAAGCAGCTCGAGAAGGACATACTTGAGCTCTCAAACGAGACCGCGACACTCAACTCAGACATCCAGACAATTGGCAAACAGATAGAGCTCGTTGGCGCCAGGAAGAAGGAGATCGAGGACGCGATAGCGAACGTCGACGAGAAGGTGAAGGAGCAGAAGGCCCGTGTAAAGGACAGCGGCGAGAGACAGGGGAAGTTCGACACTGAACTGAAGGCGTTGCTCAACATGGAACGATCCATGGGGGACAAGCTCAACTCACTGCGCAACAAGCGTGATTCGCTCTACCAGGGAAAGATGACGACCGAGACTGCGATAGAGAAGGTCACCACGAAGATACAGACGAACGGCGACTTCGTACTCAGCCTCCAGACGAAGCTGACAGAGGCGCAGGGCAAGCTGAAGGAGGCCGAGGCAGGCGTCGCGCAGTACTCTTCGGTCGAACTCCCGGAGGCACTTCCATCGGCGGACGAGCTCAGGCGGTCCGTATCCGAGTGCGAGAGGTACATGACCTCGCTGGGCGCGGTCAACCTCAAGGCGATCGACGAATACGAGGAGAGGAAGACCCGCTTCGACGAGATAAGGAGTGAAGTCAGCCAGCTGACGAAACAGAAATCGAACCTGATGAAGCTCGTCGAAGAGCTCAACACCAAGAAGAAGGTGGGATTCCAGAAAATATTCGGCGCGATAAGCGAAAATTTCACGAAGATATTCTCGGAGCTGTCCGCTGGAGGAGAGGCGGAGCTGCTGTTGGAGAACGAGGAGGACCCGCTCTCCGGAGGGCTCATAATAAAGGCGCGGCCGAAGGACAAGAAGTTCGTGAGGATGGAGGCGCTCTCCGGTGGCGAGAAGAGCCTCACCGCCCTGTCGTTCATATTCGCCATCCAGGCGTACCAACCCTCTCCGTTCTATCTGCTGGACGAGGTTGACATGTTCCTCGATGGGGTCAACGCGGAGAACGTCTCCAAGGCGGTGAAGAGGAGCTCCAAGAACGCCCAGTTCATCCAGATATCACTGAGGAAGGTCACACTCAACGAGGCGGACCACTTGATCGGCGTCACTATGCAGAGGGAAGGTGTGACCGACATAGTGATGAAACCGAACATCGGAGACATTCCAGACGTCCCTCAGGTGGCGACGGACACGAACATGCCCGAGGGAGAGCAGGAGGCTGCTTAGAATGATGACCATGGAAACGGACTTCGGCAACGTGATCAACCATCTCATGTTCCAGAAGGCCATAATCGACGATGACGAGGACCTTCAGAGCAAGATAGGCAGATATGTCAGCATAGCAGAGGGGATGCAGAGGGGCACCCTGGTGCCATCAGACGACCCCTTCGAGAGATGTGTCGCGCAGGTGTTCGAACTGGTCGTCCAACAGCAGTTCAACCCGTGGGACATCAACCTGATAGAGTTCTCGAAGACCTACCTCGCCAAGGTACGCAAGGCATCGGAGGTCAACCTGATCGTCGCCGGCAAGATCGTGTACATGGCGTGGGAGATCCTCAGGCTGCAGAGCGATGTCGCCGTCGACAGGGCCGACAGGCCGGAGAAATGCGAGCTGATGCTCGAAGGCATGGACCCATCGGGGTTCGACATGTTCGTCGACCCGTTCGAGCTGGGCGAAGGCGAGGTGCTCATGTACACCGAGGAGATGCCCATCAAGGAACCGATCCGCCGCAAGTCTGAGCGCTCCGTGACACTCATAGACCTGCTCGACGCGTTCGAGGAGGCGAAGAAGGAGTCCGACATAAGGCAGGAACTCGCCAAGTTCATGCAGAAGTACCGCCGGCCGGAGTTCGATGACAAGTCTCACAAGGAGTGTCTCGAGGACGACATCGCCGAGGTCTGGGAGAGGATCCAGAAGTTCGGCAACGGGCCGATACCGATAACGGACCTCAGTAATCTGTGCAAGGAGGACAGGATCACCGTCCTGGTCTCGATGCTCTTTCTGGCCAAGATGGGGAAGATACACATCTGGCAGGAGAAGCCGCCCTTCGGAGAGATATTCCTTGAAGTCAAGGTCCCGTGGGACATAGCCCAACTCGAGGACGCGGCGACCGTTGAGAACCCGGAGCTGGAGAAGGTAGCGGTGGTCAAGTGAAGAGCGATAGGATGGTCGAGGCCGTCCTCTTCTCGGCGGGCACGCCTGTGACAGTCACGGACCTCAAGGACGCGTCCGGTCTGGACGCGAGGACGGTCCGTTCCGCACTGAAGAACCTGATGGACGAGTACAACGACTCGGACAGGGCCATCGAGATAGCCAAGATGGGCCCACGGTATGCCATGCAGGTGAAGAAGGATTACGCCTCACCAGCGGCGAAGCTGTCTGCGCTGAAGATCCCAAAGGATCTCCTGAAGACGGCATCTCTGATAGCCTACTATCAGCCAGTCCTCCAGAGCAAGCTTTCGGACCTACTCGGCAGTAAGGTGTACACACACGTGCGTGCCCTGGAGGAGCTCGGCCTCATCCGACGGAAGCCCAGGAAGAACAGCGTGGAGCTGACCACGACCAAGAAGTTCATAGAGACTTTCGGCATCGACGCACGTTCGAGGACCGAGGTCAAGGCGTGGATCGAGGGAGAGCTTTCGAAGAAGAACGACTCGAGACTCAAGTAGGCAGTGGCTCGACTGTGCGAGAGACCAGTGAAGAAAAGCTTTAAGTGAGCACTCAGCATTGACGAGTCGTGATACAATGGTCATGCCTCTGAGTTTGCTCGAGAAGTCCATGAACAAAAAGGTCTCGTTGCTCCTTAAGGACAGCAGGCTGCTTGAGGGAACCCTTACGGGTTTCGATGATTATCTGAACATGGTTCTCGAAGACACGGAGGAGACGAACGGCGACCAGGTCAAGCGGCTTGGGACCGTCATCCTTCGGGGCAACAACGTCGTCAGCATATCTCCCAAGTGAGAGTCGAGGACGCTTTCTGGAGACATACCAGAATCAGATGCTTTTTATGGCACCAGTCGCATCACGCCACCTATGAAAGCGGTCCTTCTTGTCGGTGGCAAAGGGACGCGCCTCCGGCCGCTCACATACAGGATACCGAAACCCCTCGTCCCCGTCATGGGGAAGCCGCTGATGATGCACGTCATCGACTCCCTTCCGGTAGAGGTGGACGAGACTATCATCCCGGTCGGCTACATGAGGGAGGCGATGGAGGGATATCTCAAGGAGCATCCCCCGTCGAGGAAGATCACCATAGTCGAGGAGAAGCAGCCTATGGGCACAGGAGGCGCCGTCAAGAACGTGGAGGACTACATCGACGGCGACTTCCTAGTCATAAACGGCGACAGCATATCGTCTCTCGATATGCGCCGTTTCATCGAATTCCACAGAAGGAAGAAAGCTTTCGCGACCATCTCCCTATGGGAGGTCGAAGACCCCACCCCGTTCGGTGTTGTCGACATGGATGCGGACGGCAGGATACACCGATTCCAGGAGAAGCCGACCCGTGAGGAGGCGTTCTCCCTTCTCATCAACGCGGGGGCATACGCCCTCGACTACGAGTCACTTGACTACATTGCCGACGGGTTCGTGTCGATGGAGCGGGAAGTATTCCCGCGGATACTGGACCGAGGCATGTATGGCATGAGATTCGATGGATACTGGGTAGACTGTGGCACGAGGGAGAACCTATTGAATGCCTATAGGACTCTGATGAAGGCTGGTGCGCAATGCAGAGAGAGGCGTGATTGCGAGCGTGCTATAGCCGACACCGCGACTGTCGAAAATGGAGCGGCCGTCGAAGGCGCGTCAATCGGGCCGTACACGTACATATCGAAAGGCGCCGTGGTTGAACCAGGATCACAGATAACGGGGAGCGTCTTGTTCGAGGATGCAAGAATCGGCCCGAACTGCCGCATCATCGATTCAATAGTAGACCAGGGCGTGGTTGTCCCAGGCGGCAGCGTAATCGAATCACAGATCCTTGGCGCGATGGAACCAGCGGCGGAGTGAGTCGAGTCACGACGACCATTCATCCAAGCCATAGAACGCCGAGGAACAGAAGGCCAGATATCGTCGCCGCCGCGGGGATCGTCACGATCCAGGCGATAATGATCCTCCTTCCCAACCCCCATCTCACCGCCGAAAGCCTCTTCGTCGCGCCCACTCCCATTATGGACCCCGAGATTGTGTGTGTAGTGCTCACTGGAATACCGAAGATGGCCGTGAACATAAGCACCATCGCACCACCTGTCTCCGCACAGAACCCTTGATAAGGATCGAGCTTGGTTATCCTCGAGGCCATCGTCTTCACTATCCTCCACCCGCCGAAGAAAGTGCCAATCGCAATGGCGAGGCCGCAAGACAGTCTCACCCAATTGTCGACATGAAACTCACTGGCGTGGCTTCCCCCGGCTGCGATCAGCAGGACGAGGGCGATTATCCCCATACCTTTCTGCGCATCGTTCGCCCCGTGCGTGACTGCAAAGAACGCCGATGAGCTCAGCTGGAGGTGCCTGAACCACTTGTTCACTGTTGTCTTGGCCATCTTCCGAGCGATCCACATGACCAGAACTATCAGGGCGAACGCAGCGGCAAACCCCGTCATAGGCGAGATCACGATGAATGCAATGGTCTTCAGCGTGCCTGACCACGCGATGGCGTCGGTGAACGCCACCGCACCACCCGCTCCGATGAGGCCGCCGATCAGCGCATGGCTGCTCGAAGTGGGTATGCCGAACCACCAGGTGATCAAGTCCCACACTATAGCGCCCACGACAGCGCAGAACACGAGCGTCAGACCGTATTCCCAGACCAGCTCGACGTCGATTATGCCCTTGCCGATGGTCTTCGCGACCTCTGTCGAGATGAAGATTCCGATGAAGTTGAAAGCAGCAGCCCAGACTACGGCTTTGACCGGCGACAATACCTTCGTGGCCACGATTGTTGCAATCGCGTTCGCGGAGTCATGGAATCCGTTGACGAATTCGAACGCCAGGACAAGTCCGATTGTTGCAGCAGCAAGCAAGGACAGGCCAAACAGTTCCATCGGGCTCACCTACGAGTTCTTCGCGAATATGTCCTTTATCACGTCTGCCGCGTCCTCGCACTTGTCCGTCGCCATCTCAAGATGCTCGTATATCTCCTTGAGCTTGATTATCTCAAGGACCTCATTCGTCTTGAAAAGGCCTGCGACCGCTTGATGCGTTATGTCGTCGCCGACATTCTCCAGACGGTTTATCTCTATGCAGTGCTTGGTGATCTCGTTCTTCTTCTTGAAATTCTTCAAGTCTTTGACAGCGTGATTGACTTCCTTCGCAGAATCGACGAGCACCTCGACCAGCCTTATCATGTCCGGGGGAATCCGCTTGATCTCATAGGACCACATCCGATGTGCCGCGGACTCCGTGTAATCCAGAATATCGTCCAGCCTCGACGCGAGCTTGGACATGTCGTCGTGGTCTATCGGCGTCACAAATGTCCTATTGAGAGCCTCGGAGAGCTCATGGACGATATTGTCACCCTTGTGCTCGATCTCCTTGATCACATCCCGCTTTCTGGCGACGTCGTCGAAGTTCTTCACTAGGTCCAGAAGCATCTCTGCCCCTTCCAACACGATGTCCGCCTGCTGATCGAGCATGCTGAAGAAATGCTTCTCCTGAGGAATAATCCATTCCTTGAAGCCCATTTGGTCTCCATCCCCCTTCGTCTGACCGGCGAACGTTTCACTGTCTATTAACCCTTGCGGAGATGCGCCATATATAGCTATACGACCAAGGCGGAATCGCTACTACCAGCCAATAGAGCGCAAGGCTTTATTGCCCAATGGGATATGTCCGATTTAGAGATATTATGACCCAGGAAGACGTCGTCCCTCGACTTTTCGGCACCAACGGAGTCAGAGGAGTCGTGAACACGGAGGCCATGGACTGCAGATTCGCAATGCGGCTGGGCATGGCCATCGGCACATTCATGGATGGGGCGGTCGTCATAGGGTCCGATGCGCGCACATCGAGCGAGATGCTCAAATCCGCCTGCGCGGCGGGGATGATGGCGACCGGCTGTGATGTCCAAGACTGTGGCATCGTTCCGACACCGACCGTCCAGTACGCGGTCAAGGTCGATGACGATATAGCTGGCGGAGTGGTCATAACCGCCTCACACAATCCACCAGAATTCAACGGCATCAAATGTGTGGACAGAGACGGTACGGAGATGGCCCGCTCCAACGAGGAGAAGGTCGAAGCCATATTCCACAGACAGGCGTTCTCGGCCGTGCCCTGGGACCGCGTTGGGCATTCCTCTCCTCGGGTCGGCGCCATAGAGGACTACTCCGAAGCGATACTGGCGCTCATCGATAGGGACTTGATCAAGGCGTCTGGCTTGAGGGTCGCACTGGATTGCAGCAACGGGGCGGGAGCCAATGTGACACCAGGCATCCTGGAACGACTCGGAGTCAAATACGTCACCATGAATGCTGATCTGAACGGTGCGTTTCCAGGGCACAACAGCGAGCCCACGCCGGACAACGCCAAGGATCTCGTAGAGCTTGTCAGACAGGGGGAATACGACCTTGGGATTATCCACGACGGGGACGCGGACCGTACAATATTCGTAGATGACAAGGGGTCGTACATGTATGGGGACAGAAGCCTAGCGATAGCTGCTCACTATGCTTGCCTGGACAATGGCGGCGGACTCGTCGTCACCACAGTAGGATCATCCAGATGTGTGGAGGACGCAGTCACCGCGGCTGGCGGGACTGTGATGTACACGCGTGTAGGCTCTCCGGTCGTCGCAAGGGCGATGATGCAACATGGCGCCGTATTCGGAGGCGAGGAGAACGGCGGGTTGATCTTCCCCGAGCTGCAGTTCTGCAGGGACGGGGCCATGGCAGCGGCAAGAATCATCGAGATCGTAGCCAAACACGGCCCGATGTCTAAGATCCAGTCCAATATCCCTGCATATTCGCAGTTCAAGACGAAGACCCCGTGTCCGGGCGACATGAAGGAGTCTGTCATGAAGGGGCTCGCCGCCGGTGCGGAAGGAGAGAGGGTAGACACGACAGACGGGGTCAAGATATACTTCGATGATGGCTGGGTGCTCATCAGACCCTCCGGGACGGAACCGATTGTGCGCATCTTCTCCGAGGCGAGCACCGATGACAAGGCAAGAGCGATAGCCGAACGATTCAGAGAAAGGGTCGCGAAGCTCGCAGAAGGATGAAAAGCGGCTCACTTCTGCAGCATCGACTTCCACTTGACCGCGACGACTTCTCGGATGAACCTCGCTGCCAGCATGGACGTGTTTCCATTGTCACATGGCGGGCAGACCTCGACCACATCGAAACCGATGAGCCTGTCACCAAGCCTGTTGATTATATACTTGACATCGAAGGTGGTCAGCCCAAAAGGCTCCGGCGTCCCCGTTCCCGGAGCATAGGCGGGGTCGATCCCGTCGATATCGAGGGATAGGTACACCGGCTGGTTCCTCAGCTTGGACATCATCTCCTCGAAGACCTGCTTGCACCCGCGTTCGTGGATAGTCAGGGAATCGGCATACAGCGCCTCCTCAGGGCGTTCATCAGCGGACATTGACCGCACGCCAAAGGCGAATACGTTCCCCTTTCCCACGACATCCTCAATGCGCTTGTGTGCGCACGCGTGACTGTTTCTCAGTCCTTGATATTCATCGTTGAAATCGAGGTGAGCATCGATTATGACCGCAGATATCCCACTCCCGAATGCCTTGACAACGGGCGGGGAGATGGAATGCTCTCCACCGATGGCAATCGGGAATTTCCCTGAAGACACGATGCGTTTGGCCTCTTCTTCTATCGAGGCGACCATGTCATCCACTGACCCCTCCTCGTGGAGGTCTCCCATGTCATGGAATGGGACATCCCTGAGATCTACGCCGTGTTCGAACAGGTCAGGCTCGAAATTGATGGAAGCTTCCCGAATGGCCGTCGGGGCGAACCTGGTCCCGCTCCTGAATGTGGTTGTCCTGTCGAACGGAACACCGAAGGCGACAAACCTAGCATCATCAAAATTTGAGCGTGCATCCGCGAAGCTGAGCATGCCCCTCGCAGGCATCGGTCACACCCGAGTGATCTTCTTCCTGCCCATGGCGATCAAGTACTGGATGCTCTCTCCCGGGGTGAGGGAGTCCTTCAAGTCGTCGGGTATGGGCACCTGGAATATCTCGTAGGTGTCTAGGTCCATTAGCTGGACCTCTGATCCAACGATCGTGACTATCTGAGCCTGTCTCTTGTCGATGAGCGGAACCTGGACTTTGTGTTTGACGGGATAGACGACTGAGCGCTTGCCACCGTCGAATATCCCAACCGCCTCGATCCGGGCTTTAGCTTCCCCGTGCTTCCCAGGCTTGGAGGTGGATATGCTAGTAATCTTGCATGGTTCGTCATCGATGTTGATGTAGCGTCCTTCCTTCAGAGTCCTGACTTCAGCTTGCTCCCATGCCATGAGTGTCACTTCCGGTGACGGTAACCGAGGGGGGGTTAGAAATAGTTACCGTCCCTTCTTCCTGACCTTCTTGCGTTTGCCAGAAGGCTTCTTCGGCGCCGCGGCCCGCTGTTTCCTAATCTCCTCAACCCGCCTATCCAGCTGCTCCTTCAGCAACGAGGACAGGTCATTGCCCGTGTACGCATCGGCCCTTGCGGCCATCGAGAGCTTCGATGCGAGGGCTCTCGCAATCGGGCCTCGCTGCCATTCAGGGGCGTTGTGGACGAGAGGATGCTGGAAGATCATGCCGTGCTTGGGGGGGTTCGTGTGCTTCTTCAGGTGCCGGAACATGGCCTTCTCAGCTCCAAGCAACTGGATCGTCCCAGATGGCATGGACGCCATTCTCTTAAGGCTTCCAGCCTGCATTATGAGCCTCGCACCAATAACCGGTCCCACGAGCGATGTTATGTTCGGAGCGACCTGCTTCATTCTGCTCTCAATATACGATTCCTCAGCCCTCCTGGCAGTCATACCAATTTTCAGAGCCGATGCCAGCTCGCGTATGGAATCGAGGTCTTCCTTCTCAATATCTGCACCGATGGAGTCCATTCGCTCGTCCAGGGAGGACAGGATGTCATCTCTGAAACCCAGGTTGATTATAGCGTCGACATAGTCCTCCGAGAAGAGGACCTCCTCAAGCTCCGGGAAGTGCAGCGAATACCATTCGTGCAATCTCTCGGACAGGATGTTGTTTGTGAAGACGAGGTCGTCGTGAGCCCTCACGGCATGTCCGAGATACACGTCCACGCCGATGCTGCTCTTCGCCATCCTCTTTGCCAGTTCGATCGTCGCCTCTCTGTATATGCTCAGAGTGAACCCGTATGCATCGGGTTTGATGAAGGATGAGTCGAACTTGGTCACCCTTCCCAGCTCGGACAGCCGTCTGTCAGCCACCTGGCCCGCTCCCTGCCCCAGACGTCTCTCCTCGTCGAGGATTCCTCCCTTCCGCATCACCTCGAGACGGTCGGCAACGGCCGTCGGGTCATTCGGGAATAGGGCAGACTTCCTCACTTCGCCCTCTACGCATAGGAAACTCCCGAACCATTTCGTGACGAGGATCATCTTGGCCCATATCCGAGACTTGGCTAAAAAGCCTGCCGGATTGGACGCTCACTCTGTCAACATCTTCGCGAGTTCGTCCGGGGCGAGCACGCCCTTCTCCGTGATGAAGCCACTGACGTATTTGGCAGGCGTCACATCAAAAGCTGGGTTCAGAGCATCGCTCTCCGCAGGGGCGATCCTGACGCCGTTCACATTCAGAACCTCATCTGGAGACCGCTGTTCGATCACGATCCCATCACCCGATCTCAGCGATGGGTCGAATGTGTTAACTGGAGCGGCAACGTAGAACGGGACCTCGTTCTCCTTGGCGAGAACGGCTTTCTCGTATGTGCCTATCTTGTTCGCGAAATCTCCGTTCATCGCGACCCTGTCTGCGCCGACGATCACGAGGTCCACTTCGCTCCGGAGATAGTATCCAGCTGCATTGTCTGCAATCACAGCGTGGTCGATGCCTTCATTCACCATCTCCCAAGCGGTGAGTTTCGCCCCCTGGAACCGTGGGCGGGTCTCGTCCACGAAGACGAAGAGTTTCTTGCCAGATCTATGAGCCACCCTGATAGGCGCGAGCGCAGTGCCGAAGTCGACAGTCGCAAGTGCGCCTGCGTTGCAGTGAGTCAATATATTCATCCCGTCTTCGATGAGACTGTTGCCAGCCTCTCCTATCAATCTGCACTTCTCGACAATCGAATCGGCGTAGCTTTCAGCCGCTTCGACAAGTCCATCTCCGACGGATAGCATACGGTCGATTGCGTGGAAGAGGTCGTGAGCGGTCGGCCGGGTCGCTTTGAGCACGCGCGAAGCGTCTACAATATCGGCCCCGCTCTGCCATGCGAGCGCCATGCCAAAAGCGCCCGCCGCACCAATCGACGGCGCGCCTCGGACAGTCATGTCAGAGATGGCTCGGGCCATCTCTTCGTGTGTCTTTATGGTGATTATTTCCAATCTCTCTGGCAAGAATCGCTGATCGATAGCCTTGACGGCGTCGCCCTCCCACCAGATCGCTCTCAAATCCGATTGGCCATTCTGAGTCCTTACGCGCATGTTGCTCAGCCCCATGAATGCCCAATGCAGGACAAAAAGGATGGGGTCGGTTCGCCTTTGGCCCAGCAAAAGAATATTTACCTAAGCAGCATTCTTCGGCGTCTAAGGGCCCATGGTCTAGCGGTTATGACGGCGCTCTCACACAGCGCAGATCACCGGTTCAAATCCGGTTGGGCCCACTCCATATCTCGAGTATGATTGTGGCCAACCGCCCATGAATGGGAGGCCTAGGCGACATTTATATAGAGCAGAAGGCGTCGGTTTCGCCAAGTGGTTTGAAATGCGGGGAATCTCAAGACTCCCGGCAAGCCTGGTCGGATTCATGGTCATCATCACGACAGTGGCCATCGTCGCGAGCTCGCTCCCTGGGAATTCCAGCACAGCTAATCTGTCAACGGTCTCAATACAGGCGGAGTCAATGTGCCTCCTCTATGGCTGGGTGAATGATTCGATAACTCACGAAGGCGTGAGTGGGGCGACGGTCTTCTACATTTCGATGGAGGAGTTCTCAACAAACCAAACCCTGACTGACGAGACAGGCTACTACGAAGCGCAGGTCGATCAGTCAGCCCTGTTCGTGCAGTGTTACAAGACCGGGCATTTCCCAGTCACAGTGGCGATAAACACCACGGGAGAGGACGAGTATCGGCAGGACTTCGAACTGGAGGCCGAGCCGACGGTGCCTGAGGTTTCGATGGCCATCGACCCTGAACGCAACATATCGGCCCACAACCCCCTGACGGTCAGCATTGTCGTGGAGGACTATAACCTGATTCTTGTAGAGGTCATCATGGGACAGGTACACAACAGAACGGGCGATTGGGTCAATTTCACAACGGCAACCGCTGCGGGGGCCTTTATGTTTTCAGACTCCGTTGTTGACGGTATGTACTTCGAATACACCTATGAGGACGATGTGTTCGAGGGGACTGCCGAATGGTACGCGAAGTCGACTCGTTCAGGATACCTGGTCAACGAGACATCGAGCGATTACAGTCAGGCATATGCCAAACGGACGATTATGGGAGACGTCAGCTACGGTTTCGCCTGCTATTACTTCAACGACACCCTCTCGATGGAGGAGGGGATAGCATACTTCGACAACGACACGGGGGAGTACGAAGGGTTTGAGTCCCAGAGCCTCACGTCGGTCTTCGAGGACCCATCCATCCCGGATGCACCCGCGGATGACCCCTTCGGGGAGATCGCCCCGGTCTCGATCGTAATTCCATGGAAGCTGAACACCACCATGACCTTCGAGGAATACATGACGCTCACTGGCAACTTCGTCTGCAAGGACCGGAGGAGCGTTGCCGGGCTGACGTTCGAGTACGACGAGACCGTTCCCAGTGGTGAGTACGTCGCGATGGTCTTTGCGATAGACGACGCATTCAACCTCAACGGGACGGTTGGCCTTCTGACCGTCGACACCGACGACCCCATCGCATACGCCGGTGAAGACTCCACAATCGGGATTGGCGACGAGGCGACCTTGACAGGAGCGGCCTCCGATAACGTCGGAGTGGTCAACTACACATGGGCCATCGAGGACGACGGTACGGAAGTCACCTTGCACGGAGAAGTCGTCTCCTACGAGTTCATCGATAAGGGCGAGCATGTCGTCACTTTGACCGTGCGCGACGGCGCGAACAACGAGGGCTCGGACACGGCGATCATCACGGTCGCCGACATCACAGACCCGACAGCAGACGCAGGCGAGGACATGGATGTCCTCATAGGCGAGACGTTCACGCTGAACGGCACGGGGTCTTACGATGACATAGGGATAACGGCGTACCTATGGTCGTGCGATGAGCTAGACGGCTGGGACGAGAGTGGAGCCGAGGTGGAGATGACGCTCGACTCCGAAGGTGAGTACACCTTCACGCTCGAGACGAGGGACGCTGCGGGCAACTCCGACACCGATGACGTCATCGTCTACGTCACCGACCCGAACGAGGCGCCTGTCGCCGATGCGGGGACCGACCTTGAGATATCTGTCGGGGAGACGGCCGACCTCGACGGGTCGGGTTCGTCCGATGACGCGGGCATAGAGAACTACACCTGGACTTTCGAGTATGACGGAGAGACGGTGACGCTGTATGGGGAGACCGCTGAATTCACATTCGACATCGAAGGCGAGTACACGGTAAACTTGACCGTCTCTGATGAGCAGGGGGAAAAGGGGTACGACCAGGTCGTGGTCACGGTGACGAAGGGCGAGACCGTCACGGGTTACGCACTATACGCCGCCGCAATAATCATCGTGTTGGTGGTTGCCATTCTGGCCGTCGTGCTCATAAGGCGCAGGAAGCTCGTAGGCTCCTCCTGATCGAATCCCTGCTATCGGAAGGTTCAGGCCCGGTTGAGCCCACTCATCCCACCTTGCTCCGGTTCCTTGTTTTCCACTTTCGGTGAGACGACTATCCTCAGATATGCGCCCTCTGGATTTCGAATGGAGAAACATCTTGCAGCGGGTTCATGCCTGCCAAGCCATGGGTGCCGTAAACACTATGATTGCCTATGCGACTTGTCTGCAGCGACAAAGCAGCTCGTATGCGAGAGACCTCCGATGAACAGGAAGACGGCTTTCAAGAAGTTCCCAGAGATCAGGACTAAGCGCCTGATTCTCAGACAGCCATCGATGAAGGATGTCGAATGGTACTTTGAGTACTTCTCAAGGCCTGAGATTGTCTGGGGAGGAGGAGAACCCGGTCCGAAGGACATGGCCGTGGCCAGGGAAGAGTACAGGGAGTACTTGGTCGACCTGTACCGGAAGAGGCGGGGATTCCGATGGGTTATGACACTTAAGGGAGAAGGTCAGCCGATTGGCACGTTGGGCTTCTACAAGTGGGCCCCCTCCGCGAGCTATCAGGCCGAGATGGGCTATGACCTGGCAAATGAGCACTGGGGCAAGGGCATAATGAGCGAGGCGATGAGAGCTGTTATCGACTTCGGCTTCGAGAAGATGGAGCTGAACAGGATAGAGGTCTACATCATGCCTCGGAACAAGCGTTCGATCAGGATGATCAAGAGCCTCGGGTTCAAGAAGGAGGGGCTGCTCAGGCAACGTTATTTTGACGAGCTCGGCAACTTCGCCGACGATATTCTCTTCTCGATGCTAAGAACCGACTGGGAAGAGTTGAGAACCGACTGGAAAGAGAAGAGATGATTCTAAGAGGTTGGGCCACCCCACCTCTAAGCCAGCTATTCGACTTCAGACATCTTTCAGGGCATTCCAGCGTCAACACACTGCGAGTAGATGCATCGGCAATGATTATCAATGAGAATACATTTCACGGCCTCGTGGACGACGACAGGCTTCGGCGCATCACTGCATCCTACGGCGTCATCGTCGGCGTGATGATGATAGCCCAGTGGACGGGATTCATAATCATGGGACGGGTGGAGGAGCTCGAGTCGGAGCCGACAAGGATTGCATTCCATCTTGCCGCCGAGCTCGGCACCGCCATTGCGCTGATAATCGGCAGCATAGGCCTCGCCAAACGCCTGGGCTGGGGCTACCCCGCATTCCTCGTTTCACAAGGAATGTTGGCCTACACCATCATCATCAGCCCAGGTTACTTCGCTCAGGATGGAGAGCTGCTTTTCGTCGGCATGTTCGCGGTCCTCTGGGTCATGACCATCGCAATCGTCGTGACAGCGGTCAAGCACGAGGCGGCACTCAGGGGCGGCGGACAGATGAATGACTCAGTCAGTGAAGAAGACTGAACCGTCGAAACAGGAGTCGCTCATTCGGTCTTGGACAGTCTGCGTACATGCCCGGAGACTGGAACATCCAGCTTCTGCTCCAACCGCGATATTCTGACGGCAAGTCTATCCATGTTATCCCTTAGGTCAGCGACCGCGAGGACCAACTCCTTGGAGATGTCGACTCGTTTCGATTGAGTGGTGTGGAGGTTCATCTCCATCAGCTTCATCCGCTCGTCCAAGGCTGTAAACCTGCTTCTCGTGGCCTCCGCGACAACGGGTTCCTGAGCAGCGACAATGCATCTCTCGGCCTTCCTGTCCGAAGAAGACAACAAGACAGCAAGACCCTGGTTGATCTTCTCATCGATCATTCCGTGGAATTCCCCGAGGGTCTTGTTCATTGAGAGTTCCAGCTTCTCGAGCGCTTCGTCCTGCGTCTCGACTTTCCTGATGACGTCCGTGAGATTGCCCAGGTCCCTGCATATATCCTCGAGCAGCTCGCGCTCCTTTACTTCGACCGATATCTCCACAGGCTCGGTCGGATAGTTCCTCAGCGACTCGACCATGGCGAGCATATCAACTTCTGGCCCAGAGTTCATCACGGCGTCCCTGATAGGCTCCAGCCGCGTCATCTCAAGCTCTGCGAGCTTGAGCAGGCTCTTGTTTCCCTTCTCCACGCTCGTCAGCTCTGTGAGTATCTTCTCGAGCTGGGAGACCGCCTTCGCGAGATTGGAGTCCTCGAGCACCCTGACGCTCCTTACGGCGTCCTTCTTACCCTTGGCGATGGCATCCGCCACAGTCGGGTTCTCATGGGCGTACACAACGACCATGTGCGAGACTCCCGAGAGAGCCTTATTCTCCACATAGGACCAATCGCTCTCCCTTACGGATACTTTCTGCCGGTCCGCCCGCTCGAACAGCATGACGAAGCACTGATTGGGCATCAGGCAGATTTCGATTCCGTAAGGGCTGTTCCTCGCAAGCGCTGGAATGTGCTCTGGCCGCTCCCTGTCGACGGTGTTCAGAAAGGCGCCTATGTAGGCGTTCGCGTAGTTCTCAAGGGCGGTCTTGGTTAGCAGTCGCGTCTTGCCGTGTGATGTGGACATGTACCCAGCCCGGTATTGAGAATATGTACTATTGAGCTTTTGCCTATGGTTTCCATAGTAAGAAATATGTAGACTCCAGCGCATGAGACCACTGCGACAACGACTGTGAGAACGCAATTCGCTGACGCAACAGGAACGGTCAATTCTGAACTCTGGTGATGTGTGTGAGCATAATCCAGTCAAAGCGTTACATCAAGAAGGTCGGGCTGATCGGCGATTCTGGCGTGGGGAAGACTTCGCTGATCCGGAGATACGTCGTCGACGTGTTCGATGACAAGTACATAGCCACGATAGGGACGAAGGTGAGCAAACGCGACATCGAGTACAAGCTCGAGGACAAGACCGTGTATCTCACGCTAATGCTATGGGATATACTCGGTCAGAAGGACTACAAGAAAATCAGGAACCAGAGCATGAGGAGCGCTCATGGCGTCATCATTGCGTCCGACCTAAGCAGACCCGAGACGGTGACTTCCGCAGCGAAGTTCTGGCTTAAAGAGGCTTGGGAGACCTTGGGAGAGGTGCCAGTCGTATTCGTAGGCAACAAGGTCGACGTAGCTGGAATCGATTGTGAGGCCGCGAAAGAGCTGGAGCGGATAGCAGAGGAGATTGGGATGCCATTGGTCTTCTGCAGCGCGAAGACGGGAGAGAACGTGGAAAACGCCTTCCGCCGGATCGGGGAGATGATGATATCAGGCGAGTTCTCCCGCAAGGCGGTTGTTGCCGAAGGAGAATGCGGCTCGCTGGCCCAGGCAGTCGACGAGATCGTTAACGACTTCTGCGAGCAGCATGGTGAGACCGCGAAGGCGATGGAGATCGTAGAGAAGGAATTCATGAAGGCGAGCATCGACATACATAAACCAACGAAGGATTCCATCCTGATGGCCATCGAGTACCTGTCAGATGTCGAGCGGGACATACACGGCAGGGACGTCTCGGAAGTCAACAAACTGAGACGATGGAAGATGATAGACGAGGTGGAATAGGCCGGCCTCGAACGCTCCAAGAGCGGTCGCAGAGTGTGATTTGCTTGATGAAGAAGCAGTTGGAGATGACGCTCCAGCGGCTGAAGCCTGTCGATGACAGGAACCCCCGTCTGGAACAGTATCCGACACCCGCGGGCATAGCGGCGGACATTCTGTGGGAGGCACACGGGGCGGGAGACATCGAAGGGAAGGCCGTGGCGGACCTAGGATGCGGCAACGGCGTGTTCTGCATCGGGGCGGCTTTGCTCGGGGCTACGCGAGCTGTGGGAGTCGATATCGACGAACGTGCTGTCAGTATAGCCTCTCAGAACGCCAAGAACCTGTCCCTGGACATCGATTTCATCTCGATGGAGGTTTCTGCGTTTACTGGATCTTTTGACACGACGGTCCAGAACCCACCTTTTGGGGCACAATTCAGGCACGCTGACAGGGCATTCGTGGAGAAGGCCATCGAGATATCCCCCGTGGCCTATTCCCTTCACAATGAGGTCACAATCGGCTTCATGACCAAGATGGCGAAATCCATGGGAGCCACATGCGTGCCGGTCAAAAGGTATAAATTCGAGATACCATATGCGTTCGAATTTCACAGAAAGGCCAAAGAAGTCGTTTCGGTCGTTCTGCTCAAGTTCCAAAAATAGGTGATTAAGCTGGCTAAGACCGGGAAGCGAGTCCTGCCGGGAGACGAGGTTGCCCAGGCAGAAGAGTACATGGCGGGAGAGGGCACCTACGAGGACAAAGACGGCAAGATATACTCGAGCGCCGTCGGCGAACTCGACGTTGACGAAAGGGAGAAGATCGTCAAGATAGCCCCTGACAACCCCCCAATCGTACTCATCGAAGGAGACACCGTGATAGCGAATGTCACTGACGTGAAGCCGGCGATGGTAATCTGCATGATCGTCTCCCAGGAAGGCAAGGTCCGGGAGGTCTCGAGCGAGAACCTCGCAGCAATCCATATCTCCAAGATATCCAGTTCTTATGTCGACGACGCTGCAGACCTCATGCGACCTGGTGACATCATGAGGGCAAAGGTCATCCAGGCATTGCCGTCTGTCCAGCTCACGACATCAGGCCCACATCTTGGCGTGATCAGGGCGCTTTGCTCCTCCTGCCGCATGCCACTGGAGAAGAAGGGCGACGAGCTCTACTGTAAAAGGTGTGAGCGCACAGAGACCCGGAAGATATCGGACGATTACCGCGATTTCGAGATATGAGACAAAAACGCTAAATCAGCGAGCAGCAATAGGCTCGATTGGAAGGGGGGGGTTTCATTGAAAGGGAAGGATGAAGACATTCTACAGGAGATAGACCGGCTCAGAGAGGATGTGAAACAGCTCCGAGAAGTCGTGAACATACTGGTCAATGTCGTCATGGAAGACGACCTCGACGAGGATGAAGAGGAATTCTCAACCTTCGCGACCAAGGAGAACCGGTTCAACCTGCTCAACTAAGGAACACGACTGTCCCGCTCGTTCGAGCTCAAGGGGTATGTGAGCAATGGACAAAGGCTATTTCATCAAACAGATGAGGGCGCAGCAGAGATGGAGGCTGGAGGATTCCATCAATCTCCTACCATCCGAAAATGTCACGAGCCCACAGGTCAGGGCGCTTCTATCATCGGACTTCGGCCACAGATACACCCTTCCCGTGAACACGGAGTATGCGGGCGAGTTTCTGGAGAACGGCTACAGGGGGACGAGGATAACCACAGACATCGAAATCGCAGCCGAGAAGGTTGCCTGCGAGGTGTTTGGAGCACGCCACGCCTGCGTGCAGCCCCTCTCAGGGCACATCGCCGCGATGATAACCATCGTGGCGGTCACGAAGAGAGGTGACGGGATGTGCTCCATCCATGTGGAGAACGGAGGTTATGACGGCTACGGACAGCCGTACATCCCGGACATACTGGGACTGAGAGCATCTCACCTTCCATTCGACGTTGACAAGCACAACATCGACACGATCAGAGCTGGAGAGCTCATACGGAAGAAGAAGCCGAAGCTCGTGATCCTGGGGGCATCGTTCATCCCGTTCCCCTACGACATGGGACCCATCCGGGACGCGTGTGGAGAGGCAGGCTCGGTCCTGTCTTACGACGGCTCCCATGTGCTTGGACTCATAGCGGGAGGGATCTTCCAGCGCCCGTTGGACGAAGGCGCAGGTATCCTGTACGGCTCCACGCACAAATCGTTCTTTGGCCCACAGGGTGGGTTGATCGTCACCGATGACGACGATATGGACATGCAGATAAGGAAGAACCTGACATGGCGCATCGTTGATAACGTCCATTGGAACCGAGTGGGGGCGTTGGGCCAGGCTCTGGTGGAGTCGAAGGAATTCGGCGCACGGTACGCTAAGCAGGTCGTCAAGAATGCGAAGAAACTCGGGAAGGAGCTGACACAGAGAGGGTTTCCGCTCATGTTCGAAGAATTGGGATTCACAGAGTCCCATCAACTCCTAATAGACACCAAGGGGCTGAAGAAGGCTTACGGGATGACTGTCAACGACTTCTCGATCAGGCTGGAGAAATCCAATCTCATCATAGACTCGGTCGCGAGGCTTGGTACCTCCGAGATCACAAGAATGGGAGTGAAGGAGAAGGACATACACGATCTCGCTGACATGTTCGTGCAGGCAGCCGAAGGAAGGAATGTCCGCAAGAGGGTGAAGAGCTTCCGGGAGAGGTTCGACATGGCGTACACCCTGCGATAGGCGTCACCCCGTGAAACGAATTAATACCAGTCGGCACGTATCACAGGTCGTTGAGCGGAGACAGGTACTCCAGACAGACACTCCTCAGAGAGATAGGTCCCGAAGGCCAGAGTAAGATAGGTGACAGTTTTGCTGTCGTTGTCGGATGTGGCGCCTTAGGAACTCACGCCGCATCGTTACTGGTCAGGGCAGGGGTCGGCAGGACTGCCGTCGTGGACCCTGATATAATCGAGATTTCGAACCTGCAGCGGCAGACTCTCTTCTGCGAGGAGGATGTTGGGAAGCACAAGGCGGAAGTCGCGAAACGGCGACTTGCCGAGATAAACTCCGAAGTCGGCGTCGAGGGTTTGGTCGACCGTATCACCGTCGAGAACGCCGAGAGGACCCTCAAAGGAGCGACGGTCGTAGTCGACGCCACCGATAACATGGAAGCGCGCTTTGTTATGAACGACGCGTGCATCAAGCTAGGCATCCCATGGATATATGGAGGCGCTGTCGCCACAGCGGGAATGGTCTTCGCCACCACGCGCAACGGCCCATGCCTGAGATGTATCTTCCCCAAATTACCACTCAAAGGAGAGCTGCCGACCTGCGATACCGTAGGGATTGTGAATTCGCTTCCGAGCATCGTCGCGTCAATGGAAGTGACCGAGGCGCTCAAGATCATCCTCGGAGAAGAACCCACACCGGAACTTATGGTCATAGAAGTATGGTCAGGAGACATCCAAAAGATCGAAGTGCGCAAGAATCCGGAATGCATGACATGCGGGCGACACGAGTACTACAACTACAGCGGGTGAGTAGGCTATGAAGGCGGTTCTGCTCCTGTCAGATGGCATAGATTCTCCCGTCGCAGGCTACATCATGGGAAGACAGGGCGTCGAGCTTGTGGCGCTGCATTTTGTTACCCATGGTAACGAACAGGAGCAGCAAATCGACAAGACCTTGAAGATAATGCGACGGCTCGAGGAGACCATGGATACCAGCATGTCGAAGATCGTGGTTCCCCACGTCGACACCTTGGTCACTCTGAGCCAAGAGTGCAAGCGCAATCTCACATGCATCCTCTGCCGACGGATGATGCTCAGGATAGCGGACAAGATTGGTGGGGAGACGGACGCGGCGTTCATAATCACGGGAGAGTCACTTGGCCAGGTGGCGTCCCAGACCCTGGCGAACCTGTTTGTGGAGGAGCAGGCATCAGCGCTTCCGATACTAAGACCTCTTGTCGGCCTTGACAAGGTGGAGATAACGAGGATTGCGAGGGAGATTGGAACATACGACATATCCGTGTCGTCGAACCTGTGCTGCGACTTTGCGCCTCAGCGACCATCAACTAACAGCTCGCTCGACGAAGTGCTTGAGACGGAGTTGAACATCGATGTTGACTCCATCGTCCTTGAGGCGACGAGACGCGTGAGGATGATCGATTGACTCAAGAAGGCGTGAAGGGATTCATTCTGGATTCTTCAGCGCTTTACTATGGCAAAGACCTTCCACCGGACCACGAACTGGTCATATCGCCTGGCGTCGCATCCGAACTTGAACGCCATGGCATGGAGGACAGGTTGGGACTTCTGCTCGCGACGAGGGTGAGGGTGCTGTCACCTAGCAAGGCATCACTCGCCAGAGTCATCGAGGCGAGCGGCGATAGCGGAGATTCCAGAAGGCTCTCGTCCACAGACAAGGAGATTCTTGCCCTCGCGTTGGACATCGGCTACGAGCTTGTGACCGATGATTACTCGGTTCAGAACGTCGCTGCAATCCTTGGGATACCGTGCAGGGGCCTCGACCAGAAAGGGATTAGTCGTGTGATCGTCTGGGAGTCACGTTGTGTCGGATGCGGCAAGAGGTTTCCTGCGGCGACTGAGGAATGCGATGTCTGCGGCAGCCCGACCAAGGTCAAGAGCAAGAAATCGCGGAGATGACAACCTTACGTGAGCCTCTTTCAGGACCCATCCGTGTGACATGGCCCTATATGAACAGCCGCTTGCATCTTATGGCCCGGTCCAGTCCCCTCCTGCCGAGGAGTGCCATCGATAGCCCGAGCATCGTGTTGTTAGGGAAGAAGTAATCCGCAAGCCTACGAGTGCGCAGAGAATTCCTGAGAGGGACGCCAATGCGCGAGCGCCAACGGCGCTCGTAGTCCATCAGCTTGCCTCCGTTAGAGAGATGGTCTCTGATGGTCTCGCCTGCTTCACGACCGGCAATCATGGCGGTCGGTATGCCACCACCGTTGGACGCCATCACCTGTCCAGCGGCATCACCGACAAGCAAGACATTCCCGGCCACCGTTGATCTTGCAGGTCCGGACATGGGGACGAACCCTAGCGTCGGATCCCTCACTTTCGAGCCGAGCGTGGATACGAATCTCGCCAGCGCGGCACTTGGTCGCTCCCTGCATATACCATCACTATATCCGAGGCCCACGTTGGCGCCGCCCTTCTTCGGGATGACCCATGCGTAGCCGCCAGGAGCCACAGAGCCGAAAAACATCCTGACGGTCTCGTCGAACTGTCCATCGGCCTTGCATGTTATGGCGGGGTAACGGAGCCGCGGGCGCTCCAATCCCGCCTTCCGAGCAGTCATTGAATTCGGGCCATCAGCGCCCACGATGATTTTTGCCCTTATCTCGCCCATCGTTGTCTTCGCAACACCACCATCGATTGTCACCAGAGACTCACCTGTGACAAGCCTGGCCCCTGCCTCCTCAGCCTTCTTCGCCAAATGCTTGTCGAACAGTCGTCTGTCGAGGCAGCATGATTCGAAATCTACATCATAAGCGTGGCCGCGCGGCGATATGAATTCGATCGCATGGTTATTCCCCACAACAACCGACTGGGGGATGTCGAAGAGGTCTTCCAAGCCAGCGGTCGCGGGGAAGATGGAATACATCTCCTCGACCGAAGGCAACAATTCTCCGCACTGGACCGGGTATCCGATCTCCTTCCTGCGGTCGATCATCAATACGTCGATACCTCGCCCAGAACAGTATCTCGCAGTCGTGCTCCCCGCAGGACCCGCACCGACTATGAGGACGTCGACCTGCAGGGTTTCTTCCCCCTTGTTAGAGTCGCGCCTCTCATCTTGAGAAACTCGGTGGAGACTTCGCCGAATCCCTTGCTGCGCAGGAGGTTCTCATAAACGGTCGTAAAGCCGAAGGCGTCGTATGTCTCGACGAACTTGCGGTAAGGGTCGTTCTTCCATCGCGTCCTGGCAGAGGGATTCACTGCGACACGGGCGAGCGTTGGAACGACATAGTGGATGTGCATGCGCAACAGCTTCGACATTGGCCCGGGTGGTGGTTTGGCGACATCAGCTATGAAGACCTCGCCTCCATCTCTCAACACGCGAAACATCTCCTCCACGCCGCTGCCCCTGTTCCTGAAATCCCTGAACGAGAATGAGCAGAACACCTTGTCGACGGACTCGTCAGGCAATGGGACGTTCTCGCCCATGCCGCGAATCAGGGTCACCCTGTCTTCGTCGAGCACTTCCCTGGATGACTGCACTAAACGCCCGGACGGCTCAAGACAGTACACCTGTCGCGAGCTCAAGTGTCTGGCGAATGTGCCCGGGCCTGAGCCCATCTCAAGGACGATATCGTCAGCGCCAGCTCTGCCGGCCACTTCAGCTCGCCACCGGTCTGCGAGGCCGAGGGTCATGAGCTGATTGACTCTGTCATAGTATGGAGCGACCTCCTCCATCGCATCGAGTACTTCGAGCCATTCCGATGTCGTCATGCTATCTTGGTTCATGTCTCGCGCACCTATGAGTCCCTCTCCTGCACCATGGATACCAGATCACGCAATGCTTCACTGTAAGGATTGTTGGAAAGGCAACCGAGCTGCTGAAGGGCCTCCATACTGTAGAATTCCGCCATCGCTTTGGCCTTCTCAATGCCGCCGGATGACTTCACCATGTCGATACACGCCCGAACGGACTCCCGAGACGGGTCCTCCATCTTGATGATGGCGGCTATCTCGGTCTTGGCCTTCTCCGACTCCTTCATCGCAAGCAGTGAGGGCAGTGTGAGATATCCTTCATGCAAGTCGCTGCCGACGGGTTTGCCCGTCCTCGACTCTTCTCCCACGAAGTCGAGCACATCGTCCATTATCTGAAACGCGATGCCAAGGTTAAGGCCATAGGCGCCGAGGCGTTGAATCTCCTCCATCGTGCCGCCCGCGAGGTACGCCCCGATCATGGCCCCGGCTTTCAGGGGTTCAGCGGTCTTCCGTTCCATGATCTTGACATAACGGTCTATATCGAGGTCGGGTGTGTGCCGGAAACGGCTCTGCATGATCTCACCCTCAGCCAGCCGCGCGCAAGCGTCGGCCGTCGTCCTCACAACCTCCCTGTCAAACATGCCGCCGAGCGAAAACGCCTTCACGAACAGGAAATCGCCGGTGACAATAGCGTTGTGCAGGCCATATTTGCGATATACCGTCTCACGTCCACGCCTCATCTGTCCCCCATCGTTGATGTCGTCATGCACAAGGGTAGCCGAGTGGATTAACTCGAACCCGGCCGCGATGTCCACGATCTTGTCCATGTCATCGCCCCCCAGGCTCTTGTATGAGAGTATGGCAATGGTCGGCCTGAGCCGCTTCCCTCCCGCACCGATGACGTGCATAGAGGCTTCATTGAGGATGGCCTCATCCGACTCGACCATCTGAGCTAGTCTGGCCTCGACCTTTTCCAGCTCTTTGTCCACGCCGAAATCCCAATGGGACGGACTCATCGAATCCCGCATATGAGCCAATATCTACTTAACTATAGTGGTTTACTGGCTGTACACTGGCCACCCCCTGGACGCATGTGAAACACGGGTCTTGAACCTCCTCGATCTCCGGATTCGATTGATATATATCGGGGCAGGAACTGTCAGGTGCTCATGACCGCGGAAACGCAGCGGCGCAAGAGACCTGGACTCAAAGTGTGGTTCCTCGAGATGAGGGCACCATTCTTCACGGCCACAATCATACCGACTGTCTTTGGAGCGGCCTTCGCTTGGCACGAGAGCTCGCTGTTCGACACGCCGCTATTCCTCCTCACCTTACTGGGAGTCCTCTGCCTCCACGCTGGCACCAACATCGTCAACGACTACTTCGATTACAGGAGCGGGACAGACAGGATAAACAAGAACCGGAGCCCGTTCAATGGTGGAAGCCCGTTCGTTGTGGATGGCATTCTGACACCTAAGCAGATCTACAGAGCTGCGATGGCGTTCTTCGCTGCAGGAGCGATAATAGGCATTATTCTCGCACTCTCGACATCCCTTCTTATCATACCGCTCGGCGTAATCGGCATAGGCTTCGGATACGGCTACACGGCGCCCAAAGTCCATCTGGCGGCCAGAGGCATCGGCGAAATCGCCGTGGGGCTCGGTTTCGGACCGCTGATAGTCGCAGGGACATATCTCGTCATGACGGGCGAGCTCACGTGGTCACCATTCATCGCTGGGCTGCCGATAGGTCTGCTGATAGGCCTCGTGTTGTTCATAAACGAGTTCCCTGACATGGATGCCGACGGAGAGGTCGGCAAGAGCCATTGGGTCGTCAGAATGGGCCTGGCGAAGGCGGCCACTTGGTACACAGGCCTGATGACGCTCACATTCGTGATGATCGTGCTGCTGTGTGCCACTGGAATATACCCAGCCATGGCCTTGATCGGCCTGCTACCCGCACTGATTGCCGCTCGTGCTATCTCGACGGCGATGAGGAACCACAGTCAGTTCGACAAGCTCATCAACGCACAGGCCAAGACGGTACAGATTCACGCACTTGTCGGCACTCTGCTGACAATCGGGCTCGTTGCATCAGAGTATCTATGATACGGAAGAGATGACCGTCACGGCACTGACTGCAGTAGCGAACCAGCGGCGTCCTGGCACAACCCCAGAACTGCGTCGAAGTATATGCCCAGCGCTATGACCATGACGAGGGCGAACAGGATCGCGGTGCCTGTCATCCTCGGGACGGTTATCCGCTCGTCCGGCCCCTTCTCCATGTACATCCTCTTGACGACGCGAGCGTAATAGTACAATGACAATGCGCTGTTCAGGACACCAGCGACGGCGAGCCACAGCAGCCACGACTGTCCACCTGGGGCTATTGAAGCGTCGACGGCGGACGAGAACAGGACGAATTTGCTGGCGAAGCCAGCAAGAGGCGGGATGCCAGCAAGCGAGAACAAGAACAGGGTCATCGCCAGCGCAAGGAACGGCGAGCGCTTCCCAAGCCCCTTGAAATCATCGATGCTCTCCCCTATGCCACGAACGGTCATGGCCGCAACCACCATGAACGCGCCTGATTTCATGAACGCGTGCGTGAGGACATGGAACAGGCCACCAGCCACCGCGTATTCGGTCCCGATGGGCAACACCATCAGTATGTATCCAGCCTGAGCGATGGACGAATAAGCGAGCATCCTCTTGATGTTCGTCTGGACGACCGCGACCAGGTTGCCGACCGTCATCGTCAAGATGGCGATGATACCGATGGCGACGTCCCAATCGGCCTTGATGACGACCAGCCCTATCAGGAATATCTTGAACAGCGCCGCGACGCCCATCTTCTTCGAGGCGGCCGCGAGAAGTCCAGACACCGGTGTCGGGGCACCCTCGTACACATCAGGAGCCCACATGTGAAACGGCACTGCGGCGATCTTGAACCCCAGGCCGGCTATGAGCATTACAGTGGCCAGTATGGCCACTGAGTGAGTCCCGTCCACGGAGGCGAACATCGCATCCATCTGTGGCCCCATGGCAGCGATCTCCGTCGTGCCAGACACGCCGTAGAACAGCGATATCGCGAAGAGTGTCAGCGCTGACGAGAACCCCCCGACTATGAAATACTTCGTGGCGGCCTCTGCAGAGCGCTTCTCCCTCTTGCTGAAACCCGACAACGCGAACGACGCGATGCCAGCGATCTCGAGCCCGACGAACAGGACTATCAGGTCAGTGGCAAGGGCCACGACGGTCATCCCGGTGATGGCCAACAGGATGAGGGAATAGTATTCGCCATGGTTCCTCTCGGCCTTGATGAACTCCGGCGAGCTGAGCACCACGATGATCCCCACGACGACGAATGCCATGGCGAACACGCCTGAGAACAGGTTCACCTCGATCAAACCGATCCTCGGCTCAGCGACTGATGGCTCCCAGTATCCTCCGAGCGTCCATGATGCCAGCGCCACGGCATATCCGACAAGAGGCACGAGCGCCGCGAACGCGAGGACCCGCTTGTCTTTGAAGAAGTAATCCAGAGCGGGCATTACGAGTGCGAAGAGAACTAGCAGGAGCTGCGGCAGGAACTCATCTAACACATTCCATATCTCCACTTCAACCACCTCCGAACGCTCTGAGGGCGATCTCCACCGCAGGGGCTATCCTGGAGAATATGAGATATGGGAACACGCCGAATATCGCGATGAGGACGACCAGTATCGCGACAGGCAGGCCTTCGTACCAATCCACGTCCTTGACGTGGGACATGTCTATCTTCTCCGTCATCGGCCCGAACATGGACCGTTGCAGCGCCCACAGATAGTATGCCGCTGTCACCGCGACAGCGATTATCGGGAGGAATATCCAGAGCCCCCACTTGAAGAAGACGGCTGCGAAGACAAGGAACTCGGCCGCGAAGCTCACGAGGCCGGGCAGGCCAAGCGACGCGAGGAAGCCGATGGTCATCAGCGCAGCAGCGATGGGCATCTTCTTCGCCAGCCCCCCTAGTTGATCGATCAGCCTTGTGCCACACTTGTGCTGTACGACGCCGCACATCATGAACAGTACTGCCGTGACGAGTCCATGGGCGAACATCTGGAACACGCCTGCCACAACACCGAGCTCCCCCAGCGTCGCGAAGCCAAGCAGCACGAAGCCCATATGGCTGATGGAAGAGTACGCGACCATCTTCTTGAGGTCGTTCTGAGCCAGACACAGTATTGCGCCGTAGAGGATGCTCACAACCGCGATGACCGCCATGACGATGACCATATCCTCCGCGCCGGATGGAAGCGAAGGTATCGCCACACGTATGAGACCGTAGCCGCCCATCTTGAGCAACAGACCAGCAAGCAGCACGCTCCCAGCGGTCGGCGCTTCGACATGTGCGTCAGGCAACCACGTGTGGAACGGTACCATCGGCAGCTTGACTCCGAATCCGAAGAACATCGCAGCGAATATCGCGACCTGCATGCCCCTGCTGAAGTCGACGCTCTGAGTGGCAATTGCCTCCATGCTGAAGGTCCCGATGGAGGCCTCGAAATACATCGCCATTATGGCGATGAGCATCGCAAGGCTCGCCACGTGTGTGTATATGAAGAACTTGATGGCAGCGTAGTCCTTCCTCGGTCCGCCCCAGATGCCGATCATGAGGTACATCGGGATCAAGACTATCTCCCAGAACACGTAGAACATGAAGTAGTCCAAGGAGACGAACACACCAAGCACGCCCACCTCAAGGATGAGCATCAACCCGAAGTACTCCTTCGGCCTGCGGTCAGTGTTCCACGAAAAGACGACCGAGAGCATGCACAATAGTGTTGTCAGCACGAACATCGGGAGACTTATCCCGTCGAGCCCGACGATGTAGTTGATGCCTATCGATCCTATCCATACATGCGACTCATAGAACTGGTAGCCGTTGCTGTACCCGTCTATCTCCTCCGCGGCAGCGGAGTACGGGTCGACGACGAACTCGTACGCCACGGCCATCGACAGGATGAACGCAGCTGCGGAGAAGGCCAGAGCGACCCACTTCGCCATGTGTTCGCGCTTGCCGAGGAGGAACGATGTAATCGCACCCACGAGTGGCAGGAGGATGATCAGCGAAAGCACGGGTATATTCTCCATCATACTATCACCACCCTCCCCACGGCACGATGTACAGCATGAATATCAGAAGCAGGCAGAGGCCCACGACTATCAGACTGGCATATCGCTGGACGTTCCCGGTCTGAGCCCTCCTGATGACGTTTCCAGAGCGAGCGCCAAGGAATGCGAATCCGTTCACCATGCCATCGATCACATAACGGTCGAACGCGTCCGCGACGAGCGACAAGCCGTAGACGACTTTAATGGCGAAGTCGTCGTAGAACTTGCTGATGTACCAGCGGTTCTCAAGGGCCGTCTGCAACCGTCCGCTCAGACCTCTGGCGAACACGGACCGGTCGAATCCCGGCATGTAGTACATCCTGTAGGCGAGCAGGATGCCCATCGCCGCGAGGGTCAAGGAGACGTATGTCAACGGGTCGCCGAATATGTGGGACAGGATGTCGGCAGCGGATTCGTGGTGCCCCCCGTGGAACAGCTCCGATATCGAGTCGCCGGTGAACGCACCAAAGCCGTCACCGACGAAGAGGGCGAATCCGGATGTCACCGCCAGCGCGGCGAGGATCATCAGTGGGACGGTCATAAGCCTCGGCGATTCATGAGCGTGATAATCTGACCTTGGTTCTCCCGCGAAGGTCATGAACCACATCCGGAACATGTAGAAGGCCGTCATGAACGCGGTCGCTATGCCCATGAACCAGAGCAGGAAGAAGAGGCTGTTGAACTCCCCCGCGCTGTACACCGACGCCAGTATCTCATCCTTGCTCCAGAAGCCGGAGAATGGCGGTATGCCGGATATGGCGATGGCCCCGACCAACATGGTGAGGGACGTGATCTTCATCTTCTTTCCGAGACCTCCCATCAACCTCATGTCGTTGGTGCCGACGGCGTGAATCACGCTTCCGGCGCAAAGGAACAGCAACGCCTTGAAGAAGGCGTGGTTCATGAGATGGAACAGTGCTGCCGAATATCCTCCAGCGCTGTCGGCGTAAATCACAAGGTATCCGCCAGCCCCCAATGCCAGTGTCATGTATCCCAGTTGGCTGATCGTGCTGTATGCCAGTACTCGTTTGATATCGGTCGCCACAAGTGCCACCGTCGCTGCGATCAGAGCCGTCACGCCACCGATGACTGCGACGAACAACAGTGTGTCGGGAGCCTGTACGAGAAGCGGATAAGAACGAGCGGTGAGATAGATGCCTGCCTTGACCATGGTCGCGGCGTGAATGAGAGCGGAGACGGTCGTTGGGCCTTCCATGGCGTCCGGGAGCCATTCATGTAGCGGGAACTGCGCACTCTTTCCAATGGCGCCACCGAATATCAGAGCGGTCGCCAGTATCATCATGTCGTTCGGGACAGCTGCGGCGCCCTCTTCGCCGAACAGGCTGACGAAATCCAGCGAGCCGACGTACTTGAACAGTATTATGATGCCCGCCATGAACATTATGTCGCCCACGCGCGTGACAATGAAAGCCCTCTTCGCTGCGCTCGCGGCTGACGGCTTCTCGTACCAGAACCCTATGAGCAGATAAGAGCACAGCCCGACGAGCTCCCAGAATATGAACATCTGAAGGTAGTTGTCAGATATGACGAGGCCGTACATGACGGAGATGAACAGCATGATCTCGGCGTAGTACCGCCTCCGCTTCTCGGCCTCTTCGTGCATATATCCGCCGGAGTAGACGACAACCAATGTCCCGACGATTGCGACCACGACCAACATTATCGCTGTCAGCTGATCGACCCATATCCCGAAAGTGATCTCGAGGTCGGCAACCAGCAGCCAAGTGAACTTCGGGCCATCGCCGACCATCGTGTGTCCTGCCAGGACATCGCCTATCACGAGCGCTGAGAGTATCAGGGCCCCAGCGGCTCCTCCGACAGCGTAACCTGCCCCGTCCTCCCACGATAGCGTCCGTTTCGGCAGCAACGAGATGAGCAGAAACGCCACGAACGGAAAGACGGGTATCAGCCACGCGTACTCCAGCACTCTACCACCTCAGGATGTTGATCTTGTCGACTTCGATCGTCTGGTAGCGCCTGTAGACCGAGAGCAGTATCGCCAGCCCCACAGCGACCTCTGCCGCCGCAATCGCGATTGAGAACAGAGTGAACACCTGTCCCGATGGGTCCACGGTTCCGTGGAGGACAGAGTGGTAGGAGCTGAACATCACCAGGTTGATGTTGGCGGAGTTCAGCATTATCTCTATGCACATCAGGACGACTATCGCGTTCTTCCGCGTCAGGACACCGTAGGCGCCTATGCAGAACAGGAGCGAACTGAATACCAACCAGTACTCGATCGGTATCATTGTTCCTCCTCCTTGGCGAGGAAGACCCCGCCGAGCATAGCAACCAGCAGAAGCAGGCCGATGAGGAAGACGACGATACCGTAGCCATCGGTCCCGGTCTCCCCGAACATCAGATTGCCGACATCCTCGTTGGAAGACTGATCCATGTCACCCTCGGGCCAGGCCGCGTCAGTGACAGCGAGCACGAACAAGAGCGCGAGGAGGCCGACGGCGGCGAGTTTGAACATGGAGGATCGTTTCATCACCCAGCACCTCCCATTATCTCACGCCTTGTCAGCATGATACCGAACAGGATGACGATGGTGACGGCGCCCACGTAGACCAGTAACTGGATTATCGCGACGAACTCCGCGTTGAGCATCATGAATAAGCATCCGATGGCGATGAAGCATGTGACGAGGCCGATGACGCTGTGGACTATCTGCTTGGCAGTGATGACTGATATCGCTGACAACAACGCAGCCGTTGCCAGGAACAGGAACACGAACAGCTCCCAGCTCATTTGTTCACCCCCGGCATCTCGATCGCTTCGAACTTGCACGCCTGGTAGCATCTGCCGCATCCGACGCACTTCTCGAGGATGAAGACCGCGCGTTTCTTCGGCTTGCCCTTCTTGCCATCCTTAAGCGTCTTCTCCGTGCCGGGCATCTCGATCATGTAGATCGCCTCCGAGGGACACTTCCTTGCACACGCCCCGCACCCGGAACAATTGTCCAATATGAGCTTGGGCTCGGGCATCTCGAAGTACGACTCGTACACCTCGGTCATCGTCAGCGCCTTCTCCGGACAGACCGCTGCGCACTTCCCGTGGGAAGTGCACTTCGCCAGGTGGATCTCCGGCTTGTTCCTGTCGGTCTTATCCACCGGCATCATCGCGATGCACATCTCCGGGCACTCGCCCGCACACTTCTCGCAGCCTGTGCATTTAGAGAGGTCCAACGTAGGCAGCATGCGCGTCGTTCTCTCCTCCACGAAGGTGAAGCCGAAATTGTCGTCCCTTATGTCCATCGGGCTGAGCCGGAGCTTGTCCCTGTCGCTGTTCGCCAATTCGTACTCGGTGGTCATGTGGAGCGCGACGGTCGGACAGACCTCAGCGCAGAGGCCGCAGAAGAGGCACCTGCCGATGTCGACTCCAGGCCGCTCGATCTTCCCGAGCTCAGGGTCATCCACCTTCTCCAGCCACATGCAATCGTTCGGGCAAATCGTCACGCAGTTGCCGCAGCCGATGCACTTCTTGAAATCGAGAACTTGTTTGCCCCTGTAGACCTGAGGAAGAACGAGCTTCTGCTCCGGGTACAGAACCGTGTTCGGCTTGCCGAGTATCAGCGTCCGAACCAGCTGTTTGCCCGTGCGCTTCATGGGTTTGAGCACGATCCCCGTGGATTTCGGCAACTTCCGCTCGGCCATCAGAACCACCCCCCTGACTTCAACGCGGCTGCGATCAACAGGTTGAGCATTGCGAGCGGCAGAAGCCTCTTCCATCCTAGTCCGAGCATCTGGTCTATCCGCACCCTCGGGACGGACCAGGTCAGCCACATGAACACCGTGTAGACGATGTATGCCTTGATGAGGAACCATATCTCGTCTGGTATGAACGATGGTCCCTGCCAGCCGCCGAGGAAGAACGCAGTCGCGAGGGCGCCTCCGGCGTATGACCTGACAGCAGTTGTCATGTAGAACAATCCGAATCTCATCCCACCGTATTCGGTGGTCCATCCCTCCACGAGTTCCGCCTCCGCCTCTGGGAGGTCGAACGGGATTATCTCAACCTCGGCAATGAGACAGACCAGGAATACGACGAACCCGATGAAGAGCGGGATCAGGAACCAGATATCGTGCTGCGCGTCGACGATATCGACGAAGTTGAAGCTCCCGGCCAGCAGGAACACGCTTGCCGCACAGAGGATGAGTGGTATCTCGTAGCTCATCATCTGCGCAGCCGACCTCATGCCTCCGATGAGCGTGTACTTGTTGTTCGACGACCAACCTGCCAGGAGTATCGCGAATGGGGCTATCGAGAAGGCTGCGAGCGCGAACAACGCCCCCGCTGAGACATATTCGCCTGATTCATTTGTCGAAAGGCCGAAATTAACGGACAGGGGAATGACGGAAAGGATGACAAGGGAGGATGCCACGAATATCACCGGGGCGAGCAAGAAGCCCAACCTGTCGGCCTTGGTGGGGACGATGATCTCCTTGATGAATAGCTTCATCCCGTCGGCGAGGTTCTGGAGCCAGCCGCCGATCCCGTAACCCACGTAGTACGGTCCGTAGAAATCCAGTATCCTGCCACTCAGCTTTCTGAATATCCAGAGGAAGTTGAGGACATTGATGAGGGCGACGACGATTATGACTACGCTCTCCACCAGGATGGTCATGAACGTCAGGTGACCGTCCGAGGCGGCGAAGTCCCCGACCGCAGTGAAGAAGTCCCCGAAATGCCACGGCAGGAAGTCTCCCAACCAGTACCACAGGTTGTTGACTAGGTCCACGAGCCAGTGGAGGATGCCGTAGCAGAACTCGAACAGGTTCATTTCCTCACCTATCGTTCTCCCCTATGCACATGTCCAGTCCGCCCATTATGGCGACCACATCCGCGAGCTTGTAACCGACGAGTATCTTGGGAGCGGCAGAGACCGTGACGAATATGGGGCTCCTGATCTTGAGCCGGTATGGCTTGTCCGATCCGTCTCCCACGACGTACATGACCGCCTCACCTCTGGGGTCCTCGACCCGCCCCAAGCCAGTGCCGACAGGGGCGTTCCTCGGTGAGACTATCCGCCATCTGCCCCTCGGCATCTTCTGAATTGCCTGGCGGATTATCTTGCAGCTCTCCCACATCTCGTCCATCCGCACCCTGTACCGGGCGTAGCAGTCGCCATCTTCCAGCGTGGCGACCTCGAAATCCATCTCAGGGTAGACAGAGTACGGCATGTCCTTCCTCAGGTCGTACGTCACACCGCTTGCCCTCAAGGACGGTCCTGTGACACCCAGGTTCAGGGCGTCCTCCTTGCTTAGCAGGCCGATGCCGACGTTCCTCATCATGAATATCTTGGAGCCTTCGAAGAGGTCCTCGTACTCCTTCAGACGCATCTCCATGTAATCCACCGCTCTGAAGGTGTCTCTCTCGAAGTTGGGCGGGAGGTCGTGGGCGACGCCGCCTATTCTGGGATAGTTGTATGTCAACCGCGAACCCGTAAGGCCCTGGAGGAGGTCGACGAATACCTCTCTGTCCCTCATCGTGTAAGTGAACCCGACGGCCATGCCAAGGTCGCCGGCATACGCAGCGAGCCACATCAGGTGTGAGGCGATCCGCTGCATCTCGATAGCCATCACGCGGATGTACTCCGCCCGCTCCGGCACCTCCACGTCCATCAGGTCCTCGACCGTCAGGCAATAGAGGTGCGACCATGTGAGCGACGAGCCGTAGCAGAGCCTGTCGGTGATCGGGATTATCTGTGGATAAGTGAGCCCCTCGCATATCTTCTCTATACCTCGGTGCAGATAACCGACCTCAGGTTCCGCATCGACAATCGTCTCGCCGTCGATCTTGACCCTGAGGTTCCAGAGGCCGTGCGTCATCGGGTGCTGGGGCCCCATGTTGATCCACATCTCAGCCATGCATGGTCACCCCTTGAAATCCTTCCTCAGAGGATGATACAGCACGTCCTTGGGCAGGAGTATCCGCTCCAGCTTCGGATGACTGCGGAACACTATGCCCATCAGATCGTACGCTTCGCGCTCCTGCCAGTTGGCGCCGCCCCATATCGACGTGATGGAGTCGATAGAGGGGTCGTCCTTCGGCGTTGTCGATACGAGTTCCAAGAGCAGCTTCAATTGATACGAGGTGATGTGATAAACTATCTCGAACCGGTCGTCGTAGTCGACCGCGGAGATCATGGTCAGGTGCTCGAAGCCGAGGCTGTCTTTGAGGGCCCTGCAAACTGAGAATATGTCCGACCTGTCGACCTTCGCCCTGATCAGTCCTGGCCTGACACGATCTCCCTCGGAGACGGTCTTGGGGAACGATTCGGTCAAGGCCCTCAGCACCCTGTGCTCCGGGTTCTCGTCGATCCTGCTCGGAGCCTTCTCGATGCTCATCGCCCCCATCGAACCCTTGCTGTCCCCCTCGGTCATTTTACCACTCCGTGCCTACCTGCCAGTGAGCAGGCCCTTCTTGTTCTCCTTGATCATCTTCTGCAGTTTCAGGAAGCCGTCGATGAGCGCCTCCGGTCTGGCGGGGCATCCCGGTATGTACACATCGACCGGTATGAACCTGTCAACACCCGGGACCATGCTGTAGCTGTTGTAGAAAGGTCCCCCGGATATGGCACACTCACCCATCGCCACGACCCATTTCGGCTCTGGCATCTGGTCGTACAACCTTCGCAGGGCGGGCTTGAGCTTCTTCGTCACGGGCCCGTTGACCAACAAGACGTCGCACTGTCGGGGGCTCGACCGCGGGATGATCCCGAACCTCTGCTGGTCGAACCTCGGGGCGGAGGCGACCGCCATCTCAAGGGCGCAACACATGATGCCGAAATGAAGGAAGTAGAGGGAGTTCCGGGTGGCCCAGTTGAAGAAGTCCTTCGTTATCAGGTCGATACCCCCTCCCACGGGGGACTTCCGCAACAGGTACTCCATGGCCTCGTCGGACCATTTGAGGAAGTCCTTTGAACGGAACATTATCGCCTGTCCCAGAGATGGGCTAGACCCTTCGTTTATATCCAGACTATCTCCTCCTTCTTCAGGGCGTACGTGACGCCCGCGAGAAGAACACCCAAGAACATGACCATGAATACCTTGGCCAGGTCGCTTATGCCGGAGAACACCAGCGCCCATATGAGGACGAACACCGTCACGAGGTCGAACGCGACGAATATGATGGCGTACATGTAGTACTGGAAATGGAACTGTATCTGCGCGTCCCCGATCGGCACCTCGCCACACTCGTACGTGGTCGTGGACCTCGGATCGTTCTTGTCGGTCCTGAAATACCTAGATAAGAAGAAAGCGAGCGTTGGGAAGAGTATGGCGACGATGGCGAAGACGGCGACCCCCATATAGTCGTCTTGCAGCATTATCCGTGGATTCACGACAACATATAAGTCCTTTTCCGGCACACGCTCTGCGTGTGGGGGTCGTCAGTACGTGGCTGAACCGTGTGTCGATAGGGGCCCATAATGTCGCACTTCGACGGGAACCCAGGGCAAGATGTCGGGTTACGAAGAAGCCTTTTTTTATCCGTTGCAACCTGTCACGCTCATATGGCCGCACCAGACTTGGTGTTGATGCACCCGCCGAGCGTCATGGACTTCAGGAAGAGAACCCTGCTCTCGGGTCCGGTTAGCGATTTGATACCATCAACTCCCGTCTTCGAGATGTATCCTATAGGCTTCACGACGATCGCATCGCACCTGGAATCGAATGGATACGAGGTCAGGATAGCGAACGTGGCGTCGCGTATGATGGCATCGCCCAGGTTCGACCCTGACAGGTTCGCCCGGTCAATCGATGCGGCCGTCTACGGCATCGACCTTCATTGGATGCCCCATGTCCAAGGGGCGCTCGAGCTCGCAAGTATGATCAAGAAGCATCACCCCGACCGCCCAGTCGTGTTCGGTGGTTTCAGCTCATCTTACTATCACGAAGAATTGCTCACGGGGTTTCCGCAGGTCGACTTCGTGCTCCGCGGAGACTCGACAGAGGCGCCGTTTGAGCAGCTCATCGACGCCATCGACAGAGGAAAGCCTCTGGAGAGCGTCCCGAACCTGACATGGAGGGACGGGGGGCGCGTCGTCGTCAACACGCTCTCGCACGTCCCTGATGACCTCGACGACATCACCATAGATTACGGCCTGATGGTACGCAAGGTCCTGAAGTATCGAGACCTCACCGGCCACCTGCCCTACGCGGACTGGAAGAGCAACCCGATGTCCATAGCAGTCGGGGTGAGGGGATGCACGCACAACTGCCTCAACTGCGCGGGCTCGTGCGACGCGTTCGCGAGATTCCTGAACAGGTCGCGCCCCGCATACAGGTCCCCTCGACTGCTTGCGGAGGACATCGAGAGGGCAGAGGAGTACATCAAGGGGGCGACCTTCGTCGTCGGAGACATCCGCCAGGCGGGTAGGGCGTATGCCAGTGAGTTCCTAAAGGAGCTCAAGGAAAGGCGAGTGGACAATGAGGTGATCATGGAGCTTTTCGCTCCGGCGGACAAGGAGTTCGCTGAAGAGGTGGGCTCCAGCATGAGCAGGTTCAGCATCCAGATGTCACCGGAGACACACGATGAGCAGGTCAGGAAAGCTCAGGGCAAGTCGTACACAAACGCTGGCCTGGAGAAGTCAATAGACTCGTTCCTCAACGCAGGCTGCGGGAGGTTCGACCTATTCTACATGATAGGCCTGCCCCAGCAGACGAGGGAATCGGTCATGGGCACCGTAGAGTATACGCGAAGACTATACGAGAAGTACCCGGGGGCACGACTGTTCCCATTCATCAGCCCACTCGCCCCGTTCATAGACCCAGGAGGAAACGCGTTCGAGGATCCCCAGGCTCACGGATACAGGCTGTTCGCCTCCTCGTTGGAGGACCACGCGAAGTTGGCAGTGATGCCCAGCTGGAAATACGTGCTCAACTACGAGACGAAGTGGATGTCGAGGGATGCGATAACCGAATCGACATACGCCGCCGGACTCGGCATGAACTCGATCAAGAGGGACCTCGGACTGATATCGAAGGATGTCGGCGACCGCGTGGAGGAGAGGATCACACGCGCCTCCTCGTTGATGAGGAAGATAGACACCATAGTGGCGCGGGGAGCGGCGACCGACTCGGACCTGGACAAGCTTAGGGACGAGGCCTCACAGCTCAGCGAGTGCACCGTATGCGAGAAGGAGGAACTCGATTGGTCTACCAGTTCGATATATGCCAGCATACCACGTATGGTGGGCGCCTTGCTCAGAAGGAGATGAGCTAGCGCGAATCATTTATTTCTGTGGCAGCCGATGAGGGCTAACGGGATGTATATGATCATCGGCGTGTACGGCTACCAGGATTCGGGGAAGACGACGCTCGTCGAAGGACTGATCCGGGAGCTTTCAGGAAAGGGCTACAGAGTCACCTCTGTGAAGCACTCACCTGACACAGAGGCCACCGACACGCCTGGAAAGGACACTTGGAGACACTCCGAAGCCGGCAGCGACCCCGTCGTCTTGCAGGCGGCTGACAGCACAGTGATCATCAAGAGGCCAGGGCAGGAACTGGAAGCCATCGTGGAGATGATTAGAAGGGAGTTCTGCCCGGACGTTCTGATCGTCGAGGGGCATAAAGGGGGCGGCTTCCCCAAGATCGCCGTCGGCGACATCGAACCGACCGAAGGGACAGTGTTGGTGAACCCCGAGCTCGAGGACGCCTTGGCATACATCGAAGAGCAAGCTGCCCGCGAGGCCACATATGAGAGATTGCCAAGGTTGGACTGCGGCAAATGCGGCATGACATGCGCCGACATGGCCATTGAGATCGTCGCAGATAGGAAGGGTTTCGACGACTGCAGAGAGATGCCTTCCAGGTCCGTGGAGATATTCATCGGAGGACAGAGACTCCCAGTCGGCGCCTTCGTGGCGGAGATAGCCGAGAGCACCATCAGGGGGTTGTTGTCGAGCCTGAAGGGATACTCTGAGACGGGAGATGTTGAGATTCGTTTAAGGGCCCCGGCAGACGAGACGAGAAACACGCCTACCGAAGGGTGAGATGTCGCGTCACACTCCATGCAAAACGTCATGCGCTAGATTTATCAACAACGAAGATATCCTGAGAGCCAGTGGCGGCGACGAGCCAACCCGACTGACCGGTGACACTCATGCGAAAGATCTCAGAGATCGAGAAAGACCTCAACGCCTGCCTGCAGTGTGGATATTGCAGGGACCCCTGTCCCGTCTACAAGTGCATAGGCTGGGAATCGGCAACCCCTAGGGGGAAGGTCTACTACCTGAAACAACTCCTACACCAGACCCCTGTGGACAGGATCCTGAGACGAAAGCCGAAGATCGATGACAAGCTGACGGAGCGGCTGTTCCAGTGCACTTCGTGTGGAGCGTGCGAACACGTCTGCCATGTGGAGATCGAGTTCCCGAAGCTCTGGGAGGAGGTCAAGGGTTGGCTGATATCTCAGGGATACGGTCCCATGGAGGCGCACAAGAAGATCAACGAGAGGGTCCTCAGCAAGAAGAACCCCTACGACGAGCCTGCCGAGAAGCGGCCCGCGTGGCTTCCGAAGGACCTCAAACTCTCGGACGACCCCGAGGTCGTGTTCTTCACCGGCTGCACAGAGGCGTATCGGATGCAACCACTTGCCGTGGCGACTGCCAAACTGCTCGACAAGGCAGGCGTCAGGTTCACTATCATGGGCGAGGAGGAATGGTGCTGTGGCTCGCCCCTGCTCAGGACGGGGCAGAAGGCTCCCGTTGTGCAGGAGTTGGCGCCGCACAACGTCCGCGAGATGGAGAAGCACGGGTGGAAGGTGATGGTCAGCGCCTGTGCCGGATGCTACAATACCATCAAGAACGATTATCCCAAGCTCGTCGGCAGCCCCGCGTTCGAGCTCTATCACATCACGGAGTACATTGAGAAGCTCATGAAGGACGGACGGCTCAAGTTCACCAAGGAGTTCAAGAAGAAGGTCGCCTACCACGACCCCTGCCACCTGGGCAGGCACGCCAAGGTCTACGACGCCCCGAGGAACGTCCTCAAGGCCATCCCCGGGATCGAGATCGTTGAGATGAAGCACGAAAGAGACGACGCACTGTGCTGCGGCGCAGGAGGCGGCTTCAAGTCCGCGTTCAACGACATGGCGGAATCCATCGCCGCGGACAGGGTCAGAGAGGCGGCCGACGCCGGTGCTGAGATGATTGTGACATCGTGCCCGTTCTGCCAGGTCAACCTCAATGCGGGCGCCAAGAAGGCTGGCCTCAACATAAAGACTATGGACATCGTCCAGGTTGCGCTTCAGGCCGTTTAGACCTGAGTCGTTTCTGCACGGCCTCGCTTCTGAGTTCGCGGAGCGCATCTGAGGCAATCCATCGTGCCGCACGCGAGTCCATCTCCGATATCTCGGTCGCGACGCGGATAGCCTCCTTGTTCAGGCGTAGGTTCCTCTTCCCGATCTGCCTGAGCGCCCAGTTGACCGCTTTCTTGACATATCTCCTGTCGTCGAGCGATTCCCGCTTCACGTGTTGCAGGAGGCTGATGAAAACGTCGTCCGCCGCAGCCTTGTCGTGAACCGCAAGGCCAGCCATCATCGCGAATCCGGCCCTCTTGACGTACTCCTCGTCCCTGCTGCTCCATTCAACGGCCGTCTCGAACGCATACGGAGTCCTGTCGAAGAGGCAGGTCGTTGCCTGGTCGCAGACATCCCACGAATCAAAATCCTTGGCCCAGCCTTCCATCTGCCCTTTTGTGACCTCAGTCGGTTCATCGATGATAGCTGCGAGTATCCTTGCCTCGTGGATCCCGGTGGCCCATAGCTCCAATGCCAACGAGTGGTCCCTGCCGAGGCGTTTCGCGACTTTCCTCAGCTCCGTCACCGATATGCCAAGGGTGTTCTCCGAGCTGATGCCGAAACGAGCCATCCCCTCGACGTTCCTGGGGTTCGCCCTGGACTTCAGCTCGCTAATGACCTGGTCGACAACTTCACTCATATGCCCGTCCAGGGCACTCCTTTGTAGGCGCTCATCACTATCTGAGTGTCCGTCTCCTTGATGCCGTCTATCTTGAGGAATCCATCTATGAACTCCTGCAGCTCGTTCATGCCCACGAAAAGGGCCACGACGAGGAGGTCATACTCCCCTGTCACACGATAGACAGCGACGACCCTGTTATGATCCGTTATGTGCTCAACTACCTCGTCGAGCTTCTCACTGAGTGATTTGACATGTATGTAGGCCTTAACGGTGTTCTCGATTAGCCGATAGTCGAGGTGTATCGAGAACCGCAGTATGATCCCCTTGTCTATCAGGTTCTTGATCCTCCTCCTGACGGTCGCCTCGGTCACTCCGAGCTTCTTGGCTAT
>DATKWQ010000053.1:0-24300 GCA_035529455.1 Thermoplasmata archaeon
TTCCGGTTGATCCTGCCGGCGGGCACCGCTATCGGAATGCGATTAAGGCATGCGAGTCGAGAGGTGAAAGACCTCGGCGGACGGCTGAGTAACACGCGGATAATCTGCCCTGGAGTGGGGGATAATCTCGGGAAACTGAGGCTAATACCCCATAGGTGTGGTATGCTGGAATGCTTCCACGCTAAAAACTCCGGTGCTCCAGGATGAGTCTGCGGCCTATCAGGCAGTAGTGGGTGTAACGTACCCACTAACCTACGACGGGTAGGGGCGTTGAGAGACGGAGCCCCCAGATGGATTCTGAGACACGAATCCAGGCCCTACGGGGCGCAGCAGCTACGAAAACTGTCCAATGTGGGAAACCACGAGACGGGCATTCCGAGTGCCAGCACTTTTGTGCTGGCTGTTCTCCCGCCTAAAAAGCGAGAGAAGTAAGGGCCGGGTAAGACGGGTGCCAGCCGCCGCGGTAATACCCGCGGCCCGAGTGGTGCTCATTATTATTGAGCTTAAAGCGTTCGTAGCCGGCCCTGTAAATCCTTGGGTAAATCGGACAGCTCAACTGTTCGAATTCCGAGGAGACTGCAGGGCTCGGGACCGGGAGAGGTTCGAGGTACTCTCGGGGTAGGGGTAAAATCCTGTAATCCTGAGAGGACCACCAGTGGCGAAGGCGTCGAACTAGAACGGATCCGACGGTGAGGGACGAAGCCCTGGGGCGCAAACGGGATTAGATACCCCGGTAGTCCAGGGTGTAAACGCTGCGGGCTTGGTGTCGGAGGTCCTACGAGGACGTTCGGTGCCGGAGAGAAATTGTTAAGCCTGCCGCTTGGGGAGTACGGTCGCAAGACTGAAACTTAAAGGAATTGGCGGGAGAGCACCGCAACGGGAGGAGCGTGCGGTTCAATTGGATTCAACGCCGTACAACTCACCAGGGGCGACGGTTACATGAAGGCCAGGTTGACGACCTTGCCTGATTTTCCGAGAGGTGGTGCATGGCCGTCGTCAGTTCGTACCGTAGGGCGTTCTCTTAAGTGAGATAACGAACGAGACCCTCGCTGCTAATTGCTAGCCGTTCCGCGAGGAGCGGTGCACATTATCGGGACCGCCAGCGCTAAGCTGGAGGAAGGGGAGGTCAACGGTAGGTCAGTATGCCCCGAATCCCCTGGGCTACACGCGCGCTACAAAGGCCAGGACAATGGGCTCCGATGCCGAAAGGCAAAGGCAATCCCGAAACCTGTCCGTAGTTCGGATTGAGGGCTGTAACTCGCCCTCATGAAGCTGGATTCCGTAGTAATCGCGCGTCAACATCGCGCGGTGAATATGCCCCTGCTCTTTGCACACACCGCCCGTCAAACCATCCGAGTTGGGTCCAAGTGATGATGCCTCACCATGTGGCGTTAGAACTTGGGTTCAGCAAGGGGGGTTAAGTCGTAACAAGGTATCTGTAGGGGAACCTGCAGATGGATCACCTCCTACGCAAAACCGGAGGGGCACTACCCCTCCACACATTGCGATCTGCCATCGAACGACCATCTTTTTTATTGTCCCACGGTCCAGCGTGAGCGCCGCGCTGATTTGAAGCCAAAATAGGCAGCCTCACGGCAGCCAATGAAATAATGAAACTGAAAAGGGTTTATTGGTTTCGCGCCTTTCCTTCCGCCTTCTCTCACTCGAGTGGCGGCTCAGGCGGCTGCGGTTCCATCGGCTTCGGCTTCCTGCCCATGACCATCATCACGACCATCAGCAGGATCACGACGACCAGCAGTCCGATTATGGCGAGGCCGAGCGCGCCGTCCATCTTGTTGTCGACAGAGGCCTGGACGTCATCCAACGATGACTGCGCGTCGTCGAGGGCGGATTCCAGGGTGTCGAGCTGAGACTGCAGCGCTGCGAGGTCGGCTGCCATCGCGGTGTTATCCTCGTCCACGGAGTTCGCCAGCGCGTCAAGGGCAGTCTGCAGGGCATCGACGATGGACTGCAGAGTCGCCAGGTCAGCTGCCTGGTCCGCGAGGTCACTCAAAACGGCGTCCTCAACGGCCGCCAGCTGCGCCTCGAGATCCATCAGGTTCATCTCCAGCTCGGCGATCCGCTCCTCGACGGACATGGTCCAAACGGTCACGCTCAACGAGTCCATTCGCTCCTCGCCAGACCACAGATATCCGATCACGAGCAGGTCGTGAACGGATTCGTCCTCCAGACCAGTGGTGTCCCACTCGAAGGCGACCGTCTCCCAAGGCCAGTTCAGCGACCGGGAATCCGCGAGCTCACCGTCAACGTACAGGTCTACGTTCGAGAAGCCAATCCAGAAGTTGGATATGACTACATCGACCGATACAACACCGCTCACGATGCTCCCGTCGGTCGGGGATGTGATCATTAGCTTGTCGGTCTCGATCTCAGAGACTACGAGCCTGCTGATTGTTGGCACGACTCCGACCCCGTCATTTCCACCAACGAGGTATATCCGTCCGTACGAATCCATGGCGGAACCCATTCCGCTCCGGCCAGTCGGAAGAGACGCGCCGGCGAATTCCCAGGAGTCAGTCTCTGGGTCGTATCTCTGTATCGAGCTTTGCGGACTACCGTCGCCCACCCAAGAGGCGTCCTCGCCTCCGATGTAGTATATCAGGCCGTTGTCAGCTACAACAGCGGTGCCGGAAACGGTGGCCACTAGCATGGACGCTATAGGTGTCCACGAGTCAGCCACGGGGTTGTAGACATGGGCGGCCGTGCTCGGTGCAAAGCTCTCCCTTCCAGCGAAGGAGAATATCGCAGTCTCATTCCACACGACCGTGCTCCTAAGCCAATAGGCATCTGGCTGGTCCGCGCCGTAGGACCACGAATCCGTTCCGGGATCGTAGATGAGCGTCGTTACCTGCGAGTAGACAGCTCCGCCGATCGCGTATATCCGTCCATCCGCTCCCCAGACAGGGGTGAAGGCGCCCAAGACCGTGGGCGCGGCAGAGCCGTTCGTCCAAGAGTCCGCCACGGGGTCGTATATCTGGACAGCTGAGCCGTATCCTCCGTAAGCCGAGGAGTTCCAGCCACCCAAGACGTAGATGAGTCCATCATCGCCCATGACGCATCCTGATAGCCCAGTCCCGTTTGGCATTGGCGCACCATAAGTGGACTCGCCCGTAGATGTGTCATAGATAATCGTAGTGTTCATCGGTGGTTCGAACCCTGACCAGTCGGACAAGAATCCGCCGATCACGAACAGGTTGGAGCCGTCTGAGACAACTCCTGCGAAAATCCTGTCAGCTGGTAGGTCGTCGATATCGTTGCAGTACTCCACCGTCATTGCAGTTGCGTTGGGTGAGGTGACAACGACTGTCGCTACACACATGAGCAGCGCGATAGCAATAGCCAGCGCTCTGGCTCCTAACATATTTCCATTCATATTCCCATCTGCCCCCTTGGGCACGCGCCCAAGCGCGTGAAGACTATTGCGGAGGTGGCTATAAAATACTGTGGGATTCCCTCGAAGACTATGCGGTTAATGAGTGTTAGGTCGGAGGCGTCGTCCACTCATAGGGGACCCGCACACCAAATCCTCATGTTCCACAAGATCGCGATTCTGCCAACGAGGGAGGGAGTTTTCGCATATCCACCGAAATCCCCACCAGAAAAGACAACGAATTTCGAGCGACGCAATCCAATCGACAACCTGAATTCAACTGCGTCTCCCAATGTTTTTATATCCCGGCTCGATACCCTCTTCTGCGGGGCTCATCGGCAGGTCTGGCGACGTTTTGCCGCGAGCCTGTGAGGATACGAGTGGTACCGGAAGGAAAGGATGAGATAGCATGATGATTCTGAAGATGAAGAAGGAGGACCTTTCCGCATTCCTCGAGACGATCAAGGAGTGGGGAGAGCTGTGGGGTCCTACGAGGAAGGGCGAGAGGGTCGCGTTCGAGAAGGTCGAGGCGCTCTCTCAAATGGACCTGAAGGCTACGAGGACAATCATACCGCCGAAGAAGCTCCTCTATCCGCCACGGTTCACGATGTTCGATTTCGATGACGAGGGATATGTCGAGCGTACCGGGGACGTCCCGAACAGGATCCTGTTCGGCATACACCCGTGCGACATACACGGCATTGAGACGATGGACAAGCTGTTCCTCGAGGACTACAAGGACCCTTACTACGCCGAGAGGAGGGAGAAGACCCTGCTGCTCGGGCACAGCTGCATACCGGACGACAAGTGCATGTGCTTCGCGACGGACACAGAGTTCATCGCTGAGGGGTTCGACCTGTTCTTCACCGACCTCAAGATGTTCTACCTCGTGTGGGTCGGCTCCAGCAGAGGGCACGACCTCATACGCATGAAGCCCGAGCTGTTCAGCCGGGACATCGGCAAGGACGACATCAAGAACTACACCGATTACAGGAAGTGGAAGACCTCGCAGTTCACCGCCAAGGCGGACTTCACGGGCATGCCGGACATATTCGAGCTCGGCTACGACAGCCCTATCTGGGACGAGCTGGCCGAGAAGTGTCTGTCCTGCGGGCAGTGCACGATGGTCTGCCCGACCTGCAACTGCTACAACGTAGTTGACGAAGTAGAGCTGGGGACCGTCGAGGGCACGAGGGAACGGTTCTGGGACAGCTGCATGTTCCGCGAGTACTCGCTCGTCGCCGGTGGACACAACTTCAGGGACAAGCGGGTCGACAGGCTGAAGCTCTGGTACACTCACAAGCTGCAGGCGTACATAGGCGAGTTCGGAGAGCCCGCGTGCGTCGGCTGTGGCAGATGCGTCGCGACCTGCCCCGTCGATATCAACGTGGTCACAGTTGCAGACGCGCTTCGTGATCAGGAGGTGGGCAAGTGAAGAAACTCTGCGTCGTGCTGGACGACCGCGAGGTCGAGGAGAACCCGTACAAGCCGGAGATGTGGAGGATCGTGCGCAGATACCCGCTCACGGCGGATGTCAACTTCTTCCAGGCGAGGGCAGTCGATGTCGACCAGGTACTCAAGATGAGCTACCTTCCGGGGCAGTTCATAATGGGCTCCGTCCTCGGAGAGGGCGAGGCGCCGTTCTCCATATCATCGACGCCGTCGCGGCCGGGACTCATGGAGTTCTGCATCAGGAAGACCGGGACGGTCACGGAGACGCTGTTCGGCCTGAAGGAGAACCAGAAGGTCGGGATACGCGGCCCGTATGGCAACGGCTTCCCCATCGACAAGATGGAGGGCAAAGACATACTGATCATAGCCGGCGGATTGGGAGCGGCCCCGCTGAGGTCGCTGCTGCTCTACATCCTCGACAACAGGGACAAGTTCGGCAAGTTGACATATCTCCACGGTGCGAGGACGCCCGGGGAGATGCTGTTCAGGGAGGAGTTCATGCAGCTCAAGGAGCGCGACGACCTCAACTGCCTGTTGACCGTGGACCAGGACGACACTGGCAACTGGCCGGAGAATGTCGGCGTCGTCACGAACCTGTTCAAGGAGATGGGGCCAATCGACGCGAAGAACACCTACGCTGCTGTGTGCGGCCCACCCGTCATGTACAAGTTCGTGATACAGCACCTCGTCAAGCTGGACATACCGAAGCACCAGATACTTATGACGCTGGAGCGGCGCATGAAGTGCGGCGTCGGCAAGTGCGGGCACTGCGCGATAGAGTACCTGTACACATGCATGGACGGCCCTGTGTTCACTTACTGGGACGTGCTTCATATGAAGGAACTCATCGGCAAGGGGGTGAGCAGCAATGTCATCGCCTAAGATCGGCATCTACGGATTCACAGGCTGCGCCGGCGACCAGCTGATGATACTCAACTGCGAGGACCAGCTCGTCGACATCTTCGGCGCGGTGGAGATACGCTCGTTCGCCATGGCCAAGAGCGACAACCACGAGGGCGAGCTCGATGTGGCGTTCGTCGAGGGTTCCATATCGACCGAGGAGCAGCTCGAGCACCTGAAGAAGATCAGGGAGCGCTCGAAGGTGCTCGTCGCGATAGGCACATGCGCCTGCTGGGGAGGACCCCAGGCGATGAAGCTCGAGGAGGGCGGCTACGAGGAGCGGTACAAGGGCGTCTACGGCAACGCGAAGATCGCTGTGTCGAAGGCGTTCGAGGCTCAGCCGGTCGACGCGTTCGTCAAGGTGGAGATGAAGATACCTGGCTGCCCGATAGACAAGACCGAGTTCCTGAGTTCGGTCTCGAAGGTTGTCGCCGGAAGGCACCCGTACCTCTACAAGTCCCCCGTGTGCATGGAGTGCAAGTGGAAGGAGAACCCGTGCATACTGCTCGCGGGCAAGTTCTGCGCTGGACCGCTTACCAAGGGCGGCTGCGGCGCGGTATGCCCGTCGCACAACCTACCCTGTGTGGGCTGCTGGGGACCGACGGACGACCTCAATGTCAGCGCCGAGTACAAGCTGCTCGTCGAGAAGGGTTACAACCCTGAGGAAGTAATGCAGAAGATCAAGAAGTTCGGCGGTGCAGGGGTCGCCAAGCTGATGAAGGACCTCAAACCCACCAAGAAGAAGGGGGCCAAGAAATGAAGACGCTGGAAGTAGTGCCGCTCGCTCGAGTGGAAGGGGACGGCGGCATCACGGTCACGCTCGACGGCAAGAAGGTCAAGAGCGTCACGCTGGACGTACACGAGGGACCGAGACTCATAGAGCAGCTCGTCAAGGGCATGACGCCGGAGGACGACATCAACGTCGTACCGAGGATATGCGCGATATGCACGCTCTCGCACAAGTACGCGGCCATCAGGGGCCTCGAGAGGGCGCTCGCGATAGACCCGCCGGAGAAGGCGCAGCTGATGCGCGACCTGATGATGCTCGGTGAGAATGTCGAGAGCAACTCGCTCCACACTTTCCTGCTGGCTCTGCCCGACTTCCTCGGGTATCCGTCCGCGATCGCCATGCTGAACGACTACGGAGACGACGTCAAGCGCGCCCTGCGGCTGAAGAAGTTCGGCAACCACGTGATGGAGGTCACCAGCGGCAGGATCGTCCACGGCGAGAACCCTGGCCTCGGCGGCTTCGGCAAGTACCCGTCGAAGAAGCAGCTGAGCGAGATATCTATCCGGTCGAAGGAGCTGGTGCCGGATGCGGTCCGCGCGGTCGAGCTGTTCTCATCGATAGAGTATCCTGAGCACTCGGAGGTCGAGACGACATTCATGTCCGTGAACGCACCGAACAAGAAGTTCGGGCTCGCGGGCGACTCGATACTGATATCTAACGGCAAGGAGACGGACGCCGACGACTACAAGAAGCTCACGTCCGAGAGGGTCGTGCCACACTCGTTCGCGAAGCGGTCGGTCTACAAGGACAAGTCGTTCGCCGTCGGCGCGAACGCGAGGATGATCAACATGGGCAAGCGCCTCGAGGGCCAGGCGGCCGACCTGTTCAAGGAGAACTACAGCGACCGATGGCTCAGGAACCCGCTGCTGAACAACCTCGCGCAGGCCATAGAGATGGTCTGGGCGCTCGAGAGCATGCCGGAGACCACGGAGAAAATAGCTGCTCTGGACGACCCCGTGAGGGCGGAACCGACGAGGATATCCGGCTCTGGAACGGGTGCGGTCGAGGCCCCGAGAGGCATCCTGTACCACCACTACGATGTCAGGGACGGCCTTATCGAGACAGCGGACATCATAACGCCGACCGCGCAGAACCTCGACGACATCGAGGTGCACATGAAGGCGTGCGCCGAGAGGCTGCTTGCGGAGGGCAAGAAGGACGAGGAGCTGCTGCTCCCGCTCGAGATGATCGCGAGGGCGTACGATCCATGCATAAGCTGTGCGACACACCTTGTAAGGCTGAAGAGGGTCTGAGCTCCGAGCTGGCGAGGCTAGCCGGCCACCGGAAGGTGTACGTCCTCGGGATAGGCAACAGGGACCGCGGGGACGACGGAGCAGGCATAGCTGTGGCGGAGAAACTCCAGAAAACCTTTCCATCATATTCTCGTTCAGAGCACGACGGCCTCGAGGGCATCGTCCTCGATTTGTCGGAGAGCGATGAGGAAGCGTTCGTGGTGTTCGTCGACGCAGCAGACCTCAGGGAAGAGCCCGGAACGGTCAGGCTTGTGCCGATGGAGGAGATACGGGCAACCGAGATCACGACGCACAGGGTGACCGTGGCGCTCCTCGCGGCGTTGCTGGACAAGGCCAAGAAGGGCTCGGCCGTCGTCTGCATCCAGCCCGGCAGCATAGAGTTCCGCGCGGATATCACCCCTCCCGTCAAGTCCGCAGTGGACTGCGTGGCGAGTGTCCTGTCTGAATTGATGAGCCGAAGGAACTGAGCGGGATATGCGGGGCGACAGAGGCGTTTCACCGGGGGCTATCCACCCCGACGGCCGGTTCCCATCGCGGATTCCACTGGCGCGGCCCGTCTTGGACTGCAAATCTTTATGTCCGGATAGCACATTGAGACGCTCCCGTGAGATAGAATGAAATTCATAGTCGTCACGGGCGGTGTTTTATCAGGGCTCGGCAAGGGGATAACCTCTTCCTCGATAGGTTGCGTCCTGAAGGCGAGGGGGCTGAATGTCACCGCGATGAAGATAGATCCCTACCTCAACTTCGACGCGGGTACGCTGAATCCCTTCGAGCACGGGGAGGTCTTCGTGCTCGACGACGGCAGCGAGGCGGATCTTGACCTGGGCAACTACGAGCGGTTCCTTGATGCCAGTCTTACGAACGACCACGTCATGACCACAGGGAAGGTGTACGGGAGCGTCATAGAGAAGGAGCGCAATGGCAACTTCCTCGGGAAGACCGTCCAGATAATCCCGCACATCACGAACGAGATCAAGTCGATGATGTCCAACGTCGGCATGAAGTCCGGGGCGGACATCGTGATCGTCGAGCTGGGCGGGACTGTGGGAGACATCGAATCCGCGCCGTTCCTCGAGGCGATGAGGCAGATGCACTCCGAGATGGGGGACGAGAACTTCGTCTTCGTGCACACCACACTGGTACCAACCCTCGGTGCACTGAAGGAGCAGAAGACGAAGCCGACGCAGCACTCTGTGAAGGAGCTGAGGGCCATCGGCATACAGCCGGACGTCATCGTCGCCCGGTCGGAGAGGACGCTCGACGACAGCGCCCGCCAGAAGATCGCCTTGTTCTGCGACGTCCCACTCAAAGCCGTGATAAGCGCGCCAGACGCGAAGTCGATCTACCAAGTACCCATATTCATCGAGGAGCAGGGACTGGGCAACTACCTGCTAAAGAAGATGGCCATCGAAGTGCCGGAGGACGGGCTGACCAACTGGAAGAAGTTCCTCAAGAAGGTCATGGAGCCGAAGAGGGACGTCAAGATACTCCTCGTCGGGAAGTACATGGACCAATACGATTCATACATGAGCCACTACGAGGCGCTGACTCACGCTGGTGCGGAGTTGAACGCGAGGGTGACATATCTGAGGATGGAGGCGGAGGACATAGCCAAGGATGACAGCAAGAACCTCCTCGCCGAGGCGGATGGCATATTGATACCCGGAGGGTTCGGCTCGCGCGGCACAGACGGGAAGATGGAGGCCATAAGATACGCCAGGGAGAACGGCGTACCGTTCCTGGGCGTATGCCTCGGGTTCCAGCTCGCGGTCGTCGAGTTCGCGAGGAACGCCCTCAACTTCCACGACGCCAACAGCACCGAGTTCGACCCGCACACCTCGCATCCCGTCGTGGACCTGTTGCCCGAGCAGAAGGACGTGACCAAGAAGGGCGCTACGATGAGGCTCGGAGCGCAGGAGGTCCTCGTCGAGAAGGGGTCGACAGCGCACAAGCTGTACGGCTCGACGACGATAAGCGAGAGGCACCGGCACCGGTTCGAGGTCAACCCGCATTACATCGAGATGATACAGGACAAGGGGCTGAAGTTCACCGGTAGATCTCCAGACGGCAAGAAGATGGAGATCGCCGAGCTGGACGGGCACCCGTACTTCGTCGGCTCGCAGTTCCACCCCGAGTTCAAGTCGAGGCCACAGAAGCCGGCCCCGCTGCACTACGGTCTCGTCAAAGCAGCGTTGGAGAGGGCAAAGGGCAGGAAGGGCTGAAGCGAGGGGCGACCCGTTGTAGTGCCTGTGCTCACTTGGGTGGCTCCGCCCTGGGCAACTTGATCTTGAAGACGGACCCCTTCGTGAAATCGCCTCTGGCGCGGTCCTCGACCCATATCTCCCCGCCGAACTTGTCGACCAGCGTGCGCACGATGGACAGCCCAAGTCCGAACCCTTTGACGCCGGTCATGCCCGTTGCGAACCGCTCGAAGACCGTCTGCTTCCTGTCGTCGGGTATGCCTCTGCCGCGGTCCGTGATGGAGATCAGCCAATACTCGTTCTCCGACGCATGTGCACCGGAGATGGACACGTCAACCTTCACCTTCTTCGACGAGTCGAACTTGACTGCGTTTGAGATGATGTTGACGAACATGTCCCTTATCGAGTCGTTCGCCATCATGTAATGCTTCCTGCTCTGGACGGTGGACTTGACGACCACGTCCCTGTCGGAGTTGATCTTCGTTACGACAGAGACCGCCTCGTCGACCGCCGCGCCGATGTCCTGGGGCGAGAAGTGGCTGTCCGACATCGACCTCACCTTGGCGAGGGTCCGCATGTTGTCTATGAGCCGTGCGTTGTTTCTGACCTGCACCAGCGCGCTCTCCGCGTACTTCCTCTGTCCATCGTGAAGGCGCTGGTCCTGCAGCAGCAGCTCGAGATAGCCCATTATGCCCTGGTTGAAGTTGTTGATGTCATGGGTCATGAGGTCGTTCAGAAGGGCGATCTCGTTGACCGCGTCCACCTGGTCCTCATACAGCTTGGAGTTCACGATCGCGATGGACGCCATCCCCGCGAGGATCTCGAGCACCTCGAGCTGCCCCTTCTCAGGCACCCTGCCGTCGAAGGGTTCGTCGACGACCATGTAGCCCACGAGGTGGTCGGACCTGTCCCTGAGTGCGAACATGAGCATGTCCCTCTCGTGCCACGCGTCCGGCGACGCGCGGGGGAGGTCCGCCTTCTCTGGATGAGCCAGGAAGTAGAACCGGTCGACACCGAACTTCTGGCGCTCGAACGGGAGGTAGTGCGCTGCCTTGCTGACTCTGAACTCCTCGTCGAACCCCTCCAGTATGAAATCCGCCTCGAAAACCATCCCCTTCTGCACCCACTCGGGGTAGCCGGTGATGGCCGACAGTACGAATTCGCCCCTGTTCGTATCGAGCAATGATATGGTCGCCCTCTTGAAGCCGAACGAGTCGACCGAGTCCGTCACCCTCTGTAGGACCGCTTCCAATGCATCCATGTACATCAAGGACGTGGTCACGTCGAGCACTTTCGCCATCTGTGCGATCTTCCTCTGGGTGTCCCCCAGCAGATGCTCCCTCGTCGCGTTGAGCTCCGAGTTCTCGACGGCGACAGCCGCCTGGTTGGCGAACAGCTGGGCGATGTCGCGCTCTGTCTCCGAGAACTTCTTGCCCGTCTCGCGATACATGGTCAGCACGCCGATGACCCGCTCCCTTCCGTTCAGCGGCACGGCCATCAGCGCCTCGTCGTCTGGGTCGTCCTCGGTGCCCGCGACCCATGCAGCCCTGTCGTCGAGCGCAGTGTTGTTGACTATCTCGGCTATGCCCGTGCATGCGACGTGTCCGCTCAAGCCCTCGCTCGTCGGGAAGCGCTCCTGAAGCGCCTTGTCGGCGTTCCTGCCGCTCGCCACCACGGGAATCATGATGTCGTTCTCGTGATCCACCATGTATATCGTTATGGAATCGTAACCTACGACCTGGCCGAGCTTCTCGGCTACGACCTGGTACATGCTGCTGGAGTCTATCTCCCGCTGCAACGACACCGCTGTGTCCAGCAGGGTAAGCTGCGAATGGACTCTCCGGTTGAGGTCGTAGAGGAGGTCGGCGTTCTCCAACGCGATTGCCGCATGGTCCGCCAGGGATGACAACAGTATGGCATCGCTCTTCTTGAAGCGTCGGTCGTCGATGCGATTGTACACGCTCACGACGCCAATCGCGCGGCCCTCGCTTATGAGCGGCGCAGACATCATCGAACGTATTCCCAAGGCGTCGGCGTCCCGGAGGACCGCGTCTGGGTCGGATGGATAGTCGTTCACGATCTCTGTCGTCATGCGCTTCAACACCCTGCCGGTCACGCCATGCACGGTCGTCTCGCGTATCTCCTCAAGTGTGGCGAGGTCCACGTTGTAGAGCGAGACCCATTCCATGAGATCCCGGCCCGTGTCCACGATTCCAACAAGCGCCTTCTCGGTGTTCAGCAGTGTCGCAGCGTCCCTTGCGACTTGGTCGAAGATCACCTTCGGCTCCAGGCGCATGGATATCTGCTTGCTTATCCTGTCCAGTACGGACAGCGCGTTCTCCCGCTCCTTCAGTTCGCTAAATGTCCTCGCGTTGATGAGGGCTGCTGAGAGTATGTCGCCAAGCATCTCGAGCACGGTCGCATCGTTCTTCGTGAACGCGTTCTTCCTGTCGCTCTGGATGTCCAAGATCCCTAGGAGCTCACCGCGATACGTCAACGGCACTGCGATCTCCGACTTCGTCGACGTCACGCTACCGCGTATGTACCTCGGGTCGGCGTCCACGTCGCCCGTCACGAGCGTTTCCAGGAAGTAAGCCGAATGGCCGATTATGCCCTCCTTCAGTTTCGGCCTCAGGTCCTTGGACACGCTGCCTATGTCCTTTCCGTAGCCCGCCTTGACGACGAAGTCCCCGCTGTCTCCGTTCCAGAGCAGCACCATGACGACGGGGTAGTTGAGCCCGTCCGCGATCGACTTGGAGAACTCCTCCATGAGGGCATCTGGCTCGAGGATGGATGTGACGGCCCGGCTGATCTTGTTGATGATCGTGAGCTGATTGACCCTCAGCGCCAGCTCGGAGGTCCGCTCCTCCATCCGCTGCTCGAGCTGGGAACGGTGTCGCTCCATGTCCGCCTTCTCCAGCCGTTCGCGCGTGACGTCCCTGAAGGTCGCCACCACGCCGAGCACCCGCCTTCCATGGTCGCGGACAGGCTTGGCGTCGATGTGTACGAAGAAGCGCGAGCCGTCCTTCCGAGGCCCGGATACTTCGCCGCACCAGCCGATGCTCTTCGCGGCGCTGAGCATCTCGTCCGATGGCACATCGAGAGCGGCGGAGGCGGCGACCTCCTTCAAGGAACAGCCGAACACATCCTGATGGGAGATGCCCATGAGAGTGATGAACGCCTCGTTGGCGTAGACCGCCCTGCCGTCGTTGTCGAAAAGCGCCACCGCCTCGTTCAGCTGATCGATGGACGAGGCGAGCCTGCTGACCTGGTCTTCCGCGTCACTGTGTTCCGTGACGTCGCGGATGACGGACACGAGGTATGAGCTACCGTTGTCTATCTCGTCGAACCTGTTCGCGGTGATCTCGACGACATTGCCACGGTCCGTGCTGATCGTCCGCTTGTGTGGATACTCGATATCCCCGATGTCGGAGCCGAACGGGCAGTTGTTGCATATCTCGGGAGAGGCGAACGGCGCTTCGTAGCACTTCCTCCCGGTGACATCGCCGAACTTGTCCCGCATACGGCGGTTCATGAAGACTATGACCCTGTCGTCCCGGACAATGCAGACCTCGTCCGGCATCACGTCCAAAACCGAGAACCTCGCCTCGAGCGACCTGAACACGCTGCCGGACAGCGGCTCATCCTGGAGAGGTAGATGGCTCGTGGGGGGCACCCTCTGGTCGCAGAAGTCCTATAACGCCCGATTGGATGGCGTTGGCCTTAAACGTTTCGCGTCCAGCGGTGCTGCTGGACACCGGGCCATGCGCAGGGGCTCGGACAGCTCAGTCCGTTCTCACACCCAGCCAACCACTACAATAGTTTTAATTACGGAATCCTTTATGGTGCCACGATGGCAACGGACGAATCGCTCGATTATGAGGCGCTGCTCGACCGCGCGAAGAAGGACCTGCCTCAGACGCTAGAGGCGCACGACAGGTTCCAGGTCCCCGAGCCCGACGTCATGATCGAGGGCAAGACGACGGTCATACGCAACTTCGGAGCGATCGCCGAGAGCCTCAGACGAGAGCCCGAGCACCTGTACGGATACCTCCTCAGGGAGCTCGGAACGGCCGGCAACCTAGACGGACAGCGTGTCGTCTTCAAGGGCAAGGTCGCGACCGCTCAGGTCGTCGACCGTATCAAGAGCTATGTCGACGAGTACGTCCTATGCTCAGAGTGCGACAGGCCCGACACGAAGATAGTCAAGGACGGCAGGGTGCTCATACTCACATGCGAGACCTGCGGCGCGCACAGGCCCGTGCATGTCCGCAAGCAGGTGAAGCAGGAGGAGGGCAAGGACATCGAGGCCGGAAAGACCTATGACTTCATGATAGAGGACATAGGCAAGAAGGGCGATGGAATAGCCCGCAAGGGCAAGTACATCATCTACATCCCAGGCTGCGCCAAGGGGACGCAGGTGAAGGTCAAGATAGACAAGGTTTCTGGAAGCATGGCCTTTGGCACCAGGGTCCAGTGACGACCCTATCCGATGTATATCTTGCCCCGGAGTGATACGCAGGCCGAGCCGCCGACCTCCACTTTTCTGATCGACGAGCCGCGCGTCTCTATCCTGGCCAGTATCTTCGAGTGCCTGCCGACCCATGTGCCCTGTTCGATCACCATGTTGTCCGCCCTGTCCCGCGGCACGAACTCGTTCTCGACGAGATACGAGCACAAGGCTCCCGCGGGCATGGCCGAGGCGGGGTCCTCGTGGTAGTCGGGCGTCACGGCGATGCACCTCGCGTGGACCGTCGAATCACCGTCGATGACGTTCCATGTGTATGAGTAGATGGCGTTCACCTCGAGCTCGTGCGCGAGCGACATGACCTCGCTCTCCCTCGGCTCCAGCGTTTCGATGGTCTGCAACGAGCGCATCGGGACCAACAGGCATGGTATGCCCGTGGACGCTCTGCACAGGGGGAACTCCTCATGGAACATCTTGTCGACGCCTATGCCCAGCGCGCTCGCGACCTCCTTGACCTCGTCCACGCGGGAGAACATGGGCCGCTTCTGAGTCATCCACACGACATTCCGACCATCGAGTCCCAGCTCCACCTGGAAGGACAGTATGCCAAGCGGCGTCTCCAGCCTGCGCCTGCCGCCGGGCGAGCTGCCGAAGGCCTCCTGTTCCGCCAGCGCCCACAACGTGCCGATCGTCGAGTGGCCGCATATCGGCTCCTCGGAGAGCGGCGTGAAGTACCTCAGCCTGACATCCGCCTTCTTCGACCGGATGACGAAGGCGGTAGATTTCAGCGCCATCTCCGTCGCCACCTGACGCATCTGCATCTCGTCGAGCTGGTCAGCTCCCAGGATGACCGCGGCGGGGTTGCCCGCCAAGGGCTCGTTCGTGAACACGTCTACCTTCAATGCCTCCAGCTCGAGCACGCCCCTAAGACCCGATTATTGGTATTTGGAGTTTTGTCCTTTCTGGCATTCGGTGCGCAAACTATTTCTAAAGCACTTCTGAATAGCGGGACAGATGCAGCAGAGCATAAAGGCAGTCGTCATGATGGCAGCGCTGTTCACGGTCGCCCAGATCGGGGCCTTGGTGATGGTTGCCTCCGTCCTCGGCGAGGAGTACCAGGCGTTCGAGGACCCCAACGACCCGATGATACCCGTCTACTACGTGATCGCGATACTGTTCTTCACGCTCCTCGTGCTCTACATCATCAAGAAGGGCAAGGAGAACATCGTCCGGATGGTCTTCCTCGGGGCGGTGGCGTACACGATGTTCATAGTGCTGTGGGCCATCGCATCGTCGCTCGGGCTCGGCGTCGCGTCCCTGTTGGTGTCGCTGCTGGCGACCGCGGGCCTGACGTACTTGCTCGTCAAGAAACCGGAATGGCATGTCATCGACGTCACGGGGACCCTCGTGGCGATAGGGGTGATCGGCATACTCGGGATATCACTGCAGATACTGCCGGTCCTCGTCCTACTGATTGCCCTCGCAGTCTACGACGCTGTGTCCGTCTACGGCACGAAGCATATGGTCGCGCTGGCGGACGGCGTGACCCAGATGAAGCTGCCGATACTACTCGTCATCCCCAAGAAACTCAGCTACTCGTACATGAAACAGGAACCCCTCAGCAAGCAGATCGAGGAGGGCAAGGAGCGGGAGGCGATGTTCATGGGCCTCGGGGATGTGATAATCCCGGGCGTGCTGATATCGTCCGCGTTCTACTGCCTCGCACATGACGAGGTCTGGGGTATAGGGGGCAACCTGCTGGTAGCCCTCGGCACCATGGTCGGCGCGCTCGCAGGCTTCTCCATCCTCATGACGTTCGTGCTCAAGGGGAACCCGCAGGCGGGCCTCCCGCTGCTGAACGGCGGCGCGGTCGCAGGATATTTCATATCGTATCTGCTAGTGTTCGGCGACCTCTCGATGGGGATAGTCGCTCCGTGGTGACTGTGATGAACGAAGTCGACCTGCTTGTCTGCTCTGATCTGCATGGCTCCGACAAGGCCAAGGAGCTGCTGGTGAACGCCCTTGAGGACGACCCGTTCGACGTGGTGGTCATATGCGGCGATTTCACCACCGATGGGACGACCAAGTATGTCAGGGAGGTCATGGAGATTATCAGCGTGCCACTCCTCGCGGTCCCCGGGAACTGCGATACGGAGGCGGTCCTCGCGCTGCTCGCGGAGAACGAGAAGAGCGTCCACTCCAGACGCGTGAACCTGAAAGGTGTGAAGTTCTACGGCTTCGGTGGCGCCCCTCCGTCCCCGCACCGCATGCCCTTCGAGGTCGATGAGAAGGTGATCGCGGAGAAGCTCCGGGCATCCGCTGTCAGGGGAGGCGTGATGGTCACGCACGCACCCGCATATGGCATGAACGACATGTCCTCATTCGGGTATCACATGGGGTCGCCGGCGATAATGGAGGTCGTCCAGGAGTTCCGCCCCCGTCTGGCATTATCGGGACACGTACACGAGTCCAGAGGGTCCGAGGTATCGAAGGGGACGATGTTCGTCAACCCGGGACCCGCGAAGGAAGGCTACTACGCCAAGGTGAGGCTGGGCAAGGTCGTGAGAGCCACCTTGTGCAGCATATGACCGAGTACCTCTCTGGGCAACAACGTTTTAATACCCCTCCCACTTTCACATCTTCCGAGGCAGTAGATGGCCATTTGGCAAGGTAGACCCAAGAGGAAGCCTTCGGGCGGAAGGCTACGCTTGGCCAGGGGGAAGCGCAAGTTCGAGATAGGCAGGGAGAAGCAGTTCACCCGCCTGGGCGCACGCAAGGTCAAGATGTACAGGACGAAGGGCGCGAACAGCAAGGCTCGGCTCCTCCTCGTGGACACCATCAACGTGGTCGACCCCAAGACGCACATCGTCAAGAGGGCCAAGATCCTCACGGTGAAGACCAACCCGTCCAATCCCAACTTCGTGCAGCGCAACATAATGACGAAGGGCGCGACGGTCATGACGGACCTCGGCGAGGCGGTCATCACCTCGAGATGCGGCCAAGACGGCGTGGCCAACGCGCGGCTCGTGCAGACTGAGCAGTAGCCCGATATACTTCTCGATATTTCATCGCAAGAGCGGATGCGCCCGCTTTTGCGTCAAGCGAGGCATCAGGACGAACGCGTGACCTTCATCTTCCGCGCTCTCGCGACCGGCAGGTGTGCGGGCGGGGCGGCCTCGTCCCACCAGTAGATCTCCTCGCAGGACTTCGAGAGCGCGTCTACACTCTTCCAGAAACGCATGAGGTTGTCGCTCACGCGCACGTTCTTGACCGCTCCCACGATCTCGCCGTTGCGTATCCTCAGGACGGCGTCCCGAGGAATGGTCGAGAAGTCCCCGGTCGAGTAGTTCTGGAACCTAGTATACCACGTGTTGTTGATATACAGCCCGTCCCGGACATCCTCCACGAGCTCGTCGACCTTCATATCACCCGTCTCGAGCACAGGATGGAACATCATCGGCTCGCTGGGCATGTTGAACTGCGACGCAACCAGTGGGCCAGTGCTGGCCGTCGACTGCTTCTTCACCTTCTTGGCAGTCGAAGTGTTGTGAAGATATGTCTTCAGCACGCCGTCCTTGATGACGACGTTCCTCCTCGCGGGCTTGCCCTCGTGGTCGAACATCCTCCTCGACATGGACCTCATCATCGGGTCGTCGACCAGCGTCACCGCCTCCGACGCGACGCGCTTGCCTATGCTCTTGGAGAACATCGACATGCCTAGTTCCACCGAGAGGCCGCTCGCCATTCCCCCGGTCACGCCCACGATGCCACCGAGGAAGAACGGCTCCATCACTAGGTCGAACCGCCCCTCATCGCCGGACACGGGGTTCTTGGCGGCGATCGCCAGCTCCGCCGCGCGGACGCCGGTCTCCCGGGCACGCATCTTGTCGAGGTTCGTGGCGACGAGCACCGCATGGCCTGAAGCCTCAGGCTGGGTGAACGCCCTCACGGAGAGGTCCATCGAGGCGTTGCCGTCCTCGGCCAACGCCCCTTTGGACGACGCTATCCCCCACTTCGAGTCCCTGACGAAGAACGTCCCGCCGACATCCGGTGCACCTGTCGACACCGCACCATCGATGGCGTCGAGCACGTACTTCGCCGGGTTCCTGAGCGACAGTATGCGCTTGTCCACTTGGCTGCGCTTGTACTTGAATTTGCCAGAGGCCAGACCGCCGTAGTCCTTGTTCACGGGCGACGCGCGAGCGTGCTTGACGATCAGCCTCACGGTCTCAGCACCTTTCCTGAGGTCCCTCACATCGGAAGCCATCGTCCGGCCGTCCACCATGACGAACACATTGGCGTGCACCTCACTCCAATGATTGGAGATGTCTATCATCGAGTTGGAGTATCGTATCTGGTCGACCGAGGTGTCGAACACCTCCACGGCGACGTCCTTCGCCCCTTCCTTGAGGGCGACATCCACGAGCTCAGAGGCGATCTCCTTCAGGCGGCTCATTTCAAGTGCACCCCCCTGAGGCGGAGCATGGGTCCGCCAGTGTAAACGGCGATGCCCTGCATCGGGTCGCCCTTCCCACACTCAGCGGCGCAGAACTCGACCTTCTTGGAGACGCCATCCAGAGACCCCCAGAACCGAGGCGTGGTGATCTCCAGCACGCACCCCCTCGCTGGCCCTGCAAGTTTGCCGTTCTTGACGAAATAGGCCTCCCTCGAAGTGTACTTCTGGTTGTACCGCTTGTCGTCGATGTTCCACTCGGTGAAGGACTTCATGAACACGCCGTTCTTGACGGACCGTATGATCTCGTCCTCCTCGAGGTCTCCCGGGGCCACGAACGTGTTGGCCATCCGGACTATCGGTTCCTTGCCGTACTCCGATGACCTGGACGAGGCGTTGCTCTTCAGGCCGAGCTTGCCAGCCGTCTCCCGGTTGTGCAGGAACTCGTTGATCTTACCCTTCTTGTACAGGAAGCGCGGCCTGGCCTTGACCCCCTCGTCGTCGTATTCGTAGTAACCGTAAGACCCTGGGACCGTAGGGTCGTCTATGACCGTCGCCTGCTTGGAGCCTATCATGTCGCCGAGCATCTTCGGGCTCACGAAGGACTTGCCCGCCTGGGACATCTCCCTTCCGAGGATCCTGTCGCCCTCCATCGGGTGGCCGCAGGACTCGTGCGCGGCGATGCCCGCCACCTCCGGGCCACATATGAGGTCGTACTCGCCAGCCTTGACCGACTTGCCCTTCTCGATGAGCTCCTTCAGGACGAGCATCTCCTCTGCGAGCGCAGCGCCAGCCGCCCATTCGGTGGTCTTCTCCCAGCCGCCGGTGGCGCCCCACTCCCTGAAGCTCTGTTCCGTCTCGCCCTTGGTCGCGACAGTGTTGAGGCAGAATAGCCTGAGCCGTGGCACCATCGAGCGCACCTTCGTACCCTCCGAGCTGGCGAAGTACGCATGAGTCTCAGAATCCACGGCCTCGAAGAACCGTCCGTGGACCTTGACGCGCGTGGACATCATCTCAGAGTCAACGCTCTTGAGGTAGCTGAGCCTGTCGTCGTCCGAGACGTCCCCAAGCTTCTGGCACTGCGACACTGACCACTTGGCAGTCGCCGCCTTCTCGGACGATAGACGGACGCGCTCCTTCCTCTTGCCCGCCTTGGCCAACCTTGTCGCACGTCGCGCAAGGTCCGCCCCAGTCTGTTTCGATATCCTGTTCGCGCTGGCGAATCCGATTCCCGTATCCACGACCACGCGGACGTACATGCCCGCGTCTGTGGACGAGCTGACGCTTTGGACCTGCCCGGCCTTGATGGACATCTCGCTCTTCCGCGAACTCTCGAGCTTGACCTCCACCAGGATTGGGGCGTCCTTGGCGGTGGCTCTGTCTAGCGTGTACTCCGCTACATCCTCATCGATCATGCTCTCTTGCCCTCGTTCACACAATACGGACAGCATAGATAAATGTTCCAAGCGGAGGGGCGTCCCGCATCTCCGAATACCGTTAGTATTAGATAGAGGAGGGTCGATGGCAAGTCCGAGGCTCATGGCAGTAGATCCCGAGAAGGCGATTGTGCTCTATCCGTCGTACTTCGATTCCAGGGTGACCAGGGATTCGGGCAGACGGGTGCCGAAGAAGGCTGCTGTTGAGGCGCCCACCGCGAGGATGATCTACGACTCCGTGAGATCGCTGGACCTCGACTGCATCCTCGAGCTCGAGAAGGCATATCCAAGGTTCTGGTACAGGAAGGAGGGCAGGGTGCTCGTGGAGCCGAAGATGAAGAAGGGTGAGCTCGTCGTCAAGGTCGCGAAGTGTCTGAAAGACCTGCCAGCATCAGAGTGAATTGAAGGGTGAGGGCGTTTGCTCCTTTCGCAGAAGGTGTTCGTCGGACTCGCTGTCTGGACGGTATTCTCCGTCCTCGTATCCATCTCCGCAGGGCTCGAGGTACTTCTCACATTGGAGCTCATAGGGCTTCTCATCGCGGTGGAGCTTACGAGCGGGCTGCTCAGCAAGGAGCTAAGAAACAGGATGGAGTACTTCATCTACACGGGACTGCTGCTTTTCGTAGTCGTGGTCCTGAGAAGGGTCTGGCTCATACTGTCGTGAACGCGCTCAGTCCTGCCTCTCGACATGGGCGTCGTGCCGCTGCTTCTCCTTGATGACCAACCTGACGAGTCCTTCACGCCATTCAGGATGGGATTCCTTGACCTCGCGGACGACGTCGTCTATGGAACGCTCGTCGTGCCCGGATTCGCGTGTCTTCCGCCTGAGGACCCTCCTCACGATGAATCGCGCAGCACGTGCCGCGCTGTTCCTAGCCCATGACCAGGCACGGTCGACGACGTCCGTCGCTATCCACAGTGCGAGTATGAACGCGGTCGCGAACAACGCCGCCTTGACATTCCCCGGAATCGTCCCCGTGAGCTGTGTGCTGATCGTGACGGGGTCGAAGAAATCCCTGTGGCTCTCATCGAAGTACAGTCCGGAACGTCCCTCGCTTATCACTGATACGATGTTCGACGAGAACACTTCGTTGTCGAGATAGTCGCGCATCCCGTTGATGAGGATGCTCGGGTCGGATAGGAGGACAAGCTCGCCCTCGCCCATATACTCCCTCGCTAGGATTGTGAAAGGCCCCGACGGCTCGCCGAAATCCTGCATCCTATCGCCGTCAGAGTCTGACCAGCTTGCCAGGCTCGAGCGCGCAAGCGGCTCGGAGGACCCGCCAAGGAGTATCGACGACGCGTAGTTCAGCTGCAGCGACGTGACGTTCATCGTGAGCGGGTCGGGGACGATATCGAAGCACACTGGGAACTCCGGCGACTTCTCGAACGACAGGTCTATCACGAGCTTCTCCGAGAACCTGCAGGTCGCACCCATCCCCTCCAGGAGGCTGTTGGCAGACCCGAAGTCGTCGGCGACGAGGAGGTTGCCACCTGCGCGGACGAAATCGCCCATGAGGGCGCCTTCGGATGCCGAGAACTCCTTGGTGGGACCGATGATAGCAACAACGTCTGATGCGGGGTCGAGCTCCATATCCTCCAAGCCGAACTGGACGAACTCCACATCGGCCCCGGTCGAGCGCAGCTCGAAGGATGGGGAGAACTTGCCCACTCTGTATGTCGACACGGCAAGGTCGCTCGTGCCGTTCCATCCTGTGTTGAATATCGAGAAATCAGCAGATGACGACAGCACGGGCGATACCATGCTCAGAATGGCGAAACCCAAAGCGACGCAGACGACCGTCGCTGCGATGTATCCCCTCCGCACCTTAGACCGCAGGTCTGACACCCCCCGAGCGTTTGAGCACACTGCTCGACGAATCCATCTCCAGGACATCGTCCTCCGACGAGTCGTGACCCGAGTACTGCGCCCTCTCGTACAGTAGCGCTATCCTGCTCGTCTCGACATGGGGATAACCCAGTGCTGCAAGGAGTTTCGCCACCTCCCAGTGGGTCAGGTTGTCTGTGATCCCGATCCTGCCTCCCGTCTTCAGGAACGCAAGCAGGTTGTGGTAGTGCCATATGATCTTCTCGTTCGGGCGCGTCAGCCAATCAGGCATCCGTTCCCTTGATGCGAACCGCCTCTCACGGGCCACGGCAGACGCAGGCGCTGCGCCTTCCGCGGACACGCCCTCGGAGCCCGATTCAGAGGCGGACTTGCGCTGCCTCGCCTGCAGCGCCTTGATCACAACGCCGATGACGAGGACGATGAACAGCCATGTGATGTAGGCATACTCGCCGAAGAAGAGGTACGGTATCTGTTCGGTCAGCCCTCCACCGATGTCCCATCCCGGTATCCACGGAAGGAATGGGTAGTCGGAATAGGATAGGCTGATTATGTAGAACGGCACCTGGTCCTCCGAGCTCCGCCAATATGAGCCGGAATCAATGAATTGCGCCGACAGTATGTGCGTTCCTGCCTGGAGGTCGGCAGTGTCGATCGAGAAGGCGAACTTGCCGGTCGCGTCCGTCGAGACGTTCGTTACCACGACGCCGTCAATTGAGAGCGCTATCTTCTTGTCGCCGAGCGGGAGAGAAGCATTGGCTGTCAGGATGCCATCTCCCGTGAGATACCAGCCGATCCTGAGTCTGTCCGTGAACAAGTTGAGCGCTATGGCGGTCGGCACATCGACGACGACCGTGGCTTCGTCTGATTCGCAAGCGGCGTACGGCAACAGACCTGGAAAACTCGCCGAGAAGACATGTGTACCAATGCCCAGGTCCGCGCCATTCCATATCCACTCGCTCCAACCTGCCCCGTCCGTCGTGAACTCCTGATCGACGCCGTCGACGGACAGAGTGCAGGTCACTGCTGGCAACGGCAGAGCGCGCTTCTGCGTAAGAGTCGCCTCGACAACGAGCTCATCCCATGGGGACATCGTCGTGTTGCTCAGACGCAGCGTCATCGTTGTCGGCACGAGCGACACTGTGAAGATGAGCGTGTCGGATGTGACCGCCTCCGCTGACACCTGCGCGGTCGCCATGATGTTGTGGACTCCGAGCCACGAGGAGTTGACCGGTACCGTGAAGCTGAATGAGAACGCACCTCCAGAATTCGTGTGGGTTGTCAGGTTGGTCGAGCCGTCGATGGATACGTTGATTGTGCTGTCCGCGACGAAACTGCCACTGCTGAGCAGATAGCCACCGCCATCGAGCATCTCGCCCAGATATATCTCCGAATCGGCTATCCAGAGCAACAGGAACGGTTCGTCCTCCTGCCATGGTATGTCCTCCTCGATCATCTCGGTAATATCTTCGTGCATGGACCGCGTCAGATCCCAGAGGCGCTCTATGAGCTCAGCGAGGTCGTTCGGCAGAAACGGGTATATGTCGTCTATGGTCAGCGAATTGATGTCTCCGGCGCAGACCAGCATGACGGCGATCGTGTCGTTCATGGCCGACAGAACGATGTTCATCTCCCGTATTGAGTCGACGACTGCGATGGCGTCCGAATCGGACAGGTTGTTTTCTGCCGCGATAGCGGCTATCTCATTCTTTACGCTCAACATCCGGTCCTCGAGCTCCAGGAAGACCTGCAACTCATCGTGAAAAGCCGTGAATGGGGGTATCAGGACGGCCAGCTGCTCGTGGCTGGCAGCGACATCCTCGATCTGGTCCAGTATCGCGGCTGCAGGGTCGACCACACTCGTGGCCATGTCGATGTAGCCCTGGGCCACCTCCAGGTTCTGGTCGTGGAATGAACGCAGCGCATCCTCCGAAGCGCGTATCGATGCGTTCAACATCGAGACGACAAGGTCGATGTCGGAGTCCATGAGGTCATAGTTCTCGTGAGGTATCTCAGCCGCAGAATCGAACGATGCGAACGGCACCAAGAGTGCCATCACGAGCGCTAACACAGACACTCGAAGAAGCTGAGCGGGCGATCTCTCGCA
>DATKWQ010000054.1:0-2209 GCA_035529455.1 Thermoplasmata archaeon
TCCGCCTTCGCAGCGCGCTGTCGCAATGGGTGCACGCGACGGCCTGTCCGGAGCCCGAGGGCGCAATTGAACTGCTCCATAGAAGTGCTCAAGGCACCCGCGGCGCGGTTGCCGCCGTCGCCTGGCTCAATGCGGCTTCGCTCGAAGGCTGGGTCACCGGCGTTGGAAACGCCCGTTGCCGAATATTTGGAGAGGGGAGCAAGACCATGGAGTTTGGTGATGGCGTGCTTGGCCAAAGAGTGCGCTCACCCAGACCTCAAGCTTTGAGCCTGAAACCCGCGGACGTCCTCGTGCTGTTCTCCGATGGCGTCACTAGCCGTTTCGGGCTCGAGGACTATCCAAGCCTCGGTCTCGATCCTGCTTCAGCAATAGCCCTCAATGTCGTTCGCAGGTTCGGTAAGGAGTTGGACGACGCATCGTGTGCGGTAATACGATGCAAATGACAGAGATTGGTACGATTTCGATCAAGGGTGAACCCGCGGTTCTGGCGATGCGCCGGAAGCTGCTCGCCATCGCAAACGCGCTCGGCATAGGTCATGTACGTTGTGTGCGCCTCGCGTCCGCTGTTTCGGATCATGCGAAGGCATTGGTGAAGGCTGGGCCGGTTGAGATAAACGTCGGACTTAGTGGTTCGGGAGCGGCCGAGGAAGTCCATGTGGAAGTGCTAGGTGAGCAGCGAAGCGATAGCCGTTTTCTTGCCGTGGGGTTCGAGCGTATCGAGGCCATTGAGAAAGGCGATCGTCATGGTTGGCGTGGCTCCTGCCGCACGGTAGTGGAGGCTAAACTTTCAGTTTCCAAATTCGACGAGTGCCGAGCGATTATCGCTGAGCAGAGTGTCGACGAACTGATCGAGGCCCTCAAGGTCAGCAATGAGGAAGAACAGGCCGCCAAGGAGGTTGCCGAAGAAGCGACACGGCTCAAGTCAGATTTCCTCGCCAACATGAGCCACGAGATTCGCACGCCGATGAATGCCATCATCGGCCTTTCTCAGCTTGCGCTGAAGGCGGATTTGCCGCCGCGTCAACGCGACCATCTGGTCAAGATCAAAAACTCGGGGCAACATCTCCTCGGCATCATCAATGACATTCTCGACTTCTCAAAAATTGAGGCTGGGAAGCTTTCCATCGAGAATATCCCGTTCGAGCTGGATAGCGTTCTTGAGAACGTCGTCAATCTGACCTCGGAGAAGGCCGCCGCCAAAGGGCTCGAGCTGATTTTCGACGTCGATCCTTCGCTATCGACGGGCCTTGAGGGCGACCCGCTTAGGTTGGGACAGGTCCTGATCAACTTCTGCAACAATGCGGTAAAATTCACGGACGACGGCGAGATCGTAGTCCGGGTGAAGGTCTTGGAGGATCACGCAGACGACCTGCTCGTCGAATTCTCCGTCACCGATACTGGAATTGGACTGTCCGAGACACAGATGTCTCGCCTCTTCCAGGCATTTGAACAGGCAGACACATCGACGACTAGGAAATATGGCGGAACAGGCCTTGGACTGGCGATCTCCAAGAAACTGGCCGAGGCGATGGGTGGCCGGATCGGTGCGAACAGCGAGCTGGGTCAGGGCAGTACGTTCTGGTTCACCTCTCGCCTTAGAAAAATTGTGGCGCGGCGCCGGATGTTGCGTGGGGAACTTGAGGGACGACGCGCACTGGTTATCGACGACAATTCGTCAGCGCGAACAGTGCTCTCGAGCCTTTTGGACGGCATGTCGATGACGTCCGATGAAGCCCCTTCCGGCCAGGACGGCATTGAGATGGTTCTCCAGGCCGCCGGGAGGGGTGAGCCGTACGATGTCGTATACGTCGATTGGCAGATGCCGACGCTGGATGGCATTGAGACCTCTAAGCGGATCATGGCGTTGGAAAATATTGCGACGCCGCGTCTTGTCATAGTCACAGCCTACGGACGAGAGGAAGTTATCAAGACTGCCGTAGAGGCAGGCGTGGATAGCGTCCTCGTAAAGCCTGTCACGTCTTCCACGCTGCTGGACACGACTCTGACCCTACTTCGGGTGGACGAAGAGGGCGGCGACATCGAGGAAAGCCAGACGGTAGCGCATTTTGACGTCTCTCGCTTGCGCGGCGCTCGCGTACTTTTGGTCGAGGACAACGAAATCAATCAAGAAGTCGCTCTTGGCCAACTCGAGGATGCTGAAGTGGAGGTCGATGTGGCCGACAACGGTCAGATCGCGGTGAACATGGTT
>DATKWQ010000055.1:0-15163 GCA_035529455.1 Thermoplasmata archaeon
GGCGTTGATCAAGGACGGGCAGATCTCTCAGGGCCTGCTGAACAAGGTGGAGATGGCGTTCCGGTGCTACGACCCATGCAACTCATGCGGGACACACGCGCTCAACGGCTCGCCAGCGCTGGAGATAACCGTGCGGCGCGCAGACGGGTCCACGCTCGAGAAGCAGAGAAACTTCTGATGATTTCACACGCGAGGGGCAATCCCCCTCGACAACATGTTTTTTATGTTCAACCAGGATGAGAAGGCACACTCCATGACTCGAACCGAGGATCCGCATGGCAAGAAGACGCTGATAGTTGGGGTTGGCAACCCAATACTCTCAGACGACGGCGTGGGAATCCACATAGCGAGGAGGCTCAGGGAGAAGGGGATTCCGGGCGTCGATGTCGAGGAGCTGCCGGCGAGCGGACTGGAACTGCTCGACATGGTCCTTGGATACGACCGCGTGGTAATAATCGATGCCATCGTAACCGAGGGCGGCACTCCGGGACAGTTCTACATCATGGAGGAGGACGACTTCGAGAGGACCGTTCATGGCGCCTCCCCACATGGTATCAACATAGCTACTGCGCTGGCACTCGGGAGACAGCTGGTAAACGACAGGATGCCGACCGAGACGCAGTTCATCGCCATCGAGGCGGCGGACATAGTCAATGTCAGCGAGAGCATGACGCCAGCAGTGGCAGCGGCGGTCCAATCGGTCGTCGACAAGGTCGTGGCCGACCTGAGCAAGCCATGAGCGGCCCCTGAGGCGTGAGTCAGCATATTCTTGGAACTGGGTCGCCGACTGGCGGCTCGATTATCCGCTTTCCACCGGTGTGTGTCTCGAGTATCACTCCATCGAAATCAGCGGATGCCCTGCCAACGATCCGCGCGTCCCGTCCCTCTGGCATTGTCTTGATGGCCTTCAGAACATCCTCCGCAGCCTCTGGGACGACCGCGATAACGACCTTGCCCTCATTGCCTATCTCGAGCGGGTCGATCCCGAGCATCTCACAGGCAGAGATCACGCCCTCATCCAGGGGGATGTCCTCCTCTCTGACTGAGATCCCGACTGAGGATTTGTCCGCCCATTCGTTTAGCAGATTGGCAACGCCACCTCTCGTAGGGTCCTTCATGGCGACCACGCCGCCCACCTTCAAGGCGGCCTCGATGAGCTTGTTGAGAGGGGCCGCGTCGGTCTTCACGGTGGTCTCGAACCCGTATCCCTCCCGGAAGGACAGCAGCGCGACACCGTGGTTGCCTACCGGCCCTGACACGACCAATATATCCCCTTCAGAGACGGCGGAGTCATTTGGCCAATTCCAAGAATACTCCCGTGACGCCCGCACGCGCTCGAGGTTCCTGTCGAGGTACTCGGAACGCTTCCCGATGCCACTGGTGTTGATGAACAGGCCGTCGGCAGCTCCCTTCTCCACGACCTTCGTGTCGCCGGTGACAATCCTCACATCCGCCCTGCGGGCCGTGTCGCTCATGCTGCGCATGATGATATGGAGCTCGTCCGTCGAGAACCCCTCCTCGATTATCATTCCGCATGACAGCGCTATTGGTCGGGCGCCCATCACAGAAACGTCATTCACCGTGCCCGCAACAGACAATAGACCTATGTCTCCTCCGGGGAAGAAGAGTGGTTTGACTGTGTATGAATCGGTTGTGAACACGATGCCTTCGATCACTGCAGCGTCGTCCAAAGCCGAAAGAGGTATCTCGCCACAATCGTGCTCAAGCTCATTGAGGACGAACTCCTTGATGAACTCCAGCATCCTCTCCCCGCCCGCTCCCTGGGCCATTGTGATCTTCGGCATCGTAGTGTCCCGCAAGTGCTCGAAAATGCTAGGTGACTATAACCTTTTTGGCAAACTCGAGGCGGTTCAGCAGCCATGGCTCCGAAAAGCTTGATGAACAGGCTGCCACTACCCCTTATGAAATGATCACAGGCGCGGTTCTCGCAGGCGGGACAAGTAGTCGCTTCGGCAGCGAGAAGGCCATCGCACCGTTCCGTTCAGAGCATATGATAAAGCACGTCCTAGGAGTGCTTCATGACGTGACCGACGAAGTCCTCGTGGCGGTTGCACCGGGACGAGGTGACTTCTACAACGACCTGCTCGGTGAGGATTTCCTTGTCGTGGAGGACTCCGTATCCGGTCTGGGCCCGATACAGGGGCTCGTGACCGCGTTGAACTCGGCAAGTGGCGACTATGTGTTGGTCAGCCCTTGTGACACCCCCTTGTTACGCAGGGAGGTCTGCGAAATGACCATCTCCCGTGCAGAAGGCAAAGACGGGGCAGTCCCAGTTGTCAGGGGGTTCTTGGAGCCTCTACACGCATGTTACAGCAGAGCTGCATGCCTCAACGCCTTTGCCAAGGCGATTGAGGTGGGTGGGAGGCGGCCAAAAGACGCATATCACCTACTGAACCTCGCAACCGTCGAAGAGACGGACCTCAGGAGGGTCGACCCGCACCTTGTAAGCTTCCTCAACATAAACTCCGAAGAGGACCTTGCCGCAGCGATCCAGCATCTGGACACACAGTAGTCAATGGCCTTATCGGTTCTTCCGCCTCTCGATGATAGCGCCGACCTTATCCCTTGCCGCGGACATCTGGAGGCCTTCGACGAAGTGATCTACAGACGTATGGCTCAGATAATAGGCGCCGGCAAAGGCCACGAGCAGCCCGCCAATCGTGTCGAACAGGAGGTCCCTCATCGTGTCATCGAGAGAGTACTGCAGATGACTGCCCGTCGTGAAGTCAACCATGAACTCCATGAGCTCCCATATAACACCCACCGCCATCGTTAGCATGACGATGAACAATGCCAGGAACGCCCTTGGAAGACAGATGGTCTCGGCGTATTTGTCTATCGTAACGACGATTATGAATCCGAGCGACGCGATGAGCGACGCAGACATAGCATGCGTCAGGTGGTCCCAGCCAGGGAGGTTGTCATAGAACCCAGAGAAACTGCCGACGATATGGGTGAACAGCGCCAGCACGATTAAGAAGTTCAGCTCCACTGGGAGCACTATCTTGAGGTCCCTCCTCACCAAGCTCGGCAACTCGCTCATAGCCAGGACGACGATCGCCGCAGGGACATAGGTCAGTTCGCCCGTGAGTATGCCAGACAGAGCAAGGCCGGCCATGCCGGCCTGCATCGCCCTGGAGGCGAGTTTCAGGCGCTCCTTCAGCCGCGCACCTCCCAGACGTTCATGATGCCGAGAGTGCGCTGTCTCCTCTCCGACATCGCCTTCGTGTACACGGCGTAGACGAATCCCATGATAATTCCGCCGATGAGTATCCAAAGGAACTGCCTCATCACACCGTCGTTCGACAACAGGTTCTCCGTGCCGAACAACTCGTCGCCTATGTATTCTCCGAGCATCCAGAAACCCGAGGCAGAGAGTGTGAACATGACGACGAAGAACAGGGAGAATGGGCGATTCATACGGACGCTCGTGTACATGTCTAGTTCGACCGTAAGCAGGAACCCTATAGTCGAGAGGGAGAACGCAAAGGCCAATGACGTCAGGTCATCCCACCAGGCGAACTGCTCGTCCATAGCCTGCGAGCCGCCAGATATGTGAAGTAGCATCGGCAGCGACAACAGGATGGTTATCTCCCATGGGATCGCCTTGAACGGATCCATCAAAGACACGATTGGGAGGACGTACAACGACAGTGCCGTCATCCCGAAGACAATCCACAGCACATCGAGCTTCAGCACGGCATACACCGTAGAGAAGAACAGGACGAGGCTCGCGATCCACGACGCCTGCGCCTCGATCACGCGCTGACGGGACCTCCCGAGCGGCATGTCATTCGTCGGTTGCTCGCTCACCATATGCCAACCAGCCCCCGCTTCGAAGAAACGGTCTCCACTAATAACGATTGCCTCTAATGGCGACCGGCTTTTACACGGTAGCTCTTGACGGGTACGTGGATTTCGAACCTTGCGCCTTTTCCATGTCCGCCGACCTCTCTTATCGTCATTTGACAGGTCTTGAGCAGTTCTCTGACTAAGTAGAGGCCGAGCCCTGTGTTCTTACCCACCCCTGCGTCGAAGATCGTTTCCTTCTCCTGTGTAGGCACCCCTACGCCGTCATCCGAGCAGACGATTCTTAGGCCATCATCCTGCTCTTCAGCCTCAACTGTGATCCGCCTGGAATGCTGGCCGTGCTTGATTGTGTTTGTGAACAGGTTTTGGAACACCTTGCTGAACATTGGATCGGCGTAAATCTCAAAGTCACGAACACTACACTCGACCTCGAGGTCACCAGCGACAATAGCTGATTGAGCCTCTGAACACGCATTGTGAAGGTCGATCCATTCCAACGGGACCGTCCCTATCCGTTCGTATTCCGCTGCGAACTCCATCTGAGAGCGGAGAGCGTCGACCGCCGTCCGCATATTCGATACCATCTTGGTGATTTCCGCGAATTCCTTTGACTCCGTTGTCAACGCCAACCATCCTTCGAGAATCGTGAGCTGGTTCAGAGCGTCGTGTCTTGTGAGGCTCCCGAGTATCCTGAGCTTCTCGTTGGCCGTCCTCATCGCTGACTCAGCCCGACGGATGTCAGTGACATCAATCGACATGCCACCAAGCAACTTCGAACGGGAAGAGATGTCCATTATCGGGAATTTGACTGTGAGATATTCGTGCACGTCATCCTCTTGGGGCACGGTCTCAGTCAACCTTACGCCCTTGCCGTCCACAAGCACGCGTGAGTCGTCCTCCCGAGAGCGGCGGGCTGCCTCCCCTGGCCAGATGTCCGTGTCCATGCGTCCGATAATCTTGTCTTCACCCGTTTCGAAGAACTCTATGAAACGACGATTGACGTAGACGTATCGCCCTTCAGCATCCTTAATGAAGGCGAAGAATGGACTGTTGTCCATGAACAGTTTAAACTGCTCCTCCATCCTTCTGAGGGATGCGACATCGCGCTCGTGAACGACCGCCATGGCGTATATGTTCGCGAGCCGGGATATGATCTCGATATCGCCTTCTGAATACCCTTTGGGCGAATTCGCCAGAGACACTTGCCCAACGAGTTCATCACCGATAATGACCGGCACCGACAGGTAGTTCTCGAGTCCAATATGCCCTTCTGGCAGTCCGACGGACAGCTCATGCTCTCTGGGGTTGTTCGAAAAGAATGGCTTCCGAGTGTTGAGCGAATGACCCCATAGCCCAGGATATCTCCCATCAGGTCCGATAGGGAACTCTATACCCTTCCCTTCCACTGTGCATCCTTTCCCCATCATCTCGGTGATAGTCCAACTCATGACACTCTTCGTCACTGGGTCGATGGATGAAACGAAGCCGTGCCTGCTGGAAGTGAGTTCCTTTGCGCTATCCAACATCATCTTTGATATCTCAAGGATCGATGCGGGTGGGCAGATCAACCTGCTGGATATCTTGTCCAAAGCCCTGCGGATCTGCAGCTCGCTTACCAGGTTCTCTCTGAGGGACATGTGCTCCGTCACGTCTCTCGCGTACTCTATCACGCCATCCACTTCATTGTCTCTGCCTTTGACGAGAGGGAAGCCGAATACTTCGATCCATCCGACCGAATTGCCGTCAGCGTCATCCCTTGGCAGCAGCTCACTGTGGACCTTCCCGGTCTCGAGGGCCTTCTTGCCGGGGCAGTCGTAGTCGTGCTCGGTCTCAGAAGACGGATGAAACACATCCCAACACTTCTTCCCAACAATCGGCAGTCTATCTGGATACCATTCATCCATGACGGGATTTGAGGCGACGATAGTCCTCTCCTTGTCGAGCACACATATCCCATCCCGAATACTGGCGAAGACCCTTAACAGGAGGGTGTCGCTGCTGGACGCCGAATCGATCGCCCTCCTCCTGCCAACCCCCATCCGGATTGAGTTCACAATCTCCGCATATTGCGTCTTCGGCTCGATTCCCTTGCGTACGTAGAAGTCAGCACCAGCGTTCAGCGCCTCGATCGCCACGTCCTCCCTGCCCTTGCCCGTGAGCAGCACGAAGGGCGTCTCCATGCCCTGAGCCCTGATGATCTTCAACAGTTCAAGGCCGTCCATCCCCGGCATGGAGTAATCGCATACCAATGCGTCGCACTCCTCCTCCTGCAGCTTCGCTAGTGCGTCTTTGCCGGATGATGCGGTCACGACGTCGAAAGAACCCTCTCGCTCCAGGAAGAACTTGGTCAAGTCCAAGAACTCGGGTTCATCGTCGACGATCAGCACGCGGATAGGAGGGTCATTCTGTCCGGGCAATGTCTCGCCAATCCCATCTCGAGCATGAGTTGTTGGATATTTATACCATATTGCGCCGTTATTGTCTTGCGTAGAATTCGTTGAAGGCGCTGAGGGGGAGATTTGAACTCCCGAGGCGCAAAACGCCACGAGCTGACAGGCTTGATTTCACAAGATTCCAGGCTCGCGCCTTACCAGGCTGGGCCACCTCAGCTTGGATACCTTCAGAATGCTGTTCGTATTTAAGAATATCCGATTGATGGCCACATCCACAGATCTGTGTCCCAATGAGAAGTGTCATCTGGTGTCCCTATCCATCCCAGTCCGCAGAAGACGGCCCATCTCAGACAACACCTCGGGGCGTATGTCGCGGATAAGCGGCCTCATACGACGGGCCACCGCTATATCATCAAGGTCGATTTCCGCCTCCACTATGTCCTCCTTGAGGTCCAGTGCCCTGGAGACCTCCTCACCCCTCGGGTCCAGCATCACGCTCCCGCCATTGAAGACGAGGCTCCCATGCACGCCCACCATGTTCACGTATGCCATGAACACACCGTTCTCGACCGCCCTGGCGGGAAGCACTTTCTGGAAACTTGGTCTCGATGTCGTCGGAGCTGCGGATATGTTTACCAGGATCTGGGCGCCTTGCAACGCCTCGAGTTTCGCAAGCTCGGGGAAGAAGATGTCGTAGCAGACCATCAACCCCATTCTCGCGTGCAGGCCGTCGGCAACTACTGGCATCCTGCCACCAGCGAAGAACATGCGCTCCTCGAAAGGTCCGAATGTGGGGAGGTACATCTTGTCATATCTGAACAGTCTGCCATCACCGGTCGCCAGCAGGCTCGAGTTGAAGATGTGGCCGTGTATGGCATCGTCCTTCACTGGCAGGCCGAATATGATGTCCTTCCGAGTGTCCTTCGCAAGCCCCATAACGCTTCTCACTGTCGGTCCCTTCATGGGCTCCGCCAACTTGAACAAGTCGTCCCGAGGCATATAGCCAGTGAGGTTGAGCTCCGGGAATATGACGATCTTGCCCTTTGTTCGTCTGACCACCTTTCGCATAACCTTGAGGTTGGCCTCCTTGTCGTGCAGCTGGCAGCTAACCTGGGCAAGAGTGACAATGGTCTTCGTCATCGAATATGCGGACTGACTTGGAAGTAGATTATGATTCGGATTTTATACTCGATGGGCAGGTGACCATAACGGATATATCCAGACTGACCTATCCCAACACCGATGAACAGACCCGCTCTGAAGCCAGGCACAGAGGAGATAATCGAGCACTTCCTGGCGGAGAAGCTCAGGAAGATCGGGGCCAGAGGGTACGTCCTCGGCCTGAGCGGCGGCATAGACTCTGCCGTGGTGCTCAAGCTCGCCTCGAAAGCGGTGGGCAAGGACAAGGTCCTCGCCCTGATGATGCCGGAAAGCGATTCGCCTGAGAAGGACCTCAGCGACGCGACCATGCTCTGCGAGTCAGAGGGAGTACAGAACGAGACCATCGACATTACAGATGTCGTCGCATCGTTCTCGAGCGTCCTCGGCACGGGCGTTCGAAAGGAATCTCTGGCGAACATCAAGGCCCGTTGCAGGATGGTAGTCCTGTACTACTACGCAGCCAAGGACAAGAGGCTGGTCCTCGGGACCAGCAACAAGAGCGAGCTGTTGATAGGATACTTCACCAAGTTCGGCGATGGTGGGGCAGATCTGGAACCGATAGGAGACCTCTACAAGACCGAAGTGCGTCAGATGGCGGAACTCCTGGGGATACCAAAGAAGATAATCACCCATACGCCCAGCGCTGGATTGTGGAAGGGGCAGACTGACGAAAAGGAGATAGGCATGTCCTATGAGAAGCTCGACGCGGTGCTCATGGGAATCGAGCTGGCGCAGGACGACAAGACTGTAGCCAGGAACTCCGGGGTGACCATCGACGAGGTTAAGAGGATATCGAAGATGGTGAAACTGTCTTCGCACAAACGCAAGCTGCCGCCAGTCGTCAAGATTGGACTGAGGACCCCGGGCCTCGATTGGAGAGACGGGGACGAAGACATCTGAGAACACCTCTTGGACAGCGAGCTCATGCCCGGTGTATACTCCAGTCCAGTGCGCACCCCAAACGTTTATGTAATGCACTCCATTTTGGATGTTGTGACCAGGCTCCCGTAGTGTAGTCCGGCCAATCATTCGAGCCTCTCGAGGACAGACCCCATCTGGGGCCTGGAGAAAGTTCGATACCCGGGTTCAAATCCCGGCGGGAGCGCCACCCATTTCCATGTCCCGCGGCTGGCGGCGCGGAATCATAGTTTCTCGGGGCGGAGCGCCCTCTCGGGCAAATGTGTTATGTCTATCGTCTCCGAGGCTATCTTGATGTTCTCGGCGTCATGAACCTCCTGAAGTATCTTGCGGAATATGCTGTCCTGCAGGACCCTCCGTTCACGCGCAAGGGCGATGTATCGGATGCTCAGATTTATCCAGTTGTCCGTCAAACGCACGTAGATTGCCGGTTCCACACTGCGTTTGGAGAGATAGTACCTGTTCATTATCCCGGACATCTCCTTCTCGGCGTGCAGCGTGACATCCCTCGTCTCCTCCGTCACTATCTTCGTGAACCTCGAAATAGCATCCTTCCAGTCGCTGTCGTAAGTGACTGGGATCGATATCTCCTCCCAGATGAAGCTGTGGTCCTTCGTGTAATTGTTTATGACGCCCGATATCACGCGGCCGTTCGGCACCACCGTCAGCCTCCCAGTCGCCTGGTCACCGTCGACCCACCCCCTCATCTCAAGGAGGGTCGTGAACATCAGCCCTATGTCTATCACATCGCCGTAGTGGCCTTCTATCTCCACCCTGTCGCCTACGCGATATGTGCCGTTCGAGAATATGAGTATGCCACCCACGAAGTTTTTGAACAGGTCCTGAAGAGCTATGGCGATACCCGCACCTATCAGACCGTAAGACACGATCAGTGCCTGGGAGTCCTCGACCCATATCCGGATCAACACCAGCACGAAGACCAAGACGTACAGTATCGATGTGGCTTTCCTGATGGAATACCTGGTCTTCGCGTCCTTGATAGTCCTCACGATTGCCTGCTCGAGCGCGATGCGAAAAACGAAGTAGATGACCGCGAGAGCGAGAAATGTGTAGAATGCCTTCTCAAGGTACAGGTTCGGATAGTAGTAGTCGCCCACCCATGCGAGACAGCTCAGCGCGATCTGCGCTGTCAGCGCAACCACCCGGTTCATGACCCTGGAGTATCTGCGAGTCTTTACTTAACGATTGTCTGCAGAGGAAGGCTGACCACGGTCACGCCTGGAATCAGTCGTGACTGGCCCAGTTTGCACCGCTAACTGCGGAGGGATTATTAAGGGGCCTCGCTAGTAGTGGCATCTCAGAGTTGTGATGTAGATGACCAAGGCAAACCTTCAGAAGACCGTCGAGGTCTCGGGAACCTACGAGAACATGGGATCCAAGCTCGGCTCCGCCTGCAAGCCCGAAGTACTGTCCATGCTGTCCGAGGCAGAAGAGGCCTTGAAGAGAAAGTCGCTTCCCTGGGACAAGGCTCTTCTCATAGCGGGTAAGCATGCTTCGTTCGTCGAGGAGTACAACCCTGGCCAACTGTCATTCATGAGAGGATACTCCAAGGGTTCGGGGGTGTCCTTCGAGGAACTCTCCCTTCTGTTCTGCCTGGACGAGAAGGGGTTCTGCACGGACGTCATGGTCAACCAGGAGGCTACGGGAGACGGGAGCGTCTACTCCGCACACACTGAGGACTGGTCGGAGAAGTCCCAGGAGTTCCTCGTCCTTGTTAAGGCGAAGCCAAAAGACGGCCCTGCCATCCTTGTCATGACCCACGCTGGTCTGGAATGGATAACCGGGATCAACTCAGCGGGGATTAGCGTGACGGGCAACTCGCTGTATCAGAGCGATGTCAGATTCGGCGTCCCCAAGCTGATGGTCGCCCCGAAGATCCTCTCTTCGGAGACCCTGGGAGACGCTCTCGGAGCGGCGACGCCCGCGCACAGGGCGTCGAGCTACAACAACAACATCTGCCACTCAAGCGGCGAGATGTACTGTGTCGAGGGTTCGGCGACGGATTTCGCTGTGATATATCCAGAGAACGGCTACCTCGCGCACGCCAACCATTACCTTCACCACGACATGGTCAAATACGAAACCGCCTTTGGAGCGGCCGGCGCACGAACGCTGGCGAGCTCGAGCACCATCATACGATACAACCGGGCTCGGAGACTGGTGAGGGAGAACCTCGGACATATTACGTCCGAGACGTTGATGACCATCCTACGCGACCATGTGAACTACCCTGGCTCGATCTGCAGACACCCTCTGGAAGAGGAAGCTGAGCACGACCGCTGCAAGACCACCTACGCGGCCATCATGGACCTAACAAGGAAGAAGATGCACCTCTGCATCGGTAACCCGTGCGAGGGAGAGTTCAAGGAATACTCTCTCTAGTCGGTCCTGTTAATCGCGTTGGGAACACTGAAATGGTCAGTCACTTGTGCTTGACCTTGCACTCTTCCGATCCCTTCAGCTCCATCAGCGACTTATTGAGTGTGACGACGTCGCCATATCCGGATACGTTGCCGACAGGGACACATATCTTCACGGAGCCGAAGAGTGGCTTGCTCAACCCGAGTTCTCGCGACGCATCGTCGCTGAGCTCGATCTTAAGATGTGTTATCCTCCACTCCTTGGTGTCCACATTCGCGCCGTCCACCTCGCCCAACGAAAACGAGTCGGCGGCGATGACCTTCACTCCATTCAATTTCGAAACGTCCATCATTTCGTCCACCTGTCCTCTACAGGCGAGTGAACAGCTATAACACTTGTCCCGATGCAATCTGGCGGACCGTTGCCAAAAAGCGCCGTGCGATGGGCACAAATGGGCATCGGCTATGTTCTCTGGAAACGTGGGTTTCCACGGCGAATGGGGTTGAGTGAAACATCTACGAACAACGCCGACTTGCTTCGAAAGGAATTCGTTACATCTGCCAACGCCTTTGAATCAAGTGGCCAGGAAACGCCGCGAAACAGGTTCTAATATCATGCTTTCCATCACCCTGACGAGGGGACCGCTAACAACTGTAAACACGGTTGGTTCCCGGAAAGGGGGTAGAAGAATTTGAGGGGACTTTACACCAAGTTGTGTCTAGGTGTTTTTGTGGCTGCCCTCCTGCTGGTGCCAAGCATGGCATTCGTCCAGCATGCGAGGGGAGAGGGAGAGTCGTGGACCGTCGCTCTGTACGTCAACGGTGACAACGATCTCGAGCGATATTGGTTCGACTACAGTCTGCCAGCGCTCGAGAACATACCTGCGAGCGATGGTGTGACCATCGTCGCCATGATGGACTGGGTGGCGCAGAACGGGACAACACTCTACGAGATTTCCGGAGGCGTCACCACCATAGTGACGACTTACGAGGAAAAGAACTTCGGCGATGGCGCTACGTTTGAGTGGTTCATCACTGAGGCGTCGACGCTATACCCGTCGGACAATCTCGCCGTCATCGGCTGGGACCACGGCTATGCGTGGAGATACTTCAGCAACGACCAGACCTCTGGCGACAAGATCACCATGCCTGAACTGCAGGCGGCGATCGAGGACGCTGGAGTGTACATCGACATCCTCGCCTTCGACGCGTGCAACATGGCGGCGGTAGAGGTGGCATACCAGGTCTCGTTGACCGGACTCGTTGGAATACTTGTGGGCTCTGAGGAGACCATACCCATGAATGGGTTCGCATACGACCTCATGCTCACACCGGTCGCGAACGACCCGGCTCGGACGCCCGCGCAAGTCGCCACTGACATGGTGGACGGATGGGGAGAGTACTACGGTCCATTGAACTGGGCGCAGTCCGTGTGCCTCTCGGCAACCGACATCCAGAGCTTGAGCCAGCAGGTATCTGCGCTCGAGGACTGGTGCGGGGCAATGTATGCCAACCTCGGTGCCTACGAGAGGGAGTACAAGAAGGTGATACGGGACACGTACACCATGTACGCCACCAGCAAGCACCTCGACCTCGAGGATCTCTGCGAGAAGCTCCTGGCCAACACGAAGATCAAAGACGCGGCGCTGAGAGCTGCGTGCGAGGACGTCGTCAGCCTCATCGACTCGTCGGTGATCGCCTACTGGAACGGACCGTATGCGGCGGCGTGTGGCGGGATCTCGATATACTGGGGAACCGGTGGTGACTGGCCGTACAGCGAAGAAGCGTATTCCACCGAGGTCGCCTTCGCCATAGACATGGGCTGGGCGGACTTCCTGGCGGACTACAACTCGTGAGACCATAGGCGCGCGAAACAAACGGGGCATACGTGCCCCACCTTTCCAATTTTCCTTGTTTTTCCTTATTATGACCCCTTAGCAAGTATTTTCTACGACCTCCGTCATCAGAGGGGCGGTCAGTATCCGAATGAGGTACATGACTCAGGGGGGAGCTATTTGCATATAAGGAGAGGGCTCAGTCTCGCGGCAGTGTTCGCGATTTGCGCATTGATTTCTACGAGCATGGTTCAGGGGAAGAACGGCCCGCCCGTGACCGAGTCGGGCACATGGACGGTCATGATATACGTGGCCGCCGACAATAATCTCGAAAGTTACTGGGAGGGCGCGAGTCTCGCGATGCTCCTCAACTTGCCGAGCAACGACGACGTCAATTTTGTCGCGTATGTGGACCTACTTAGCACAGACGGGACGCAGATTGTGGAGATCGACGGCGAAAATCCGGAAGTGGTTGAGGAACTGAATGAGAAGAACTTCGCAGACGCTGCGACGCTGCAGTGGGCGCTCACAGATGCCTCGGTGAGATTTCCATCGGACAATCTCGCCTTGATCGCATGGGACCACGGAAGTGCGTGGAACGGCTTCTGCGGCGATGACACTTCCGACGACTGGATGTACCTTGATGAGCTCTATGCGGCCATAGTTGGCGCACAAGTCCACATTGACATCATAGGATTCGACGCCTGCGCGATGGCCAGCATCGAAACGATCTACTCAGTGGCAACGACGGGACTCGTCGACCTCGTCGTCGGGTCCGAGGAGCTCGTTGCTGGCGATGGATTCCCGTATGACCTGATGTTCGCACCGCTCGCAGAGGATGCGAGCAGGACGCCGGCCCAGGTTGCCACGGACATGGTCGATGGCTGGGAGGCATACTACTCTGAGATCACATGGGGATGGTACGCAACGCTCAGCGCAATCGACGCGAGCGCAATCCACGACAACGTCGGCGTGATAGGTCAATGGACCGACCTGATGCTTGACAGGCTTGTAGACTACCGCTACGATTACCGAATCGCTCTGAGAGACTGCGAGTGGGTGTCGTGCATAGCGCACTATCAGTACGACATTGTCGATCTTGGAAGACAATTGGTGGCCAATCCGGCCATCGCCGAGGATCAGGAGTTCGTCGATGCCACCCAGAGCATGATGGATGTTGTATCCAGCTCGGTCGTTGCCATGTACAACCCGGAACCGAAGGCTGCCTGCTCGGGCGTTTCGATGTACTGGGGCTACCACAACTGGGAATGGCGGCTCTATTGGATGGACTACATGGAGAACGTCCCCTTCGCGACTGAGACGTCATGGGGAGAGTTCCTCTACGAGTACAACTCACTCACATGTGGCTGGTTCCCCGTGAAGTGACAGTGTAGGTCGCAGTCCAGAGTCCGACCTACCCTATCGGACGAGAGGTAGATATGAAGCGGATGGAGCGGACGCCTCTGATCTTCCTCACCTTTCCCAGTATCTCCCTGAGGACGTTGTTGGGGCCCCTGGCGATTATCAGCTCCATGCACTGCCCGCGTTCGAGGTGAAGATGCAGCATCATCTGTATCTCCTCGTACCTATGCTGCAACACTGACAGCTCACCCCTGGGCCCGTGCTCGTTGTATATCGCGGTTATCACGAGTTGATTCTCGCCGTCCATGCTCTCCCAGTCGGCCTCGTCAACGAAGGAGCGAATCGCCTCCCTCATCGCATCGGACCTCGAGTTGAAGCCTTTCGATCTCAGCACCTCGTCGAATCGCCCCAGCAGCTCCTCTGGTATCGATAGACTGACAATCATTTCCTTCGGCACAGATACAGCACACGCGCTATATCTCAGTTATTAACTCCGTGCCATGATTCTATTAATCCGCGTCTCGGAGCCTTCCGAGCTTGCGCAGCAGAGACTCGGGATTAGTGACCAAGGCCTGCCGAATTGAGTCTGCATCCAAACCCGCCCCCTTCGCGATGGAGGTGGCGGTCGCCATGCTGCTGAGGTCCTCGGGAGCGTGAGCGTCCGTGTTCACGAGTATCTGCGCCCCAGCCACTCTGGCTACGCTCGCGACATGGCCGTTCGCGGTCGAGTGTCCCCTTCTGCAGGATAGCTCCAGGAAGACTCCGTTCGCGGCCGCCTTCCTAGCGTCTTCCTCGGATATTATGCCAGGATGAGCAAGGATATCGACGTCCGGATTGGATACGGCGGCATGGTTCGTTCCCTGCTCGACCGGTTCCACGGGGGTCTCGCCGTGCACGACCACGATCTCCGCCCCCGAATCCCTGGCCAATTTGACGGCTTCGTCGATGTACTTCACTGGCACATGTGTTATCTCCACGCCGGGGATCGCATCTATATCCCACGCTTCCGCCCTGGCACAGTCTTTTGCGACATCGCGGACAACCCAATCGATGTTTGAGAAAGAAGCGTGGTCGGTTATCGCAATCGCACGATGGTCGGCGACTGCCGCGCGACGGATGAGCTCCATCGGCAACAGCAAACCGTCGCTGAAAACCGTGTGCGTGTGGAAATCGCACCGTCTCGCCCTCATTTCCTTCTGCCCTCCAGCTCCTTGTAGATGTCCTGCATCGGAATCCCCTCGTCGAACAGCAGCACCATAAGATGATACATCAGATCTGCGGC
>DATKWQ010000056.1:0-13222 GCA_035529455.1 Thermoplasmata archaeon
GCGTCGCCGTGCTCCTGTGCCGCAAGCGCGGCGCACAACGGGATCACCGACGCCTCGAGGACGTTCTCGTCGAAGGCGAGCCTGGCCCGCTGGCTGAGTATGTCCCTGAGCTGCTCGGCGTTGTAGGGCGGGAATACCATCTTCTCCTCGCTGAGGGAGCTGCGGACCCGGGGATCCAGGAACTCCGTGAACTTGAGGTCGTTGGATATGCCGATCACGCTCACCTTTGCGTTTCGCAGGTCTTCGTTGATCCTGCAGAGATGGTAGAGCACGTCGTCGCCACTCTTGGTGACGAGCTTGTCGATCTCGTCAAGGACGATGGTGATGACGCGTTTCGATTCGTCTATCTTCTCCCGGAGGATGTGGTAGACGCGTTCGGTGCTCCATCCTGTGAACGGTATCCGGCTCTCGAAATCGTGTATGAAGAGGTTGCCGAGGTTCTGCAGCACCCCGTATTGGGTGTCCACTATCTCGCAGTTCATGTATACGAAGTGCACCTTCTCGGCCTCGGTGGCAGCGCGCTCAAGCTCCTTTCCGACGTACTTCATTGTGGCGGTCTTGCCCGTGCCGGTCTTGCCGAAGAGAAGTATGTTGGAGGGCCTCTGCCCCTCCAGCGCGGTCGCGAGGACCGATGCGAGTTGGTCGATCTGCTCCTCTCGATGTGGGAGCACGTCAGGAATGTACGATGGCCTCAGGACGTCCCTGTCGCCCTTGAACAGCGATTTGGGCCGTATGAACTGTTGGAATATCGAATTCTGCATCATGGTCCTCCTCATACGAAGAAAAGCTCTTCCCCTCCCCCTGAACTTCATGTGGAGCTGCGCTCGCACAGTCCATATGAAACTAAGGGATTTGGGGAATGCGGAGGAGGATACTTAAGCGTTAATATTATCCGCGGAATCCATTTTTTCCGCAGCCTGGAAATTTTGGGGATTCAGAGGTGCCAGCACTGCATCCAAATGCACTACTACGAATAAAAGACCGTCGACGTCGTTATACGGACTCTGGGAGAGGCCCCCCTTCATTTCCGGTGGAACCCCGCGCCCCGGGTAGGGGCTCGCACGCCTGGTCTACGAAGTCCAAAGGAAACCAGGGTTTCCCGGGAGGGTTTCCAATGGAAGGGGATGAAAGGATGATTAGGTCGTTGGTGGTTACCTCTCGATCGCTGCTATGAAAAAGGCTGTATTGCTGTCAATAACCGATGACCTCGAGGAGATGCGGTCGCTCCTGCGTACTCTGGGGGTGGCTGTCGACCGGGAGGTCGTGCAGAAACGCGACTATCCTCACAGGAACACATACCTGGGACCAGGAAAGGCCGATGACCTTGTCGAAGAAATCGAGGAAGCGGATGTAGACATCATTGTGGTGAACGGCATCCTCAGACCCTCCCAGCACCACACTCTCGAGATGTTGTTCAAGAAAGAGTGCGTGGACCGCGTGGGAGTGATCCTCAGGATCTTCGCCGAGCGCGCTCACACGGAGGAAGCGAAGAGCCAGGTAACCTTGGCGACCCTCAGGTACGAGCTCCCGTTCTTGAGAGAGTGGATCCACAAGGCGAAGAGCGGGGAGAAACCGGGGTTTCTCAGTGGTGGTGCGTACGCGACCGAAGTGTACTACGAACATGCAAGAAGCCATATTCGTAGAATCGAGGAGAACCTAGATACTCACTCACGTCAGAGAGAGATCAGACGTACTAGACGTAGAGATAGAGGATATCATCTAGTATCACTAACAGGATATACAAACGCGGGTAAATCCGCCATACTAAATGCATTATGTGATACCCAGGTCGAAGTCGATGGCAGGCTCTTCTCCACGCTCTCGACGACCACGAGGAAGATGAAACGATCTTCCAGGAGCGTCCTGCTAACGGACACGGTCGGGTTCATCAAAGATCTCCCACCAGACCTCGTGAACGCTTTTAGCTCCACGTTAGAAGAGATATTCCTCTCCGACACAATCCTACTGGTCGTCGATACGAGTGAGTCGCTGAACACCGTTCGCGAGAAGGTCTTGACGTGCAATAAAATCCTTCAACCACGTCTAAAAGGACAGAGAATAATCGTTGTAGGGAACAAGCACGATCTTGTATCACCGGATGAGCGCGACCATGTGAAGGATGAAATCAAAGACATCGTGGCGCCCCATGAAGTCGCGTTCGTCTCCGCCGTCACGGGCGAAGGCCTCGAGACCCTCCTGGCCCTCATCGAGCAATCCGAGGGAGCGAGGTGTCGGATCGAAGCGATACTCCCCCTCACCAACGACGCCTTCTCGCTGATATCATCGCTTCATGACTCCACCGACATTGAGGCGCACACTTCATCGGACTCCACGAGCATCTCCATAGCCTGTTCGGAGCGGGTGTTGGACCGGGTTCAAGCGGAGATTCGCGCAGTCGGTGGGAAAATCACATCGGTCTTTCACCCTGCCCCGTGCGGCACAGAGCCGGGTTAGCGTTCCACAGGAAATGGAGGGGCCCCCCTTCTCGGGGCCTCGTTCACTTGATGTTTAGCTTGCGCTTCTTCTCAATGACCCTCGTCTCGAACCGTTGGGGGAGCGACCATGCGAGATACTCGATCTCGTCGAGGTTCCTGACGAACTTCGCTTTGCTGGGCGTCGCCATCAACCGCTCCAGTGACCGAGTCTTCTTGATGTAATCGTATAGCCACCATATGGCACCGATCAGCACGAGCGGCCCGATCAGCAGAAGCCAATACGCCCACTCACCGAACGGGGCGGACAGCTCCTCCAGCATGGCCATGTACCCAGGTAGGCCATCGGGGTAGATGACCCCCACTATCCCGACGATGGTCAGGAAGATGGAAAGAGTACAGAGCAGGCTGCACAACTCCAGTCGGTATTCTGTGAGCGGGCTTTTGGTCACGGCCTCACCGTTGGTACCCGTAATTCTCGTCTCCTCTTAATCATTTCTCAATCGTCGCTCTGGCTACCTGTAGCCCTATCATTATTCGAGGTCGGGCAGCGGTTTGACAGGTCGCCATGAGGCCTGATACACGGACGCTCGCCGCGGTCTTCACGGTGTCCCTGGCCACGCTGTTGTGGGCGTCGTCTTCCGCCAGCCCTCCCCTGCTGAGCGTGTCGGAGCTGCCCAGCGCCGGTGACGGTACGGTCGTTAGAGTGTTCGGCGTGGTAGCGGACATCCGCGTCTATGACTCTGGATACGCCTCCATCCTCATGGCAGACCATGTCACGGGCGCGACGGCCCATGTGATACTCCCGCCTTCCAGTTCCGACACCGTCCTGGGCGCGATGACCATCGGCGACCAGATACTCGCCGAGGGGACAACGTCGCTGGACTCCGCGGGAGCAACCGTATTCGCGGACGGCAACAGCGTGGAGGTCATGTCTAGGGCAGCGTTCACGATGAGCGTCGAGTTCCTGTGCTCGCACTGGCGGCTGTTCGAATTCGACAGGTTCAATGTCACGGGCAGCGTGATCTACGAGGCGGGTGAGGGCTACTGGTGGCTCTCGGACCCGTACAGCGGGCACCGCATACGCGCATTGGCTTGCGATGCGATGCGGGACATCGGCGACGGCGCCACCGTTCTCGTTGATTGCACCCTTATCGTCGACCTCCGGACGATGACGATATGCCTGAGGACATGGGCCGTCGCGCCTTTCGAGCCATAGCAACGCTTTTTTGCGCCACACCCGATGCTCTCCCGTGGCCGCGACCCTCCTAGCGTTCGATGACACCGACTCCCCAGACGGAATGTGCACGACATTCCTTGCAACCCTCATGCTCAAGGAGCTGAGAAGCTACGATCTGATTGGCCTGCCCCGTCTGGTCCGTCTCAATCCGAACATACCGTGGAAGACCCGCGGGAATGCAGCGATATGTCTCCCACTCGGTGTAGGGGTCGGGGCTTCGACGGTATGTGGTGAGGTCGACGGCGCAGCTGTGCGGACGTTCGGACATGGAACGCCCGCCTCGCCCAGAGTCGTGCTGGATGCCGCCGCTGGAGTCCTGGAGCGCGTTGCCGAGTTCGACTGTGACAAGACCAACCCGGGGATAGTCTGCACCAATCGCCGCCCGCCGCCCGGGCTGTACTGGAAGGCGGTCCGTGGAGTAATCGAGCTGAAGGACGTGGAGGCGCAACTCGCGGAGTGCGGTGCCGAGTGGAAGAAATACAAGAACGGCCGGGGGGTCATCGGTGCGGCGTCGGCTGCGTCGTGGCGCCCAAGAGATAGGACTTGGGAAGTCATTGCCTACAGGGATGCCAGCAAGGTCGGGACGCCACGGTCGATTGACCCGGAGAGCGTCGTCGAGATGGACCAACGCACGGCCCATACATTCCACAACTACGATTTCGAGGCCGGGCACGTCGCCATCGCTCCTGCATCTCCGTGCCCAGTCCTGTTTGGCATAAGGGGCGACTCGCCGGACGAGTTGTTGGAGGCGCGGTCGATGATCCGGGGCGAAACGCCCTCGTCGTGGCTTCTGTTCCTCACGAACCAGGGTACGGACGACCATGTCGTCACCTGCCGCGTCCGAGACATCACCCCAGGCATGTCCGTGCGTGTGTCGGCCATGGTATCTCGCCAAGCCGTCACAATAGAAGGCGGCCACGTCATCATCGGGGTATCGGACGGCGATGAGGTGGATGCGGTGTTCTACGAACCAAGTGGCTCTCTGAGGAACGCCGCCAGAAAGCTAGTCGCCGGTGACCGGGTGGTCGTGTACGGCTCGGTTCGGGAGGAACCGCGCGGCATCAATGTGGAGAAACTGCAGGTGGTCGGCCTGCAGGAACTGCGCGTGAAGCTCGGCAACCCCGTCTGCCCGACCTGCTCGAAGAGAATGGGGTCGATGGGCAGCGGGCAGGGGTACCGCTGCAAGGTGTGCGGAGCGCGCATGCCGACGAGTGCGGTGGAGACCGCCGCCGCCCCCCGCGAGATAGCGCCTGGCTGGTACGAGCCCCCAGTCGCATCGAGGAGGCATCTCTACAAACCGGAACGGCGAATGACGAGGGGGAACATCAACAACTTATTATAGCGAACGAATTCATCCTTTCCAAAGCGCGCGAGGCGACCTCGATGAAGCAACCAGTTATTCTCAGTGCTACAAGAACACCCGTAGGAAAGTTTGGGGGAGGGCTCAAGGACATCGGTGCCACCAGGCTCGGCGCCATTGCCGTCCGTGAGGCCGTCAAGAGGGCAGGCGTGGAACCGTCAGTCGTTGAGGAATGCATCATGGGCAACGTGATATCCGCCGGCCTTGGCCAGAACCCCGCCAGGCAGGCCGCGCTGTACGGAGGGCTTCCTCCCGAGGTGTCGGCGCTCACGGTCAACATGGTCTGCGGCTCAGGTCTGAAGGCGGTCATGCTGGCGTCGGACTCCATACTCGCCGGGAGAGGCCGTGTGTTCGTCGCTGGTGGCATGGAGAACATGACAAACGCCCCGTATCTTCTGGACAAGGCCCGTTTCGGCTACAAGCTGTTCGACTCGAAGATAGTGGACGCGCTGGTCCGCGATGGCCTTTGGGACGTCTTCAATGACTTCCACATGGGCAATACCGGGGAGATCGTGGCTGAGCGCCACGGCGTGACCCGGCAGGCAGCGGACGAGTTCTCGCTGTGGAGCCATCAGAAGGCAGTCAACGCGATCAAGACAGGCGCGTTCCACGAGGAGATCGTCCCGGTCGAGGTGAAGTCGAAGAAGGGTCCCGCTGAGGTGACAGTGGACGAGGGCCCGCGTGAAGACACGACCATCGAGGCGCTTGGCAAGCTGAAACCCGTCTTCCGAGAAAACGGCATCCTGACGGCCGGGAACTCGTCGAGCATAAACGACGGAGCCGCTGCAGTGGTCGTCGTGGACCCGGAGTTCGCGGAGAGCGCCAGCGCGAAGCCCCTCGCAAGGATCGTCGACTACACCTGCGCCGGCGTGAAGCCAGAGCTGATCATGGAGGCCCCGATCCCCGCGGTGCAGCGATTGTTGGAGAGGAACAACCTGAAGATATCGGATATCGACCTCTTCGAACACAACGAGGCGTTCTCCAGCGCATCCATAGCTGTGATGAAGACGCTCGGAGTGCCAGAGGACCGGTTCAATGTCAACGGCGGAGCCGTCGCTCTCGGTCACCCGATCGGGTGCAGTGGCGCGCGTGTGCTCACGACCCTCATCTACGCGATGCACAAGCGCGGGTGCGCCAGAGGCGTCGCTACGCTCTGCCTCGGTGGTGGGAACGCCGTCGCCATGTTGATAGAGAGCTGATTCGCGAATCTTCCGAAAATCAGATAACTGGGCGGTCGTTACCCCCTGATAGGTTCACGCCGGAGAGTGCTATCGATGAACGTTCAGCAGATGTTACAGATTATCGCGGATGATGAGGACAACGTTGTGAACGCCCTTTGCGACATGCTGAAGATCAAGGCGGTCGGCCCCGAGAACGGGGGCACAGGCGAGGGGGAGCGTGGTGAGTTCCTCATGTCGCTCGCGAAACAGTTAGGGTTCGACGATGTCGAGATGTACGAATCCGAGGACCCGCGCGTGCCTTCGGGCCGCAGACCCAACATCGTCATCAAGATCAAAGGTTCGACGGACTCGACCATCTGGGTCGTGACGCACATGGACATCGTCCCGGAAGGCGACCTCAGCGCGTGGAACTCCCCTCCGTATGAGCCGAAGGTGGCGGATGGAAGGGTGTATGCGAGAGGAGCGGAGGACAATGGCCAGGACCTGATAGCCTCTCTCTACGGCCTCGCGGCCATCGTGCGTGCAGGCGTGACTCCGGAGTGCAACATCGCCCTCGCGTTCGTGTCCGACGAAGAGTATGGCAACATACACGGCATCGATTTCCTCCTGAACAAAGGCATTTTCAAGAAGGGCGACCTGATAGTCGTCCCGGACCATGGTTATGCAGACGGCGCGGCGATCGCGGTTGTCGAGAAGAGCGTCGCGTGGGTCCGCGTTGTCGTGATAGGCAGACAGACTCACGGCAGCACACCAGAGAACGGCATCAACGCATTCGAGGTGTCGGCGAGGTACATGATAGACTGCATGGGCCAGCTGAGGGCGCAGTTCTCCAAGAGCGATGAGCTGTTCGACCCGCCACGGAGCACGTTCGTGCCGTCCAAGTGCGAGGCCAACGGATACAACATCAACACGGTCCCTGGGAGACAGGAGTTCGCATGTGACTTCCGTGTGCTCCCCGATTACGACATCGACGACATCATGTCCGTGATGAGGACCGTGGCGGACAAGCACGAGAAGGCGTCGGGAGCGAAGATCGAGTTGAGCTTCCTTGACCGCACGGTCTCCGCGGGCAAGACGTCGCCGGATGCCGAGGTCGTCAAACGCCTCAAACGCGCGATATCGGCTGTCGGCGGGTTCGATGCCAAGCCGATAGGGATAGGCGGTGCGACCTGCGCCAACCCGTTCAGGAGGGAAGGACTGGACGCGGTCGCGTGGTCCATGATACCAGGTACGGGGCATGACGCCAACGAGTACATCGAGATATCCGGCCTGATGTTCGACACCAAGGTGTACGCCGTGCTGTTCTCAGGCGCCAACATCGGCACCGACTAGGCCGCTGACGGAGCGGCCGCGTCGTCATCCCCGAAGATCCTGGCGATCATCCAGTCCGCATCGAACCGGCCGAACGCCTCGTATTCCTGGCCGAAGCTGACATAAGCCACTGGCTTGCCTATCGCGTCGGTGATGGAAAGCGCGGCGCCGCCCTTGGCGTCCGCGTCTATCTTCGTCAGGATGATTGCGTCTATGCCTATCGCTTCGTCGAATCTGCGAGCCTGTTCGACAGCGTCCGAACCCGCCAGGGAATCCCCAACGAAGAACACGATGTCAGGTTTCGCGACGCGTCTTATCTTCTTCATCTCGTCCATGAGGTTCTTGTTTGTCTGCATCCTTCCAGCCGTGTCTATGAGGACGAAGTCCTTCTTCCTCGCCTTCGCATGCTCGACCGCGTCGTATGCGACAGCCGCGGGGTCACTCCCGGCCTGGTGCTTTATGATCTTGCACCCGAGCCGCTCAGAATGCAGCGTCAGCTGCTCGATCGCTCCAGCCCTGAAAGTGTCTCCCGCTGCGAGGACGCAGCTGTAGCCCTTCTTCTGGAACCGGTAGGTGAGTTTGGCGATGGCCGTGGTCTTGCCCGTGCCGTTGATCCCTACGAACATCATGACGATGGGCTTGTCCTTCGTCTCGACCGTCTCCTCCAGGGAGAACTTGTGACCTGCGAGGACCTTCTTGACCGCGGACCTGAACGCGAGGTTGATGCCCTCGTCCAGCCTGAAATCGCGATCCACTCTCTTGCCCGAGAGAAACGCCCGGACGTCCCTCGTGAGTTCCTCGGCGACAGGCAGTGCGACATCCGCTTTCAGCAGCTCCATCTCGAGGCCGCCCAGAATCTCGTTGAGGGCATCCTCTTTGAGCTTCCGTCCAGAGTTTCCGACGACCTCGGTTATGTCTTCGACCGATCGTTTCTTCGCGGCCGCCGACGCTGCGTTCAGCTTCTCTTTCAGCGCACGGAACATGTGCCGCCCTCAGCGCCCCTGCTCGGCCTCGGATTGTGCGTAGAACCGCTGGACCTTCTCGGAGAGCTGCACCGCAGACTGCTCGGTCTGTTCCATCCGGTCGGCTATCTTGTTGAATGCCCGGTTCAGTTCGTCTATCCTCGCATCGAGGAGCTTCGCGGCTTCCTCGGGAGCGTGCTGGAACGATACGTTCGCGCCTATGCCAATGACGGCGTTCTTGTTGTCCGATATCTTCGCGTGTACGAACGAGTCCGCGCCTATGGGGACGAGTACATCCTCCCCCGCCGCGCCCGCCGATATCATCGTGATCGTGTCCTTGGCCCTGCTGTGTTCGTCGATGGTGAGCCTTATGATCTCCTGTTGTCTGGCCAACGCCTCCAGCTGCGCTCTCGCGGTCTCGACCATGGCCGCGGCCTCTCTCGCCTCGTTCTCGTCCATCAGCCGCCGCCCTCCACGAGGTACTTAACCCTGTTATCCGTGATCTCTTCTAGCTTCAGCGCCTTCACATCTTCTATCCTGACGAATTGACGCTTTACATTGTGTCTGCTGCCCATCAGGGCGAAGGTCTTCTCGACCGCAGCCGTCTCGTCCACCGACGCCACCTCTATGGTGAAACGCTGCCATTCCCTGACAGATATCCTGAACTGCCCTTTGACTTCGAAAGCCATCATAACGATCCGCAGAGGCCCCTAGAGAGGGAACTTCAGATAAAGCTTATGCCAGTCCCTGAGGTGCCGTGGGATGGGCTGGCCATTTGCGCGGATACGTATTCATACCTCTCCAGCCGATTGGGCTATTGTGACGAAGGCATTGGACTGTTACTTCCCAGGCAGATGCTTCCCCTCCGTTTCCGTCACTGGGGACAGATGTGCGCTCATGTGCAAGCATTGCTCGGGCGTCTTCCTAAAGCGCATGGAGCATGTCGAGAGCCCCGACGCGCTCCTCGAGCTGGCCGCCCGCCTCTCTGATGCTGGCGGGGAGGGGTTTCTGCTGACCGGGGGCTCAGACCGTTCCGGCAGGGTTCCGCTGGAACGGTTCGCCGATGCGATAAGCATGGTCAAGGAGACCACCTCACTGCGCATCAACGCACATGTGGGTCTGATGCCGAGACACGAGCTCGGAACGCTTGTGCGTGCGGGCGTCGACGCCTTCTCCGTAGACATCTACGGATCTGATTCAGCGATCAAGAAGACAACGGGCCTGGATGCCCGAGTTTCGGATTTTCTGTCGGTCGTCAGGGACCTCCGCGCCCTCGGCGCCCCGACGGTCGCGCCTCACATATGCGTGGGCATCGAGGCGGGCGAGGTCGTGGGAGAGTATGCCGCCATCGATTCGCTGGTTCCGTACGCTCCAGACGCGCTCGTCATCATCGCTCTGATGCCGACGAGGGGTACCCCCTACGAGGGCATCTCCCCTCCGTCGGGCGACAGCACGCTGGATGTCATCAGAGCCGCGCGGATGGCACTCCCAGAGTCGCGATTATTGCTCGGGTGCATGCGACCACGGAGCGACCGTTCTTGGGAGGTGGAGGCGGCAGGGGCGGGGATAGATGGGATCGCCATGCCGACTCGGGAGACGATGCGCGCGCTCGCAGAGAACGGTTGGCGGTTGACTGAGAAATGCGTGTGCTGCGCTCTGGGCTGACGCTCACTTGTAGATGGATCCCCGGGAGTACTTGCGCTCGATCGGCATCAAGTACGCTATCCATGCTATGTTAGCTACGACTATGGCTAGGGACAGGAGGGACACGATGCCCGTGAACACTCCGGAGACGTCCCTCACTATGGTCACGCTCGCGACCGAGCCTGGGTTGTCGATGTCGTTCAGGACCAGAGCGTACTGTGTGTGTCGCGCCTCGGGGACATCGATAGTCACTTCGTCGCTGACCTTGTAATCCGCCTCGTTCTTGTTGATCCGCAGAATGAACATCTGGCTGAGAGTGCCGTTGTATATCTCGTAAACGCTGGCGTCGACGAGGTAGACCTCGACAGGATTGACCGCAGTAACTCTGACCTCGACCATCTCCTGGAATGCAAGCGGGTCCTTGGACCAGAACATGACCGGCTCATCCGCCGATAGAACCGAGGTCTTGCTGGTCGTGTCTTGTATGACCGATAGGACGGGTGGTGCCATGAGCATGACAACGACGACGCCTGCCACGATGGCCACGGTTATGGCGCTCCTGATCGAGTTCTTAGCCATCAGATGCTTCGCAGAAGAGCTTCTGGCGAACCTTATCTCCATGATCCTGAAGAAGAAGCTCTCTATGCACACCACCAGGATGAGTAGGACCATTATCGCAGCGAACGAGTCCAATGGAAGGTATAGGACGGGCGTAAGCTGAGCGTCGCCCAGAACGAAAATCAACAGCGCTGCCAGAGCCACCAACATGATGATCTGGACGACGTACAGAGACCACTTGATCTGCCTGATCTTCGTGAGCCTTATGGAATCCTCCAGGACACGGCTGGAAATCGGCATCGAACCCTTTTATACACCTGTTGCTGATAAATACTTTGCGTGCCCGCTATCAATCGCGGCCCGATTTCGACATATCAGGTGCGTCGCGACATATGCTGGCACGGTATTACTCCCCTCCTCGAGCGCGAAGCGTTCACCGCGCAGCTCAACGCTGACGGCCTTCTCGCACAGGACGCCGACATCCGTGTCCTCGAAGGCGCATGGGACCGCATCTACGAACGGGTCGAAGTCGTCAAGTGCCTCCCTTGTCATGGGCATGACCGCGAATCCCGTTTTGCCGTGGAGCGATGATGGCAGGCGTATGAGCCTGCGTATGTCCGATGTGACCGGCTCATCCGTCTCTCCTTTCACGTCTCCTCTTACCCTCAGGTTCACGAGCTCGAGGAACGCTTCGCTGTTTCGTTTCTCTGAGAAGACCTCGTAGGCATCCTCGTTTCGAATCCTGTCCGCTCCGCTAACGCCGCGGTTCTTGGTGAACAGGTCGGCGTAGAGGCCGCCGACCGTTTTGGCGCCGATATCACGCTTTGAGGATGACAGGTCGTCTGCGATGCGCTTCCGAGCATCCTCTTCCGGAAGTGCCTCCAGTTCCGAGAGCAAATCCTCTATCCCCTGTCTGATCCGCCCGCGCCATCCGCCGTCCCCTCTCTTTGGCATCGTGCGCCGATAGGCCACCCCAGTCCGGTCTTTGTATCTGCTCTGCTCGAACGGCGTGGAGGGGAAAACCCAGTCGAGGTCCAGGTCTGTTCCGGTCACATAATCGACGATCTCCCGGCGTTCGTGCGAAGACAGCCTGAGGACCGCGGGGTCGCGCACGTGGACATGGTAGCCCCTCCCACCCGAGAAGACGATGCTGAGGTCCGCGGCGTCGAAGCCCAGGTCACCAAGCAGAAACTCGTCCAGGAGGCGTATGACCTCCTTCTTGACACGTTCCAGCATCTTCTCGTATGGCAAGTTCTCCGCGCCTCTTACGTGGTCTGCGTCCAGGTCGAACAAGAGGTCCGCCGCAAGCCATTTCTTCTCGGCCATCGTGGGAGCGTTGGGCGTGTCATAATATGCGGTGGAGTAGTAGGCGTGAGCGGGCACGTTCTCGACGAGGTAGCGCTTCAGCGCCGCCCTTGTAGGAAACGCCATATGTCTCATCATGTACTGGCGGTCGAAGAACATGAAGCCGAACTCCCGCTTCGCAAAGCGGTCTGGCATGATGAGGGCCGAGTCTCTGTAGTGTCTCGCGAACTGTCTTGCTACGAACTTCCTCGACTCGTCCGAGAGCATCGCGGCGGCTAATCCGACTGACTCGTATATTAAACCGCTATTTGCCTTTGAGCTACACCCTGATTCCGCATCAGAAACCATAAAAAGGACACAGCACCATCAAGCGACACGACAGGAATACGATGAACAAGATATATGTCAAGATAATGCTCAGCAGCGAGGGAGAATCCCCCAAACGGCTGGTCGAACGCATGAAGCGCGTCGACGCGCTGCCCCTCGTTGGCGATTTCGATTTCGAGATCACGCTCAACTCAGACGAGCGCTTATTCGACAAGCTCGAGGCGATACATCGCACTCTCAAAGGCGCCCGCGTCAGATACACCGTGACGACTCTTGCTGATGTCAGCCGACCGCTCGAGGGCGACAGCGCCTCTCGCGCAATAGCCCCGCTTCTCGACCTAAAGCCCCCAGAGATGAAGAAGAACCTGTACACTGAGAAGATCGGAAGGTGGAGGGAGATGGGCCTGGACGTCTCGGAACTTGAGGTGTTGCTCGAGAAGGACCCGGAGCATTTCAAGGAGGTCAGCAAGGAATTCCTCAAGACACACCTGAACAATGTGTCCGTCATACGTGACAAACACCCGCCCGAGAACCAGCTCGACGGTGAGGTGTTGGCGTTGCTGGGCGAGACAGGGAAGACCATAGACGAGTTGGCCGTGGCTACGGGATACACCGAGGAGCAGGTGACGTGGTCGCTCGGCCGTCTCATATCGTCGGGCAGCGCCGTGCGCTCAGAGAACGGCGCGCTGGAGAAATACAGCCTCGTGCCGCCGCCAGCACCTCCACCTACGAAGAAGCTACGCATCCTGCCCGCGGAGAGCACCGAGGAGGCGGAGGACAGGATATACAACGCGATAGCCCCGAGCGGATCCTCAAGAGAGCAGATTCTCAGGGCCACGCGTCTTCCTGAAGACCAGGCGACGAAGGCCCTTGCCTCCCTGAGCTAGAAGGGCCGCATCCGT
>DATKWQ010000057.1:0-58352 GCA_035529455.1 Thermoplasmata archaeon
CCTTGCCGACCACGCTAAGAGTGGATCTCGAAGGCTCAGTTGCAGCTGTGTTTCACGGTTCCGACCGCGACCCGAACAGATATGTCTATAAGGAGGACGTCGACGAGGATATGTTGACAAGATGCTCGTGTGAGATGATGATCCTCGGTCACACGCACGTCCCTTTCGCCGTCCGCACGGAGACTGGACTCGTGGTGAACCCGGGCTCCGTCGGTCAACCCAGGGACGGCGACGCGAGGGCGAGCTGCGCAGTGGTGGACACCAGGTCGTCGACCTGCGAGATACGCAGGATCGTATACGACGTCGAGGGTGCGTCACAGTCCATCCTCGATGCGGGGCTGCCAGCGGCTCTGGCGCACCGATTGCCCATAGGCAGGTGATGGGACAGGCTTTTTATCGTCGGGCGAACCGTATGCATCCTGTGAACCTCGTACCGGTCCCGGACATGCCCGCGCTGATAATCGAAGGGCGGAGGCGATGGGCCTGCGTCGCGGACCTCCACATAGGCATAGAGACAGCGTTGAGGGGATCCGGCTTCAACATCCCGAGCCAGCTCCCGAAGATGTCCGCCGCGATAGAGTGCCTCGGATCACATGCGGACAGACTGATTATCCTGGGGGACGTGAAGCACAGGATCACGCACGCGGGCCGCGGAGAGGACCGGGATGTGCGCGCGATAATGCAGCGCACAATGAGAACTTTCCAGGCAGTTGTGGTGACGCCGGGCAATCACGATGGCGGCCTGAAGGATGTCATGCCCGACGGGTGCATCATCACGGCGACCCATGGCACCGTGGTCGATGGTGTCGGTGCGTTCCACGGACACGTCTGGCCGTCCGAAGACGTGATGGCGTGCGACAGGGTCGTGATGGGACATGTCCATCCGTCCGTTCGGCTGGAGGACTCGATGGGCGGCGGGCTGAACGAGAAGTGCTGGATGCGCGCGAGGTTCTCGAAGAAGAAGGTCGCCGAAAGGTACGACGCGTGCCCGAAGGAACTCGTTGTGGTGCCCGCCTTCAACCCGCTCATCACTGGCAGCCCCATCAACTCTCCAGGCGGTGGCCGGCTGGGACCATTGCTCAGGAATCAACTGGTTAACGAGCGCTCCATCAGCGCGTACCTGCTGAACGGGACGAACCTCGGAAGGCCTCCCAGAAGGAAGGCGCGCACAAACCGGAGCACTGCGACGCGCTGATATCCGTCTATCTCCCTCTGTCGAAGAAGATGTTCTTTCCTTTGGCGGACAGCGGTATGCCGTGGACGAGGCGTGACTCCATCATGCCAAGCCTCTTCGCTGAGACGCCTATCCTGTACATGATGCGGTTGTCGATGTTGTGTTCCGACGCCGTCTTCGCCGCGGACCCGAGGGCGATGCCTAGGTCGAGCAGGCGTATGGCACAGCTCGGACCTTCGAAATCACCTTTGCCCGACTGCTTGTTGAACTCCTCGCAACTCGCATGGCCGCACGCGCCGCAGTTCAATCCGATGCCTTTGTGAGGGAGGATGCCCAGCAGGAGGACCGCATCGGAATCCATCACGTTCTGACCGTCTCTCTCGAAGCCTGGGATGCTTCTCTCCTTGCCGACCTGAATCATATCGGCCCCCAGAGCGACCCGCTCAGATTCATCCGCCACCTTGATCTCTATGAAATCCTGCCCGACCGCCTTCGGGGCCGTCTTGGCGGAGACCGCCATCAGCTCCCCCACGAACCTGACCGTGTCCTGGATAGACATGTCCAGCGTAACGACTCGCGGGGATTTATATGAGATGTTTGCCATTCACCACATCCGCTGGAGGACTTGGTTAGCCATGAGTCGGTTGGCGAGGCTGTTGCGACAAAGTAGTCGTCACGATTCGCTCAGGGAACGCCCCAGGTTGATTGCCGTCCCCAAGGGCAGCCTGATAAGGGCGGCCGCGAGGAGGATGCGGATACATACTCGGCCGCAGGTCAAGGCTATCAGGGTGAAAGGGCAGGCGAAGTGTGGGATCTGCCTAGGCGTCATCAAGAGTGACCTCCCCAGCGTCACATGCGACTGCGACAACATGTACCACAACTCATGTGCCATCAGGATGATGGCCTGCCCCGCATGCGGTGCGGAGCTTGGGCACACAAGGCCCAAGCCCCACGTCGTCGATTCCGACATGCCCCCTGTCAGGTCCGCCCGGCTATCGAAGCGTGACCAACTGTTCCTGCTGGACGAGCGATTCCTCCTGGGGGAGATAACCGAGCGGACCTACCTGAGCGTGAGAGACGAGGTGGGCAGGGCCGCCGAGGACGCCGTGTTCTGTGACGCCTGCGGCAGGAGATTGCTGGACGACGAGACCTGTGACTGCATGCTCTACGAACGAGAGCTCCAGTGCCCGGAGTGCGGGTCGCGGCTATCCGATGACGACCAGTTCTGCAGCAGATGCGGCGTCGTGTTCTCCGCCGATTTCTCGAAGGGGTTGTTCCAGTGCCCCAACTGCGGGCGTATAGTCTCAGAAGAGGATGGTGTGTGCGGGTGCGGGGTGCTCCTCGTCGGCGAGGGCAACATGATCTGCCCTGAGTGCGGGGCGGAGATACCGGAGACCGCACTCGCGTGCTCCGTGTGCGGCCGTCCGTTCGTCGAAGAGATAAGCGAGTGCCCAGCATGCGGCAGGAGGGTTGACAAGGACGCGTTCTCATGTGAGTGCGGCGTCATATTCTCCGACAGGGTCGGCGGCGCCGAATGCTCTGAGTGCGGCGCCGAGGTGACGCTCGCGGACAGGTTCTGTCCTGAGTGCGGCGCGCGATTCGCGGACGAGCTGTGGCTGGAAGGAAAAGTGGAAAGAAGTGTAAGGAGTTGAAAGGGGCGGACACACAAAGACGTGTCCGCTCCTGAAGATGTTTTCGACGGTCACCGTACGAAGTCTATCCCGTCGTCGTCCGATGCGTACGAACGGTGGTTTCCCCCGACCGCCTGGCCAGCGTTTTGAGAGTTGCCCTTTCCCATGAGCATGCTCGACTTCGCGCCGGTCACGATGAGCAGCATCCGGACCTGTCCCTCGAGAGACTGGTCGACACTGCATCCCCAGATGATCCTCGCGTGCTTGTTTATCCGCTCGCCCACGACCTCTGCCGCCTTCTGAGCCTCCGACACAGTCATGTCGGGACCGCCCACTACTCTTATCAGGGCGCCCTTGGCCTCCTTGAGATCTATCTCGCCGAGCAACGGCGAGCTGAGGGCCTCGTCGATCGCGAGTGCTACACGCTCCTCGGCGTCGGACTCGTCGGATTCTCCTATGCCGACGAACGCCACGCCTCCCTCGTTCATCACCGTCATGATATCGCTGTAGTCGAGGTTGACGAGCCCGGGCTTCGTGATGATCTCCGTGAGGCCACGGATGGTCTGCATCAGCACCTCGTCCGCCACCTTGAACGCGGCGTCGACCGGCAGCTTCGGGACCAACGCCAGCAGTTTGTCGTTCGGGATCACTATCGTCGTGTCGCACAGCCGCCTGAGCTTCTCCAGGCCGTCCATGGCGTTCTCCATGCGGACCTCGCCCTCAGCCTTGAACGGCATCGTCACGACGCCTATCGTCAGGGCCTTGAGCTCCTTCGACAACCGCGCCGCGAAGTGCGCGGAACCAGTCCCGGTACCGCCACCCATCCCGGCGGTCACGAAGACTATGTTCGCACCATCCAGGAAGTCGCGTATGTCGCGCTCGTTCTCCTTGGCGGCCGCCTCGCCCACACTCGGTATGGCGCCCGCCCCAAGGCCTCGCGTTACGTTCTTACCTATCAGAATCTTCTTCGGCGCGTGGATGGCCAACAGATGCTTGGCGTCGGTGTTGATGGCGCACAACTGTGCCCCGGACACGCCCGCCTCCACACATCTGTTTATGGTATTCGATCCACCGCCGCCACAACCTATGATCTTGATGCTGACGTCGAGCTGGGCAGCAATCTTCGCTATCTCCTCGTCGTCCGCGGTCATCTCCCTGGGTTTCTTCTCCTCGATGACCATCTCTTCCTCGGGTTCTGACGGCTTCTTCAACAGTTCATCTACATCTTTGCCTAATGCATCTTTGACCAGTGACTTCGGCATTCGTGCACCCCATAAAGCTACGTTAGTAATTGGGTATCCTTAATATAAATATTCCTCAAGGGTGGCGCGAGCCAGTAATCGCGGATTCGGGGCCTCTCCCCTCGAGGGATTAATGGTCGCGCGAGAGCATATGCATGCGCACGCATAACGCCGTCACGGGCGCGCCGCACCAAGTTTGGAAAATAACATATCCCGCGGGTACGAGGGCGCAGCGGCGCGCAACCACCAATGCGCGGAGTGCGCGTAAGAGCAGCTCCGCAGCGAACCGAGGGACTACGCAAAACGTCTTCGGAAGACATCTCGGCCGTTCGGCCGAGGGACGCCTCGAAACGGCTGCAAAACGAGTGCCTGGCACAAGACGCAACTTAATATACGCATTTGACGATAACGTAGTGAACTGCTTTAAAGCGGATGGGATGATCAAGATGAAGTCGCTCATAGATGATGCTCTCGAAATGCATGAGGCGAGCAAGAACACGAAGGTCTCGATGGAGGCCCCCGACGACGCCGAGCTGGCGAAGATCGTGGAGACCCTGAGGGTCAACATTGCGATCGTAGGCTGCGGCGGTGGCGGCACGAACACGATAAACCGCCTTGGCCAGGAAGGTGTGTTCGGCGCGGAGCTGGTCGCGGCCAACACGGACGCGAAGCACCTGCTACATGTGCACTCACCACACAAGGTCCTGCTCGGCAGGAACACGACCAAGGGCCTCGGCGCGGGTGCGCTCCCAGAGATAGGCGAACGCGCAGCCCAGGAGTCCGAGCAGGAGCTCAAGGATTTGGTGACTGGCAACAACATCGTTTTCGTCACAGCGGGCATGGGAGGCGGAACGGGCACGGGCTCCGCTCCGGTCGTCGCGAGGCTCGCCAAGGAGTCGGGGGCGCTGGTCGTCGGCATCGTGACCATGCCGTTCAAAGCCGAGGGCAACCTGAGGATGGAAAACGCCATCAGAGGGCTCGAAAGGCTGAAGGTCAACTGCGACACGACGGCGGTCATCATGAACGACCGGCTGCTGCAAATGGTCCCCAAACTGCCTTTGGAAGCAGCATTCAGAGTGGCCGACGAGGTGTTGATGGAGTCCATCAAGGGACTGACGGAGATCATGACCAAGCCAGGACTGGTCAATCTCGATTTCAACGACGTCATGACCATCATGAAGAACGGCGGCGTCGCCATGATCGGCATGGGCGAGGCGGACAACAAGACCTCGCGGAAGGACCGTGTGGACGCGGCCGTGGACCAGGCGCTGGAATCACCCCTGTTGGGAGATATCGACCTGTCCAGTGCGAGGGGCGCGCTGATCAGGATCGTGGGTGGGCCAGATATGACAGTCTCCGAGGCCGAGAAGGCGGCGGAGCTCGTCAACGACCGCATCAACCCGAATGCCAGGATCATCTGGGGATGCAGCGTCGACCCGGAGAGCGAGGGGCGTCTCAGGGTCATGGTCGTACTAACAGGTGTCAAGACGCCCGACCTGAGGGCGGCCAACAACAAGGGGCAGCCGCAGAAGAAGGACGACAAGGACTTCGTGCGCTGATTCCGGCCATGACAGGCAAGGCCGCCCGCGGCAAGTGGAGGTATATCGCCTTTCGCGTGGACTGCGAGAGGAACGTCAGCAGGCACGACGTGGTCGGGGCGCTGCTCGACACCGGGAAGGGCTCGCCGGCGAGGGACAATTTCAGGCTGACGGTCTTCGAGCACGGGCTTGGGATCCTGAAGGTGCCGCACCGATTGAAGGAAGACGCCATCGCCATGCTCGCATCGGTCGAATCTGTGAACGGCGTCCGCTGCGAGGTGACGACCCTGAAGACCTCGGGGACGATACGCACTCTGAAAGAGCTGTACGTCGTCGACGGGAAGGAATTCGTCGACACCGGGGACTGACGCCTGAACAGCCCGCAACAGTTGCCGCAAACCTTTATATCGGGTTACCGCCTTAGGACGAATCCGGCCAAAGCCGATAGCGCCGGACTTATGAATGTCTATTGACAGGTGAGGTGTCATTCAAGATGCAGCCAGGACAAATGGCGTATGACCGCGCGATAACAGTATTCTCGCCCGATGGCAGGCTCTTCCAGGTCGAGTACGCCCGTGAAGCGGTGAAGAGAGGAACGACGACCGTCGGCCTGAAGTTCGTGGACGGTGTAGCCCTTATCGTCGACAAGAGGATAGCGAGCAAGCTGATCGAATCGACTTCGATCGAGAAGATATTCCAGATAGATGAGCACATAGGCTGTGCCACATCCGGATTGGTCGCAGACGCCAGGGTGCTCGTCGACCACGCACGCGTGGTTGCCCAGATAAACAAGGTCACATACGCAGAGAAGATAGACATAGAGACCCTCGTAAAGAGGCTCTGCGACTTCAAGCAGAACTACACCCAGTACGGTGGCGTGAGGCCCTTCGGGACGGCGCTGCTCGTGGCGGGCGTGGACGAGACGGGCGCGCACCTGTTCGAGACGGACCCGAGCGGCGCCCTCGTGGCGTATAAGGCGGGCTCCATAGGTGCCGGCAAGAACGCGATAATGGACGTCTTCGAGGAGGAGTTCGAGGACAACATGTCCATGGACGAAGCGGTCACACTCGGGCTGAAGGCGCTTACGAAGGCGACGGAAGACAAGCTGAGCACGAAGGCGGTCGAGATCGGTGTCGTCAGGAAAGATCAGGACTTCAGGAAGCTGACGGACGCCGAGGTCGACGCCTACGTGAAGAAGCTGGGAAGTTGAGCGGGAGCATATGGTAGACCTCGACGATGCGATAGTGGCAAGATACGAATCTCACGGCGAGAGTTTCGAGATACTGATCGACCCCAAGGTCGTCCAGCAGATGAGGGACGGCAAGGAGGTCGACCTCATAGACCACATGGTCATCGACACGATTTTCAAGAACGCCAAGAAGGGCACGAGGGCGTCCGATGACAAGATCGAGGAGATATTCGGGACGACCGACCCCCTGGAGGTGGCGAAGGCCATCGTGCTGAAGGGAGAGGTCCAGCTCACGACCGACCAGAGGCGCGTGATGCAGGAGAACAAGCGCAAGAGGATCATAGAGTACATCGCGAGGAACGCGATGAACCCGCAGACCGGTGGGCCTCACCCGGTCACGCGCATCGAGACCGCCATGGAGGAGGCGAAGGTCCACATAGACCCCTTCAAGACTATCGAGGCGCAGGTCCCCGCAATAATGGACGCGCTGAGGCCGCTGATACCCATCCGGTTCGACAAGGTGCAGATGGCTGTCAAGATGTCAGGCGACAACTACGGCCGGTGCTTCGAGGACTTCAAGCAGTTCGGCAAGACCGTCAAGGAGGAGTGGCAGAGCGACGGCTCCTGGATAGGTGTCGTCGAGATGCCAGCAGGGATGCAGACGGATTTTATGGAGCGCATAAGCAACAAGACGCACGGAGAGGCGGAAGCCAAGGTCCTGAAGGCCAAGCGGTAGTGGGACGACTGGTTGTCGGCCGCGCTCTGCCTAATAGGGGCCCCCAAAAAGGGGTTCAGTACGACCAAAACCTTAAAGCAGGGGACGCGTTTTTGGCTTTCGGTAAGAGACGAGGGTAAATGCGCTGCGCGAGAGACCCCAGGGGACCACTATGTCTTCGGGCCACGCGAGCAGAGTGTTTATCGGAATCGCCAATTTGAAGCGAGTGAGTAGAATGCAGCGAAACGATTCTGTAGAGAGTACGAGAGAGATAGTCGTACCCGGAGACCTGCTTGCCGACAAGGGCATGAAGGCCGGTCCGGGGACATACGTCGAGGGCGGGAACATATACGCTTCCCTGCTCGGCATCAAGAGCGTTCGGTCCGACATGGTGGGCGTGGTCCCGCTGTCAGGGCAATACGTGCCGATACGCGGGGACATGGTCATAGGTAAGATCGTCGACATGGGAGCCTCCAACTGGCTCGTCGACATCAACGCGGCCCACCCGTCGCCATTGCATGTGAACGAGGTGCCGTGGAGGGTCGAGTTCGGCGAGACCAGCCGGTTCATGACGGTCGGGGACCTGGTCCTCCTGAAGGTCATAGGCGTGGACGAGCTGGGGCGCGTGCAGATATCCATGAAGGAGCATGGCCTCAGGAAGCTGGCCGGTGGCATGGTGACCGATGTGGCCCCGGCGAAGGTGCCGCGCGTGATAGGCAGGAGCGGGTCGATGATACAGATACTGAAGAACCTCACCGGGTGCAGGATACACGTGGGGCAGAACGGCAGGATCTGGATAGACGGCGACCTGGACAACATCCTGACGGCGGTCGAGGCGATCAAGCTCATAGAGAAGGAGGCACACAGCAGGGGCCTGACGGACAAGGTCAAGGCGCTGCTCGAGGGAGCCTCCAAGAAGGGAGAGTGAATGACATGGGAGGAACACCCTTACCTGAAGGGATCAAGCTCATAGACGAGAATGGAAAGAGGATCGATGGCCGTAGACCAGACGAGTTGCGGCCTCTGAGGATAGAGGCGGGCGTGCTCAAGAGAGCCACAGGATCCGCATACCTCGAGTGGGGCAACAACAAGGTCATGGCGGCCGTGTACGGCCCCAGGGAATGCCATCCGAGGCACATGCAGAACCCGACACGGGCGCTCGTGCAGTGCAACTACAACATGGTGTCGTTCTCTGTGGACGACAGGAAGAGGCCGGGGCCGGACAGGAGGTCCCAGGAGATATCGAAGATAACCTCCGAGGCGCTGACGCACGTCGTGTTCACGGAGTACTTCCCGCGGACCTCGATAGACGTCTACGTCGAGGTGTTGCAGGCGAACGCGGGCACCAGGTGTGCGGGCCTGACGGCTGCATCGGTGGCGCTCGCGGATGCGGGCATACCGATGAGGGACCTCGTGGCATCGTGCGCCGCTGGCAAGGTGGAGGACACGATGGTGTTGGACCTCGGAAAGGAGGAGGACAACTTCGGCCAGGCAGACATACCGGTCGGATACATCCCGAGGACCAACGAGATCGTCCTCCTGCAGATGGACGGCGACCTCACGATAGACCAGTTCAAGACAGGCCTTGGCATGGCAGTCGACGCATGCAAGAAGATCTACGAGGTGCAGAGGGACGCGCTGAGGCGCAGGTACACGGTCACTGGCGATGCGGATAACGACGACGGCACCCCGGAGGTGAAGTGACCATGTCCAAAGACGTCATGGCAGACCTCAAGAGGGACCACATAGTGAAACTGTTGTCCAAGGGCATGAGGATCGACGGGAGGAAGTTCGACGAGATCCGCCCGATCACCATAGAGAAGAACTACATCATGTCGGCAGAGGGGTCCGCCAGGGTGCACCTGGGGAACACCGATGTCATAGTCGGCGTGAAGTTGATCGTCGGCCAGCCGTTCGGAGACACACCAAACAAGGGGGTGCTCACGACGAACGCCGAGCTGATACCGCTCGCGAGCGAGACCTTCGAGAGCGGCCCGCCAGGCAGGCCCGCGATAGAGCTGGCCCGCGTGGTCGACAGGGGCATACGAGAGGGGCAGGCGGTCGATATGGAGAAGCTGTGCATCGAGCCCGAGAAAGAGGTCTGGATAATGTTCGTAGACATCCACGCCCTCGACTACGACGGCAACCTGTTCGACGCCGCGAACATCGCCGCGATGTCGGCGCTCAAGAGCGCGATCGTACCGGCGAAGCGGGCGAACAAGGGAGAGGACTTCCCACTGCCCGTGAGGCACGAACCGATATCTGTCACAGCAGTCAAGATAGGCGAACACATACTGGTCGACCCCACATACGACGAGGAGATCGTCGCCGATGCGAGGTTGACCGTCACGACGAACGAGAAGGGCGACATGTGCGCCATGCAGAAGGGCGGCGAGGGCAGCTTCACCGTGGACGAGGTGTTCAAGATGGTGGAACAGTCCAAGCGGCTGGGCGCGGAAGTGCGCTCGAAGACCTGAGTTGAAGGACGGCTGATAACCATGGCCAGAAGAACGAAGAAGGCTGGGTCCGCAGGGAGATTCGGGCCCAGATACGGCGTGAGGATCAGGAGACGCGTCTCCGAGATAGATGCGCAGGGCAAAGGCAGGCACGAGTGCCCCAAGTGCAGAGCGGAGGCGGTCACGAGGGTCAGCACGGGCCTGTGGACATGCAAGCATTGCGGGGCGAGGATGGCTAGCAGCGCATACAACCTGACGACGCCTGTCGCGGTGAGGAGAGAGGTCAAGCACGCGCCGACCGAGGAGGGCGCTCCCGTGGAGACGCTCGCCGAGGAAGAAGTGCCTGAGAAGGCTTAGAGGGAAGGTGCTAGTATGTACAAGTGCTCTAGATGCAAGGAGCCCGTTCGGTCGGGCATGAACACTGTGGGCCAGCAGTGCGAGAAGTGCGGCTCGAAGGTGTTCTACAAGGAGAGGCCAAACGTCAGGAAATCGGTCAAGAGTCGATGACCTTGACCGACAGGGCGACCCTTACACTACGCTCTGATGACGCGGAGGTCGTCAGGCGAGCGCTGTCGCCCGAGCTGGCGGAGAGGATACCTCGCACCAGGGTGAGCGTGTCGGGGGACGAGCGGGAGGTCGTCATAGAGATAGAGGCCGACGACCTCGCGTCCCTGAGAGCGGCCCTGAACTCATATATCAGATGGGGCAATGTAGCAGAGGAGACGGCAAAGGAGGTCGGAACAAGATGATGGACAACTTACCACCGAAGGTTCAGAACCAGATAGCTCAGTTCCAGCAGCTCTCGCAGCAGATACAGATGATAACGACGCAGAAGATGCAGCTTGAGGCGCAGGTCCGCGAACTCGACAAGGCGGTCCAGGAGCTGGATAAGGCAGCCGAAGATGCGGTCGTGTACAAGAGCGTCGGCTCGCTCATGATCCAGGCAAAGGACAAGGCCGGACTCACGAACGAGCTGAAGGACCAGAAGGAGACGATGGACGTCCGCGTCAAAACGCTCGACAGACAGGACAAGCACCTGCGCGAGAGGCACCAGAACCTGCAGAAGCAGATCACGCAGGCGTTGCAGATCCCGTCGTCGAACGACGAGGACGGCGACGACGAGGCCAAGGCGGGATGATACTCGCCTCAGCACCTATTTTATAACGATTAGCCGTTGACACTTCCGTGCTGTCCAAGATAGCGGCGGAGCTCGAGTCCGCCAGTGAGACCACCGTGCTGCTGCACGGCAATGCGGACCCCGATGCCCTTGCCAGCGCGTTCGCGGTGTCGCGCACGTTCGAAGGCGTGAGGGTCGTCGCCCCTGGAGGTCTCGACAGGGTCTCGAAGGTGCTCGCTCGACAGCTCGGCATGGAGGTCCTCGCTGACATAGAGAAGCAGCGCGACGAGCTCATACTCGTACTCGACACTTCGGGACCGGATCAGATACCCGTGGAGATCGATTACTCGAACGCGATAGTCATCGACCATCACGCCCTCAACAAGGCCTGGGAGATAGCACGTGTCTACTACTGCGACGACTCCAAGGCGTCATGCGCTGAGATAGTGTACGAGCTGCTTAAGGCCGCAGACCAAGAGCCTGATAAAGAGACCGCGCTCGCGTTGATGACGGGTATCCTCACGGACACGGGCAATTTCAAATACGCCCGTCCAGGCTCCATGATAGCGTTCGCGGAGCTGATGGAGCTGCACGGGATAGGCATGGACGAGGCAGTCGGGCTCGTGTCGCTCGATGTCGAACTGTCGGAGAAGATATCACAGCTCAGGGGGGCGCAGAGGCTCAAGTACTGGAAGGTCGGCGAGCGCGTAGTTGCGATCTCCCAGGGCAGCGCGTTCGAGGCGTCCGTGTGCAAATCGCTGCTGCATCTAGGTGCGGACATAGCGTTCGTCGGGTCCCAGCGGGGCGATTCCTTCAGGATAAGCGGGAGAGCGACCTCTGAGATGGTGCGAGCGGGCGTGCACCTGGGAAAGCTGCTGAACGGGATAGGCACTGAGACGTCGAACGGCGGCGGTGGACATCCGGGGGCCGCGGGCATATCGGGCGTCGGCGACGTCGAGGCGATGCTGAACATATCGGCCGAGAACGCCATGAAGCTCCTGAAGAAGCTGGAATCACCTGGTGATCTTTAGCGACTTCACCTTCTCGAGGTTCTCGGGCTTCGCGGCGAAGTAGACCCTGACGGGTTCGAGCAGCTGGTTCATCGCGTCCGCGGTGCCCTTCTTCAGATCCATAGGATGAAGTGATTTTGACTCGTAGGCCGCCTTCAACTCCTCGAAGCTGGCGAACTCGACCGGCCCTCCGTACTTTTCAGACCGATCTATCTTCGCGCTGCCCAGCTGAGGGAACACGAGGAGTCGCATCGTGTCGATGACGGGGTTGCCCTCGACCTCCGGCGGGCAGAAGGCATTCTTGAGCTTCCTCTGGACGTCCTCCGGGCTGTCGTGCATGAATATGGCCGTGTCGGGGTTGCTCTTCGACATCTTCGCCTCGACAGGGTCCATCCTCTCCCCGCCCTTGAGACTCATCAACAGAGGTGTGTGGATCGCGATCGGCTTCTTCCATCCGAGTTTCTCCGCCGCGTCGCGGGCGAGCATGTGCGCCCTGCGCTGGTCCATGCCCGAGTAGGCGATGTCCACATCCAGCTGGAATATATCCGCGACCTGCATCGGCGGATACATCACCTTGGACGCGTCGAGCTCCACCTCGTCCTCGGTCCGGCCCATGATGGTCATCGCGCGCTTCAGTCTCATCAGCGAGCTCGCCTTGCATATTCTGATGAACCGCTCCCAGTACTCCGCGCGGTTGATCAGGTCGGATGCGTACACGAACTTCGTCGACGGGGAGACGCCCAGTGCGAAGAAGCAGTCTCGCATATACTCCCCGCATGCACGTATGTTGCCGATGTCGCCGCCGAGCTTGTCGTTGATCATCGCGTGCCAGTCCGCCAGGAAAACCGTGACATCTATGCCCGCGCGCTGCATATCGATGACCTTGGCGGCGGTGATCATCTGCCCGACATGGACGAAGCCGCTGGGCTCGTAGCCGATGTACGCGGTCGGTTTCGGGTTCGTCTCGAGGAGCGTCCTCAACTCCTCGACAGTGACTATCTCCAGCGCGTTCCTGGTCGCGAGTTCCAGCCGTGCATCGACATCCATCGTACTGTGCCCCATCCGATAAAGGGGAGTGTGAGAAAAAGCTTTGCGGGAACGCGGGACACCGAAAGGTTAAGAATCGGGCATGCATTAGCATGTCCCCCTCGTCGCGTGCGTGGTGACAGGGGTGCAATCATGTCGATCTCCAACCTTAGAAACGGGAATATGCTCATCAAGGTCTCCGAAGTGAAGGACGTCGTAGGCGACGGTTTCAGGATCTCCGAGGAGTTCTATCGCGAGCTGGACCGCGAGGTGCACATCATGATCGAGGACGCGGCGAAGCGGGCGAAGAGGAACGGCAGGAAGACGTTGAAGCCGTATGACCTCTGATTGTCTGTGCACGATGGATTATGAGCCGGTGTTCCGATGAGCGACGGGGACCATGCCGGAAATGACAGGAGACGCAGTAGGCGGGGCAGACCGACATCGACGAAGACTCCCGTGTCCGTATGGAAGGAGAAGGAGAATGTCGACGGCAAGTCTGTCGACGCTGGCGTCGTGATTCTGAGGACTTCGGGGTGTGCCCATTCGATTGATGGTGGCTGCACCATGTGCGGCTACAACATCGAATCGCAGGACAGCATCACCGCGGAAGACCTGATCGCCCAGTTCGGCACAGCATCCGCGGATATGGAAGGCATCTCGTTTCTGAAGTTGTACACGTCTGGTTCCTTCCTCGACGAGCGCGAGATCCCGGCTGATGTGAGGAACCACGTGCTCGCTTGGTGCAAGGACAGAGGCTCGAGGCTGCTGGTCGAATCAAGGAGTGAGTTCGTCACGGACGATATGATGGGCGCCGTCATCGGCATCCATGACGACCTGGAGATAGCGATAGGGCTGGAGAGCTCCAACGACAAGATACTGAAGTACGCCATCAACAAGAACATGACCGTGGCCGACTACGACAGAGCGGCCGACCGAATCAAGAAGGCCGGGGCTAAGCTGAGAGCGTACGTGCTCCTGAAACCGCCGTTCCTCACAGAGGCGGAGGCGATCGAGGACGCTATCGCGACGGCGAAGCACGCAGCGCTCAAGAGCGACACGATATCCATCAACCCGGTCAACATCCAGAGGGGCACCCTCGTGGAGCGGCTCTGGAAGACCTGGGCGTACCGCGCGCCCTGGCTATGGAGCGTCGTCGAGGTGCTGAACGCGTGCGCCACGCTCGACAGGAAGGTCGTGTGCGACCCAACCGGAGGCGGCAAGGAGAGGGGGGCGCACAACTGCGGCGGATGCGACTCGGAGATACTCGACGCCATCAAGGAGTACTCGATATCACAGAAACGCCAGAGAATCGATGGTCCCGGATGCAGCTGCAAAGACCTCTGGGAAGGGATAGTGGAACTGGAGGGACTGGTTGCGGACGGCACTTGCGACCTCCAAAGGTTTTTCAGGCAGCACTGAGCTTCGTGTGAATCAAGGGATGGCACATGAGCGAGTACGAAGTCAAGAGGGGACACCAGGAGAACATCTCACCCGAGAAGCTGAAGGCGCATATGAAGGAGATTTTCGGCAAGGTCGACCAGAGGGACGACAAGTACGTGTCGTCGTTCGGCGCTTTGAAGGAGCTGCGAGCGTGGCAGGGCGGCAAGAACATACTCTGCGTCGAGACGGACATGGATCCGACCGTAGAAGACGAGGTCGCCCAGAAGACGATCAAGGCGTACAACACGTTCCTCGAGAGGGCGACTGGCTTCAACGCCAAGGAGCGGGGCAAGCGGGCGCAGAAGAAGGTCAAGCAGGCCAAGTGACGGCCAACGCCACCCGCGCGACCGGTCACGTTTATATACAGGTACCCCATTCAGCGGTTTGCGATACCGAGGCGGTACCGACCAGACGCCGTATGGGCTATGCACTTCAGGCACCCCAACACTCGCGCTGAAACTATATGGTTTTCAGGCGCGCACGAGGCGTCACGGTCGAGCACAGATGCCTCGACTCAAGCGTTCGTATCCATCGAGCGCCATCGAGCTATTATCTAGCTTCGAGACGAGGGATTGCACATGCCACAAAGGAGACGACCGAGAAAGGGCTCAATGGGCTATTCGCCCAGGAAGAGAGCCAAGAGCATAACCGCCAGGACATCCTCTTGGCCTGAGGGCGAAGGGGATGATGCCAGACTGCAGGGGTTCGCCGGATACAAGGCGGGAATGACACATGCGTTCATAGTCGACTACAGGGCGAAGAGCACGACCGCTGGACAGGAAGTCCAGGTACCGGTCACGGTGCTCGAGGTCCCCCCGATGAAGGTGTGCGGCATCAGGTTCTACTCCAACTCACCGTACGGCAGGAAAGCCGTGGGAGAGGTCTGGAGCGCGAAGCTGGACAAGCACCTCTCCAGAAAGCTGCCCGTGCCGAAGAATTACGATGAGAAGGCCGGCTGGGGAAAGGTCGAGAAGCTCGAATACGAGGATGTCAGAGTCCTCGTGCACACTCAGCCAGTGCTGGTCAGCGGCCTGCCGAAGAAGAAGCCCGAACTCATGGAGGTCAGGGTCGGCGGTGGCACGCTGGAGGCTCGCAAGGAGTACGCCAAGGGCATACTCGGCAAGACGGTAACGGTCAAGGATTTCACCAACGAGGGTGCGATGGTCGATGTCAGCTCCATCACCAAGGGCAAGGGCTGGCAGGGAGTCACCAAGAGGTGGGGTACCAAGCTCCTGATGCACAAGAACAGCAAGCACAGGAGGCTCATCGGCAACCTCGGGCCCAAGAGGCCTGGCCTCGTGAGACACACCGTCCCGCAGGGCGGTCAGATAGGGTTCCACCAGAGGACCGAGCTGAACAAGCGGATACTCAAGATAGGTGACAAGGGCGAGGAGGTCACCCCGAAGGGCGGGTTCCTCAACTACGGCGAGATCAGGGGCAACTACATGCTCCTGCACGGCTCCGTGCCGGGGCCGTCCAAGAGGCTCGTGAGGCTAAGGGAGCCTGTGCGGGACACGGGGATCAAGCTCCCTGAGGCGCCGCAGGTCACATTCATATCGCTTGAATCAAAACAGGGAGCGTGATTGAATGGCTGATAAGGTTGTCAAGAATAAAAAGACGGTCGCAAAGACATCACACGCTCCGAGCAAGATCAACGTCTACGGCATCGACGGCAAGGTCGCCGGCGAGGCTAAGCTGCCCGAGATATTCGCCGCCGAGTACCGGCCGGACCTGATACGCAGGGCCGTCACCGCCATGGAGGCGAACGCCCGGCAGCCATATGGGCCCAAGAGCACCGCAGGCTCACGCCACTCGGTGTCGACCTGGGGCAAGGGCCGGGGTGTCGCGAGGGTCCAGAGGCTCATGGGAAGCTCTCGCGCAGCGCAGTCGCCCAACAACGTGGGTGGCAGGCGCGCGCACCCGCCAAGGGTGGACAAGGATTATTCCAAGAAGATCAACAAGAAGGAGCTCCTGAAGGCCAGGCTGGCGGCGCTCCACGCCACGAGCGTGCTGGAGATAGTCCGCACCAGGGGACACCAGTTCGGCGATGAGCTGACGGTCCCGGTCGTGGTCAAGAACGACCTCGAGGCGATAAAGACGACGAAGGAGGCAGTCGAAGTGCTCTCGTCGATCGGCGTCTATGAGGATGTCGAGAGGGCCAAGAACGGCCGCAAGATACGCGCTGGCAGAGGCAAGATGCGCGGGCGGAAGTACAGGAACCCAAGGGGACCGCTGGTCGTGCTGTCGAGCGAATGCGACGGTGGCAGGAGCATAAGGAACCTCGCGGGGATAGAGGTCGTGACGCCCAAGGCGTTGAACGTGTCCATCCTCGCGCCAGGCGGAGACCCTGGCAGGCTGATGGTCATCTCCGAGTCCGCACTGGACGAGATAGGGAGGTGGGGCACATGAGGAGGGCAGTCCTGTTGCACCCGTATGTCACAGAGAAGACGATGAACTCCATGTCAGGCACGCCCAACCAGGACCTAAAGGACGGCAACCGACTCGAATTCGTCGTCCGAAGGGACGCCACCAGGGCCGAGGTCAAGAGGGCCTTCGAGGAGCGCTTCGAGGCCAAGGTGGAGAAGGTCAACATCAAGGTCGTCAAGAGCGGGAAGCACGCGATCATCAAGCTCAAGAAGGGCTACTCGGCCGAGGAGATCGGCATGAGGATAGGTATATTCTAGAGGAGGATTGGCAATGGGAAAGAACCTTATCACTCAGAGGAGGGGGCGGGGATTCGGCCGCTATCGGTCACCCAGACACCTCAAGTTCACGGATGCCAAGCACCCCAAGATACGCCAGGGGATGGGCACCATAGTCGACCTCAAGCACGAGGCCGGCAGGATAGCCCCGCTTGCCAAGGTCAGCATCGACTCCAAGCAGTTCTGGATGCTTGCGCCCGACGGCGCTTTCGTCGGCCAGGAGATATCGATCGGCCCTACGGGCTCGGTCGCGGCCGGCAACACGAACACCGTGGGCAACCTACCCGAAGGGACCATCGTGTACAACATCGAGCTGCAGCCTGGTGACGGTGGCAAGCTCGTGCGCACGGCGGGCAACGCCGCGACGATCGTGAGCCACGGCGCGAAGACCATGCTGCTGCTCCCATCTGGCAAGTTCAAGGAGATAGACAACAAGTGCCTCGCGACCGTAGGGCTCGTGGCGGGCGGAGGGCACAAGGAAAAGCCGTTCGCCAAGTCAGGGAAGAAGTTCCACGCGTACGGCTCGAAGTCGAAGGCATACTTCTCGGTCAAGGGGGTCGCCAAGAACCCGGTCGACCACCCACACGGAGGAGGCGCGCACCCGCATGTGGGTACGCAGTCCAGCGTCGGCAGGAACACGCCTCCAGGAAGGAAGGTGGGCAGGCTGGCGCCCAAGAAGAAGCCACGCAAGAAGCCAAAGAAGGTGCAGTAAATGGCTGAAACAGTCAAGGCTAAATCGTCAACCGCGGCCGCGCCCGCTGCAGCCCCCGCCCCGAAGGCGGTGGCGAAGGTAGCAGACAAACCGAAGAAGGCGAAACCGTCGGCGAGGCACGCTGGGGGGTCCGCGAAGGCCTCCCGCCGGAGGACGAGGAAGAAGAAGAGCCAGATACAGGCGAGGAGGAAGAAGGAGTTCACGTACCGCGGGAACACGATGGAGGAGCTCCTGAAGATGCCTCTCGCGGACATCATCGAGCTGCTGCCCGCAAGGGCGCGGAGGTCGTACATCCGGGGCATGAACCCGGAGCAGGAGGCGTTCATGACCAAGATCAAGGACACCGACGGCCCCGTGAGGACTCACAGGCGCGAGATATTCATCCTGCCCGAGTTCGTCGGCAAGACGGTGCACATCTACAACGGCAAGGAGTTCCAGCCGGTAGAGATCAAGCCCGAGATGATAGGCCATTCGCTCGGGGAGTTCGCGCTCACAAGGAAGAGCATAAGGCACTCTGGACTGGGGGTCGGCGCTACGAGGGGCTCCAAGTTCATGCCGCTTAAGTGATGATGGAGGTCGGACACAATGGGATACACACAAGAGGCGGATCCGGAAACCACATCGAAGGCGATCGGCAAGGAGATAGGCGTGTCCCCTAAGCACTGCAGAGAGGTCTGCAAGATGCTGAGGGGCATGCGGGTCGACAAGGCGAGGGAGTACCTCCAGAGCGTGGCCGACCTGAAGACACCAGTGCCGTACACGAGATACAAGATGTTCCTTAGCCCGAAGCCGAAGGTCGGGCCTGGCAGGTTCCCGCGCAAGGCGGCGAAGGCCATACTCGTTGTCATAGAGAGCGCCCGTTCCAACGCGGAGTACAAGGGGCTCGACGCTGACAACATGAGGGTCAAGAACGCGTGCGCTCACAGAGGCCGGATACAGCAGGGGTACATGCCCAGGGCGTACGGGAGAAGCACCCCCTGGAACGAGCAGACCACCAACATCGAGATCATACTAGAGGAGGTCGAGAAGTCATCCTGAGGATGGCTCTTGACGGAGGGATACAATGGCAAGTGAGAGGAAGTTCGTCACCGAGAAGATCAGGAGGGTCCTGCTCAGGGAGTACGTCATGTCCCGCGTGTCGAGGGCTGGCTTCGGAGGGCTCGACGTCCAGAGGACCCCGATGGGCACGCGTGTCACGCTCACCACAGAGAGGCCGGGCCTTGTGATAGGCCGGCGAGGAGAGGCCATCAAGAGCCTCACGAGGGCGATCGAGGAGGATTTCAACTTCCCCAACCCTCAGATAGAGGTCCAGGAGGTTGAGAACGCCAACCTGAACGCCCAGATAATGGCGGAGAAGCTGGCGAGCGCGCTCGAGCGCGGCTGGCACTTCAGACGGGCGGGCCACTCGACCGTGAGGAGGATCATGGAATCCGGCGCCAGGGGTTGCCAGGTGACCGTCGCGGGCAAGCTGACGGGGCAGCGCCACAGACGCGAGAAGTTCAAGAGCGGGCACATCAAGTTCTGCGGCCAGCCGAAGCTGGATTTCATGGTTAGGGGCTTCGCGAACGCGAGGATGAAGCCCGGCACCATAGGTGTCACAGTCCAGATCATGCGTCCGGATGCGAGGCTTCCGGACGAGGTGGATGTCCTGCCGTTGCCGGAGCAGGTGGCCGCACCAGTGGTCGCGCCGGAGTCGACCGAGGAGAAGGTGCGCGCCGAGAGGGCTGAGGAGGAGCGCGCGACCGAGGCGGTCGAGGAGCTGAAGAAGACCGGCACTACGAAGGGCGAGGAGAAGGACGAGAAGCCCAAGAAGCCCGTGGAGAAGGCCAAGAAGAAGGACGAGCCTGCCGGCGGCGACGAGAAGGACAAGAAACCCAAGAAGCGCCCCAGGAAGAAGGCGGAGAAGAAGGACGAGGCCGAAGGGCAGGAGCCCAAGGAGGAGCCCGCCGCCGATGAGAAGAAGGAGGAGGCGCCCGCCGCACCGACGGAGGAGAAGGCCGCACCAGCGGAGCCCGCGCCAGAGGCCAAGCCAGAGACCAAGGAGCCAGAAGTCCCCGCACAGGCGCCGCCCGAGAAGGCGGAAGAGCCGAAGAAGGAGGCGTAGGCGATGACACTTCTGAGGACGAAGGAAATCAGGGCTATGCGCGTCGACGACCGCAGGGCCAAGCTCAAGGAGCTGAACGATGAGCTGATGCACGAGAGGGGCGTCGCTGCCATGGGTGGCGCGCCCGCCAGCCCAGGCAAGATCAGGGCCCTGAGGAAGAACATAGCGCGCATAATGACTATCGATAGGGAGCTAGAGCTGGCTGAGAAGAAGCCTGCGAAGGTCCCCAGTGACAAGGGCGAGAAGAAGTCGCCCAGAACGACGAGGAGCCGTCCTCCGGTGGAGGAGGCTCTGAAAGAGGAGACCGACAGCCGAGTCGGACATGATAAGGAGGAGAAGAAGTAATGGCCGGTATTTGCTCGGTATGCGGACTGCCAGAGGAGCTGTGCATCTGTGAACAGATCGCCAAGGAACAGCAGCAGATCAGGATAACCACGGACACCAGACGGTACGGCAAGGTCGTCACGGTCGTCGAAGGCATCGACTCAGGTGACATCGACGTCGAGGAGCTGGCGAGGAAGCTGAAGACTCGCTGCGCCGCCGGCGGAACGTACAAGGCGAACAGGATAGAGCTCCAGGGAGACCACAAGAAAAAAGTCAGGGAGGTACTGGAGGAGCTCGGGTTCTCCGTGGACTCGAGGTAGACCGAGCATGAAATCAAATGATTTCCGGAGAAGGCAGTTCATCGGGCTCGACATCGAGGTCATGTCGTCGACCTGCCCGTCCCATGTGGGCGTGCGCGGCAAGGTCGTCGACGAGACCAAGAACACGATAACGATAGACAAGGACGGTGTCGAGAAGATGATCGCCAAGGCGGGCTGCGAGTTCAGGCTCGTGGACGGCCCGCAGGCGCATGTGGTCTCCGGGAACGACATCAGGTTCAGACCTGAAGACAGGATCAAGAGAGTACGATAAGCAACAGGGTGATGTGACTATGGCTAGGAAGAAGGAGGCGGCAGCCAACATCGGGCTCGATATCGAGCCACCGAAGGAGACGTGTCAGGACAGCAACTGTCCGTTCCATGGCGAGCTGCCTGTAAGAGGGACCATCCTCACGGGGAAGGTCGTGTCGATGAAGATGCAGGGCACCGTAGCGGTCGAGAGGGAGCACCTGAAGTACATACCGAAGTACGAGAGGTACGAGAAGAGGACGAGCAAGTATCTCGCCCATCTCCCGCCGTGCATGCAGATGAAGCAGGGGGACCAGGTAAGCATAATGGAGTGCCGCCCCCTGAGCAAGCGCGTTTCATATGTCGTGATAGAGAAGAGGTAGGCGGTCGCCATGAAAGGATTACCAGGCAGACAGATGAGGGGCATACCGACCGGGGCTCGGCTGAATTGCGTCGACAACACGGGCGCGAAGATCGTCGAGGTCATCGCAGTGCCGAAGTACCACGGCACGAGCAGGAGGTACCCCTCCGCGGGCGTGGGAGACATACTCGTCGTCACGGTCAAGAAGGGAACGCCCGAGACGAGGAAACAGGTCATGCGGGCCGTGATCGTGCGCCAGAGGAGGCCTTTCAGGCGTTCCGAAGGTACGATGGTGCAGTTCGAAGACAACGCAGTCGTCATCGTGACCGAGACGGGCGAGACGAAGGGCACGGACATCAAGGGGCCCGTCGCGCGGGAGGCGGCCGAACGCTGGCCCAGGATAGCCGCGACAGCCTCGATAATAGTGTGAGGGTGATCGGATGAGCACAACGAGCCACAAGGCAAGGAAGCAGAGGAAGGCGAAGGTCATCGCACCGCTCCACAAGCGGAGGCGGATGGTGGCGGCACATCTGGACTCATCCCTCATGAGGGAATACAACGTGCGCTCCCTGCCGGTGCGGAAGGGAGACACGGTCAAGGTCGTCAGGGGCGCGAGCGAGATCAAGGGAGCCGAGAACAAGGTCGCGTCCATCGACCTCAAGAAATACAAGATAATCGTGGAGAACGTCACCATCCCGAAGGCGGACGGCACGCAGACGCAGAGGCCGGTCGACCCGTCGGATGTGATCATTACCAAACTGGACCTCTCGGACAGCTGGAGAAAGCGCAAGCTCGAGGGTCTCAAAGGAGGAGCGTGAGCGCGTTGAAGAAGCACATGAAGAGGATGACAGCCCCGCGGAGATGGGCCATCCCCAGGAAGGTCAGCAGATGGGTCATGAAGCCCAGGCCAGGCCCCCACAGCAAGGAGGACTCCATGCCGTTGGCGATGGTCCTGAGGGACATGCTGAAGGTGTGCGACAACACCAGGGAGGCCATGTTCATCATCGGAGGGCGCGGCGTGACCGTCGACGGCAGGGTCGTTACAGACCAGAAGTTCCCGGTCGGGCTGATGGACGTCTTGACGCTGATCAAGACAGAGGAGAGCTACAGGATGCTCCTGGACTACAAGGGCAGGCTCCAGATGGTGAAGATCGACGACAAGGAGAAGGGCTGGAAACTGGCACGGATAGACGGCAAGAACACCATCTCCGGCGGGAAGATCCAGCTGAACCTGCACGACGGCAGGTGCATACTGCTGCCCAAGGACCAGTACAAGACCGGGGACGTCCTCAAGATAGAGCTCCCGTCGCAGCGGATCGTGAAGGCGCTGAAGCTCGACAAGGGCAGCCTCGCGCTGCTGACCGGCGGGTCGCACCCAGGCACGCTCCAGACGATCGAGGAGTACAAGCTCAGGAGAGGCTCCGGCTCGAACATAGTCACTTTCAAGGAGGGGTTCAGCACGGTGAAGGAGAACGTCTTCGTCGTGGGCGAGAAGACCCCTGAGATCAAGCTCACGGAGGCGAAGGCCCTATGACGAACCAGATGAGGGCGATCAGGATCGAGAAGGCCGTCGTGAACATCGGCGTCGGGGACGCGGGCGAGCGGCTGCTGAAGGCTGAGAAAGTCCTTCAGATGGTCACGAAGCGCAAGCCCATCCGGACGCTCGCAAAGACGACGAACAGGGACTTCGGCATACGGCGCGGGATGGATATAGGCGTCAAGGTGACGCTCCGCGGCAAGGAGGCCGAGGAGTTCGTCAAGACCGCGCTCTGGACGAGGGAGAACCGGTTGGCTCAGTACTCCTTCGACCCCGAGGGCAACTTCTCGTTCGGCGTCCAGGACTACACCGACTTCCCGGGCATGAAGTACGACCCCGAGATAGGCATCTTCGGCCTGGACATCAGCGTGGCACTGTCACGCCCCGGCAGGAGGATAGTGAAGCGGAAGGTCCAGCGCAGGTCCCTGCCATCGTACCACAGAATCACGAGGCACGAGGGCGTGGAGTTCATAAGATCCAAGTATGAGACAGAGGTGGTCGAATGAAGCCGAAGAAGTTGTTCGGCAGGAAGGTTGGATGCACCAGGTGCGGCAGGAAGCGCGGCATCGTCCGTCGCTACGGCATGCACCTGTGCAGGCAATGCTTCAGAGAAATAGCCCCCGAACTGGGGTTCAGGAAGTACTCTTGAGGTGATGTTGGATGCAGCAGGATCCACTCAACGATGCGATGTCCGTCATCAAGAACGCAGAGCGCATAGGCCGTGGCGAGTGCACGATAAAGCCCTCGTCGAAGCTGATAGGCCGCGTGCTGAAGGTCATGCAAGAGGCGGGATACATCAGGCAATTCGAGTTCGTGAACGACGGCCGGAGCGGCATGTTCAGGGTGAACCTCGCAGGCCACATAAACGACTGCGGAGTCATCAAACCACGATACTCGGTGAAGACGGGAGACCTCGAGAAGTTCGAGGCGCGTTATCTGCCAGCACAGGACTTCGGGGTGCTGATATTGACGACGACGAGGGGGGTGCTGACGCACACGCAGGCCAAGCAGGGCGGTGTGGGTGGCAAGCTCCTCGCGTTCGTGTACTGAGGTGACCGGGATGAGCGAAGTAAAGGGTTTGCACACAGACGAGATAGAGATTCCCGACAAGGTCCAGGTCACGATAGACGGCGAAACGGTGAGCGTCAAGGGACCGCTGGGGGAGCACAAGAGGATCCTCTCCAGCCCGTACCTGGACATAACCAAGGAGGGCAGCTCCGTGTTCATCGTCAACAACACCGGCCGGGCGAGGCACAGGGCCCTGTTGGGCACGTATGGAGCGCACATAAGGAACATGATACACGGCGTGTCCGAGGGCTTCGAGTGCACGATGAAGATCGTGTACGCGCACTTCCCGATCAAGGTGGCGGTGAAGGGCGATGTGTTCGTCGTAGAGAACTTCCTGGGCGGGAAGGCCCCGCGGAAGGCGAACATACTGGGCAAGACGAAGGTCACGGTCAAGGGCGACCAGGTGTTGGTCTCTGGATCCAATATCGAGGAGGTCGGTCAGACCGCGGCGAACATCGAGCGCGCCACGAAGATCAAGGGTTTCGACCCGAGGATATTCCAGGACGGGATATACATCACGGAGAAGGCCGGGAGGTGAACGTTATGGCTGACGAGAAATCGAATAACCAGGAGGAGTTCGCGGGACTCCGCAACTTCAAGGACGAGTACGTTCCCAAGCTGAAGGCTCTCGGCATCGAGACTGAGGAGGACCTCGCGGAGGCGCTGTCCGATGAGGACCGCACGGCCGAGATACACGAGCATCTGAAGGGCGTGGGCCCTAAAACCCTCGAGCACTGGAGGGAGGACCTCGGCGTCTCGGAGGGCGAGGAAGACGACGAGCCCGAGGAGGAGAAGGCGCCGAAGGAAGCGGCGAAGGTCCGCAAGGTCAAGGCGAAGCCGTCCGAAGACGATGACGACGAAGAGGTCGAGATCGAGGAGGACGACGGGGACGATTCCGAAGAGGGCGACGAGGAGGAAGAGGTCGAGATCGAGGAGGAGGAGGAGGGCTACAAGGTCAAGCTGAAGCCCGAGCTCACCAAGGAGGTCCTCGAGGCGATGAAGACGCGCAAGACCATCGACTCCAAGCGCCCCACTTTCATCAGACAGGAGTACCACAGACGCAAGCGGCTGCAGAGCACTGGCTGGCGCAGGCCCCGTGGACTTCACTCCAAGATGGGGAAGCACAGGGGCCACAGGACCAACGTCGTGTCGATAGGCTACGGCAGCCCCAACCTGGCGAAGAACCTGCACCCGTCTGGGTTCCGGGAGGTCATGGTCCACAACGTCAAGGACCTCGACAAGATAGACCCCAAGGTGCAGGCCGCGAGGGTCGCGCACACCGTTGGCATGAGGAAGAGGATCCAGATAGAGGACAAGGCAGACGAGCTCGAGATCAGGATACTGAACAGGAGCGGATGACGATGGATCTCAAGAACCAGAGGAGGATGGCGGCGCAGCTTCTCAAGTGCGGCGAGTCCAGGGTGTGGATCGACTCGAACAGGGAAGAGGATGTCGCCGACGCCATCACACGCTCGGATGTGAGGACTCTCATCAACTCCGGCACGATAGCCTCCAGGCAGAAGCGGGGCGTATCCAGGGGCCGGGCGAACTACCTCAAGGCCCAGAAGCGCAAGGGCAGGAGGAGTGGCCAGGGGTCACGCCGAGGCACGAAGCACGCACGTAAGCCGTCGAAGGAGGTCTGGATGCAGACCATACGCCCGATACGCGGCAGGCTGAGGGAGCTCCGGGACGGCGGCGTGATAGACGCACGGACATATCGCAAGTACTACATGCGGGCGAAGGGTGGCATGTTCAAGAGCAAGCCGCACCTCGAATCGCATCTCAAGACCGAGGGGATCCTCAAGGAGTGATGGTCATGGCTACGGGACCAAGATACAAAGTACCTTTCAGGAGGAGAAGAGAAGGGCGGACGGACTACCGCGGCAGGCTCGCGCTCATAAAGAGCGGCAAGCACAGGGCGGTTGTCCGGAAGTCGAACAAGCACATGAGGATCCAGCTCGTGTCATACGACGACAAGGGCGACCTCATAGTGGCGATGGCCGTCTCGACAGAGCTGGCGAAGCTCGGCTGGAAGCATTCGGGGAACAGCACCCCAGGGGCGTATCTCACGGGATACCTCGCAGGCAAGAGGGCGCGCGAGAAGGGCGTGGACGAGGCGGTCCTGGACATCGGGCTCAAGAGACCCATCAAAGGGTCCGTGGTGTTCGCTGCGACGAAGGGCCTGGTCGATGCGGGTGTGCGAATACCCCACGACGCGGTTATGCTGCCATCGGACGACAGGGTCAAGGGCAAGCACCTGAAGGATGGCGCCGAGGCGCAGTTCGACGAAGTGAAGAGCAAGATAGGAGGTGCTGATTGATGTCAGACTGGATGCCCAAGACGAGACTGGGTAAGCTCGTCGTCGAAGGCAAGATCACGACCATGACCGAGGCGCTCCAGACGGGGCTGCCGCTCAGGGAACCCGAGATAGTCGACATACTCCTGCCGGATCTGGCGGACGAGGTGCTCGACGTGAACATGGTGCAGAGGATGACGGACTCCGGAAGAAGGGTCAAGTTCGCGATAACCGTCGTCGTCGGCAACCAGGACGGGTTCGTCGGTCTGGGAAGGCTCAAGGGCAAGGAGGTCGGGCCCGCGATAAGGGCGGCGATAGACGTCGCCAAGCTCAACATCATAGAGGTCAAGAGAGGCTGCGGCTCGTGGGAGTGCGGCTGTTTGACGCCACACTCGCTGCCGTTCGAGATCGAGGGGCACGCTGGCTCCGTCGTAGTCCAACTCAAGCCCGCGCCGAGAGGCACTGGGCTCGCGATCGGGGACATCGCCAAGAGCGTCCTCAAGATGGCGGGCGTCGATGACGCCTGGGGATTCACCAAGGGCCACACGAAGACGACTATCAACTACTCGATCGCCGCGTTCGAGGCCCTGAGGTCGACTTCCCAGATGAGGGTCACCGACGAGCAGAAGGAGAGGCTCAAGATCATGAGCGGGCCTGTCAAGCTCCAGATCGCACCATCGATCGTCGTCGAGGAATCGGCCGACGACGAGAAGCCCGCCGTTGAGAAGAAGCCGGCGGAGGCGCCGGCCAAGAAGCCTCCTGCGCCGAAGCCAGAGGCCGAGGCAGCCGTCGCCGTGAAGGAGGCGGGCTGAGATGGCGGCCATTGCAGTCGTCCGCGTCCGCGGACACGCCAGGATAAGGTGGGACGCCGTCGAGACCATGAAGATGCTGAGGCTCACACGGCCGAACCACTGCGTCCTTCTGCCGATGAACGTGACCACCAAGGGCATGTTGCAGGTCGTCAAGGACTACGTCACATGGGGCGAGGTCAACCACGAGACGATCGCCGAACTGCTCAAGACGCGTGGCGAGGTCGTGGGCGGCGATAGGCTGACGGACAAGCACGTCAAGGCCAACTCCGAGTTCGCCTCGATACCGGCTCTCGCGAAGGCGATCGAGAAGTCGGAGGCAAAGATGATCGATGTCAAAGGGCTCAAGCCCGTCATGAGACTGCACCCGCCGATGAAGGGTTACGAGCGGGTGAAGCTGCCGTTCTCGGTAGGCGGGGCGGTCGGCTACAGGGGCGCAGAGATAGAGCGCCTGCTGGTCAGGATGCTCCACGACAAGGAGGAGGCGAAGTAGACATGGTCAGCAAGACGAGCAAATTCAGAGGCAGCAGGACCCACGGCCGCGGCAAGAAGGCCGGCAGAGGCGCGGGTCTGAGGGGCGGTAGGGGGAACGCTGGCCTGCACAAGCACAAGTGGATGACTACGGTTAAGTACTTCCCTGAGCATTTTGGCCACCGCGGCTTCAAGAGGCCACAGTCCGTAGTAGCCCACAAGATAACGATAAACCTGTCCGACCTGGAGCTTTCCCTGCCGACACTTGCCAAGGACGGCGTGGCGTCGGAGAAGGATGGGCAGTGGACGGTCGACCTAACGAAGCTCGGCGTAGACAAACTGCTTGGCTCCGGCAGAATCGGCACTCCGGTCGCTGTTCGCGTATCGGAGGCGTCCGCCAAGGCGAAGGAAAAGCTCGAAGGCGCCGGGGGCAAGCTGATAGAGGACTGATGGGACGTCCGCATGGAACCGCTTAGGATATGTGTGAGGACCCAGCGAAGAAGACCGGACGATAGGAAGGGTGTCTGATGGCCGAGGGGGAAGAGAAGAAGAGCTTTCTTTACAAGCTCAAGCCCGTGACGGACCGCTTGCCGGCGGTCACGAAGCCTGAGGGGCACGTCCACTTCCGGACGAAGATGTCGTGGATCATACTGATCCTCGTGTTGTACTTCGCCATGACCAACGTCGTCATCTACGGTCTCGACTCCGGACAGGGAGTCGACCTGTTCGCGCAGTACAGGGCCATCCTCGCAGGTGCACAGTTCTCCCTGATGCACCTCGGCATAGGTCCGATCGTCACTGGCTCGATCATCATGCAGCTCTTCACGGGCGCGAAGATAATCAAGCTCGACCTCAAGAACGCCGACGACAAGGCGATATACCAGGGCACGCAGAAGCTCCTCGTCATCGTGATGATCGTCGTCGAGTCCGTGCCCCAGGTGTACGGGTTCATGGAGCCCTCGGGCAAGTTCATCGACATGTCCGAATCGCTCTGGGCAGGCGGCGGCCTGAGCATCGCACGCTCGTTCATAGTCGTCCAGCTGGTCGCAGGGTCGTATCTGGTGTTCCTCATGGACGAGGTCGTGTCCAAGTGGGGCATCGGCAGCGGCATATCACTGTTCATCGCCGCGGGCGTTTCGCAACAGATATTCACAGGGTCGCTCAACTGGCATCCCGCGTCACCAGGCGATGCGCTCAGCCTGGCCAACCCGCCCGCGGGCACGATACCGAAGACGATCTACATATTCCACCATATGTCCGCGCCGGAGCTGTCGAACGGCGGCTACGAGCAGATATTCCTAGCGCAGCCCAACCCCATGGTGGCGCTCATCGGGACGATAGTCATCTTCCTGTTCGTCGCGTACACAGAATCGAGCCGTATAGAACTGCCGCTCGCCCACGGCGGCGCGAGGGGCGCAAGGGGCAGATACCCGATCAAGCTGATCTACGCGTCCAACATCCCAGTCATACTCATGGCGGCGCTTCTGGCGAACGTGAGCATGTTCTCCATGCTCTTCGCGAGCCACCCGTCGTTCATGAACATGCCCCTCCTCGGCGGCAACTGGATGCTGGGTTACTATGCGGAAGGAAACACCGTCGCAGCCGGAGGTCTCGCCTATTACCTCTCGATGGTCAACGGGGTGGGTGATTGGCTGCTGCCGTTGCTCAGTGGCGACTATCTCAATTCGTACAATGCCGGCATTGGCGACGTTAAAACGCGAATTCAGATAGGCATCCACGTCATCGTCTACGTCACCGTCATGATATTCGGGTCGATATTGTTCGCCAAGTTCTGGATCGAGACCACCAACATGGGGCCTGAGGCCGTCGCGTCGCAGATAGAATCCAGCGGCATGCAGATACCTGGCTTCAGGCGTGACCCCAGGGTGCTCAAGCGCGTGCTGGAGAGGTACATACCTGTCGTCACCGTCATATCCGGCGCAGTTGTCGGCGGACTCGCCGCCGGCGCGGACCTCATAGGTACCGTGGGCAACGCCTCTGGCACAGGGGTGCTGCTAGCCGTAGGCATCATGATACAACTGTACGACGCGATAGGGCGGGAGCAGATGATGGAGATGCACCCTGTCCTCAGAGGCTTCTTCGGAGGCGAGTGATCGCATGAGTAGCGCCGCTGCGGGATCCAGGGCAGGCGCAGGCGGCAAACAGGCCAAGCCGGATATGGGCGGCCAAATCATGATGCTCATGGCGTTCATGGTCGCGATGTTCGTCATGCTGGACAACAACATCCGCCAAGGCCTCGGCAAGATCGTAGGCGTGGGTCTCATGCCGCTCGTGGGATTCGGCGGGAGCTACCCAGTGTTCACCCTCGTGTGCACCGGTCTAATAATGACATTCTTCAGCGTCACGGTACGCCACCTGTTCATCGATTGGACATCGATGGCCAGGAACCAGCGCATAATGTCAGCCTTCCAGAAGGAGATGAGGGAGGCGAGGACGAGCAACAACACCTTCAAGCTGAAGAAGCTGACCGAGCTCCAGCCGCAGATGACCGCGCAGCAGATGAAGACGATGCAGTCGCAGTTCAAGCTGATGCCAATAACCATGATAGTCATCATACCGATATTCGCATGGCTTGCGAACTTCGTATACCTCGACCTCTCGTCCACGATATTCTCGGTCCCATGGGAGTTCAACGCGAGCATGAAGAATTCGAACATCCTCCCCAACTGGATCTTACTCTATTCATTGGTCACGCTGCCGTTCGGACAGATACTGCAGAGGGCTCTGAAGTACTTCAGCTTCAGCAGGAAGCTGCACGACCTCGAAGAACGTGAGTATGACGCGAAAGGCGCGAGCGGTTGACCAGGTGGATGGCTCAAATGAGGATCGCTATCTCAGGACCCCCTGGAAGCGGCAAGACGACCGTCAGCGAGATGGTCGCCGAACGCCTCGGTTACGAGCTCGTGCTCGTGGGCCAGATATTCAGACAGATGGCCTCCGAAAGGGGCGTCGATCTGGAGACCTTCGGCAGGTTCGCCGAGGAGGACGAGACGATAGACCGCGAGCTCGACGACAGGATGGTCGCTGTGGCCGCAAGCCGCAACGATATCGTCATAGAGGGGAGACTCACGGGCGCGCTCCTGAGGCGCAAGGGCATAGAGGCGTTCACAGTCCATATCGATGCTTCCGAGGAGGTACGATGCCTCAGGATAGCGAAGCGCGAGTGCGACGAGGATGATGCCATCATGAAGGAGACGAGGATGCGCGAGCGCTCCGAGAGGAAGCGCTATCTAGCGTACTACGGCGTCGACCCGTCCAACAGAATGATCTACGACCTCTGGATAGACTCCTCGACCAGGACCGCCGAGGAGGTCGCGGAGGAGGTCGTTGCCGAGGCCAAGAAGAGGTGTGACCTTGAGGCTCAAAAAGGCTAAGTCACCGGCCGTGTCGGGACGCGGCCGTATGCCCGAGGACCGCGGCATCGACGAGCTCCTGAAGGACGGCGTCGTAGTCATCGACAAGCCGATGGGGCCGACATCGCACCAGGTGACAAGCTGGGTCCGGGACATGCTCGGGGTGACGAAGGCCGCCCACGGTGGCACGCTGGACCCGCGAGTCACCGGAGTCCTGCCGGTCGGCGTCGGCATCGCCGTGCGGGCGATGGACTCGCTGCACTATGGGACCAAGGAGTATGTCGGCGTCATGAAGATGCATGGCGACTTCGACATCAAGAGGCTGGAGGAGGTCTTCCAGGAGTTCATCGGCGACATCATCCAGACGCCTCCCGTCAGGTCCGCCGTGAAACGGGCGCCCAGGACCAGGGAGATACACGCTCTCAAGCTCATGGAGACTTCCGGAAGGAACGTGCTCTTCACTGTCGAGTGCGACGCTGGGACCTACGTACGCAGCCTGTGTGTTGACATGGGTGACGCTATGGGCATCGGGGGACACCTCCAGGACCTCAGGCGGACCCGGGCAGCGACGATCACCGAGGACCGCGCCGTAACGCTCCACGACCTCAAGGACGCTCTCGCGGACCACGCGGACGGTGACAGCGAGGACCTGACGCGCATGTTCAGTCCGATGGAGATACTGTTGAAACACATACCCACGGTCGAGGTCAAGGATTCCGCCGTCGACGCCATCTGCCACGGGGCAGACCTGGCCATGCCTGGAATCGTTGCCCTGGACGATTCCATAGTGAAAGGCGGCACCGTCGCGATACTGTCGATGAGCGGTGAGGGCGTGGGCCTCGGAAGGGCGTTGATTGGCTCAAAGGAGATGATGGCGAGTTCACAGGGGTTCGCCGTCAAGACGACGAGGGTTTTCATGCCGGCCGGGACCTATGAGAAGGGCTGGTCTACTTCTGAGAAGTGATTGGTTACAGGAAGGCGTCAAGTGTCCCCTGGCCCTTTCTGAGCGGCTCCGCATCGATACCCAGCTCCCGCCTCACGGAGCGCGCGAACTCCTCAGTGAAACCGTGCGTCGTGAATACCTTCCCGGGACCGCATAGCCTCACGAACTCCATCAGCTCGTTGTAATCGCAGTGGTCGGACAGTGGGAACATCTCGGTCGACGGTGCCTTCGCGCGCCCTCCGAACCGTCTCACCGCCCATCCGGTGAACGCAGCGGCCTTCGCGCCGTGCTTCGCCATGCAGTCGACCTTGGCGCGCTCTGCCCCGGCCCCCGGGGTCACGTACACGAACGGCTGTCCGACCCGAGGTCCCGTGTCTGTGTCAACTGGCAGCCGGAAACCGTGATCGTTCAGAGCGTGATGGTTCTCCGCCGTCCGCGCCTCGACCCTGATCGGATGATCGCGCAGCTCGAAGCACAACTCCTGTGCCTTCCCCAGCGGGTATGCGAGCAACACCGCATTCGACCCGCTGCCGAGGGTCTCCTCGACCCAGTCCCTCACGGCACGCATGGTCTCCCTGTGATCGGGGAACTCGTACTCCGGCTTGCCATACGTGCACTCCATCACCAGCACGTCACACCCGATCGGTCTGGCGGGACTCAGATGCCCCTTGACCCTCGTGCAGAAGTCGCCCGTGTACAGGACCTTCGAGGCGCCATCGACCAAGAACATGACCGAACCCGGGGCGTGCCCCGCCTCCATGCTATCCGCCGAAGGCTCGTCCCGCCTTTCGACCTTCTTGCGACGCAGACGTATGAGGTCGTGCGTTATCCGAGAACATGTGATGGGTGCCCGTCCGAGGTAGTTCGGCACATGGTCCGAATGAGCGTGCGAAACGAGGTTGATGTCGCCGTGCACGGCCCGGTCCGGGTCGAACCGATAGATGCACCCGTCCGTGCGCATGGCCACGCCATTCCCGAGATCGCTGATCACACATGTAGGATGAGCCAAATGAAATCACCGAGCCGATGCGGCTCCATGGCGATGGTGAACGCGTCCTCGGGTAGTTCACTATCTTATCCGCTCTAGCGAAAATGCTCCGACCATGATCGCCTTGTTCGTGTGCCTGTACTCTACCCAATCCCTGGTCTGCGCCTCGCTTATGCCCTGGACGCTCAGGAGCGTCTTCTGCTTATCCGACTTGAACTGGACGGCTCCCGTCATCTGATGCTGTATCGACTCCAGCTGCTGCTCCGTGTGCATGCCCTTCTCGAGTGCGTACACGCCGATGGCGTTCGCCTGCCGTATCATGCCGACGAACTGCTGGATGAACTTGTAGGCGCCCTTGTCCTCCGCCTTGGGTATGCTCATGGACAACGAGAAGTACGCGATCCTCATGTATGGATTCCCCTCCTTGGTCAGGGACGCCATCGTATTCTCCAGGGCTTTCAATATGCCGCTGTAATCGTCGGGCCCCGCCACACGCATCTCGTTCGCGGCAGCGCCCTCGTCCCCGGGCTGTCCTGAACCGGACGCATCTATCCACCTGACCAGCCCGAGCTGGCTGAACTCCATGAAGGTGGGCATTATCGGGGCCATCTGCCTCGCGACCTCCTCCGGCGGATGTGAAGTTGTCACGATCACGACGGGTACGCCCTTCTTCAACCCGTCCGCGAGGAACAGGAACATGGCAGTCTCCTTGCCGATGAACGGTGGGCCCACGTAGAGCACGTTCGACGCGAACGGCATCCCGCCCATAAGGAGGTCGTCCAGACGCTCTATGCCGGTCTTGACCTTCTTCTCGACATACTCGGTCTCGACCGCCTCCTCCATCTCATCGATGTCCTTCCGGAGCTGCGACTGCAGTACGTGCTCACGTCTCTCCAGCTCCTTCTCGCGCTGGTAGAACCGCGACTTCATCTCGCGCTCCTTCTCCTCCAGCCGCCGCTCGCGCACATCGATCGTCTTCCGCCCCTCCGAGTCGCCACTTGGCAGCTCGGAGCGCGCGTCCTCGAAATTGTCGACGCTGCGCAGGAGCTTGCGCTCCATCGACTTGATCTCCGCGTGCTTGAGTCCGAGCTCAGTCTCCTTCGTCTTCAACGACTTGTCCTTCGCGATGAGGTCCCTCGCCTTCGCGTTGAAGTGCTCGTGCTCCGTCTTTAGGCGTGTCTCCAGGTCCTTGATCGTCCGTTCGCGCCGCTCGAGCGAGAGGAGTCTGTTGCCAAAGTCCTCCTTCATGGCGCTGACCTCGTCGAGCCTCTTCCTCAGTTCCTCGGACATGTCAGCATGATTCTTCTCGATATCAGCGGACTCCTCCTTCGAGAGTCTGATCTCCTCCTGCTGCGCCTCCAGGCTGTACATGGCGGACCTGTGGGTCGCTTCCTCCTGAGCGAACTGCTTCCTGCGCTCCAGGAGCTCCGCCTCCTTCTCGACGAGATCGTTCATCTGCTTGTCCGCGCGGGCGATTATCCTCTCCGCCTTCTGCGCCTTCTTGCGGAACTCATCCTCCTGGACCCGCAGGGCGATCGCCCTCTCCGAGATGGACTCCTGCTTCATCAGCAGCTGCTGCTCCAGCCGCTCTATCGCGCCCTTCTCCTCCGTGAACTTGCCGATCTCCTCCTTGACGGCGACGGTCTCCATCGTCCGCAGATCCGCGGTCGTCTCGCGCATTGCGAGCTGCTTCTCCGTCTCCGCGAGGGTCTCCTGGAGGGCGTCGAGCTCCTTCCTCCTAAGCTCGAGCGAAGACTTCTCGTCTGCCACATCCACGATGCTGTCCTTGACCTCGCGCTCCTTTGACTGCATCTCGAGCGCGCGCTTGTCCAGCTCCGCCTCCTTGGCCGACAGTTTCTCCTCCCTCGCCGCGAGGCTCTTGGTGCGCTTGGCGAAATCCTTGGCCTGAGAGTCGATGTCTCCCTGCTTCAGACGCAGGGTCTCCATCTTGGCCTCGACCTCCGCCTCCTTCTTCGCGACCTCTCTGCGGTCGACCCTTGACTGCTGCACGCGCTGCTCCGTCTCAGCCTCCAGCACCGTCATCTGCTTCTTGCACTCGTCGATAGACTCGATCTCCTCTGTGAGCCGCTTCTCATAGGCCTCGAGATCGGACTCCTTGGTCGTGAACGCCTCTTCCCGGTAATCAAGCGCGACGCGCCTGCGCTCAAGCCCCCTGATCTGCTCCCTGAGCTTCCCATCGCTAGCCTTCAGGACCTCGCGCTCCTGAACGGAGGTCGCGCTCGCGATTATGTGCAGCATCGAGCCGCTGAGCTGTATCGCGACGGCGCTCCCGAGGTATGCCATCGGGAGTATGCTCGCGAGATCTATCGGGTTGAAACGGAATATCATTGGGAACGTGAGCAGTATCGGCGGGAACGCCGCTGAGATGATGCTGATGCATTTCCTCCGGCCTCTGCCCTCCCAAGTCATCGCAAGCGAGGCGAGTGTGAGGCTGATGCCCAACAGCGACGCGGGATAGAGCCAATCGGGCCGCCCGAGCGACATCTTGCCCGCCTCGTCGAGCGCTATGAGTACGATGAACACGGCGGGCACCACGAGCGCGAAAATGCCCAGTATGAAATGCGGGTCCGTCCTGTCGGCGACGTATGGCTCCCATTTGACAGCCAATGCAATGGCCGCAACGAGGACACCAGCGGCCAGCGGAAGCACCCACTTGAGCACGGTCACGTACTCGGACGCGTCCGTGAGATAAGACCAGTTCTCCAGAAGATATGCGAGTACCGCTGTCGCCGCGAGCGCGAGGCCCGAGACGATGCCCAGTATGTGTGCCAATCGCCCGATGCGCAGCTGCAGCATCGCCGCCTTACGCGCCCTCGGGGTCTCGGCCCGCTCCAAGCTAGAGTCGTATCCGTCCTCCTCGACCGGTTCACGCTCACGCTTGGGCGCTGAAGATTTCTTCGTACTCTTCCTCGGCGCCATATCCCACATCCCTTCCGGACAAAGCGTCAGAGGCCACCCTCGGCCTCAACGGCGTAAAAGCGGTCTCTGGATACTTAAACATTGACTCGCGATTACCACGTCCAGGCAAAGTCGACGCTTGTGGGTACGGCCTGCATCATCCCTCGAAAGTGTCCGCCCTGTAAGTTTCTTCTCCCCCGACGACCGTCAACAGTACCTTCACGTCCCCGATATCGTCCTGCGATATCTCGAACAGATCATCGGATAAAACGATCAGGTCAGCGAGCTTCCCGACCTCTATGGAGCCTTTGATGTCCTCCTCGAACGACGCGTACGCTCCCTTGAGAGTATACGCTTCAATCGCCTTCTCCAGACTGACCGTGCGCGGGGACCCTGCGGCCCAATTCCTCGTCACTGCGGCCTGCAGACCAGGCAGCGGGTTCATGTCCACGACGGACCAGTCGCTAGAGAACGCCAGGACGGCGCCCGACTCGTCGAAGCTCCGCCAGGGAAACGATGTCTTGATCCTCTCGGACCCTGCGGCCCTGACATAGACGCTATCGGACTCTGGGACCGCGTGCATCGGCTGCATGGAGGCTATCACGCCGAGCTCCTTGAACCGTGGGATGTCATCCTTGGAGACCATCTCTATGTGCTCTATCCTATGCCTGCTGTCCCTCTTTCCGTTGACCTTCGCCGCATGCTCATAGGCGTCGAGCGTGACCCTCACGCCTCGGTCTCCGCACGAGTGCGTCATGCACTGAAAGCCCATCTTATCGAGTTTCTCGATGATCCCCTTGTACTCCTCAGGCGCGTATTTGGTCTCACCGCTCGAAGATGGGTCGTCAGCGTAAGGCTCCAACATCGCCGCGGTGTGCGAGTCCAGGACGCCGTCGATAAACAGCTTCACGATGCCCGTCCGCAGCCACTCGTCGGAATGCTTCTCCCGTATCTCCGCGAACCTCTTCAGATCCTCGTCCGTAGTCGACTTGTGATATCCCAGGGCGACATAAGCACGGACGCGCAGCCCGCCCTCGCTCTTCACCTGTTCGTACGCATCGATGCTCCTGAAGTCCACACCAGCATCATGGAAGCTGGTGATGCCGTATCTGGGCAGCTCTCCAAACACCCATCTCAGGCCGTCGAGCTCACTCTCCCTTATCAGAGCGGAGAGGTCACCGGCAAGGTATAGGAGGTCGCCAGGGTTGTGATACACGCCCGTCGCTTCACCTGACTCTGGGTCCCGCTCCCTGCCTCCCAGGCTCGCGTCCCTGCCCTTGAACGCCTCCTCGGCCATATCTGTGAAGAGTGTATTGCCCAGACCGACCCAGCCGTCGAACGATATCAACAGCACGGGCCGGTCGGAGTAGATCTTGTCAAGGTCCTCCTTGTGAGGGTATCGACGGCCAGACAGTACCGCATCATATACCCATCCAGTCCCGCCCACCATGCGATATTCAGGGTGGCTCTCCCCGTGTTCCTTCACGATGTCAGATACCTCATCGAACGATTTGGCCGAGCCCAGCCTCGCCCAGAACGCCTCCTCGTAGGCCATCGATATGTGCATGTGACTATCGTTGAATCCTGGCAGCACGAGACGACCGACAGCATCCAAGACCTTGGTGTTGCCATCAATATACGGCTCGATCTCGTCGTCCGTACCGACATACACTATCTTGTCGTCGACGATTGCTGCTGCCTGCGCCCATTCCTGGCCTGGGTTGACCGTGTATATCCTGCCGTTCCTGATAACAAGCGTTGCGCTCCGAATCAGACTCACGCCCCCGATTACACGCCTGGATGCTGCTTGGCAGAGATAATCGTTTTCCCATCCCGTCTCGCTAGACGAAAGTGGCGTTGGATGCCAGATGCCTGCGCGCACGGTGAATTGCGGCGACACTCACATCGACGGCCGCAGGTCGATGGCGAATACTATGGCTTTCGTGTCGACGCCCTGGAGAAACGAGACCAGGTTGTCATCGAAGCTCCCAGCCATCTTGAACCCGCATATCTCGTAGAACCGCCAGTTGCATCCAGGGTCGGTGGTGTACACGGTTGCGACCATGGCGTTCTTCGCCCTCGCCTCTTGCAGGAACCGCTCCATCATGAGCAGCCCGATGCCCTTGCCGCGGTGCTCCGATTTCACGAGCAGAAGCGTGATCTCAGCGTCCGTGTGGGGGCGTGCCTTGGACAGCTTCATCTCGGTTAGCAGCGATCTTCCGAAGACCGACAGGCGCGCCAACGCGTACTGCCTCCCATGAAGCAGAAACCGGAGCCAGATGCGCAGCCGGAGCATGGCCATCTTGAACCGATCCCATCGTCCTATATCGCTTTCGATCATTCCGAAGGCCACACCTACAACCTCGTCCGAGGCGCAGACCACCTCGCGCCATGTCGCCATGGCCAATGAGTCCGCGACGTAAGCCTTGAGCAGCTTCATTATCTCCTTCACGGTCATGGTCTCGGGGACGTCGGGCCAGACTTCGGCGGCAATCTCGACGCAGCTCCACAAGTCTGCGGCGTCGAACTTGCGCACGCACAAATCGCAGAGGGCATTCTGCGTTGTCCTATCAGCCTGCGTGAGCCTCACGATAGCACGGATGAACACGCGGCCATATAATTAAGTTCTGGAGCGGTCTGGCAGCACAGTGATGCCCCTGCATCTATTGACTTTCGAACCGGAGCTCGCACGGCGTTGTCTCGCAGGAATCATCCCAGAAGAAAGAGGGCTATGATGATGCCCGCGATGACCGCAGCCGCGATGATGATCGATGTCGAGCCGAAACGGTAGCTGTGCATCCTGCCAACAGTCCTGTTGTTTCTGGGAAGCGCGCGGATAGGCATCTTCTGTGGCCTCCCGCTATGCATCGGGTTCATCATGCGCAACATCCATCGCAAGGCTGTTAAGACTTTTGTTGGAATCCCTTGATCCGGAGCCGAGCCAGGACGACACGGTCATGAGGCAGCGACAAGCGAGTTGCCAACCGCATCGAATTGTTGTTCCGAACATGTCAATCGCAACCGCTTAATATCGACCCTGCGATTGGTGATTGGGAGTCTGGAGGAATCAGCCATGGATAATGATGGAAATAAGAAGAGGCTCACCAGGGCTTTCGGTATGCCCGTTGGAGATGACCAGAACAGCAAGACGGCTGGGAATAGAGGGCCCGTCCTCCTCGAGGATGTCAACCTGTTGGAGAAATTGGGCCACTTCGACCGTGAACGTATTCCTGAACGCGTGGTGCACGCGAAAGGTGCCGGCGCGGGTGGATACTTCGAGGTGACCGCGGATGTCACCAAGTACACGAAAGCTAAGTTCCTTTCCGAGGTCGGCAAACGGACGGAGGTGTTCGCCCGGTTCTCGACCGTCGGTGGAGAGAAGGGGTCTGCTGATTCCGAGCGCGACCCAAGGGGTTTCGCGGTCAAGTTCTATACGGAGGAGGGCAACTACGACTTCGTTGGCAACAACACTCCAGTCTTCTTCATCCGTGACCCGATGAAATTCCCGGACTTCATACACACTCAGAAACGCAACCCTGCGACCAACCTCAAGGACCCCAACGCGTTCTGGGACTTCCTGTCGCTCACTCCCGAGTCGATACACCAAGTCACCATATTGTTCTCCGACCGAGGCACGCCAGCCACATTCCGGAACATGAACGGGTACAGCAGCCATACCTACAAGTGGTACAACGAGAAGGGAGAATACTACTGGGTGCAGTATCATTTCAAGACGGACCAGGGCATCAAGAACCTCACGAGGGAGGAGGCGGATGCCATGCGAGGCAAGGACCCTGACCACGCGACGAGGGACCTGCGCGACGCAATCGCCCGTGGGGAGTTTCCGTCCTGGACGCTCGAGATGCAGATCATGACTCCCGAGCAGGCGAAGGACTACCGCTTCGACATACTCGATATAACCAAGGTGTGGCCGCACGCCGATTTCCCTCCCATGAAGGTCGGAAAGCTGGTGCTGAACCGCAACCCAGTGAATTACTTCGCGGAGGTGGAGCAAGCGGCCTTCTCGCCGAGCAGCTTCGTGCCGGGCATCGCGGCCTCGCCGGACAAGATGCTCCAGGGCAGGCTGTTCTCGTATCACGACACACACATCCACAGGCTGGGGCCGAACTATCATCTGATACCGGTGAACGCGCCGAGGAACGCGCCCGAGCAGAGCTATCAGCGCGACGGGTTCATGCGGACAGACGCGAACGGCGGCGAGGGGCCTAACTACTGGCCGAACAGCTTCAACGGACCAGGGCCGTACATGTCCGCGAAGGAGCCGCCGTTCGACATATCCGGTGAGGCTGGACAGCACACATATTCACACCCGAACGACGACTTCGTACAGCCCGGCAACCTGTACAGGGATGTGATGGAGGAGCAGGACCGCGAAAACCTTGTGGGAAACATCGTGAGCCATCTGGGCGGTGCGCAGAAACGCTTACAGCTCCGACAGGCCGCGCTGTTCTTCAAGGCGGATCCAGACTACGGCCGACGGGTGGCCAATGGACTTGACCTTGACCCGACAGAGGTCGAGAAGCTCGCGCAGATGTCTCAGGAGGACCGGGTGAAGGCCACCAAGCAGCCGTAGTCACCATGATGGCTGAGATGGCCCTCGAGGAAAGGTCATATGGGCGTAAGGGCATCGGGATGCGGTCGAGGGGTTTGGCAAAGAAGCTGATTGTATGCAAGAAATGTGGAGCCAAGAATCCAGACTATGTCCTCCAATGTGGTTCTTGCGCATCCACGCTGCGCAGCCCTCCTGCAACGGATTCACGTGCAACTCGAGAAGAGCCACCATCATATGGACCAGCCGGTTCCGCCGATGGATACGGGACCGATGGCCGAAGGTCGATCTGGCAAACGAAACATCGTAACCGCGTTGCGTTGAACTTATTCTTGGTCGCCCTCTTTGCATTCATTCTCGTCACGTACTTGTTGTCTGGCGCAAGTGCTTTCAACATTGCTGTCGTGGTGGTGTTCCTGGCTCTGTCCACGACGCGGTTCCTCTATACCTGGCGCAGTATTCAACGGGAGTCGCATCACGCCTAATCGATGTACGCAGAATGATGCCGCCCGCACAATTCTGCCAAGGGCGGTCAAAGCTGATGGTTTCGAAGGGGCCATTGGAAAAGGCCATAGGAGCGGAATGGTATCGGGTGATGAGTGTGACCGGATGACTAAGAGCTCTGAGGTCAATCTAGCAGTGGAAGAGGCAAAACAGCTTCTGAGTGATCACGGGTACAATTGCACTGCGACTGCCGAAGATCTCCAACGATGGTTCGAGGCAGACACCCCCTTCGATGAGGACTTCGGACTGGATGAGGTCCTGAAGAACAGGCTGATAGTGGTTCATGAACTGGTCGAGATCGAGAATGTGAAGAGAATGGGTCTAACCCTGACGAAAGATGTCATCGTCAAGAATCTTGAGAAGGTGGACAATGCCCATATGATAGCAGCAGAGGTCGAACTCAGGCTTGCAGCATCGATGAAAGATGTGAAGCACTTGAGGGACAGGCTCGAGAACATCAGAATGTGGAGCGAAGATGACACAGTGACTCCGGAGAACAAGGAGAAGTACCGCAGGATGCACTCGGAGACCTTGAGGATCCTTGAAGGTCTCGTCGAGAAGAAGCCATAGGGGCGGATGGGGGCAAGTGCTTAAGCCCTGGCGGGTAATTCAGGAACAGGCAATGGGGAATCGGTTGTGGGCAATGCGAATGTGAAGGTTATAGCTACTGCTTGGGCAATCATAGGACTTCTGCTGATGGTAGCAGGACTTGGAATCAACACCCTTGAAGAAACCGATGGAACATGGTACGAAGATTCGGCGGGCAAGATGTATAGCATTGGATTGGCTCTGTTAGTCCTTGCAATCATCGTGTATCTTGTCGGAGTACTTATCAAGCCATCCATCGGCGAGATACTCAGGGCCGACCGATTAGTGTGGGAAAATCAGAGCCGGTTGCGGGCATATCGCGAAGACCCAGATTCGGAGAATGATTGCAGCCCTTGGCAGGATTGACTGTGAGGTGAATAGCGTGAAGGGCCCAGACTGTGGAGCAACTGTCAAGTTTCAGAAGTCGGACATATCATGCTCTCAATACAACTGGCAGCCATCACCTACGGTTCTTAGCATGTATCGGCTAGCACCGCTGACAAACAGACGGATCTTGTCAGGAACACTACTGGTGTTCGCCACTGCCGGAGGCGTTCTCGTTTTCAATGGAACCCTTTGGCCAGTTGTGATTCTGGGCATCTGCGGTCTCGCTCTTGTGCCAATTAGCTTCGCTGTCCGGGCTTACGCAGTGAAGAGAATGATGACTGAGTACGAGGGAGTCTGACCTCGTTACTCCACGCATTTCTGAGAGTAGGTTCACACCAATAGGCGCAGAATGAAATCATCTGCATGAATGCGCCAAATGTGCTCAGGATTGCAGTGTCTCAAAGGGGCTATGTCCTTCACCTGCTGGTGCCCTCTGTGAGAGCTGTGTCGGGCTCTGATTTTATAAGACGCCACTATATTCACCCGACCCCCCTGGGCAGCGATTTAACATCCGACTCTGACGTAATGCGACTGAGATGACGGCCCCTCTTCACGCTCAAAGCATGGGACATTTCGAGCGCCCATCGGCCATCCTCAGCGGGAGCGAGCCCCTCGCGATGGAGAGAGTCCTGAACGCATCCATCGCGCCGATAGACGACATCATAAGAGGGTTCAGGCCGTCAACGACCACGCTAGTGGACTCAGACACCCGGTACGCATCCGAACTGCTCCATATCCTGTGCGTTCAAGCGCTGGCTGAGTTCGAAGAGGAGGTGATATGGATAGATGGAGGCAACGCGGTCGACCCCTACATGCTATCAGCCCTCTGCAAGCGACGCGGACTCGACAGTCGTGAATTGCTGTCCATGGTCAACGTGGCGCGTGCGTTCACCGCATACCAGCTCGCGTCGTTGGTCGGCAGCTTCCTCGGCAAAGAGGCGAGGGAGAGTGCGCCATCCACGATTATAATCTCGTCTATCTCGGACATGTTCATGGACAAGGATGTGCGGCGGTCAGAAGCACATCAGCTTCTCAGGGGGTGCGCCAAGGAGATAGGGAGGGTCACCAGGGAGAGCGAAGCAATAACCGTGGTTACATCTCACACACCCGGTCGCGTGAAGCCGGATCCGAAGATGATAGCGCTCCTCTCGGATGCCTTCGATGTCTACGTGCAGATGCGATGCGTGAGAGACGGCATCGCCGTGCGCATGCCCAGGGAGGCGCGGTCGACGAGCTTCGCGCCCGTGCCCTGGAACCAGACGGTCCTGAACGATTTCACAGGGGGGTTCTATGGGGAGGACTGTGCCCACATACCGCCTCGCGCTTGAGCGGATGGTGCAGCAGTGGAACGATTTCAAGAGGGCGCTGAGGAAGGACGACCGCGAGGCGTTCGAGGCGCTGGTCAAGAGTGCCCGCATGCATGCGTCCGCATCAACCTACGCCATAAGCGTCGACCCCTCCGAATCGGCGTTCCTCTCCATGTTGCTCGAACACGAGAAGGAACTCATGCGGCTCAGGAAGGCCTTGAGCGAGGACGACGGAAACGACGCAGATGATGTGGTGAGGGGCGGTGAGACGACCGAATGAGGGGCTGGATAACCGACATCTACCCCGACTACGCCTCCAACGCGATGATCTACTGGGTGAAGACCAGGAGCGGTGCCCACAGGGTGATCGACCGAGAGTTCCTCCCGAAGATATACGTCCGTTCATCGGCCGAGAAGCTCGACGAGCTCGAGTCGGCGCTGCAGATACTCGACGCGGTCGACCAGGTGGAGAGGGAGTCGAAGCGTCTGTGGCTCGGGGAGGAGCCGAAGGACGTGCTCGGCGTCACGATAAAAGACTATTCGAGGGTCGAGGAGACCGCGCGGACGATAGACAACCGCGGCAAGTACAGGGACTACGACCTGTTCGACGTCGACCTCAGGTTCAGCCAGAGATACCTCGTGGAGAAGGGGTTGTTCCCGATGGGATTGGTCGAGCTGTCGCCGAAGCCCACGATGCTGGACGACCCGTTCGAGATGGACTACGAGCTGCCGCCGCTGTCGGCTATCGAGCTGCGGGCGACGACCAGCGGAAGGAAGGGGCTGGAATCGTTCGGAGACAAGATAGTCCGCGCGGAGGTCGGCTCTGACGTCATCGACGGCGACGAGGAGCACATAATCCGTGAGGTGGAAAGGGCGGTGCAGAGACATGATCCAGATATCATATACACGAACGGGGGAGACGCGTTCCTGCTGCCGTACCTGGACCACAGGGCGAACGCGCTCTGCATGGACCAGCCTCGGCTGGGGAGGGGACGGCAGAGGCGGCCGAGCACCAAGGGGAAATCGTACTTCACGTACGGCAGGATATTGTACAAGCCCCCGTCGCAGAAGCTCGCCGGAAGGATACACCTCGACCGCGACAGTTCGTTCATGCTGGTGGAGGGCGGCCTCGGGGGGTTGATAGACCTCGTGCGCATAGCGCGCACACCGATCCAGGAACTGGGCAGACTGTCACCCGGGAGCGCGATAAGCGCCATGGAGGTCAACCAGGCGCTCATGGACGGATGCGCCATCATGTGGAAGAAGAACCTCCCGGAGAAGTTCAAGACGGCGACAGAGCTGATCGTCGCGGACCGCGGCGGGTTCATCTACGAGCCGCGGGTGGGCATATTCGACCACGTGCTCGAGGTGGACTTCACCTCGCTGTATCCGAACATAATGACGCGCTTCAACATCTCCCCGGAGACGATCATGTGCGGCTGTTGCGAAGCGCCCACACGCACCGTACCAGTCCTCGGCTATCGGATATGCGACAGGCAGACAGGGCTCATACCGCGCGTGCTCAAGCCGGTGATAGAGCGCAGGACCAGGCTGAAGAGGATGGTGAGGGACGGCGTCGGTGATGTCGCGCTCTACAAGGGGCGCTCGGACATACTCAAATGGCTTCTCGTGACCTGCTTCGGATACACGGGATACAGGAACGCCAGGTTCGGCAGGATAGAATGCCACGAAGCCATCAACGCGTACGGCAGGGAGATAATGCTGCAGGCGTCGGAGATCGCGGAGGCGCATGGCTACGAGATACTCCACGGGATAATCGACTCGCTCTGGCTCAGGGGCGACGGTGACCCTGAGAGGTTCTGCGAGCATGTCTCCGGCCACATAGGCATACCTCTCGACGCCGAGGGGATCTACCGATGGATCGTGTTCCTGCCGTCCAAGGCCAGCGGCGTCGGCGTGTTGAACAGGTACTACGGCGCCTTCGAGGATGGCAAGCTCAAGCTGAGGGGGATAGAGTCGCGGAGGAGCGACTCGTCGGAGCTCGTGAAGGAGATGCAGTCCGAGATGCTCTCCCTCCTCGCGCAGGCATCCGATGCTAATGAGTTCCGCGAGACCATACCAGCGGCACTGGAGGTGTTGTCCGAGTATGTCGAGGTGGTGAGGTCGCAGACCGTGCCGCTGCGCAAGCTGTTGTTGAGGAGGAGGATATCGAAGGGCATCGATGATTACGAGCAGTTCAACGACGGCCTTGCAGCGCTCACACAGCTCAAGCGCGAGGGAGCGACGCTGTATCCCGGGGAGACGGTGCAGTACATCGTGACCGACGGAGGCAGCAGGGACGACCGCGCCCGCGTGAGGGTCGAGCCGCTGATATCCGGCGATGAGGAGTACGACGATGAGGCGTACGTCGACCTCCTCGTACGCGCGGCGGAGACACTGTTCCTGCCGTTCGGCTACACGAGCGAGAAGCTGCGGGAAAAACTCGCGATATAATGCCGTTAATCGTATCAATTTTAATAATGTCCCAAAAAGGGAGTCAGTAATGAAAAAAACTATATAGTATGCTGACAAAACAGGTTACAAGTGAGGGGAAGGGATTCGGCCTTGTTCGTACACGGATTCACAATGCCTGCAACCGCCGTTTTTTCAGCAGCGGCTGCGCCCTTTCCCGTGACGGTAACGCTCGACGAAGGCTCCTTCGCCAATGATGAGATCAAGATAACGGTAGAGGGGTGTCCGCCTTTATGCAGGCGGTCCGAAAGAGTTGGGTGCGGAGTGTCGCCCCTGTCCGACGAGGACGGGTGACGGACTCCTCACGGTCTCAGAGGGCTCCCTGCGATTTTAACGGGGGGAGAAAGGCGGAACCCCTCTCTACCTAGACCATATTCTGCACGACAAGCGCGCCTTCCCGTCAATGGTTCTTCATCAAGCCAGGAAGGTCACGCATATCGGCAGCAGCAGACAGCCCATCAGGTTGATCCTCCGGAGGCCGCAGAGTGGAGGCATCAGACCAAGCGTCGTCGCGACGACAAGCAGCAATCCCCCTCTGGTGCCCGTGAGACACAGCACGAGCGACACGACGAACGCCATCGAAACGACGGCAGTTCTGCGCGAGCACAGGGCTCCCTGGAGACGCGTCAGCAACGTCCCTGAGATGTGGTGTATCATCGCGTGGGACAACATGGCGGCTGCGAGCATCGACAGCAGGATGGCGCACATCGGGCCAATCGTCCCCATGTTGCGTATCTCGAGGGAGGAGTCGTCCATGAAGAAGACCACTGCCTGCATTATGCCGCTCCTCGCCCGGGCTATGAGGAACAGTGCCCCCACGGAGAGCACCGCCCCGCAGGACGATATCGCGGAGTAGAGCCAGATGAACCGCACGGCCTCCTCCCGCTGGCCTCCTTCAGGGGCGGCCCCCTTCATGACGTTGGCACAGAGTGTCGCAGACGAGCCTGACGTGACGCCCGGAATCCAACCCACGAGCACGCCGCCGAGAGAGGACATCACTACGTCCTTCGCGCGGATCACAGGGCGCAGGTCGCTGTCCTTGATGGCAATCCGGTCCGACGGTTCCTCTCCGGCGCTGCACGAGTCGAGGCTGAGCAGCAGCGTTGGTATCCCGAACAGGCCAGCGAAGAGCGGCAACAGCAGCGATGACCTCGGCACATAGGACGAGTGAATCCACGGGAAGTCTGGCATGTTCGACGAGAAGTAGTTGGTGTCCAAGACAACGTATCCCACCAGGCCCGCCAGGAGGAAGAACGCCGCGGCAAAGGTGACGCGCCTGAGAGCCGCTGGCCTGCCAAGCCCCTCCGATGCGACCAGCAAGGCCGACAGCGCGGCCACGATCAGTCCCATCACGGCCTTGAGCGACGAATACGCATCGAGTGGCGGACCTAACAAGGCGCATACAGGCATCATGAACAGCAGGCCTGCCACCGCGCCCGCGAGCGAGCCGTCCGCGGACGACCAGACCGCGCTCCGCCCCATGCCCTCCTTGGCAAGCCTGTGCGCCGGCAGCAGCGATACGTTGTCATCGGAGGGTATGCCGAGGTATGTCGCCACGATCGACTCCGAGAACATATGTGCCACCATGGCCGCCACGAGGAAGCATGCCACCAGGAGCGCCACCTCGTCGCACCCTGACAGCGACCCCAGGAAGCAGAACAGGCCGACGAACGAGGCCGAGCTGGCGACCACGACGGCGGCGAGATTGTTCACATGTAGCCCGGGAACGAGCCCCGTGCAGAACCCCGACCCTGCGCCGACCGTAGCCGACAGCAGCACGGAGATGAGGACCGCAGCGGCTCCCATGAGTTGGTCGAGCGCTCCCGCACTGTCTGCAGATTTGCGCTACAATCAGGCTCCGTGAAGGCGGAAGCGTGGGTTACTTTTTTGATTGAATATTGGCTTGCGTTGTTACAAGAAGTGCACTTTTGATGTTGAGTTGGCGCTATCAGACAACAACTACCTTGCCGTCGATGATTTCGACCTTCACGAGCGTCTTGACCGGCATGCCGAGCTTCCTCTCGATCTCCGCCTTCTTGTCGGTCTTCTCTATGACCACTATGATATCCGATATGTGCACCTGCATCTTCTTGAGGGCGTCCACCAGGGCCCACAATGTCCCTCCCGTGCTGATGACATCGTCCACGATGACGACCTTGTCCCCGGGTTTCAGGCCGTTTATGAAGAGCGTCGCCTTCGAGTACCCCGTTACCTGTGAGATGTTCACCTCGCCAGGGAGGCTGTACATCTTCTTCCTAACGATGGTGAAAGGCTTGCCAGTTTTCAACGAGAGGGCAGTCGCAAGAGGTATGCCCAGCGCCTCCACAGTCAGGATCGTGTCGCAATCGAAGTTGCCGATCTCTGCCATGGCGTCGATCACCTCGATCAGTACACGCGGTTCCACCCGCGGGATACCATCCGTTATGGGGTGGATCATGTACTCGTAATCTCCGCGGTCGACTACCGTGGACTCCGCCAGTGACGCCTTGAGTGCTTCGAACACCATGTTATCCAAAAACGACTGACAGGTAATTGAACCTTCGGCTCGGACATCGAATGCGCTCACACGCGCGGGGATGGCTTCAGAACTCCTCAGTCGTCTTCAGAGTTATGAGCGAGTGTATGTGGTATCTGTCTCCGATGTGCTTCCTCGGATTGAGGTATTCCAGTTCGACCAGGAACCCCATCCCGACGACCTCGCCTCCGAGCTGTTCGACCAGGTCGGCGTTGGCCTTGATGGTCCCGCCTGTCGCAAGCAGGTCGTCGACGAGCAACACCCGGTCCCCTGGCTCGACGCTGTCGTCCCTGACCTCGATGACGTCTGACTCGTATTCCTTGTCATAGCTGAGGCTGTGGACCACCGGAGGTAGTTTGCCCTTCTTCCTTATCGGGACGAAACCGACACCCAACTCGTGCGCGACCGGAGCGCCGACTATGAAACCTCTGGCCTCGTTCGAAGCGACCACTTTGACGTCGTAGTCCCTGAAGTGCTCCGCCAGTTCCATTATGCACTGGCCGAAGGCGGTCTTGTCCTTGAGCAGCGGCGTGATGTCCCAGAACACCACTCCCTTGAACTCCGGGACACGTTTGATCTTCGACTTCAAATCCATGGTATGATCACCTCGAGAATCGCCGCCATCACACGGTGTTGCGCAGCCCCTGGAAGCTCTGCCATTGCCCAGGTGCCGGCCCATCCAAAGCGTTCCTTCGATTTCAATCTTCTGGCCTCACCCACCGAGCACGAGCCACCTACGCAGACAAGGAAGGAACCGGAACGGGGACAAAGCTATGAACCCATAGAATATTCCAAGCGATGGTGATGGAATGGCAAACACGCCGATGGGTACGAAAACCATAGTCGAGAACGTGTTCTGGGTAGGAGTCAAGGACCTGAACAGAAGGCTGTTCGATGGGCTCATACCGCTCCCGCACGGCACCAGCTACAACGCGTATCTGGTCGTCGGGTCGGAGAAGACCGCGCTGATCGACACTGTCAACCCAGGTTTCGAGAACGAGCTCGTGGACAAGGTCTCGCAGCATGCGGACCCTGCGAAATTGGACTACATCGTGATGAACCACGCCGAGCCGGACCATGCGAATGCATGTTCGCACATGCTATCTCTGGCCAAGGACGCCAAGCTTGTGACGAGCGCCAAGGGCAAGGAGGCTGCGATGATGTACTTTGGCGTACCCGATGATAGGATAATGGTCGTGGACGAGAGCTCGTCGATAGACCTCGGAGGCAAGACGCTGAAGTTCGTGGACGCGCCATGGCTCCACTGGCCCGAGACGATATTCACTTACGTGCCTGAGGACAGGATACTATTCCCATGCGACTTCTTCGGATCACACATAGCGTATGGCGAGTTCTACGCCGACGAGTTCGGCAACGGTCACACGCTCGAGCTGGCGAAGCTGTACTTCGCCGAGATCATGATGCCGTTCAGGAAGCCTTCGATGAAGGCGATAGAGAAGGTCAAGGCGCTCGACCCGAAGATAATCGCGCCGTCGCACGGTGTCATGTACCGCGAGCCGAAGCTGATCATCGATGCATACACGGACTGGGCCGGCGAGAAGATGAAGAAGAAGGTGCTGATCGCCTATGTCTCCATGTGGGGCAGGACCGAGCGGATGGTCAAGGTGCTGAAGGAATCGCTCATCCACAAGGGCATAGAGGTCCAGGCGTTCGACCTCACTGCAATGGGGATAGGCGAGGTGGCGAAGCAGCTCGTCGACTCACCAGTCGTCGTGATAGCGGCGCCAACAGTGCTGGGAGGCGTTCACCCCGTCGCAGCATATGCTGCGCTGCTGACCAAGACCCTCAGAGCACCGACCAAGTACGCGGCGATACTCTCATCACATGGCTGGTCCGGCGGAGCGGTGAAGCAGCTCGGAGAACTCCTCGGCGGCATGAAGATTGAGATGCTCGATGTTGTCGACGTCAAGGGGCCGGCGAACGATGAGGAGATACAGAGGGTCCTCAAGCTCGCCGACACCATAGAGGGCAAGCTTGCAGAATTCACCTGAGATGCCCTCCGTGAGCTGGGTCAACAGCAAACTGAGATATCGACCTCAACGCCCTATACAGTCCGATGGCCTATCCCCGAGAGGTACTTAATCGCCTGAAATGGGACGATGATGAGAGCATCGACGCCGCCAAGATATGGTATGTGCACCGGGGAGCGCCTGGGGACGTCCTCTGCATCAATGGCTCGACCATAAGGACTCTCGACAGATGGTTCTTCGAGACCGACGATGCTTCGATACCGTATCACAGGATCACCCGGATAGAGTGCCGCGGAGTGGTAGTGTTCGACAAGGAATCCGCGAAAGCGGCTGCCAAGTGCCACCGCTGAGACAAACGTATATCTATCCAGTGGCCATCAGCGCGGCTTGATGGAACTCCTTTGGCTGCCGTTCTCTCTCGCGACCATATTCCTCTACGGCGTGGGTCAAGTCCTGGCCAAGGAGAGCCGCGCACGCATATCCGGCGCCGGTTATCTGATGCTGTTCAGCATCACTGTTTTCACGATCTACGGTGCATATTGGCTCCTGTTCCGTGAGCCAGCCGCTCACGACGCATACTCATGGGTGAAGGCCTGCATCGCAGCAGCTCTCTCGGCAGGAGCCTACATCTGCTACTTCGAGGCGATCAAGCACGGCAAGGTCAGCATCGTAGGGACCGTCTCTGGCGCGTACGCCCCCTGGACAGTCATACTCGCGCTCATATTCCTCGGCGAGGCGATGACGCTCGGCGAGGGGATAGGAGTCGTGCTCGTGGTCATCGCGATGTTGGTGTTCACCTACCGCGGCGCCAACGGCAACAACGGCAAGACGGAATCGCTCGGGATACTCTTCGCCTTGGGAGCGTTCCTCCTGTGGGGCGCTTCGGCGGCGATGTCAAAGCATGTGATGACAGATATCGGGCAGACGGATTTCATCGGAGCCTTCGCTTTGGTGTGTCCGGCCATCTGGGTCGTCTATTGGCTGACATCCTCCAAGGGCAAGTTCGAGATGCCGAAGATTGGGAACCGCGTGCTCCTGGTGTCGATGCTGTTCCTGACGTTCGGTGGCATCACGATGTACCTGGCGTTCGCGAACGGCAACGTGTCCATAGTGTCGCCTATCACGAACATCTATCCGATGGTGACGATAGCCGTCGCCAAGTTCAGGCTCAAGGAACAGCTCACGATCCGGCAGTACGCGGGGCTGGCGATGTTGCTCGCCGCTGTCCCGCTGTTCTCGTTCTAGCTGCTCTTGTACTTCCCATCGGAGAATATCATCCTGTCGAGTATGCGCTGCTCGGGCACATCCCTTGATGGGATCAGGTCGGCCACGATCTCCACGTAATCTCTCAACGGGCTCGCTGCGACCTTCTTGCCCAGCGTCTCCTGAAGCTGGTAGATGCCAGCCGAGTTGGACATCGTAACATGGATCTCGATGGGTTTCGTCTCGCCCTTCTTGATTTCAACGGATTCGATAGACAAAGCGGAGATGGAATGTATATCGTGCTTGCCGAGGTCGAACGACAGCCGCCCCCTCCCCTTCGTTATGTCCGCGCCGTCCGCCACAACGACAATCGCGGCCTCAATCGTCAAGGCGTTCTCACCATGGTCATGTGCGTACACGGCGTGGAGTATCTGCGAGAGCACCTCAGTCCTGCGGGAGATTTCAGGATATATCTCCGTCAGCAGTCTGTCCAGGAGCGACTTGGCGTATATCACGCTGAATATCTCGTGCTCCTCGCGGTGTACGGCGTTCCCGATGTCGTGCAGCATGCAAGCGACCATCACTATAACATAGGCATCCTCCTCGGACAAGCCCAATCCCTTGACGGAGTCGAGCTCTACGCTGTCGTCTCCCACGAGTATGTCGAGGAGGCGTATGCCGTTCGCCGCGCATATCCTCGCGTGTATCGGACCGTGGTCATTGTACCCAAGCTTCCGCACCGCGATGAAGTTTGCCAAGTTGAACAGAGTCGTCACCTCGGCGTCAGTCTGTAGCATGCGAAACAGGCTCAGTGCCTTCGGAAATCGAGAGAGCCCAGACTCAATCGTCTTGACAGACTGCTCCTCGAGCGAGGTGTAAGATGTCGGCATGTTCAGCCCGTACAGGAGCCCGTTCTCTAGCATTTTCTCAGTCATCGATATGACTTCTCCTCTTCAGCATGATGGGGTCATGTATTATGAGACTATTGTGCCTCCTACACGACGGCGACGACATCTTCGGCTTCTCGCGGGACTTCGAGGGATCACCTTGTCAGGGCTACGCCGGCCCATTCCCGCCGGAGGCGCCCTTCCCAGGTGGTGAGCGCGGTCCCCTGTTCTTTCGCAGCATGACAGCAGTAGCCGCCAGCGCCGCGGCGACAGCGACGATGCCTGCGATGCCGACGAAGATCCATATGTTGGACCGTTCAGGCTCGTCCTCCGGGTCATCCTCCGGGGCGTCGACCTCGAACGTGATTTGGGCTGTCGCGTTGTTCCACGCGTTGTCGTATATCACAAGTCGGATCGTGTGCGTACCGTCGCTCACGTTTGTCAGCTGGAGCTGCCCGTCGCCTTCACATGTGACATATGCTCCACCGTCGAGACTGTACTCGACGTGGTCCACGCCGCTGCAAGAGTCAGAACATGACCAAGTTATGTTGACCGTCCTGCTGTCGAACGTCGTCTGGCCATCATCGATCTCCAGCTCAGGCGCCGTCTTGTCGATCTTGATGTCGATCATCCTGATATCCTCGTAAATGTCGTCGACGTCCTTGGAGTAGTACTCGAACTCGTGCATGCCTTCTTCGGCGATCTCGAAGGGTTCGGTGTAATTCAGCCATTCCGTCCCGTTGATGCGGTACCTCGTCCAGTCGATCTCGCTGTTGAAGACCGATGCGGAAATCGATACCTCCACAGACGATGTGTACCAACCGCTGTCCCCAGCCGCTCCCGATAGCGACACCAGGCTGACGGGCGGGCTGTGGTCGATCAGCCTCAAGTCGAAGTACAGGGGGTTCCCACTCCAGTACGCGTCTATGCTCCTTCCCGGGTTGGCCCCCCAGTCGCCCCATCCCTCGAAAGTGTCGGTCCTCCAGGCATAAGTCTGGTCGACGTAGTCCAGAATGATGTACGCCACGTCCCCATAGTGGACCTTCTGGCAGTTGTCGACATAGTCCCTCCTCAGCTCATCGTCCAACTCCTGCATGGACGCTGTGAAGTTCTCCTCGTACTCAGGAGTGCTGTACATGTTGTCATTCCAGCCGTTCCATGACGCTTCCGACTGGCAGAACAGCATATAGTGTGGATCAGGATCGGACGACCAGCACCATATCATGGTGTCGTAGGTGTAGGAATAGACGATTGCACCCAGAGCGGCCTCGGTCGCGATCTCGTAATTGACCTCCACTCCGATCTTCGCCCACTCGTGCTCGAGATACACGGCGATGTCTCTCTCCTCAGGGAACTCCTGCCTGACCAGCATCTCGTACGACAACACGGTGTTCTCAGCGACCAGGCCTTCCTGGACCGCGAAGCTGTCATCTGTGGCGATCCTGTAGTCAGCGTCTGGCGACAGGTACACGTATCCGTTCGCCTCGAGGAGGGCGTTCGCCGCCTCGATGTTGTACTCATACAGCTCGTCCGCCGTCGGCTCGTAGTGCCACTTCTCGTTGACGGGCGGGATCAGTGTAGTCCCTGGCTCACCGAAGCCGAGGTAGAAGTTGTCGTTGATGTACTCCTTGTTCGTCGCCATGGCGAGTGCCTGTCTTATGACGGGATCGAGCCTGGACGGGTTGGGCCCTGCGTTGTTCAAATTGAATCCAACATGTGTCCAATACTGCGTGCACTTCGGGCCGTCGAAGGCGACGAGGTTCTGCAACTGCCCGCTCTCGATTTTGCTCCTTAGCACCAGGTAATCTTGCGGCGGGAACTGCGCGACGTCCAGGTGGCCGATCTCCAACGCCAGAGCCATTGAAGTGGCGTCGTCATAGAAGTGCATCTCGAGCTTGTCAAACTTTATTGTCTTGCCTCTGTCAGCCGCCCAATGGTAGTTCGGATTCCTGACCAGTGTGAGCTTGTCGTGCTCAAGAAACTCATCATAGATATCCGCCGTCGCCATGAATGGACCAGTTCCAACGATTGGCGGGTCTGAGGCCTCGAAGACCCCGGTCCAGCTGAAACTGATTTCCGTTGGAGTCAAGTCCCCCAGCAAATGCTCGGGCAGGATCGGGATGAAAAGGGATTCTGCGAATGCAGCGGACATAGGATCGTCAGTGGATCTATCAAAGAAATGGATTCTCACGGTGTCGGTGTCAATCGCCTCGGCGTAATCGATGTAGTACGCATATGGCCGATACGCCCACATAGCGGTGAAGTGCTGAGCGTTGAGATTGAGTGTGAACACGACGTCCTCAGCCGTTAGAGGTTCTCCGTCATGCCAATATGCATTCTGAGTCAACGTGAAATCCCAAACAGAGCCGTACGGGGTGAAGCCATCGGCAATCCCCCAGCTGAGGGCGATGTTGGGCTCCGACCCCAGGTCGTTTCCTACGCATTGGAGGCAGTCGTACAATAGGCCGTATAGAACGCGGGACGCGTCTGTCAATCCGACATTCGGGTTCAGGCTGTCTACCTTCTGCAAGAAACCGATTCGAAGGACCGATTCGTCCTCCGGCAAAGCTGCCTCGGACTCCATCGTATCCGGCAACGTTATCAACATCGCGGATGTGATCATCATCGCGACGACAATTCTCCATCTGAACTCGACGCGAAGACTGCGAACGTCCATGGGCAACCCTCCTCCAATACCCGATATTCCGGAACCATCCGGCAGATAAGAATTGCCCGCCCGCTATAAATGCACTATCACGGACTGCCTGGCGTCCCACGCGCAGATCAGAGTTCCAGACCAAGACCTTCGAAGCTGTGCGAAACCTGCGGGTTAAGATGCGAAAGACAGCGAAAATCGCACCTTTCGTAGCATGCCAGAGGCTCAAGTGGGCCGAATGGGGTTCCCGCCCATAAAAATGAAAGACTGTATCGACCAATCTATTGTGTGACTCCCTTTGAGGGGACGGAAAGGCGCTACACGGCTGCGCGATTTCTTCAACGTCTCTTCTGTTGAACTCACTCGTGAACGCAGCTCCGTATGCAACCAGGGGGATCAGATTGCGGAAACAAGCTTTAGTACGGACATTGCCCTAGCTCTGCCTCGATGAAGTACATCCCTGAGCTGAGGTCTGCTCTCGGCGACGAGAAGGTGTTGACAGACCCTGCGGAACTCTACGTGTACGGAGCGGACTGGAGCCCGCGGACTTCGGACGAGATACGCCCTCCCGACGTCGTCGTCCAACCGAAGACGACCCGCGACGTCCAGAGGACCATCAAAGTCGCTTACTCGCATGACGTGCCGGTGACGGCAGGAGGAGGACTCACGGGCATGCTTGGCGGTGCCGTGTCGTTGTTCGGTGGCATCTACATCGACACCACCACGATGAACTCAATCATTGAGGTGGACCCGAAGAACCAGACCGTGAGGGTGCAAGCCGGGGCGACATTGCAGGAGGTCAACGATGCCGTCAACCCCTACGGTCTGTGGTTGCCGCACCAACCGGAGTCTAAATGGGTCAGCACCGTGGGTGCGGCAATCGCATGTGACAACGATTCGACCTTCGGCGTCAGGTACGGCAAGATCTTGAACTGTCTGCTCAGCGCACAGCTGGTCACGGGCACAGGAGAAGTGCTGGAGCTTGGCCATCGAAAGGCCCATTTCACATCTTCGGGGTACAAGTTGAAGGACCTGCTCGCGGGGAGCGAAGGCACCCTCGGGGTGGTGACCGAGGCGACGCTCAAGCTCGAGCCCATCCCCGAGACGAGGCTGGTCGAGATGCTCGTCTTCCACAGGATGGGCAGCGCGGTCGACTATCTCAACCGGCTGCTGAAAGCGGGTATCTGCATCGAGGCTGCGCACATCAACTGCAAGCGACGACTGAACTTCTACACGCACGCATACAAGACGAAGCATGGAAAGGACCCGGACATTCCGGCATGGGCGGAGGCGCTGCTCGCAATTGCGTTTGCGGGAGACACCAAGATCATATCTGTCCAGAGAGACTACGCCCTGGAGCTGGCTGCGGAGTTCGAGGCAGAGACCGTCAAGGAAAGGGAGATCATCGACAGCTGGTGGGCGTCGAAATACACCTTGGAGTTTGAGCCCTTCAAGCAGAAGTGGCCTGATTCGCAGACGACCAAGAAGTTCGGAGCGGCTGACCCGGGGGTACCCGTCGGCAGGCTCGAGGAGTTCTACCACAAGTTCGTGGAGGTCGCGGAGAAGCACAGGCTGGAGATCATCGGGATGAACGCGTATCTCGAGCATCCCAACAGCATAGGGTTCTCCCTCTCGTGCGCGGTATTCGTCGACTACAGGGATGCCGACGAGGTCAAGCGTTTCAGGATGTTCCACGACGAGCTCAGCAAACTGGCGATACAGTTCGACGGCACCATGAGCACATTCATGAGCGACTCGCATCAGAAGGCGCCGTATATGGAGCTCGAGCACGGGCGTTCGCTGAAGTACATGAGGGATATCAAGAGGCTGTTCGACCCGAAGGGGATCATGAACCCTGGAAAGAAGTTCCCCCGAGAGGAGGGATGAGGACGGCCGACCTCAAGGAGTTCGAGGAGGAGCTCGAGACCTGCTTCGGGACGTCGTGCGGCTTCTGCGAGCGCGGATGTCCGGTGTATCAGGCGATGAAAGTGAGGACGCTGTCGATGAAGGGCAGGAACCGCACGATGCTCGGGCTGCTGAAGGGCAAGTTCGAAATCACACCGGCTGTTGTCCAGGCAGCGTTCGAATGCACGTTATGCGGCAACTGTGACCGATGGTGCTCGCTCAAGAACACAGAGCACACGAGGGCGTTCAGGGAGTACCTCCTGAAGCACGGCGTGGAGCCCATGAAGGAGCACTCGTCGCTGCTGGCGAGCTTGAAGAACTACGGCAACCCGTGGTTCCAACCGAGGAGTGCACGCGGCAAATGGCTGAGGGGGCTCGACATACCGAAGGCTGCTCCGGGGAAGCAGGAGGTGCTGTTCTTCGCGGGCTGCACATCCGCTGTCATGAAACCGCTCGTGCCATCGTTGGCCGCGAGCGCGAAGCTGCTGAAAAGAGCGGGGGTCGATTTCGCCGTTATGGGGCAGGACGAGCCATGCTGTGGCTCGACGCTCCTGAGAGTTGGACAGGCGGACGCGTTCGAGAAGCTGGAGAAGGAGAACTTCGAGAGGTTTAAAGCGCTGGGCGTGAAGCGGATCGTGACGGCGTGTCCTGGATGTTACACCACGCTCAAGGAATCGGCAGAGAAGCTGGGCAGCGACATCGAGGTCATGCATATAACACAGGAGATAGCCGACCTCGTCAAGAGCGGTGATTTGGAGGTGAAGAGGTCGAGCGAGAAGATGACGTATCACGACCCGTGTCATCTTGGAAGGCTCGGGGGCATCTTCGATGAGCCGCGCGAGATCGTGAAAGCCGTGTCGAGCTTCGTTGAGATGCCCAATCACGGCTACGAGTCCAGATGCTGTGGGGCAGGCGCGGGCCTGCAGTCGGCGTTCCCGAAGCTGTCGCGTGAACTAGCGGCGAAGAAGGTCGACGAGGCAAAGGGCACGGGCGCAACCACGCTGGTAACATGCTGCCCGTTCTGCGAAACACAACTAAGGACCGTGCCTGGCATCAAGGTCGTCGACCTCATGGAGCTCCTGCTCGAGTCCACAGAAGTCAACTGTAAGAAGGATGCCAGCAGGTAAGTATGATCACTGCTTCTTGCGCTTCGCCTCGCGCTCGTATGTCCTCAGAGCGTCCCTCGCCATTGTCCACGTGATGAGGAATACTATCGCCACGCCCAGCGACAACGCGGCGGACCAAAGGACCTTCACTGGGTTGGAGGCGTCTGTCACAGCTATGTATAGGTAGAGAAGCCCCACACCTATGATGGCGAACGCCGCGCTGATCCTGATTGACACCTTGGATAGCTCAGAGACTGTTCCGATTTCGACCATTGTCTCCCCGTCCTCGAATATCGGGAAGGGATGTACTTAAGGATTAGGCAGGATTCCCAAGTGCGATGGTCTGAGTTCAGCTCTCCAGCTCGTATGTCACGCGTTCCCTGTCCTTGCCCTTCCGCTCTCTCTTCGTGATCTTCAGCCGCCCTATCTCTCCAAGCGAGCGAACATGCGTTCCCGCACATGGGCAGATGTCAAAATCGCCGATGGTGACGACCCTCAGCTCGCGCACCGACTTCGGCAGGAGGTCGAGGTTCGCCCTCTGGGCGTC